>CAYTOT010000047.1:0-40317 GCA_964439475.1 uncultured Alcaligenaceae bacterium
CCATCACGTTGCAATCGGTGACGGTGAGCGGGCCGCCGCGCCGGTACGCCGCGGGGCCGGGATTGGCGCCCGCGGATTCCGGCCCGACGCGAAAGCGCGCGCCGTCGAACGTGCAGATCGAGCCGCCGCCCGCCGCCACGGTGTGGATGCTCATCATCGGCGCGCGCAACCGCACGCCCGCCACCTCGGTCACGAAGGCGCGCTCGTATTGCCCCGCCCAGTGCGTCACGTCGGTCGACGTGCCGCCCATGTCGAAGCCGATGATGCGATCGAAGCCGGCGAGCCGCGACACCTCGACGGCGCCGACGATGCCGCCGGCCGGGCCGGAGAGGATCGCGTCCTTGCCCTGGAAACGGTGGGCATCGGTAAGGCCGCCGCTCGACTGCATGAACTGCAGCTTGACTTCGCCGGGCGCGCTCTCCGTTCCGCCGAGCGAACGTTCCACGCGCGCCACGTAACGCCGCAGGATCGGCGACAGGTAGGCGTCGACCACGGTCGTGTCCCCGCGCGAGACGAGCTTCATGAGCGGGCTCACCTCGTGCGACACCGACACCTGCGTGAAGCCCACGGCCCGCGCGAGGTCGGCCAGCGCCTGTTCGTGCGCCGGAAAGCGGTAACCATGCATGAGCACGATGGCCGCGGCCCGGATGCCGGCCGCATGCGCCGCCCGCAGCCCGGCCTCCGCCTGCGCGAGATCGAGCGGACGCACGATCTCGCCGCGTGCCGCGATCCGCTCGTCGACCTCGATCACCCGCTCGTACAGCATCGTCGGCAGCTCGATGCGCCGCACGAAGAGCTTCGGACGATTCTGATAGCCGATGCGCAGCGCATCGCCGAAGCCGCGCGTGATCACCAGCACGGTGCGCTCGCCCTTGCGCTCGAGCAGCGCATTGGTGGCGACCGTGGTGCCCATCTTCACCGCCTCGATCGCAGCGGCCGGGATCGGCGCGTCCGGCGCGAGTCCCAGGAGGTCGCGGATGCCCTGTACGGCGGCATCTTCGTAGCGCTCCGGATTGTCCGAGAGCAGCTTGTGCGTGACGAGCGTGCCGTCGTCCCTGCGCGCGACGATGTCGGTGAAGGTGCCGCCGCGATCGATCCAGAACTGCATCTCTCGGGTATCGGCTGTCAGCTTTCGGCTGTCAGCCATCAGGTTGGGGATATCAGGGAGGGGGATGATGCTCGCCAGGCGAGCACGCAAGACGCAAAGGCCCGACATCGGCGCGATCCGCGAGTCTCGTCGGGGATTCTAGCCGTCATGCCGCCGGCAGGCATGGCTCCATCGCGCGGGCTTCCCGCGCCGCGCTGCGGCAACGCGGGCGCCGTGGCGAGTGCGCCTGCCTACCCCGTCAACCCACTTCCACCCCGAGAAGCCGCAGCGACGCAAGCTGCCCTGGCGCATCCGGAATTCGTAGGTCATCTGTAGGCGGCGGCGCGACTGCCATCGTCATCCTCCTTTAGCCGGCCATGAGGGCGGGTGGCCATGCCGCCTCTTCAGTGCCGGTCGCGACCTGCATTCAAGGTCATCCGCTCGGCAATCGAACCCCAATCATCGATAGGAGTTGGCCATGATCCCTTCCCAGTTCAGAAGCAACCTGGCACGCGGCCTCGCGGCGATCCTGCTCCTGGTCGGATACTCGGTGGCAAGCGCTCCTGCAGGCGCTGCCGGCAACTCCACGGAAGCGAGGACAAGAATCACCAGACCGGCCGGGAATCACATCGCCGTACCGCCGACTCCCTTCCTGTACGGTGATTTGAGCGAGAGCTGGTGGCGGTGGGCGCTTGCGTTTCCCGCAGCGCGGGTTCCGTTCTTCAACACCGGAGGTCCGGTCGATTTGAGCGCCGGTCAATCGGGGTCTGTCTGGTTCCTGGCGGGTGCCAACAATGGCTGCGCCACACGTACCGGCGTCGTGCCGACGGGCAAGTTCCTGTTCTTTCCGATCGCCAATGCCCTCAACGACTATCCTTGCCCGCCGTCGTTCGGGTTCGAGCCCGAGCCGGACGAATCCCTCGAGGAGTTCCTGGTGCGCACGGGTAACGAGTTCCTCCCGCCGCTCGCGGACCTGTTCGCTGAAGTTGACGGCGTCAGGGTGCGTAACCTCGCGTCCTATCGCATCACGTCCGATCTGTTCACGTTCCGCGCGGATCCGGCGGCCAGCACCTGGGATCCTTGCATCACCGGGTCCCGGCAAATGGGGGTCTCGCTGGGCTATTGGCTCCTGCTGAAGCCGCTGGCGCCCGGGCAGCACACGATCCACTTCGGCTCACCGACTTGGAAACAGAGTGTGACCTACCTGCTCACCGTGACCGGCTACTGACTCGAATTGGGGGCGGTCGTCGCGGGAGGCCGCCGCGACGATCGGCGCACGTACTCCGGAAAGGTAATCCGCTCGACGTACCGGCTGCCCGGCAAGTGGGAATATTCCGCATCCCGTCAGGGCTTGCGCGGAATACAATGGTCCGCACCCGATGTTGGGCTCGGGTCCGTGGATCATCGCCTCTCGCCGGGGTACGTCCATGCCGGGAAAGCCCGTTGCGCTGGCCAAGCTGACGCGTCCCAAGCTCCTCGCGGGCGTCGACTGCGCGCGACTGGTTCGGCTCCTCGATGATCGCCTCGCGCGTTCGACCGTATGGGTGACCGGCCCGCCTGGCGCCGGCAAGACCACCCTTCTGGCCGGTTATGCCGACGCCAGGAACGCCGCAACGCTCTGGTATCACCTCGACGGCGGAGACGCCGACGTCGCGAGTTTCTTCCACTACCTCGGCATCGCGGCGCAGGGCTTCTCCCGCGGACGCCAGCGGGCGGAAGCACTGCCGATCCTGGTCCCCGAGTACCTGCCCGATCTCATGGGCTTTGCGCGACGGTACTTCCGGGATCTGTTCGCCCGCCTTCCCCGACCTTCGTTGCTCGCATTCGACGACTATCACGACGTGCCGCCGGGCGCCCCGTTGCACGACGTGCTCGCGTGCGCGCTGGCCGAACTCCCCGACGGCGTGCGTTGCGTGGTGGCAAGCCGCGCCGAGCCTCCGTCGGAATTTGCGCGCATGACCGCCAATCAGGCGATCGTACCGCTCGGCTGGGATGACCTGCGCCTGACGGAAGAGGAGGCGGCACACATCGCGCGGAGAAGGCAAGTCACCGACGACGCCATCATCCGGTCGGCGCACCAACGATCCGATGGCTGGGTTGCGGGGCTCCTCCTCCTGCTCGATCAGCAGCCGAAGGCGACTGCCGCCACCGCCGCGATCTCGCCATCGTCCCGGCTTCTCTTCGACTATTTCTCCGACGTATTCGCCCGCTCGGTTTCCTCGGCGGCACGCGACGTCCTGCTCGACTGCGTCCATCTCTCGAGCATGACCGGACGCATCGCTGCGCGCCTGAGCGGCCACGAGAATGCCGGACAGTTGCTGCGCGAGCTCCACGAGCAAAACTGCTTCATCCACTGCAGGAGCGTCGGCGAACTTCGCCATCGGGCGCATCCGCTGTTTCGCGATTTCCTCCTCGATCTCGTCAGCCGGCGCGACTCGCCGGTGGAACGGATCGAGCGCATCCGGCGCACGGCCGATGCCCTGGCCGAGCACGACGAGCCCGAAGAGGCAACCGCTCTCTATGGTGAGGCCGGCGACTGGACGCGGGTCGTCGACCTCACGCTTGCCAGCGCACCAAGCCTGCTATCGCAGGGGCGATGGCAGACACTGCAAGCGCGCATCGCGGCGATCCCACCGGAGGTGGCCAGGACCGCGCCATGGCTCTCGTATTGGCTCGGCGCCAGTCAAATGGCGGTCGATCCGCTGGCGGCGGCTGCGACCCTCGAGCGGGCGCATGAGGAGTTCAGCCGCATCCGGAATGGACTGGGGCAGATGCTCGCTGCCGCAACCCGCATCGAGGTCGAGTTCATCCTCTGGTCCGACTTCCGTTCCCTCGACCGCTGGATCGAGGCGCTGGAAGCCCCGCTCAGCCGAGGCGAGCCATTCCCCGACGCAACGACCGAGGCTCGAGTGCTGTCGAGCCTGGTGCAGGCCTTGACGTTCCACGCGCCCTGGCACGCCGAGCTTGGCAGGTACGCCGAGCGCCTGCTCGCCCTCGCCGAGAGCGCGATCGCCCCGACCCAGCGGCTCCTGGCAGCAGCGGCCCTGAGCCATCACTTCGGATGGCTGGGGCATGCGGAGCTTGCGCAACGCACCTCGGCGATCGCCCGCCCCCTGCTCGCGCACAAGGACATACCGCCGGCCAGTCGAATCTTCAGCGCCATGTCGCTCGCCTATGCCGCGTACGCGCGTGCGGATCACGAAGGCGGTGCAGCGCTTTTCGCCCAGGCATTCGCGCTCGTCGAAGAACACGGTCTCGACTACATCGGGTTCTGGATGCACGCGGCAGAATGCTGGCACAAGCTCGACCGCGGGGAGTACAAGGCCGTTGCGTCGACGCTCGGCAAGCTCGAAGCCGCGCTCACCGCGGGACGCGGCATGGACGTGGCGCACTTTCATCTCGTCAAGGGTTGGCTCGCCTTGCTGGAGGGCAGGTTCGTGCTCGCCCAGCAGGAGGTGGAAACCGCGCACGAGCTTGCCGGGCGTGCCGGAGCGAACTTCACCGAGAGCTATCACGTGCTGATGCTGGCCGAGGTGTCGATCGAACTCGCGGACCATGCGCAGGCGAAGGAGTGGGTGGCCCGTTATCGCGCCACGTTTGGCGGCGTGGTGAGCCCGGTGATCGAGTTCAATGCGTTGCTGGTCGATGCCTACGGCGCCTTGAAGGAACAGGATGACGCGCGCTGTACCGTCGCCTTGCGCGAGGCCTTCCTTCTGGCACGCACGAACGGCTATGTCACGACCTTCAACTGGTACGGCAGGATGATGGCGAGGCTGGGCGCCTTCGCGCTGGAGCACGATATCGAGGCCGACTACGTGCGATACCTGATCGCGCGGCGGCAACTGACGCCGGAGACGCCGCTCGAGATCTGGCCGTGGCCGGTAAGGTTCCACACCCTCGGCCGCTTCGAGGTGCGCGTCAACGACGACGTCCTGCGCTTCGAAGGGAAGGCCCAGCACAAGCCCATGGCGCTGGCGAAGGCGCTGATCGCGCTGGGGGGACGCGACGTGCCCGCGTACAAGCTCGTCGACATCCTGTGGCCGGAAACGGCAGACGGCGACGGGCACAAGGCCTTCGATATCACCGTGCATCGGTTGCGCAAGCTGCTTGGGTCGGATGACGCCGTTCAGGTGGCCGATCGGCATGTGACGCTCGATCCGCGGAGCGTGTGGGTCGACGCGTGGGCGCTCGAACTCGCGCTCGCACCGCTGATGGGCGCAAGCAATGGCCCGCAACCTGACATTGCGCGGCTGGAAGCGGCCGCACCGCAGGTACTGCGCCTCTACCGAGGTCACTTCCTGGCCGGCGACCCCGAGGAGGCGTGGCAGATCCCCTTCAGGAATCGCCTCACCGGACGCTTCCAGCGGTTTGCGCTGCGCCTGGGCGAGCATTGGGAGATCCGCCAGCAGTGGACGCGCGCGTTCGAGCTCTACCAACGCGTGGTCGAGCTCGATCCTCTCGCGGAGTCATTCTATCGGCGGCAAATGATCTGCCTGCAGGCCCTGGGACAGCGCGCCGAAGCGCTCGAAGTATTCCGCCGCTGCAGGCAGGTCCTGTCGGTCACGCTCGGCGTGGCGCCGACCGACGAGACTGAACGCGTGCACCGGCAGTTGCTCGCATCGTGAGCGCAGGCTCGCCAGTCCCTTGCCACGGGATGGCGGCGTTCGCTATGCTCCTCGGCGACAACGGCGCCGATCCGACGATCGGCAAGGGGAACGCGATGCCGCGGGAACTGTCGTGGTTGCGGAGCCTGCTCCTGCTCGGCGTGATGGCGCTGTCTCGTCCAGCGCTTGCGAACAATGGAATCGTGCTCATCGGGACGGGCGCCGAATCGGTAGGCATGGGCGGGGCGGACGTCGCGGTCGCGCGCGACACCACGGCGCTCAGCACCAATCCCGCAGGACTCTCCCAGTTGCCCGGCTGGGCGCACGACGGCTTCTTCGCGACGGCTTTCGCGCTCGATGTCGCACATGCCGATCAATTCGGCAACGACCAACAGGTCGACAACTGGGCCGCTCCGATCGGGGGCGCCGGACTGTCGAAGCGAATCGACGGCACCGGCGCCACGTTGGGCATCGGGCTCTTCGCACAGGCGGGTGCGGGAAGCGTGTACAACGGCCTCAACACGCCGTTCGGCGGGACCGACACGCTGCGCGCGCAGTTCGGCGTGCTGAAAGTGACGCCAGGCATTGCGTGGCAGGCGAGCGAGCATCTCGCGCTCGGCGCTGCCGTCAACATCCATTACGCATCGTTGCAGCAGCGTGTGTTCCCGAATACGTCCTTCCTCGACGCCGCCGATTCCACGCGGTTCTTTTTCGGGACGGAGATCGACGACGCCTGGTCGGTGCGCGTCGGCGTCAAGGTGGGCGCACTGTACAAGCCCCGGTCCGATCTTTCCCTCGGGCTGACGTATTCGCCGCAGATGGCGATCCCGTTCGACAACGGTGAGCTCGTCGTCAACATGTCGGCGGCGGGACTCGGACGCGTCACCTATCGCGATGTCGAGCTGCGCGGGCTCGCACTTCCCGAAGAGGTGGCTGCCGGAGTCGCCTGGCAGGCAACCCCCAAGCTGCTCGTCGCCGTCGACCTGATGTGGCTGAACTACAGCCGCGCGATGCAGACGCAGACGCTCACCGCGTCGAACCCGAGCAATCCGCTCGCACCGCCGACGATCGCGAGCACGAGCTCGCTCGGGTGGCACGACCAGACGGTCATTGCGGCAGGTGTGGCCTACGCAACGGATGACATGACGAACCTCTACGGCGGAGTGAACTATGGCCGCAACCCGATTCCGTCACAGACGCTGAACCCGCTCCTGGCGACGATCGGGGAGCTCCACTTGACCGCAGGACTCGCGAAGGAGCTCGGCGACGGCTGGCGGGTATCCGGAGCCCTCGAGTATCTCGCTCCCAAGCGCGTAACCTACGACAATCCCGAGTTGCCGTTCGGTCCGGGCGCTCAGGAGCGGACTTCGTATCTCGCCATCGTATTCATGCTTTCGAGGCGCTGGTGATGATATCGTAGCTCCATGAGCATCGAAGAGCGTGTTGGCGAGGAGCACGTCGCGCGCATCCGCGTCCCCTTCGGGGTCCTCGAGCTCGTGAGCGACGGGCGCGCCCTCACCCGCGTGGCATTCCTGCCCAAGAGCACGCAAGCCAAGGCGCCGGCGGACCGGATCACCGCGCAGGCCGCACGCGAGGTTGGGCACTACCTGCACGACCCCGCGTTCCGCTTCACCGTGCCGCTCGCCCCGCGCGGCACACCCTTCCAGCATCGGGTGTGGAAGACGCTGTCGCAGATTCCCGCGGGCCAATCGCGAACCTATGGCGAGGTCGCACGCCTGATCCGCAGCGCGCCGCGCGCGGTGGGGCAAGCCTGCGGCGCCAATCCCATCGCGCTCATCGTCCCCTGTCATCGCGTGGTGGGCGCGCAGGGCACGCTCGGCGGCTTCATGAATACGCACGAGGGCGACCCGCTCGCCGTCAAGCGCTGGCTCCTCGTGCACGAGGGATACCGGTTCGGAGCCTGAGGTGGCCACGAGCCGCGCCGCAGCAGCAGCGTCGCCATCCGTCGTTCCCGCCATCGTGGCGGCGATCGCTGCGTTCTACCCCGCCTGCATCGCGTGGTACCTGCTCCTGGCGGTCGTGAGCTACTTGCTGTTCGCACTCCTCGTGCCGGTGTACTTCCTGGGATTCGGCGATGCGGCGCAGGCGATCGCCTCGATGTGGGTGGTCGTGCGCATGGTCGCGGCGAACACCGTTCCCACGCTCGCGTTCGCGCTCGTCGGAAGCCTCGCGGTGGCCATGGCGGTGCGCAAGCGCCAGCGCAGGCTGCCGGCCGTCCGATGGACGTGGTGGCTCGCCGCCCCGCTCGCCGTCGGCGTCGCGCTGCTGGTCGATGCCGCCAACGGCCTTACTCCCGCCGGCGCCGTCATCGCCGCGAGGCTCCCGGGCGACACGCCGGTACCGACGCGAGCCATGACGCCGCGCGACTTCGGGACCATGCGGGATGGCGACACCGGAGCGATCGCACGCGTCACCGGCGTGCTCGTCTACCATGCACCGTTGCGCCGGTTCGAACTCGTCGAAGCCGACGATCGTCGCGTTTCGATTTCGCTGTACGTGCGCGCCCGCCAGGGGCAGTGGATGCGCGACATCCTCGCCGACGGCGTCGAGCCGCGCGTGCGCGACCAGCTCCTGCCGCTGGTCGGGACGCGGGTGACGGTCACCGGACCGATCACGCGCGGCTCCGTGAGCGCGCTGTCCCGGGACGTCGTCGCTGCTCCTGCGAGCGTCGCGCCACCCGCAGGCAGCATCGCGCCACCCGCAGCAGGCATCGCACCGCCTGTGCCCGCGTTCGCTGCCCCCGCGACATCGCGCCCCCCATGACATCCGCCAGCGCCGCTGGATCGCTGCGGGACCAGCTCATCGACGCCTTCTGCGACCAGCTCTGGCTGCGCGACGGCCTCGCCGCGAACTCGCTCGCGAGTTACCGTCGCGACCTCGATGCCTGGGCACGCTGGCTCGGCACGCGCGGCCTGCTCGAAGCGACCAGGAGCGACGTCGAGGCCTGGCTCGCGCACCAGTTCGAAGCCAAGGCCAAGGCATCCTCCGTGGCGCGGCGCCTGTCGGCGCTGAAGCGCTTCTATCGGCTGCAGCTCGAAGGCAATGCGGTGCGCGAGGATCCCACGGTCCGCGTGCGTGCGCCGCGCAGGCCGCGACGCCTTCCGAAGCTGCTGTCGGAGAAGCAGGTCGAAGCGCTGCTGACGGCGCCCGACGTCGCCACCCCGCTCGGCCTGCGCGACCGCGCCATGCTGGAGACGCTCTACGCGACCGGCCTCCGCGTATCGGAGCTCGTGGGGCTCACGCTCCCGCAGGTATCGCTCGACGTGGGCGTGGTGCGCGTGCTCGGCAAGGGCAGCAAGGAGCGCCTGGTGCCGCTCGGCGACGAGGCCGTCGCGTGGATCGAGCGCTATCGCAAGGAGGCACGCGCCGAGCTCGCCGGCGCCGCGCGCACCGACCATCTCTTCCTGACGGCGCGCCACGCACCCATGACCCGGCAGGCGTTCTGGGCACTGGTCAAGCGCTACGCCGTGCGCGCCGGCATCGCCAGCACCGCGCTCTCGCCGCACGTGCTGCGGCACGCCTTTGCCACACACCTGCTCAACCACGGCGCCGACCTGCGCGTGGTGCAACTGCTGCTCGGACACGCCGACATCGGGACCACCACGATCTACACGCACGTGGCGCGCGAGCGCCTGAAGGCGCTGCACGCACAGCACCATCCACGCGGGTAGCCGCGACGGCGGCCGACCGCCGTTTGGAGGTCTCCGCCACCCGGGACCAGGTCCGTTGCCCATTCGCCGCGTCGCGCAGCGAGGGGTCCCGGTGGCGCGGCGGGCGCGGTTTACAATCGCCTCGCCGTGCCCGCCACCCTCTCGACCTCGCAGCGCCCCCGCCGCTCACCGCTCGCGCTCGCACGGCTCGCCGCCGACCGCGCCGCGATGCGCGTGCTCGCGTGGCAGCGCTGGCGCGACGGCGGCGGCGGCGATCCTGCGCGCGTCCGGCCCGGTGCACGCATCCCCTTCCGCTGCAACGTCTGCGGCGCCGGCAACGGCAGCACGCTTCAAGAGCTCACCCGCGAACGCGTCACCTGCACGCATTGCGGGTCGAGCGTGCGCTTCCGCGCCATGGTGCATCTCGTGACCCGCGAGATGCTGGGCCACCCCGTCGCGCTCCACGCGATGCAGCGCCGCCCCGACATCGCCGGCGTGGGCCTGTCCGACGCGTGGTCCTATGCCCACCGCCTCGCGCGCAAGTTCGGCTACGTCAACACGTACTATCACACCGATCCGCGGCTCGACGTCACGGACGTCGGCGACGAGCACGTCGGCCGCTACGACTTCATCACCAGCAGCGACGTGTTCGAGCACGTGCGACCGCCGGTCATGGACGCCTTCGTCAACGCGCGACGCATGCTGAAGCCCGGCGGCAAGCTGATCCTCACGGTTCCGTTCACGCTCGCCGACGAGACCGTCGAGCACTACCCCGATCTTCACGACTACGAGGTCCACGAAGCGTCCGGCGGCTTCACGCTCGTCAACCGCACCCGCGAAGGCGTGGTGCAGAGGTTCGCTGATCCTGTCTTCCACGGCGGCCCCGGCTCGACGCTCGAGATGCGCGTATTCAGCCGGCGCGCGCTGGAGCGCGATCTCCTCGCTGCGGGCTTCGCTCGCGTGCGCCTCGCCGACGAGCCATACCTGCCCTTCGGCATTCATTGGGCCGACGCCTGCTCGGCTCCGGTCGTCGCCTGCGCATGAAAGAGAAGCACCCCGTTACCCATGCCGTGCGCGTGCTGCGCGAGCACGACGTCGAGTTCACGCACCACCCCTACGAATACGAGGAGCGTGGCGGCACGGCCGTATCGGCGCGCGAGCTCGGTGTGGACGAGCACGCCGTCATCAAGACGCTCGTGATGGAGGACGACGCGAAGAAGCCGCTGATCGTGCTGATGCACGGCGACCGCGAGGTGTCCACCAGGAATCTCGCACGCCATCTCGGCATCAAGACGATCTCCCCCTGCGACCCCGCCACGGCCGACCGGCACTCCGGCTACCAGGTCGGCGGCACGAGCCCCTTCGGCACGCGACGCGCCATGCCCGTGTACATGCAGCGCACGATCGCCGACTTGCCGCGCATCTACGTCAACGGCGGCAAGCGCGGTTACCTCGTGGGCATGGCGCCCGCGGAGCTCGTGCGCGTGCTCCGGCCGGTGCTGGTGGACGTCGAGGCCTGACCCTGGGTGCGTCCGGGGCAAGCGGTCGCGTCATCCCGGCCGCGTCCCCCGCTCGATCTCGATGCCGATCTCACGCACGCCAGCGATCACGCCGAGCTTCGCCACGCGCACCTTCACCCACGGCGCACCGAACTCGGCCAGCACGATCTGCGCCACCTTCTCGGCGAAGCGCTCGACGAGGGGTGGTGGCGCATCGGCGGCAAACGCCCTGATCCGCGCCACCACGCTCGCGTAGTCGAGCGCATCGGCGATGCGCCCCGTCTGGAACGGCAGCGGCGACGGCACGGCGATGACGAGGTCGAGGCGCACGGTCTGGGGAAGGTGCTTCTCCCACTCGTAGACGCCGATGCGCGCCTCGACGCGCATGTCGTGGATGAGGATGCTGTCCATGTCGTGTAGATGCCTGATACCTGATACCCGATGACTGATACCCTATCGCCTCACCGATTCTAGCGCGCGCAAGCCCGCGCCTTGACATTGCCCACAGCCCTCCTCGTCATCGTCGGCGCCTATCTCATCGGCTCGGTATCGTTCGCGATGGTGGTGTCGCGCGCATTCGGATTGCCCGATCCGCACGAGTACGGCTCCGGCAATCCGGGGGCGACGAACGTGCTGCGCACCGGCAACCGCAAGGCAGCGATGCTCACGCTTCTGGGCGACGCCGCCAAGGGCTGGCTCGGCGTCTTTCTGGCGCAGGTCGTGGCCGCGCGCGCCGGCGCGCCGGACTGGACCGTGCCCGCCGCCGCCCTCGCCGTGTTCCTCGGCCATCTGTACCCCGTCTTCTACCGCTTTCGCGGGGGCAAGGGCATCGCCACGGCGGCAGGCATCGTGTTCGCTCTCCACTGGCCCTTCGGCCTGGGGCTGCTCGCGGTGTGGGCAGTGATGGCCTTCGGCTTCAGGATCTCGTCGCTGGCGGGTCTCACCGCGGCGGCCCTGCTGCCGGTCGGCGGCTTCTGGTTCTTCGGCAACGCCTTCGTGGCGTGGGCGCTGGTCGCGATCAGCGCCCTGCTCTTCTGGCGGCATCGCGCCAACATCCGCCAGCTCGTGCAGGGAAGCGAGCGCGTGATCGGCCGCTGACGAATGCCCACGCTCGGCCACGACGGCGTCGAACTCCACTACGACATCAGCGGCGATGGCCCACCCGTGCTGCTGGTCGCGGGCCTCGCCGCCGACAGCGCCTTCTACGCACCCTCATTGCGGATGCTTGGCGCGCGCTTCCGCCTGATCACGATCGACAATCGCGGTGCTGGACGGACGGCGCCCATCGACCTTCCCGGCACCATCGCCGCCATGGCCGACGATTGCATGGCGGTCGTGCGGCACCTGGGGCACCACCGTGTATCCATCGTCGGCCACTCGATGGGCGGGATGATCGCGCAGGAATGCGCGCTCCGTCATCCGGACGCGGTCGATCGCCTCGTGCTCGCCGCGACGGCGCCGCACGCCGGTGGGCGCAACAACGATCTTTTCGCCACCTGGGCCGCCCTCTATCCGGTGATCGAGCGCAGGCTCTGGTTCCGCAACCTCTTCCACTGGGTGCTCTCACCGCGATTCCTCGCCAATGCGAGCAGCCTCGCGGCACTCGTGGAACTCGCGGCGATCTATCCCTACCAGCAAACGTCGCGCGCATTGGCGCAGCAGGTCACGGCCGTCGCCGCGTTCGACAGCCGCACGCGCGTGGCGGCGATACGGGCGCGGGCCCTGGTGCTCGCCGGAACGCAGGACCTTCTCTTCACGATCCACGACAGCGCCGCCTTCGCCGCTGCGATGCCTCACGCGACGTTCGCGGCCCTCGACGGTGCGGCGCACTCCTTCCCCATCGAGGTCCCCGACGAGTTCACACGGCGGGTGGCGGACTTCCTGGCGTAAGCGAAGCAAGCGGCCAACGCGGCCGCACCTCGAAGGCCCGTCCGGCGACGCCGTCCCTGGCGAGCCTCAGCGCACCGGCAAGCGCGATCATCGCGCCGTTGTCCGTGCAGAAAGCGAGGTCGGGAAAGAACACCTCGCCGCCGCGCACCGCGGCGGCGGCGTGCAGGCGCTCGCGCAACACACGATTGGCACCCACACCGCCGGCCACCACGAGACGCTTGCGGGCGACCGCATCGAGTGCCGCGATCGCCTTGGAGGCGAGCACGTCCACGATGGCGCTCTCGATCTCGCGCGCGATGTCGGCCTTGCGCGGTTCCGGCAGATCCTCGGTCGCGCCACCTCGCGCCTCCTTTTTCGCCAGCGTGAGCACGGCGGTCTTCAGACCGGAGAAGCTGAAGTCGAGATCCCCCGAGGTGAGCATGGGACGCGGCAGGCGTACCGCGCCCGGCGTTCCGCCGGCGGCAAGTCGCGACAGCGCGGGCCCCCCGGGATACGGCAGGCCGAGGAGCTTGGCCGTCTTGTCGAAGGCCTCGCCCGCCGCGTCGTCCTGCGTGTCGCCGAGGAGGCGATACTCGCCCACACCCGTCACGTCGAAGAGCTGGCTGTGCCCGCCCGACACCAGCAGCGCCACGAAAGGAAACGCAGGCCGCGGCGAAGCGAGCAGCGGCGACAGCAGGTGGCCCTCGAGGTGATGCACCGGCACGACCGGGATGCGCAGCGCATACGCCAACGACGTCGCCACGCTCGCGCCGACGAGCAGCGCTCCCGCCAGCCCGGGTCCCTGGGTATAGGCGATGCCGTCGAGGTCAGCCAGGACGAGCCCCGCATCCGCCAGCACCTGCCGCACCAGCGGCACCACGCGCTGCACATGATCGCGCGACGCGAGTTCGGGCACGACGCCGCCGTAGTTGCGATGCATCGCCACCTGCGAGTGCAGGGCGTGCGCGACGAGCCCGGCGTCGGTGTCGTACACCGCCACGCCTGTCTCGTCGCAAGAAGTCTCGATGCCGAGGATGCGCATGGTCCTGAAGGGCTGGGGCGATGGGTGCCGGTCATGCAGTCCGGAGCCTCGTGGCTGCCAGCCGCCGCCCGGATCCGGACCCCCGTTCAGCCTCATATGCCATTGGACGAGGCTCTGTATTGCCCTATCCCCGAAAACGAAGTAGTATTGCAGGTTACGTCGCGCCGCCCCGAGGGGCTCTTACCAGGCTCGCCACGCTCCCGCCCGATCACGCTTCCGCCCGATGCCGGCGCCAGTGTATCCAGGGCGAGCACCCCAAGGCCCGGCGCGTTCGCACCCAACCTCCCAAGGAAAGCAGGAAAGCCGCACATGCCGAGCGTCCGAGTTCGCGAGAACGAGCCCTTCGAGGCCGCCCTCCGCCGTTTCAAGCGCACCATCGAGAAGACCGGTCTTCTGACCGAGCTGCGCGCCCGCGAGTTCTACGAGAAGCCCACGGCGGAGCGCAAGCGCAAGAAGGCCGCCGCGGTCAAGCGCCACTACAAGCGCATCCGCAGCCAGCAGTTGCCGCCCAAGCTGTTCTGATCGAGCCGCCGCCAACGGCGGCAGGTGAAGGAAGGGGCGATGCGTTCGCCCCTTTTTCGTTTCCGGCCGCCGGCGGCACGCGCGATGCCCCTCCGGATCCCGTCCACCCTCGCTTGCCAGCCCATGACCCTCAAAGCCCGCATCACCGACGACATGAAGGACGCGATGCGCGCCAGGGACACCGCGCGCCTCTCCACGATCCGCCTGCTCCTCGCCGCCATCAAGCAGCGCGAGGTCGACGAGCGCAAGGAACTCGCCGATGCCGACGTACTCGCCGTGATCGAGAAGATGGTCAAGCAGCGGCGCGACTCGATCGCGCAGTTCAAGGCGGGCAACCGTCCTGACCTCGTGGCCGTCGAGGAGGGCGAACTCGTCGTGCTCCAGGCCTACCAGCCCCGTCAGATGACCGCCGACGAGATCGACGCCGCGGTCGCGGCCGCGATCGCCGAGACGGGGGCTTCCGGTGCGGCCGGGATGGGCAAGGTCATGGGCCTCCTGAAGGGCAGGCTCGCCGGACGCGCCGACATGTCGGCCGTATCGGCGCAGGTGAAGGCCCGTCTCGCCCCGTAGCGCGGGCCGCGTTCCAGAGCGAAGGCCCCGGCCCTGGGCCGTCTCGCCCCGTAGCGCGGGCTTCGCGGTCCCGAGCGAAGGCCCCGGCCCTTGCCCGTCCGTCGCGCCCGGGCTGGCGCGGGATTTGCGGCCTTTCGCTCGCGCAACGCTTGCCTATAATCCAAGGATTCCCCGCCGCAGGTGCCTCCGCGGCCGGTTCCGCACCGGCAAGCGACGGCTTCGCGCCGCCGCGATTTTCCGACCAGCAATGATTCCCGACGACTTCATCCAGACGCTCCTCTCCCGCGTGGATGTGGTCGAAGTGATCGACCGCCACGTCCCGCTGCGCAAGGCGGGGGCGAACTACGTTGCGTGCTGCCCCTTCCACAGCGAAAAGACGCCCTCCTTCTCCGTGAGTCCCGGCAAGCAGTTCTATCACTGCTTCGGCTGCGGGGCCCACGGCACGGCCATCGGCTTCCTGATGGAGTACGGCGGCAAGTCGTTCCCCGAGGCAGTGGAGGAACTCGCGCGCGACGCGGGCCTCGAGGTGCCGCGCACCGAGCGTCCTGGAGAGCGCGAGCGCCGGGAGGAAAGCGCCGACCTCAATGCAATCCTCCTGACGGCGGCGCGCCATTATCGCGCCACGCTCAAGGATGCCCCGTCCGCCATCGCTTACCTGAAGGCCCGCGGTCTCACCGGCGAGATCGCCGCGCGCTTCGGCATCGGCTATGCCCCCGACGCCTGGCAGGGCCTGGCGGCAGCGTTTCCGAGGTACGACGATCCGGCCCTCGAAGCAGCCGGCCTCGTCATCACCGGCGACGGTGACAAGCGCTACGACCGGTTCCGCGACCGCGTCGTCTTCCCCATCCACGACGGCCGTGGACGGGTCATCGGCTTCGGCGGCCGGGTGCTCGGCGCTGGGGAGCCAAAATATCTCAATTCCCCTGAAACGGCAGTCTTCTCCAAAGGAAAAGAGCTCTACGGCCTTTATCTTGCGCGAGCAGCCATACGCGAAGCCGGCCGTGTCGTGGTCGTGGAGGGGTACATGGACGTGGTGGCGCTCGCGCAGCACGGCGTCGGTTACGCGGTCGCCACCCTGGGCACCTCGACCACGCCGGCGCATGCGCAGAAGCTCTTTCGACTCGCTGACACCGTCGTGTTCTGCTTCGACGGCGACGGCGCCGGGCGAAAGGCCGCCTGGCGTGCGCTCGAGAACACGCTGCCGGTCCTGGCCGACGGCAACAACGCCCTCTTCCTGTTCCTGCCTGACGGAGAGGACCCCGATGACTTCGTTCGCCGCCGCGGCAAGGATGCCTTCGAGGCCGCCGCCGACAAGGCGGTGCCCTTGTCCGAATTCCTGCTGTCCGAACTCGTCGCGCGCAATCCGCCGGATTCCTTCGAGGGCCGCGCCGCGCTGATCGCCGCCGCGCGCCCGTATCTCGCGCAGATCACGGCACCGGTGCTGGCGACCCTCCTGCGCAAGCGCCTCGCCGCCGTCGCCGGCCTCGACGAAGACGAGGCGCGCGGTCTGCTTGCCGTCGCGTCCGCCGCGGAGCGCTCGTCGGGACCAGCCGGCAGCGCTGCGAGCCTGCCCGGATCGCGTCCGGCCCGCGGCAACGGCGTCCGCTCACCCGTGCGGCGACCGCCGTCCCTGGTGCGGCAGTTCGTGCGCGGTCTCGTGCTCCTGCCGTCGCTCGCCCGCAGTCTGGAGTTCCCGGCGCCCGACGAAAGCACCCCCGAGAGCGCCGCGCTCACCGCGTTGGTAAGGTTCTGCGCCGAAAGTGAGCACCCGCCTACGACCGCCGCTGTGCTGCAGGCTTTCGACGGGACGGCGCACTCCGACCTCTTCGCGTCGATCCTGGCCGCAGTGGAAGGTGAGCCCATGGACGACGCGGCGCTGGAGGCCGAGATTCGTGGCGGGCTCGCCCGATGGTGGCACCGGGCGCGCCTCGAGGGCCGGCCGGCGCCGCCTGCCGGGATGGCAGCGTTGCCGACGGACGAGATGCGGCGACTGGCCCAGCTCGAGTACATCCATCGCGCCCGGCAAGGCACAGTGGCGAAGACCCAGATCGAGCCGCCGGACGCGCATGGCCCGGGAGGGCCTCCAATGGTATAATTTGAGGTTTTCCCCGCCGGCCCCATCTAGCGCGATGAAGAGGGGGAAAAGCAACAAAAACAACATCTCATCGCGAACCTGGCGATGGATGGCCGCCTGCGCTTCACCCGTCGACGACCGCAGCCCCGTTTCCGAACAAGGATGATCATGGCCACCAAGCCCGTCAAACCCGCCCGCAAGACCCCGCCGAAGCCCAAGGCCAAGTCGGGTGGCGCTGCCTCGAAAGCCCGCGCCGGCGGCACGGTCACGGCAAGGAAGCCCATGCGGCAGGCGCCAGCCAAGCCGGCCTCCCGGGCTGCCGGGTCGGGCAGTGCCAAGAAGCCGGTCAAGAAGGTCGGGGCCGCCAAGCCCGCCGCGAGGAAGCCTGCGACCAAGCCGACTGGCAAGGCCGTAGCGAAGGTGGCTCCCAAACCGGCGAAGTTGCAGCTCAAGGCCGCCAGTGCCAAGGTCACCAATGCCAAGCTCGTCGCTCCGTCGGCGAGGACTGCCGCGCCCGCGGGGAAGATTGCGCTTGCCGCATCGAAGGCGGCACAGGTCAAGTCCGTGCCCGGCAAGTCCGCGGGAGCCAGGACCGCGCCGGCCAAGCCGGCGGCGGTCAAGCCGGTGGCAGCGCCCAAGCCTGTCGTCGCGGGCAAGCCTGCGGCGGGCAAGGCCGAGTCGTCCAGATCCGCCGCCGTGCCGGCCAAGGGTATCCCTCCGGCGGGAACCAACGGAACGGCACCGCACAAGCCGACCGCCAGCGAGATCGCGGCCAAGCTCGCGGGCAAGCGTGCCGAGGACGCCGCCGGCAAGAAGGGCAAGGGCAAGCAGGCCGACGCGTCGCCGCGCGAGCTGACCCCTGCCGACGTCGAGGCCCGCAAGCGGCGCCTGAAGACGCTCATCGTGCTCGGCAAGGAGCGCGGCTACCTGACCTACGCCGAGATCAACGACCACCTGCCCGACGACATCCTCGACGCCGAGCAGATCGAGGGCGTCATCTCGATGATCGGCGACATGGGCATTCAGGTTTACGACGCCGCCCCTGACGCCGACACGCTGCTGATGGCCGAGGTCCCGGCCACCGTGCCCGCCGAGGACGTCGAGGAGGAAGCCGAGGCCGCAGCCTCGACGCTCGACAGCGAGTTCGGGCGCACGACCGATCCCGTGCGCATGTACATGCGCGAGATGGGTTCCGTGGAGCTGCTCACGCGCGAGGGCGAGATCGAGATCGCCAAGCGCATCGAGGACGGCCTGAAGCACATGATCCAGGCCATCAGCGCCTGCCCCATGACCGTGCAGCAGATCCTCGACATGGCGGACCGCATCGCCAGGGACGAACTCAAGATCGACGACCTCGTCGACGGCCTCATGGACTTCAACGAGGAGCTCGCCACCACGATGGAAGATGCCTCGTCCGAGTCCGAGGAGGAGGAAGAGGAAGAGGAAAGCGACGCGGGCGCGATCCAGAGCGAGAACCTCGAGCGACTCAAGCTCGCCGCGATGGAGCACTTCGCGGTCATCCGCAAGCATTTCCTGCGCATGCTCGCCGTGCTCCAGAAGGAAGGCCACAAGGCGCCCAAATACCTGGACCTCCAGAAGAAGATCAGCGCCGAGCTCATGCAGATCCGCTTCTCTGCGCGCCAGGTCGAGCGTCTTTGCGACTCGGTGCGTACCGAAGTCGACAACATCCGCCAGATCGAGCGCAAGATCCAGGACCTCGTGGTCAACAAGGGCGGCATGCCGCGCCCCGACTTCATCAAGGCCTTCCCCGCCAACGAGACGTCGCTGCGCTGGATCGACCGCGAGGTCGCCGCGCATCACGGCTACAGCGAGCAGCTCGCCAAGTACCGGCAGGCGATCGTCGAGCAGCAGCAGAAGCTCCTCGACCTGCAAACGCGCGTGATGATCCCCTTGAAGGACCTGAAGGAGATCAACAAGCAGATGTCCACGGGCGAGGCCAAGGCGCGCAAGGCCAAGCGGGAGATGACCGAGGCCAACCTCCGCCTCGTGATCTCGATCGCCAAGAAGTACACGAACCGCGGCCTGCAGTTCCTCGACCTGATCCAGGAAGGCAACATCGGCCTGATGAAGGCGGTGGACAAGTTCGAATACCGCCGCGGCTACAAGTTCTCGACCTACGCCACGTGGTGGATCCGTCAGGCGATCACACGCAGCATCGCCGACCAGGCACGCACCATCCGCATCCCGGTGCACATGATCGAGACGATCAACAAGATGAACCGCATCTCGCGGCAGATCCTGCAGGAGACGGGACAGGAGCCCGATCCGGCCACGCTGGCCGTGAAGATGGAGATGCCCGAGGAGAAGATCCGCAAGATCCTCAAGATCAGCAAGGAGCCGATCTCGATGGAGACGCCTATCGGCGACGACGACGACTCGCACCTCGGCGATTTCATCGAGGACCAGTCGACGGTCGCGCCGTCGGATGCCGCCGTGAATGCGTCCTTGCGCGACGTGTGCAAGGACATCCTCGACACGCTCACGCCGCGCGAGGCCAAGGTCCTGCGCATGCGCTTCGGCATCGAGATGAACACCGACCACACGCTCGAGGAAGTGGGCAAGCAGTTCGACGTCACCCGCGAGCGCATCCGCCAGATCGAGGCGAAGGCGCTGCGCAAGCTGCGCCACCCGTCGCGCTCGGAGAAGCTGCGAAGCTTCCTCGAAGGCGAATGACGCGGGCGCGGCGGGACACCCGCCGCGATGCGCCTTCCGGCACTCACCAGGGGATGCTTTCCACCATGACCATCAGAAGCCTCGGACTCGCCGCGCTCGCTGCCTTCGGCCTGGCGGGATGCACCACGCTGGACTACGTGCCGCCCGTCAACGCGACGGACTGCTTCTACCCGGCGTGCTCGATCGACGTCACGGTCGTGGACGACGGCAAGGGCGGCAAGATCCTGAAGGCCGCCGAGGACGGGAACGTGCGCATGGGCACGCGCCACCGCGTCGTCGCGATCGTCTGGAACCTGCGGACGCCGGGGTACGAGTTCCGCGGCAACAGCGTGGCGCCGCGCAGCACGCGGTCGGCACCGGGCGCGCCGATCACGCCGTCCGGCGCGTGGTCGCAGGAGATCATCCCGCATTCGTATTGGTGGGACAACATCTCGGTCACCAACCTCAACAACGAGCGCCGCGTCCTGTACTACGACCTCACCGTGTATCCGAGCCTCGGCACGTCCGGCGGGCCCCTCACGATGGACGCCGCGATCCTGAACGACCCCTGCCCGAACCTCGCGCCGGCGTGCCGCTGACAATCCGCCGCGACGACCTCAGCGGCACCGCGATCCGCGCGCTCCTCGAGGAGCACCTGCAGCACATGCGCAGCGTCTCGCCGCCGGAGAGCGTGCATGCGCTGGACCTTGCCGGACTGGACCGGCCCGAGATCACGCTCTGGGCGGCGTGGGACGGCGCGACACTCGCAGGTTGCGGCGCGCTCAAGGCGCTCGGCGCCGCGCACGGCGAGATCAAGTCGATGCGCTCGGCGCAGGCGTATCGTGGCACGGGCGTGGGCAAGGCGCTGCTCGCGCACATCGTCGCCGAAGCACGCAGGCGCGGCTACGCCCGACTGAGCCTCGAAACCGGCGCGGAGGATGCCTTCGTTCCTGCTCGCGAGCTCTACGCGAGCCACGGCTTCACTGCGTGCGCGCCGTTCGCGGACTACCGCGAGGATCCGAACAGTGTCTTCATGACGAGGGCGCTGTAGCCTGCCGAAGTGACGCTGTAGCCCGCCGACGTCGGCCCACGTCCCCGTCCTCCAGCCTCGAAGCGGAGCCGCGGCGCACCCGCCCCGCGCGGATGCGGCAGAGTCCTTACGCAAGCAGCAGGACCGGCGCCCTGCTGTGGGCAACGACCTTCTGCGCGACGGACCCCAGCAGCAGCTTCTCGAATGCCGAATGGCCGTGGCGGCCGATGGCAATCAGATCGCCCTTCCACTCGTTGCAAAAGTCGACGATCTCGCGCGCCGGGTCACCCACGCGCCGCACCTGTTCGAACGCGACGCCCGACGACTCGAGCGCCGCGACGGCGGGCGCGAGCGCCGCGTCGGACTCCTCATCGTAGTAGCGCTGCGCAGTATCCTTGCCCACCCAGGCCACCGCGCGCGAGTACGGAATCTTCTCGTGAACGTGAATGAGCGCGAGGGCCGGCCGTCCAGCAAACCAGGACAGGCACGGCAGGAGTTCCTTCAGTGCGGCAATCGATGCCGGGGAGCCATCGGTGGGAACGACGATGCGCATGGCCTGTCCTTGTCGAGCGTCACGGGCGAATCTGCTGGCAAGTCCGATTATAGGACCGTCGCGCCGGCACGCGCCACGACTCGCGCAGCAAGCCGCAGGTGACCCTGATCGCCGTCAAGGCGCGGTCGAGACGGTGACTGGCGCGGCGGCCGAGCCGCCGTCGGCCGGCCGCGCGATGCCGAGACTACTTCGCAGCGAAGCAGTACAGGAAGCCCGCGCCACCCGACTGGTTGAGCTGCGGCACGCTGCAGCCGCGCGAGGGATGCGACGAGTTCCACGACAGCGCCGGGGGGCTGGTGTCGAGTCCCATGCGGTCATGGTGGCCGACGAAGGCCGCGCCGTCGCCACCCTTGGTCCAGTTGCCGCAGGTGCGGTCCTCCCCGGGCGCGAAGGCAGTGCCATCCGGACGCGACCCGGTGAGGATGTCGTGCTGGTTGGGCGTATCGCCGCGGCCATTGACCACCGCGCCCTTCTCGGTGAGCGCCGTCTGCTTGTTGAGGTTGTTGGTCCCGTGGAGTTCGTCCACGTCCTTGGCGATCGTGACGCCCTTCACGTTGACCCACGGCCCCTTGCCGATGCGATCGCGGGCGTTCACCGCCGCCGCCCCACCGGCTGCCTGCGTGCTGAGATACGCGCGCCAGGTCCTGTCGCCCAGTCCGGCCGCGGCGGCGAGCGCCTGACAATGCGCGTCGGCGCCGGCCAGGCCGCCAAAGTCGGCGCCCTTGCCCGGGTTCGTGCTCGTGACGAAGAACGAGCCCGGTTGCGACGACATCGTCGTGCAGCCGGCGAGCGTGAGCGCGCCGGCCAGCGTGAGCGCCATGGTGGTCCTGTTCATTGCGTTCCTCCCGTCATGGCCCGCGGGCGCGGGCCGTTGCATGTGAACAGCGCGATCGGGAAGATATTCCCTGCCCGGGCGGCTGGCGGGAGGTCGCCGGATCACCCTGGCGAGGCCCCCTCTTGCGCCGCCGAGAGTTCGAGCGACACGGACACCTGTTCAGGATCGTCGGCATCGTCGCTCACCACGAAGCCCAGTCCCTGCGTGAAGCGGATCATGCGCTGGTTCGCCCGCAGCACCGAGCCCTCGAGGCGCCGCAATCCCCTGACGCGAGCGCGCGCGATGAGTGCCTCCATGAGCCCGCGGGCCACCCCCCGGCCATGCCAGGCGTCGGCGACAACGACGGCGAACTCGGCGCTCTCGTGGTCGAGGTTGGCGATGTAGCGCGCGACCCCCACGATCGCCTGGCCGCCGGGCGACCCCGGGTCCGGCGCGAGCGCGAGCAGCGCGAGTTCACGATCGTAGTCCACCTGCGTGAAGCGGCCGAGCATCGCGGGCGTGATCTCGTGCATCCGGTAGAAAAAACGGAAGTAACGGGACTCCTCCGACAGGCCGTCCACGAAGCGGCGTTCGAGTTCTGCGTCCTCGGGGCGCACGGGCCGCATCGCGAGCACCGTGCCGTCGCGCAACCGCAGCGTACCCTCGAGTTCGACGGGATACGGATGGATCGCCATGTGCGCGTAGCCCGGCGCGGCAGGGCATGCGAGATTCACGAGCACCCGAGCCCGCGCAACGTGCGCGCCACCACGCACCACCGTGACGGGATCGAGGTTGACACCGCGCACCCACGGCAGCGCGCAGGCGAGTGCGGAGAGCTGCAGCAGCAGGCCGACGAGCGCGTCATGCGGCGTGATCGCCGCCGCCGTGAGGAGGTCGTGCGCGAGACGGCGATTGAGCGGAGCGAGCATCACGGCGCGACCCCTCGATGCCGCCGCCACGCCACGGGCACTCGGCCCCGCGGCGAGCACCGGACCGAACGTGACGTCGGTGGCGAGCGCCAGCGCGCAGGCGCCCGCGTCGCCCACGGGAGGCGCCGGTTGCACAACGATGCGTGCCGGCGGCGCGCCGCCGTCCGCCGGAACGATGGCCGCGAGTTCCTTCCACGCGCGCGCCAGCGCCCGCCCATGCGCGAGGCCGGTGCGTTCGAATACCGGGACATCGTCCTCGACGGTGAGCGCGACGGGATAGCCGAGGGCGCGCGCCGCCTCCTGCGCCTCCACCAGGGTGCGCACGACGGCGATGGGGGCGGTCGCGATGCCGAACGCGCCGAGCAACCGCTGTGCCTGACTGGACGCCAGCGCGTCGTGGCGGCCCTCGAACGCCGAGCGGCGTACCTGCTCCGCAACCGCGAGGTCCGCCGGGCGCGGGTCGGCGTGCGAGGGCGGAACCTCGAGCAGCCACTCCTGATTGCGCCGGTACGCGGCGAGAAAGGAGAACGCCTCCACGGCGATCTCCGGCGTGTAGTAGTTCGCCACATTACCCTTCTCGAGCGCGTCCTGCACCGGGGGACGCTCGATGGCGCCGAGCCACGCGCCGAGCACCGGCTTCGTCCCTTCGCTCGCGACGGCCGCCACCGCGAGCGCAGTCTCCACGGCGCTCGCCACCGGTCGCGGCACGTGCAGCGCCACCACGGCGTCCACGCCGGGGTCGGCCAGCACGGCCTCGACCGCACCCGCGAAGCGCCGTGCAGGGGCATCGCCGCGGACGTCGACAGGATTCGCGCGCGGCATCTCCGCAGGCAACAGGCGGTCGAGACGGCCCACCGTGTCGATGCCGAGCACGGCAAGGCTCACGCCGGCATCGCACGCGGCATCGGCGGCAAGCACGGCGGGCCCATGGCCGTTGGAGACGATCGCGAGGCGGTCGCCGCGCGGAACTCGCCCCACGGAGAGAATGCGAGCGGCAGAGAAGAGTTGCGCATAGGTGCGCACACGCACGGTGCCGGCGCGTCCGAGTGCCGCATCGAAGACCGCGTCGTGCGGGATCGCGTACCCGCCGGAGACGTCGGGCGCGGGCGGGGCCTCCGCGTGGCGGCCCGCCTTGAGCACGACCACCGGCTTGGTGCGCGCCGCCTGACGCAGCGACGACATGAATATCCGCGCGTCCCTGACGCTTTCGACGTACAGGAGAATGCCGTCGGTTCGATGATCGTGCACGAGCGCCTCGAGGATTTCGCCGAAGCCGACGTCGATGCTGCCGCCGAGCGACGTGACCGTCGAGAAGCCGATCGGCAGCGGCCCCGCGAAATCCAGCAGCGCGGTGCACACCGCGCCCGACTGCGCGACGAGGGCGAGGCCCCCGGGGCTTGCGAGGGGCGCGCAGAACGTGGCGTTGAGCCTGAGGTCGGTACGGATCACGCCGAAAGCGCCGGGTCCCACGAGGCGGATGCCGGCCGCGCGTGCAATGCGAACGACATCGCGTTGCCACGCTCCTGCGGCCGCCGGCTCGGCATCGACGAACGACAGGATCGCGGCGCTGCGCAGTCGGCCGGCAGCCTTCTCGAGGATGCCCGGAATCGTCGCCGTGGGAGTGGCGATCACCGCGAGGTCCACGGGCTCGCCGATGTCGGCGATCGCCTTCCAGCAGCGCTGCCCGAGTACCGTGCGATGCTTGGGATTGACGGCGTGCAACCGCCCGTCGAAGCGACCAGCCAGGAGATTCTCCATCACCGTGCGACCGAGCGAGCCCGGCTGTTCGGACGCGCCCACGAGCGCCACGGAGCGTGGCGCGAGCAATGGGGCGAGAGCGTGACGCACGGCGCGTGAGGTGACAGGAGAA
Source organism: uncultured Alcaligenaceae bacterium (assembly GCA_964439475.1). Taxonomy (GTDB): domain Bacteria; phylum Pseudomonadota; class Gammaproteobacteria; order Burkholderiales; family Casimicrobiaceae; genus VBCG01. The sequence goes on from CAYTOT010000047.1 coordinate 24,808, forward strand.
CGTTGCGGTGGGCAGCCTAGCACGGCGCCGCCGCCAACGTGGGAGCGGACCCTGCGGTGCCGCGCAGTCGCCGTCGCAGGGCAGATCGTCCGGGACTCAGGCCGCGTGTCCGGAACCGGGCACGAACCGCGTTCGATATACTGCGCGCCGGTGCCTCGCGGGGGCCCGTAGCTCAGTCGGTTAGAGCAGGGGACTCATAATCCCTTGGTCGCTGGTTCGAGTCCAGCCGGGCCCACTCTCTTTCCGGCTTTCTCGCGAGCCGCCGCTCCACGCGACCGGATAGGCGACGATGCAGCCACCGCACACTTCTCCTGTGATCCACGCGGGTGCCACGAAGCGACCGATCGTCGTTGCGCCGGTCGCGGCACTCGTGCTCCTTGTCATGCTGGCGGCGTGCGCCACGCCGGTGATCCTGCTCCGCAACGAGACGACAGGTGAAATGGCGCGCTGTGGCGGCAACACCATCGGCTCGATGGAGGGCCGGTCCACCGAGCAGGCGAGCGACGAGGCCTGCGTGCGCGACTACGAGGCGAAGGGCTTCCGGCGCACCAGCGAAGCCGAGGAGAGGCTCCGCCAGGTGCGCACGGCTCCCGCCCCGGCGCCGGCGAGGCCGACGGTACCCGTTGAATCGCGCTGGTTGCTCGCGGCGGAAAACCTGGCGCGCGCGAATGGATGCAAGACCCCGCTCGTCACGCTCACGCAGAAGGGTGCCGGGCAGGAACGGTTCGCCGTCGCGTGCGCAGGTGGATCGCCGTTCCCGTCCGTCGCGTGCGACTTCGACGGGTGCCGCATCGCTGCGCCCTGACGCAGCGAGCGCGCCGTCCGAACGGCACCTCCCGTTCGCCGCAAGGGCAAGCACTGGCGCGCGAGCGCCGATCGTCCGCCAGGCGTGACGGGCGCTTGGCAGGGGCAACGCATCTTGTTACATTCGTCGCGCCGGTCGTGAGTCGCCGCTACGCTCGCAAGCAAGAGAGTGCCCAGGCGCGGCGAACAGCGCAATGCGGGCGCACCGCAGGACGCCAACCGAACCGGCGCGGAATGCTCAAGGGGGGTTCGTGCGGGAAGGACTTTCCGCGCGGTCGGCCGTGACTGCGACCGCGCATGACGCTTGCGCGCGTGGCGCCACGTCCTGTCGCGTGATGATCGTGGCGGGAACGCGCCCGGAGTGCATCAAGCTGGCACCGATCGTGCACGCGCTGGCGCCGCACGCGGGACTCGGCGGCGTGGTGGTCAACAGCGGGCAGCACGCCGAGGCCGTGCGGCGCACCTTCGCGGAGTTTCGCGTCGCGTGCGACGTCGAGCTGCCGCCGCTTTCACCGGCACCGAACCTCGCTCGCGCCAGCAAGGCGCTGACGGTGGCGCTCGGCGGCGCGATCGAGGGGCTGCGACCCGCAGCGGTGATCGTGCAGGGCGACACACTGACTGCGTATGCCGGGGCGAGGGCGGCTGCGGCTCGGGGACTGCGCGTGGTACATGTGGAGGCCGGGCTGCGCGCTCCGACCGTCCACGATCCGTTTCCCGAGGAATGGTTCAGGCGGCGCATCGCGCGGCATGCCCACCTGCACTTCGCGCCCTGCGATTCGGCGCATGCCAACCTGCTCGCCGAAGGAACGCCGCGCGAGCGCGTCCATCATGTGGGAAACACCGGCATCGACAGCCTGCGCGATCTTCTCGCGCGCCATCCTCCGGTCGTGGCGGACGGGGCACCGCGGCAGGTGCTCGTCACGCTGCACCGGCGCGAGAACTGGGACGATCGTGCGGACGTCGTCTGCGATGCGCTGGTCGAGATCGCCGCGCGCCGTCCGGATCTTCGCTTCGTGCTCCCGGTGCATCCCAATCCGCGCATCGCGCCCCGCCTGCGCAAGCGGCTGGGCGGCCATCCCCGCTTCTCGCTCGTGGCTCCCCTCGCGTATCGCGAGTTCATCGCAGCCGTCGCGGCCGCGGCGCTCGTGATCAGCGATTCGGGCGGCATCCAGGAGGAGATTCCACACCTCGGCGTGCCGCTCATCGTGCCGCGCTCGTGCACCGAACGTCCTGAAGGCGTGGCGACGGGGTTCGTGCGCATCGTGGCGGTCGACCGCGGCGAGCTCGTGCAGGCGGCGCTGGACGCGCTGGAAGCGGCGCGGCGGCCCGCGCTGCCGTTCGACGGCGCGGCGCCGTTCGGGAACGGTCATGCTGCGTCGCGCATCGTGGCCGTGCTCGAGACCGCGCTCGCGGATACCATCGCCGCGTAGTGGCCCGTCCCGCCAACAACGAGGTGGCCGGCATCGGAGCACCGGCGGCAGCCGCCGCAGGCGGACGAACGACGCATCCGGCAGCGCTGCCGCCGCCAGCGCACGAGACCGGCGACGCCACGCGCGATTCGCGTCTGGCAGCCTGGCTGCTGACGGTGCCACGATTGCGCGACGGTCCGCATGCGGGCGCGATCGCCGGCGTGTTCGACGGAGCCGCGGCGGCGACGTACGTCTATCCCGAGATCGCGGGCTACTACCTGCGCTGGCTCGCGTTCAGGGCCGTGCGCTCGGGCGGCAGCGAGGAGCTCGCCGTCAGCGCGACGGCGACGCAGCGCTGGCTCGCCCACTGGTCCACGCTCGAAGGTCCCCCGACGCGCGTTCACCTCGACGGCACGCGCGAGGATTGGCGCAACCGCGCGCTCTTCTGCTTCGACCTCGCGATGGTGTTGCGAGGGGTGGGCTCGGCGACGATGGCTGGTCTCGTCACGCCCGACGATGCGCTCCTGCGCAGGCTCGACGCGGGACTCGCCCGCTGCATCGGCTCCGACGGCGCGTTCGACGCGATCGTGCCGCTCGCGGATCCGGCGTGCCTGCCCGTACGCTGGTCGACGCGCCGCGGCGCGTTCCTCGCCAAGGCGGCGGCGGGCGTGCTGCGTGCCGCCACGCAGGTCCCCGTTTCTCCGCGAGTCGTGGCGGCTGCCGAGCAGACGTTCGCGGCGAGCGTCGCGGCGCTGGCCGATGCGCCGCACCCCGAGGTGCACCCGCTCCTGTACGCCTGCGAGGGCATCCTCGATCTGCCGCGGCATGCCCATTTCCATGAAGTGCTGCCGACCGTGGCCGCACGCCATGCAGACCTGCTTGAGTTCGTCTCCGGCGACGGTCTCCTGCCCGAGTCGATCGCCGCGCCCGCCGATGGCCCGTTCCGCATCGACGTGATCGGGCAGGCATTGCGCGTCGCGCATCTGCTCACCATGCACGGCCTCGCCCCACTGGATGCTGCCGCGCTGGCGCGGCTTCGCAGCGCGCTGGAGCGTGACGTCGCGCCCGGCGGCGGCGTGCCCTTCTCGCGCCAGTCCCCACGAGCGCAGCGCAACACATGGGCGGCGATGTTCGCCGACCAGGCACTGGCCTACCCCGCCCTCGCCCGCGATGCAAAGCCGTGGTGGCTCGACGATCCCCTGCTCGTGTGACGGCTCGCGCGCCGCACCGGACCGCCTCCTTCGCGGGCAAGCCGGCGGCGGACGCGCGCGCCGGATCGCAAGCGGCCGCCGCCACGCGCTGAAGCGATGACCGCCTGGGGAACGAGCACGCCGCAGCGGCTGCGGCTCATGCCGTTGTATCTCGCGATCACGCTCGCCGACGCGGCGGCACCGCTCCTCGCCGCGCGACGCCCTGCGAGCATCGGCGCCTGGCCCGCCGGGGTGAGCGTGGTCATCCCCGAGCGAGACGCGCCGCAGATGCTCTCCGAAGCGCTCGCAGCGCTGCAGCTCGCGCTCGTGGCGGTGCCCGAGCCGGTGCAGGTCGTCGTGGTCGCCAACGGCGCGCCCGCGGCGCGCTACGACGGCCTGCGGCAGCGCTTCCCCGGCGTGGAGTGGATCGTGAGCGAGGCGCCGCTCGGCTTCGCCCAAGCGGTGCAGCGCGGCATCGCCGCGGTGCGCCACGGCGGAACGTATCTTCTGAACAACGACATGCTGCTCGCGCCCGATGCCCTGCTCGAGGTGCTCGCGGCGCGCGCGGCGGACCGCTTCGCGATCGCGTCGCAGATCTTCCAGCGCAGCGAGAGCGGACGCCGCGAGGAGACGGGCTTCACCGACTGGTACGTCGATCGCGGCGGCGTGCATCTCTTCCACGCGCCACCTCCGGCCGAAGGCACGATTGCCGACCACCTGGCCGCCAGCGGCGGCGCAGCACTCTTCCGCACCTCGCTCCTGCGCCGCTACCTCAAGGCGAGTCGTGCCTACGATCCCTTCTATTGGGAGGACGCCGAGTGGGGGCTGCGGGCATGGCGTGACGGCTTCTCGGTGGCGTTCTGCGCGGCTTCGCATGCCACGCACCGCCATCGCGCCAGCACGACCCGCTTCTACGATGCAGCAACGCTCGATCGCATCGTCGAGCGCAATCGCGTGCTGTTCGACCTGCGTCACGGCGCGAGCGGGCATGACGCCGCGAAAGCGCTCGCCGCGGTGTGCGAGCTGCCGTACTCGAGCCAGCGCGAGCTCGCGCGCTGGCGTGTCGCGGCGGGCGTGCTGCGCCGGCGCCTGGCGCGGCGGCGGCCGCCGCAACCGGTCGCGGCACCGGTCCTCGCGGATGCACGGGGACGCTCGGCGATCACCTCGTCGTACAGCTTCAGGCTGCTCGACGCGCGCTCCGCGGCGCAGCGGATTCGCGTGCTGTATGTCGCGCCCTTCGCGGTGTTTCCGCCACGCCATGGCGGCGCCCGTCGTGTCGCGGCATGGCTGCGCGGACTCAAGGACGAGTTCGCGGTGAGCCTCGTGGGCGACGAGAGCACGCTCTACGATCCGCGCAGCTTCGCCGACTTCGATGGCCTCGCGCACGTGCGGCTCGTGCAACGCCATGACGGAGACCGCGGAACCGGCATGCCGGCGGACCTCGCCACGCGCATGCGCCAGCACTGCCATCCCGGCCTCGTCGCGGCGCTGCGCGAGGCGATCGCGGATGCAAGGCCGCACGTGGTGGTGGTGGAGCACGCCGAACTCGCGCCGCTGGTACGCGAGCGCACGCCCGGCACCCGCTTCGTACTCGACCTCCATGATGCCTACGGGCCGGGCGACTTCGCGAACGCCGCCGATGCCGGCGCCTTCGCGCGTGACCTCGCCGCTTACGACGCGGTCTTCACCTGCTCGGAGGAGGACCGCGCCCTCGTTGCGCATCCCGGCGTGCACGTCCTTCCCAACGGAGCGGAGGCACAACGGACCTCGACGCCCTCGGCGGGCGCCCGGATCATCTTCGTGGGCCCGTTCCGCTATGCGCCCAATCGCGACGGCATCCTGCGCTTCCTCCGGGAGGCTTGGCCGCGCATCCGCGCCCGCGTCCCCCATGCCTCGCTGCTCATCCTCGGTGGCGACGAGGCGCGCGAGGCGACGGCCGTCGAGCGGCTGCTGCGCGGACCCGGCGTCGAGGTGTACGGCCATCGCGACGATGTCCCCGCCCTGCTCGCCGCCAGCGCGCTCGCCGTCAATCCGCTCGGCGGGATCCGCGGCTCGGCGGTCAAGCTCGCCGAGACGCTCGCGGCAGGGCGCGTGTGCATCTCCACCCGGGAAGGCGCGCGTGGCTTCACCGGCAGCGCCGGCGCCGCCCTCGTCATCGCCGACGACGTCGCGGCGATGGCGGATCCCGTCGTCGCGCTGCTCGAACAGACGGAGGACCGTCATCGCCGCGAGCGTGCGATCACGCCGGATGATTTCGGCTGGCATCATGCACTCGCCCGCCATCGCGCCTGCATCGCGGCACTCGCCGGCCTGCCATGACTTCCACCTACGACCGCATCGCCCGCTTCTACGACGTGGACATGGCGCAGAACATGCGCTTCGACGACGTGGCCTTCTACGCGCACCAGTGCGGGCGACAGCCAGGACGCGTGCTGGAGATGGGCTGCGGCAACGGACGGATCCTGCTGCAGCTCGCGCTGCGCGGCATCGACGTCACCGGCGTCGACGCGTCGCAGGCCATGCTCGCCGGACTCGCCCGCAAGGCGGCGACTCGCGGCATCGTGCCCCGCATCCTGCGCGCCGACGCACGCCGGCTGCCGTTGCGCCGCGCGTTCGCCACCGTGCTCGCCCCCTATTCGCTCGTCACGTACATGACGACGGCGAAGGATGCCGCGGCGCTGATCGCCGCCGCCTGCGCCGTGCTCCTGCCAGGCGGACGGCTCGTGCTGGATGCGTTCGTGCCCCGATCGGTGGCATCCCGCGCTGGTTTCGGCGAGGACTACCGGCGTGCCTTCGGCGCATTCACCCTGATCCGCTCCAAGCGCATCACCGCCCTCGACGACGCCACCAACCGCATCGAGCGGCGCTACGAGCTCGCGAACCCCGACGGCCGCGTGGTGGAGCGCTTCGACGTGTCGGAAGTGATCCGGCCCTGCACGCCGGCGATGCTTCGCGACGCGGTGCTGGCGGCGGGCATGACGCCTATCGACGAGGCCTTCGACTACGGGACGCGGCCGGATGCCGCCGACGCACAGTTCTTCACGCTCGTCGCCCGCCTCCCGCGCTGACGCGCCGGACGCCGATTGACGCGGCAGGAGGCCCCCGCGCATCATCCGGGCCATCGCATCGCACGTCCCCGCATGACGAACAGCCCTCTCGCCTGGATCGGCCTCGCCGGAGTCAACCCCGACGACAACGCTCGCGCCCGGAACTGGCAGCAACGGCTCCACTGGCTCATGGTCGGCATCGCGCTGCTCTCGGTGCCCGCCTACCTGCTGTCAACGGCGGAGCTCGATCCCTTCTGGCACACGGTCGCGTCGGTCCTCGACTTCACGATCCTCGTGGCCTTCCTGGCCGAGCTCGTGTGGATGATGTGGCTGTCGAGCCATCCGGTCCGTTACTTCCTCGAGAACTGGCTCAACGTGATCATCGTGATCGGTGCCGCCGCGGCGGCCCTCGGCGCGGCGACGGAATGGATCGCGATCGTCCGCGGCATGCGCGCCGCCGTCGCCGTGCTGGTGATGGTGCGCACCGCGGCGGAGTTCCGGGTGCTGTTCACGCGGAAGGGCGCTCCGATGCTCGTCGGCATCGCGGTGCTCTCGGTGGTCACCTTGGGCGCCCTCTTCTTCTGGCTCGATCCCAGGATCAAGACCTTCGCCGACGGCCTGTGGCTCACGTTCATCACCGGTGCCACCGTCGGGTACGGCGATATCGTCCCCTCCACCAATGCCACGCGGCTTCTCGCGGTGCTCACCGTCCTCGTGGGCGTGGCCCTGATGACGCTCTTCACGGGCAATGTGGTCGCGTTCTTCGTGGGAGGCGAAGAGACGCGCATGCGCGAGGCATTGCGGAGCGATCTCGTCAGCCTGCGCGCGGAGGTCCAGAAGCTGCTCGACGCCCGGGAGCTGCGGCGGACGGGCGAGCTGCTCGAGGAGCTGCACCTGCTGCGCGCCGAGATCGATGCGTTGCGCGCGCAACTGCGCGGCGAGCCGGCGAGGCCAACCGATGAATCCGGGTAGGCGCCGTCCGGGGCGTCGGCACGGGGCGATGCGGCACGCCACCCTCGCTCGCGTCCGCACCCTGGCGCAAGGCTTGGGGTGCGCGCCTGCCTGCGGATCGGCCGTTCAGCGCCGTGCGAGATAGAACGCGTCGTCGAAGGTCGTGACCCACTGCGGCCGATAGACGACGGCCAGCGTGAGCGCCATCCCCGTGAGGGTGGCTTCGCCGAAGGCGAGGAACAGCAGGTAGGGCACGTACTGGCCGAAGATCAGGCCGGGCGGCGCGCCGGCGGCCACGAAAGCGGTGGCGCTCGCGAGGCCGGCCAGGAATGCGCCGAGCGCCGCCCCGAAGAACGCCACCACGATGGTGTAGACGAAGAAATTGGGCGGCAGATGGCGCTGTGTCAGGTGCAGCAGGCCGAGCACGACCACCGCGGGCACGCACACGGATGCCAGGAACTCGGTGGGGAGCGCCACGAGCGGCACGCCATGCAGCCACCCTGCGGACAGCACCACGACCGCACCGCCAAGGAGCGCGAGCCATGGCCCGGCCATCAGCACGAACGCGGCGATGCCGAGGAGATGGATCACCACCCCGCCGGCGAGCGTGGCGCGCAGGCTCCACAGCACGACGAGCGCGATGACTGCGCCGCACCACGGGTTCAGCGCCTCCGCCGTCATGAAGCGCCGCCAGGATGCACGCCACGCCGCAAGGCCGGCCACGGCGACTGCGAGCAGCGTGCTCGCCGCGATCCACCACGGCGAGAAGGGAACCAGCGCCACGTCCACGACGCCCCGCTCCTCGAAGGCCTATTCGCCGCCAGGCGCCCGCGCTGCGGCACCTCGTTGCGCGCGATGACGCCACACGTGAAGCGCGAGCGCGCCCACTGCCACCATCACGATCACCACCAGGAAGAGCTCCCGTTCCACGCGCGCGAGGTCTCCGAGCAGGCGCTCCGCCGCCTTGCCGAGCCCCCATCCCGCAGCCGCCCAGCACGCGCTCCATGCGATCGCCCCCAGCAGGTTGTACAGCGCGAACTCCACGAACGGGATGCGCGCGCTGCCGATGATCGCCGGGCCGGCGGCGCGCAGGCCATACATGAACCGAACCGAGACGATCGTGAGGCGCGCGTGCCGCTCGACCATCGCATGCACGCGATCCGCGGCGGGCGCGAAGCGCGGAAAGCGCTCGACGAGCCGCGGCCCGTAGTGCCGGCCGAGCAGGAAGAACGCGGCGTCCCCCAACGCGCCGCCGATGGCACCGATCAGCACGACGATCGGAAACGACAGGTAACCCCGATGCGCGGCGAGCCCCGACAGGATGAGCAACGATTCGCCTTCGAGGAGCGTGCCCACGAAGGTGGCGACGTACCCGTAGTGCGTGATGAGGGCGGCGTAGTCCATGCCAGGGCGTCCGGAACGCGCCGCCGTGCATCGGCGCCCGTTGCGCAGCGAGCAGGCCGCCGCGCGACGATGGTGACGCTTCGCCGGTGCGCGATCCGCGCCGTGCACGCGGATCGCTCGCGCGGCGCGATCAGGAGCGCAGCGTTGCAGTAAGCGTGATCTCGGGTACCGCGGCGAGCGCCTTCGACAGCGGGCAACCCGCCTTCGCGCCCTTCGCGAGCTCCTGGAACTTCGCCTCGTCGAGACCCGGGACCTGTGCTTCGAGCGTCAAGACGATCCGGTCGATCAGGAAGCCATCGCCCTGTGACACGAGCCGCACCTGCGCACGGGTGTCCACGGCCTTCGTCTCGAAGCCCGCCTTGTCGCAGGCGAAGGAGAACGCCATCGCCAGGCACGCCGCGTGCGCGGCGCCCAGGATCTCTTCCGGATTGGTGCCCTTGCGATCGTCGGCGAAGCGGCTCGCGAATCCGTAGGGATACGCGGAGAGCGCGCCCGTCTCCATGCTGATCGCGCCCTTGCCGGCCTTGCCGCGACCTTCCCAATGTACCGAGGCCTTCCTTTCGATCTGCATCGCAACCTCCGCCGTGGTGGGTACGCGATCGAGCTTAGCACCGCAGCGGCGAAGGTCCGGCTTGTGCACCGGTCACGGAAGAGGCTCGCGGAGCGAGCGGCCGTGGCGGCGTGCTGCACGGGGCGCCACGGGAGCAGGCCGCGCTCGCCCCGTTACGGAGATGACGCCGCCGCTGGCTGCGCGGCAACGCGGCCCGGATGCACCTCGCCGCAGGCCGGACACCGTCGCAGCGATGCATCGCCGTAGAATCTCTCGAACAGCGGCGGCAGGTCACGCACGATGCTCACCAGCTGCACCTCCACGCGATGCACGAGCGCGTGGCACGACAGGCAGTACCACTCGAACCCGTCTACCTCCCCCGGAGGGCGGCGGTACTCGATCACGAGCCCCAGGCTCCCGGGCACCGGGCGCTGCGGGGAGTGGCGTGCGTGGGGCGGCAGGAGAAAGACCTCGCCAGCGCGGATCGGCATGTCGCGCGGGCGGCCGTTCTCCATCAGCCGCAGGAACATGTCGCCTTCGAGCTGGTAGAAGAACTCCTCGAGGGGGTCGTCGTGGTAGTCGGTGCGCGAATTGGGGCCGGCCACCACGGTGACGATGAAATCACCGTCCTCCCAGATCTGCGCGTTGCCCACCGGCGGCTTCAGCACGTCACGGTGATCGTCGATCCAGCGGGACAGATTGAGCGGCGCTCGCATCGTGCGTCCGTTTCTCGTGCCTGGCGCGCCGACGGCGCGGTCGTGGCTCCAAGTATAGCGGGCCGGCGTCGCCCCGGTGCATGCCGGCACCGCCCCACCGCGCGGCGCTAGACGCCGAGATAGTCGCGCAGCACCCTGGTGTCCGCGAGCAGCGCGGCGGAGTCTCCCTGCCACGCCACGCGGCCCTTCTCGACGACGTAGTGCCGGTCGGCGATCCGCGCGAGGGGCGCGATGTTCTTGTCGATGACGATGAGGGTGAGACCCTCGCGCTTGAGCGCGTCGAGGCAGTTCCAGATCTCCGCGCGCACGAGAGGTGCCAGTCCTTCCGTCGCCTCGTCGAGGATCAGCAGGCGCGGATTGGTCATGAGTGCGCGACCGATGGCGAGCATCTGCTGCTCGCCGCCCGAGAGCTGGCTGCCGAGATGGCGTGCACGCTCCGACAGGCGTGGAAAGAGGCGGTAGACGCGCTCCAGCGTCCATGCCCCTGCCCCGCGACCCTTCGCTCCGCGGCTCGTGGCGACGAGATTCTCGCGCACGGACAGCGTAGGAAAGATCTGCCGCATCTCCGGCACATAGCCGATGCCGGCCTGGGCGACCCGATAGGACGGCCAGCCCGCGAGCTCGTGCCCACCGAACGCGACCCGCCCGCGCGCCGTGGACAGCATGCCGAGCACGCTCCTGACGGTGGTGGACTTGCCCATGCCGTTGCGGCCGACGAGCGTGATGCACTGACCCGCCTCGGCGGCGAACTCCATCCCGAACAGCACCTGGCTCGAGCCGTAGTGCGCGGTCAGGCCGGCGACGTCGAGAAGGGCCATCAGGCCTCGAGCCCCTGCTCGCCGAGATAGGCCTCGCGCACCTCGGCGTTGCTGCGGATCGATGCCGGCTCGCCGCAGGCGATCACGCGCCCGTACACGAGGACCGAGATGCGGTCGGCGAGTCGGAACACCGCGTCCATGTCGTGCTCGACGAGCAGGATGCCGTAGCGGCCCTTGATCGACGCGACGAGCTCGACCATGCGCGCCGACTCGGCGAGGCTCATGCCGGCCATCGGCTCGTCCAGGAGCAGCAGCCTGGGCTGCGTGGCGAGCGTCATCGCCACCTCGAGCTGCCGCCGCTCGCCGTGCGCGAGGGCGGCGACCGGCACGTTCGCCTTGTCGGAGAGCGCCACCTCGCCGAGCGCCTTGCGCGCTGCCTCGACGAGCGCGTCCTCCGCCGCGAGCGGCCGCAGGAAGCGGAAGCTGTGACCCGTGTGTCCCTGCACCGCGAGCATCACGTTGACGAGCGCGGTGAACTCCGGAAACACCGACGTGATCTGGTACGAGCGTCCGAGACCGGACAGCGCGCGGCGGTACACGGGCAGGGCGGTGACATCGCGGCCGTCGAAGCGAATGCTGCCCGCATCGGGCGAAAGCTCGCCGGCGACGAGGTTCACGAACGTGGTCTTGCCGGCCCCGTTGGGACCGATCACGGCATGCACCTCGCCGGCGCGCACGTCGAGATCGACGCCGTCGGTGGCGGTGAGCCCGCCGAAGCGCTTCACCAGTCCGCGCACCTCGAGCAGGTTCACGAGGACGTCCCTCCTCCCCGCCGCGCATCGAAGTCGGCGAGGAAACCGTAGATCCCCTTCTTGGCCGTCAGCACGATGAGCACGATGGCGGGGCCCAGGATGACCATCCAGTGCTGCGTCCAGCCGGCGAGGGCGTCTTCCAGCACGAGCAGCGCGACGGCGCCGGCAACCGGCCCCACCACCGTGCCCATGCCGCCCAGGACGATCATCACGATGAGGTCGCCCGAGGTCTGCCACGCCATGTACGAAGGCGAGGCGAACGTCGTGAGGTTGGCGAGCAGCATGCCCGCCACCACGCACGCCAGCGCGGACATGACATAGGCCGTGAGCCGGTAGCGAAGCAGCGGAAAGCCGAGTGCCGCCATCCGCCTCTCGTTGGCGCGCGCGCCGCGCAGCACCATCCCGAAGCGCGAGGGCACGAGCCGCGACAGCAGCGCGAGCGACAGCAGGAGCACGACGAAGGCCGCGTAGTAGAGCGCCACGTCGTTGCGCAGCGAGAAGATGGCGAAGTCGCTGCGCCCCGCGATCGTGAGGCCGTCGTCCCCGCCGAACTGCTTCAGGCTGACGGCGAGGAAGTACAGCATCTGGGCGAAGGCGAGCGTGATCATGATGAAGGCGACGCCGCTCGTGCGCAGGCACACGAACCCCACGGGCACGGCCACGGCCGCGCCCACGACCAGCGCGGCGGCAAGATGTGCCCAGCCGTTGCCGATGCCGTAGAACGAGAGGATCCCGACCGCGTAGGCGCCGATTCCCACGTACATCGCATGGCCGAAGCTCACCAGCCCGCCGAAGCCCAGGATGACGTTGAGGCCCACCGCCGCGATCGCGAAGATCACGATGCGAGTGAAGAACGTGACGTAGTACGGCTGGCCGGCGAAGGACGCGATCACCGGCACGAGCGCGAGTCCGGTGAGGAGCACGGCGGCGACCGCCATCCGTGCAGAGACTCGAGCGGAAGCCGCCACCTGGCGCCTAGCCGTGCCGGACCGGGAAGAGGCCCTGCGGCCGGAAGGCCAGGACCACGGCCATCAGGACGTAGATCAGCATGGAGGCGACCGGCGGCCCTGCCGCCTGCGCGAACGAGCGCTCGAGGAACTCGCGCAGGACGATGGGCAGGAACACCCGTCCGATGGTATCGACGATCCCCACGATGAGCGCGCCGTAGAAGGCGCCGCGGATCGAGCCGATGCCCCCGGTCACGATCACCACGAGCGTCAGGATGAGGATCGGCTCTCCCATGCCCGATTGCACCGAGACGATCGGGCCCGCCATGACGCCGGCGAGCCCCGCGAGCGCTGCGCCCAGACCGAACACCAGGGTGTTGAGCAGGCGCACGTTCACGCCGAGCGCGGCCACGATCTCCGGGTGCGTGGCCCCAGCGCGGATCAGCATCCCGATGCGCGTGCGGTGGATGAGCACGTACAGCACGACGCCCACCGCGAGCCCGACGGTGATGATCGCGAACCGGTACGCCGGGTAGGCGAGGCCGAACAGGTTCACGGTCCCCGACAGCCACGGTGGCGTGTTCATGTACAGGGAGGACGGCCCCCAGATGATGCGTACGAGCTCGTTGAAGAAGAGGATGAAGCCGAACGTCGCGAGCACCTGGTCCAGGTGATCGCGCCGGTAGAGGTGCATGAGCGCGACGCGCTCGACGACGATGCCGACGAGCAGCGCCCCCGGAACCGCCACCAGCGCCGCGAGCAGGAACGACTCCGTGCGGCCGAAGGTCGCAGCCGCGAAGTACGCGCCCATCATGTAGAACGAGCCGTGCGCGAGGTTCACGAAATTCATGATCCCGAACACGAGCGTGAGCCCGGCTGCCAGCAGGAACAGCAGCACGCCGAACTGCAGGCCGTTCAGCGCCTGCGTGAGGAAGAGGCCGAGGGTCATCGGCTAGCGCATCGCGGCGGCGCCGCTTCCGGACGCGGAAACGGCGCCGGACGGCACTACTTCAGCGGGCACTGCGTGTAGTAGGCGTCCTTGTGGTCCTTCAGCGGATTGGCGATGGTCTTGAGGCTCACGCGACCCTTCGCATCCTTGGCGACCTCGAAGATGTAGAAGTTCTGGATCGGGAAGCCGTTGGTGTTGAACTTGAAGTCACCGCGCAGGCTCTTGAAGTCCGCCGCGCGCAGCGCCGCCTGGAATGCCTTCTTGTCGGCGACGTTGCCCTTCACCTTGGCGATGGCCGAATCGAGCAGGAGCGCCGAATCGTAGGCCTGCGCCGCATACTGCGACGGGATCCTGTTGTACTTCTTCTCGAAGTCCTCCACGAAAGCCTTGTTGACCGGATTGTTGAAGTCCGGACCCCAGAAGGTGCTCGCGAGCACCCCGAGCGCGTCGTCCTTGACCGCAGGCAGCGTAATGCCGTCGGCGGTGGACGACGAGAGCAGCGGCACCTTGCCGGCCAGGCCCGCCTGCCTGTACTGGCGCATGAAGTTGATGCCGAGGCCGCCCGGGTAGAACACGAATACCGCGTCGGGATTCCTGGAGGCGACCTGCGCGAGCTCCGCGGAGAAATCGGGCTGATTGAGCGGCGTGTAGATCTCGTCGAGAACCTCGCCCTTGTAGAAGCGCTTGAAACCCGCGAGCTGGTCCTTGCCCGACTGGTAGTTCGGAGCCATCAGCACGACCTTCTTGTAGCCCTTGTCGGTCGCGTACTTGCCCATGCCCTCGGCCTGGCTGTCGTTCTGCCAGGACACCACGTACGTGAACGGCGTGCACTGCGCCCCCGCGATCGGGGCGGGTCCCGCGTTGGAGCTGATGATGAACACGCCCTGGTCCGTCACCTTCTTGTTGACCGCCATGAACACGTTGGAGAAGGTGATGCCGGTGATGATGGGCACCTTGTCCTTCTCGATCAGCTTCTCGACGATCTGCACCGCCACGTCGGGCTTGAGCTGGCTGTCTTCCTTGATGATCTGCACCGGAACGCCGCCGAGCTTGCCGCCGTTGCGGTCGACCACCATCATGAAGGCGTCGTACTGGTCCTGCCCGAGGGCGCCCTGGGGCCCCGAGAAAACGCCCATGAACCCGATCTTGAGCGGCGCCTGGGCGAGTGCCGCCGATGCGGCGAGGGCGAAACCCGTCACGACCAGGCCGCGCGCGATGCGTTCCTTGCACGAATTCATTGCGTGTTCTCCCGACGAGCGAAATGACCGGGCGATTCTACCGGGATATCCCCGGTACGCGACACCCGTTCCCTGCCTGTTGCGATGAGGCATGCGCAGGCGCCCGCGCGGCGCACGCTTTCAGCCACCGACCGCCCCCGCCGCCGCCCGCTCGCGCTCGCGCAGCTTGAAGCGCTGAATCTTGCCCGTCGCGGTCTTCGGCAGGTCATCGATGAACTCGATGTGGCGCGGGTACTTGTACGGCGCGAGCTTGTCCTTCACGAAAGCCTTGAGTTCGCCATCGGTGGCGGCTGCCCCCTGCTTCAGCACCACGAACGCCTTCGTCTTGGTGAGTCCGTCGGCATCGGTCACGCCGATCACCGCGGCCTCGAGCACGGCGGGGTGCTGCACGAGCGTGGCCTCGACCTCGAACGGACTCACGTAGACGCCGCTGACCTTGAGCATGTCGTCGGTGCGGCCGGAGTAGGTGTACGAGCCGTCGCCGTTGCGCACGTACTTGTCGCCCGACTTCGTCCAGCCGCCCTGGAATGTCTCGCGCGTCCTGGCACGGTTGGCCCAGTACATCATGGCCGCGGAGGGTCCCTGGATGTAGAGGTCACCCGTCTCGCCGTCACCGACGGACCGCCCGTCGTCGCCGCGCAACTCGATCTCGTACCCAGGCACCGGCCAGCCGGTCGTACCGTAGCGCACGCGGTCCGGGCGGTTCGACAGGAAGATGTGCAGCATCTCGGTGGA
>CAYTOT010000048.1:0-38462 GCA_964439475.1 uncultured Alcaligenaceae bacterium
AGCTCGCGCGGCTTGCGGTAGCTGCCGTACATCAGGCCGCGGAACATGTGCAGGTAGACGACGACGAAGAACATCGACGCGCCGGTGGAGTGCAGGTAGCGGATGAGCCATCCCCACTCCACGTCGCGCATGATGTACTCGACCGAGTCGAACGCCTTGGCGGCGTCCGGCTTGTAGCTCATGGTGAGGAAGATGCCGGTGACGATCTGCATCACGAGCACGAGCGCGGCGAGCGAGCCGAAGTAGTACCAGAAGTTGAAGTTCTTGGGCGCGACGTACTTGCCCCACTGCGACTCCCACAGGGCCGTGGCCGGGAAGCGCGCGTCGATCCAGTTCATCAGCTTTTCCATGGCGCGTTCCTGGCTAGTTGCCTTCCTGGTTCAGGCCGATGACCACCTTGGTGTCCGTGACGTACTTGTGCGGCGGGATCACGAGGTTGGTCGGCGCGGGCACGCCCCGGTAGACGCGTCCGGCGAGGTCGAACTTCGACTGGTGGCACGGGCAGAAGAAGCCGCCCAGCCAGTCCGGGCCGAGGTCCGGCGGGGCGACCTCGGGACGGAAGGTAGGCGAACAGCCCAGGTGCGTGCAAATGCCCACGGCGATCCACATCGCTTCCTTGATCGAGCGGTGCTCGTTCTGGCAGTACGGCGGCTGCTGCGGAACCAGCGAATTGGGATCGGCGAGACGCGAGTCGAGCTTGGGCAGCGACTGCAGCATCGCGGGCGTGCGGTTCAGCGCCCAACACACCTTGCCGCGCCACTCGACGGTGATGAGCTGGCCCGGCTCGACCTTGCTGATGTCTATCTCCACCGGCGCACCGGCCGCCCGGGCGCGCGCCGAGGGCCAGAACGACATCACGAACGGCGTGGCAGCGGCGACCACGCCTACCCCGCCGACGACGCCGGCGGCGCCGAGCAGGAAGCGACGCTTCCTGTCGTCGACGGGTTGAGAAAGAGCGTCTGACATTCCGATATCCAGGGTAGGGCCAGCGAAGGGTGCGAGGGCAAACGGCGCGGTCGCGACGGCCCCGGGCTACCGCGCCCGTGAAGGACACTTCGCGACGCGTTTGCAAAACCCCTCGATTATATCGGATTGCCCCCCTGCGCCGGAAGCCTTGGCGTCGGGCAAGCCGTAAAACCGATGTCGCATCAATGGCTTGCAAGACGTTGCGCGACCCTGCCGTGCGCGCAGGGAGCGCCGCGCGACGGCGCGACCGGGGCCACCCCGGGGGCGCCCGGTCCTATACTTCGCCGATGTTGCGCAAATTCTGGCTGCTCTTCGCGCAGGCCTGCACCGTGTGCCTCGCGCTGCTCTTCGTGGTGGTGACGCTGCGTCCGGACCTGTTGCCGCGGGGGAGCGGAAACGGAAACGGCACGGCCGCGAACGTGATCGTCACCCAGGAGACGGCAACGCCAGTCACCGGCGCGCGCGTGGCGAGCTACGCCGACGCCGCGCGCAAGGCGATGCCCGCCGTGGTGAACCTGTACACGAGCAAGGAACTGCCCTCGCGCAATCCGCTCGCCGACGACCCCGTGTTCCGCCGCCTCTTCAACGCGCCCGCCCCGCATCGGCAGACGAGCCTGGGCTCGGGCGTGATCGTGTCGCCCGAGGGCTACGTGCTGACCAATCACCACGTGGTGCAAGGGGCCGACGACATCCAGCTCGTGCTCTCCGACGGCCGCCGCGTGAAGGCGCATGTGCGCGGCAGCGATCCCGAATCCGACCTCGCGGTGCTCAAGACCGACGAGGAGAACCTGCCGGCGATGACGTTCGCGCAGGCCGACAACCTTCAGGTCGGCGACGTCGTGCTCGCCATCGGCAATCCGTTCGGACTGGGCAACACCGTCACGCTCGGCATCGTGAGCGCGCTCGGCCGCAACTACCTCGGCGTGAACCGCTTCGAGGACTTCATCCAGACCGACGCCGCGATCAACCCGGGCAACTCCGGCGGCGCGCTCATCGATACCGCAGGCAACCTCGTGGGCATCAACAGCACGATCTATTCGCAGACGGGCGGCTCGCTGGGCATCGCCTTCTCGATCCCCGTCTCGCTCGCGCGCAACGTGTTCGAGCAGATCGTACGCGACGGCGAGGTCACTCGCGGCTGGCTCGGTATCCAGCCCTCGCAGGTCACGCCTGCGCTCGCGAAGGAGCTCGCGCTCGCGCGCCCGGAAGGTGTGGTGATCAGCGCCCTGCAGCCCGGCGGCCCTGCGGACAAAGCCAGCATGAAGCTCATGGACGTGGTGACCGAGATCGACGGCAAGGCCACGCGCAACGTGCCGCAGCTTCTCGCGCGCATCGCGGAGCTGAAGCCCGGCACGAGCGTGAAGGTGCGCATCGTGCGCGCGGGCGCCGATGCGGAAGTCGACGTCCTCGTCGGCAAGCGACCTCCGCCCGAGCGCCAGTAGCGCGTGGCGGAGGCGACGCCACCCGCCGCGGCGTCCGGGACGCATGGACCGTCCGTGGCGGGCGCGCTCTTCGCGGGCGGGGCGGCGCCGGACGCACTGCCGCGCGACCACCGCGCGGCCGCCCGCTGGCTGCGCACCGGGGAGCGCATCGCGCACGCGCGGCTGCGTCGGGCGGGGATCCTCGCCGCGCTCGCTGGCGCACTGGTGGTTCCGCAGGCCTGGCTCCTCGCCCACGCGCTGGCGCCGGTAGTGACGGCCAGGGCCCCGCTCGCCGACGCGCTGCCCTGGTTGTGGCCGGTGCCGCTCGTCCTGGTCGTGCGTTTCCTGCTCGGCCTGGCCGCCGATCGCAGCGCGCTGGCCGGCGCGCACATGGTGAAGCGCCATGTCCGCGATGCGCTGCTGCGCAAGCTGCAGCAGCTCGGCCCGGCCCATGCGCGCGCGCAGGGCACGGGCGAGCTCGCCACCACACTGATCGACGGCGTGGAGGCGCTGCAGCCCTACTTCCTGCGCTATGTCCCGAACCTCGCGGTGCTCGCGATGGTGCCGCTCGCCATTGCCGCCTGCGTGCTGCCGCGCGACTGGATCTCGGCCGTGGTGCTGCTCGTCACTGCCCCGGCGATCCCGGTCTTCATGCTCCTCATCGGCCAGGGCACCGAGCGCCTCAACCAGCGCCAGTGGCGGATCCTCTCGCGGCTGTCGGGACGGCTCCTCGATGCCCTGCAACGCCTCACCCTGCTCAAGCTCTTCAATGCCGCGGGACGCGAGGCGGCGTTGCTCGCGCGCGCGGCCGACGACTACCGGCGCGCGACGATGGCGGTGCTGCGCGTCGCCTTCCTTTCCTCGCTCGCGCTCGAGTTCTTCGCCACCGTCGGCATCGCGCTCGTCGCCGTCCTCGTGGGATTCCGCCTCCTCGACGGCGAGATGGGCCTGGAGGCGGGCCTGTTCGCCCTGCTCCTCGCACCCGAGTTCTACGCGCCGCTGCGTCGCCTCGGTGCGGACTACCACGCGCGCATGGAGGCGATCGCCGCGGCGGAGCGGATCATGGACGTGCTGGACGCCCCGCTGCCGCCCGGCGGCCACGCGCAGCCGCCGCTCCCCGAGCGCATCGCGATACGCTGCGACGGCATCCACTTCGCCTACGAGCCGTCGGAACCGGTGCTGGAGGGCGCGTCGCTGGAGCTCGAGGCCGGCACCACCACGGCTCTCGTGGGACGCAGCGGCGCCGGGAAGAGCACGCTGCTCTCGGTCCTCGTGGGTGAGCGGCGGCCCGGGCGCGGTCGCGTGCTGGTCGCGGGCCACGACCTCGCCGATCTCGATCCGGCGTTCTGGCTGCGACACGTCGCCGTCGTGCCGCAGCGGCCGCATCTTTTCGCCGGCTCGATCGGCGACAACATCCGGCTCGGCCGACCCGACGCGACAGCGCACGAGGTCGAGGCAGCGGCGCGCGCCGCGGCGGCGCACGGCTTCATCGAGGCGCTGCCGCAGGGTTACGCGACACCGGTCGGCGAGCACGGGCAGACCCTGTCCGGCGGACAGGCGCAACGAATCGCGCTCGCCCGCGCCTTCCTCAAGGATGCCCCGGTGCTCTTCATCGACGAGGGGACGGCGAGCCTCGACGCCGGCACGGAGGCCGAGGTGAGCGCAGCGCTCGCCCGTCTCGTTCGCGAACGCACCGTCCTCGTGATCGCACACCGGCTGCGTACCGTGTGGGACGCGCATCGCGTGGCCGTGATGGAGGCGGGGCGCATCGTGGAGCACGGGCCACCCGCGGCGCTCGCCGCGTCCGATTCGCGTTTCGCGCGCATGCTCCGCGACGCGGAGGTGTCGCCATGGGCAGCGATCTAGCCGTACTGTGGCGCGTGCTGCGCCTCTTCGGCCCGTACCGCCGGTGGATGCTGCTGGGCGCACTCCTGTCGACGCTCACCGTGCTGGCGAGCGTGGGGCTCATGGCGATCGCCGGCTACTTCATCGCCGCGATGGCGGTGGCCGGGCTCGCCGGCGTGCTCATGAACTACTTCCTGCCGGCGGCCGGCATCCGCCTCCTCGCCATCGTGCGCACAGGCGGCCGCTATGTGGAGCGCGTCGCCACGCACGAGGCCACCTTCCGATTGCTGGCCGAGCTTCGCGTGTGGCTGTTTCGCAAGCTCATTCCGCTCGCACCGGCCCGGCTCGCGCACGCGCGCGGCGCCGACCTCGCCGCGCGCGTGCAGGGCGACGTCGAGACGCTGCAGCATGCCTGCCTGCGCCTCTATGCACCGATGCTCACCGCGGTCGCGTGCACGGGCATCGTCACCTGCCTCGTCGCGCTGCGCAGCGCGGCCGCCGCGCTCGCGCTGCTCGTGCTCCTGCTCGCCGCCGGCCTCGCGGTCCCGCTCGCGGTGCGGCGTGCGAGTGCGGCGTCCGGCGCCGCGATCGTGCAATCGAACGCCGCGCTGCGCGTCGCGGTCGTCGACGCCCTGCAGGGCATGGCCGACGTCGCGGTGTACGGCGCGAGCGAACGCACGGCCGGGAACATCGCCGCCCTCGACGACCGCCTCCTCCACGCGCAGCGTCGCGCCGATACGCTGGGTCTCGCCGCCGAGGGCGCCGTCGGGCTGTGCGCGGGGTTCGCGCTCCTGACGGTCGCGCTCGTGGCGATCGTGGCGGCGCAGACGGGAACCATCGATCCGGTGGAGGTGCCGATGCTCGCGCTCGCCGCGCTCGCGGCCTTCGAGGCGGTGCAGCCGCTGCCGCTCGCCATGCAGCGCGCCGGCGAGGTCGTGGCGGCGGCGCGAAGGATCTTCGGCGTCGCCGACCTCACCGCCGCGGTGACCGACCCCGCCGCGCCATCACCCGAAGCCGCGGATGCGAGCATCGTGCTGCGTGGCGTTCATCTGCGCCACGACGGTGCGGTGGTGGACGCGCTCGCCGGCGTCGACCTCGCGATCGCGAGCGGGCGCACGGTGGCGATCGCCGGTCCGAGCGGCGCGGGCAAGAGCTCGCTCGCGAGCCTGCTCGTGCGCTTCCACGAGTACCGCGGCGAAGCCCTGCTGGGTGGCGTCGAGCTGCGCGCATGGCGGCAGGAAGACGCACGGCGCTTCGTGAGCGTCGCGGAGCAGCACGTGCATCTCTTGCGCGCGACGATGCGCGAGAACCTTCTGCTTGCCAATCCGCACGCGACCGACGCCGATCTGCGCGCGGCGATCGAGGCCGCGCAGCTTTCGGCATTCGTCGCGGCGCTGCCGCAGGGCCTCGACACGCAGGTGGGCGAGGGCGGCGTGCGCCTGTCGGCGGGGCAGGCGCGCCGCCTCGCGGTCGGGCGCGTGCTGCTGCGCGATTCGCCGGTCGTTGTCCTGGACGAGCCCACCGAGGGACTCGACACGCATACCGGCCGCGCATTGCTCGAGGCCGTCACGCGGCGGCTCGCCGGCCGCACGCTGCTCGTGATCACCCACGACCTCGGACAGCTGCGGGGACTCGTCGACGGGATCGTGGTCATGAGCGACGGCCGCGTGGTGAGCGCGCGCCCGGCGTGATCAGGACCGGGGCAGCCCGGCGCGAATGCCCGGCGCCGCCGATGAATCTCACCCCGGATGCCGACGGACCGAGCACGGTCCTGAGCGCGCTTGACACCGTGCGACGCGGCGGTGACACTCGACGCACCACCGCATTGGCCGCGCGCCGGTCGCAACCTCGCCGCCGCCCTTCGCCGCCGCATGATCGACGACACCGTAGTTGACCTGTCACGGATCCAGTTCGCGGCGACCGCCCTGTATCACTTCCTGTTCGTCCCCCTCACGCTGGGGCTCACGGTGCTGATCGCCGCGATGGAAACGGTGTACGTGACCACCGGGCGCGTCATCTACCGCACGATGACGCAGTTCTGGTCGAAGCTCCTCCTCATCAACTTCGCGCTCGGCGTCGCCACCGGGCTCACGATGGAGTTCCAGTTCGGAACCAACTGGTCCTTCTATTCGAGCTTCGTCGGCGACACGTTCGGGGCGCCGCTCGCCATCGAAGGCCTCATGGCGTTCTTCATGGAGGCCACCTTCATCGGGCTCATGGTGTTCGGGTGGGAGCGGCTGTCGAAGGCGCAGCACCTCATCGTGACCTACCTCGTCGCGCTCGGCTCGAACCTGTCGGCGCTGTGGATCCTCGTGGCCAACAGCTTCATGCAGCGGCCGCAGGGCGCGAGCTTCAACCCGCTCACGATGCGCATGGAGCTGGACAGCTTCGCCGAGCTCTTCTTCAATTCCGACGCCCAGGCCAAGTTCGTGCACACGAGCATCGCGGGCTACGTGGTGGCGGCGATCTTCGTCTGCGGCATCAGCGCGTTCTACCTCCTTCGCGGCCGGCACATGGAGTTGGCGCGGCGATCGTTCCGCATCGCATCGATCTTCGGAGTGCTGGCCACCGCCGGCGTGCTGACGCTGGGCGACGCGCTGGGCTTCGTGGGCGCGCACGCCCAGCCCACGAAGCTCGTGGCGATGGAGGCGCTGTGGACGCACGAGAAGGCGCCGATGGCGTTCAACGTGATCGCCTTCCCGTCGCAGGAGGAACAGCGCAACCTCTTCGCGCTGCGCATTCCCGCGGTACTGTCGCTGCTCGTGACGCACTCCTGGGACAGCACCGTCCCCGCCGCCGACGCGCTGGAGAAGCGCGCCGCCGAACGGATCCGCAACGGGATCCCGGCACTCGAGGCCATGCGCAGGCTCTCCGCCGATCCGAACGACCGCGCAGCACTCGAGCAGTTCGAGCGGCACCGCGCCGACTTCGGCTATGCGTTCCTCGTGCAGCGCTACGCCGCCGACGGGGACGTGACGAAGGCGACCGATGCCGACATCGCCCGCGCCGCGAAGGACGCCATCCCGGAGGTGTGGATCGTGTTCTGGGCGTTCCGCCTGATGGTCGGGTTCGGCCTCCTGATGCTCGCGTACTTCGTCCTCGCGCTCACCTTCACGCTGCGCAACAACGTCGAGCGGCAGCGCTGGTTCCTGCGCGCGGCGGTGTGGATGATCCCGGTGCCCTTCCTCGCCGCCGAGGCAGGGTGGGTCGTGGCGGAAGTCGGGCGGCAGCCGTGGACCGTCTACGAGGTGCTTCCGACGTGGCTGTCGGCGTCCACCCACGGGGTCGCCTACATGGCGTTCTCGCTCGCCGGATTCATGCTCCTCTACACCGTGTTCGCGATCATCGAGATCGTGCTGATGGTGCACGTCATCCGCAAGGGTCCGAAAGAGCACGTCGCCAACGGCGGCGCGGCTCCGGCAGGCGCGTACTCGGGAGCGTAGCGCGTGGAAGCCTATCTCGCACTCAAGATCACCTGGTGGCTGCTGCTCGGCGTGCTGCTCATCGGACTCGCCGTGATGGTGGGCATGGACATGGGCGTGGGCATGCTGCTTCGCTTCGTCGGCCGCACCGACGCCGAGCGGCGCGTGGCCCTCAACGTCATCGGCCCGCATTGGGACGGCAACCAGGTGTGGTTCGTGCTGGGCGGCGGCGCGATCTTCGCCGCGTGGCCGCTCGTGTACGCCACCGCGTTCTCCGGCCTGTACATCGTGATGCTCGTGCTGCTGTGGAGCATGATCGTGCGTCCGCTCGCCTTCGAGTACCGCAGCAAGCGCGAGTCGCCGCGGTGGCGCAACGGCTGGGACTGGTGCTTCCTGGTGAGCGGCTTCGTGCCCATGCTGGTGTTCGGCGCCGCGATCGGCAACATGCTGCAGGGCGTGCCCTTCCATTTCGACTGGCGGCTGGCGTCGTTCTACACGGGAAGCTTCGTCGCTCTCCTCAATCCGTTCGCGCTCCTGTGCGGCGCGCTGTCGGTGGCGATGGCCGTGTACATGGGCGGCGCGATATTGACGAGCGGCAGCGAGGAACCGGTGCACGGGCGCGCGCGGCGCGCGGCGATCGCAGGCGGCCTCGCGGCGGTGGTGCTGTTCACGCTGGGCGGCGTATGGGTGCACTGGCTCGATGGCTTCCGGCTGATGAGCGGCCCCGATCCGGTCGCGGCGCAGACGCCGCTGCACCAGACCGTCGTGCGCGCGACGGGCGCGTGGCTCGACAACTTCCGCGCGCACCCGGCGCTCTGGCTCGTTCCGGGCTTGGGCTACGCCGGCATTCTGCTCGGCGCCGGCGCGCTTGCGCGCGGCCACGCCAGGATCGGCTGGTGGCTGGGCGCGCTGGCGTGGATCGGCGTGATCGGCACCGTGGGCACGGCGATGTTCCCTTTCCTCATGCCGTCGAGCAGCCATCCCTCGCACAGCCTCACGGTGTGGAACTCGGGATCGAGCGAGCGCACCCTGACCTGGATGCTCGGCTTCACGCTCGTCTTCATGCCGCTCATAGTGTGGTACACGAGCTGGGCGTTCTGGGTCATGCGCGGCAAGGTCACGTCGAAGCGCGTCGACAGCTCCGAGCACGCCTATTGACGCGCGAGCGACCATGATCGGCTACGTCATCAGCCTCGCCCTGGCCGCCGTCGTCATCGTGATCGCGGTGATCCTGGGCGACTACGGTCCGTGGTATTTCTCCTGGCTGCTCGGGACCGGATTCATGATCCTGGTCTCGGTGTCGGGCGCGGTGCTGCTCGACGCGCAGGACGAGGCGGCGGCCGAGAAGCGTGAGGCGCAGGCGGCCGCGGGGCCGGACCAGGGAGGGGGTTGACGCGCTGAACGCGGGGCTGGATCAGTACGTTGGCGAGCACATTCCAACGCCGATGCCACGCCCCTCGGCCAGGTACCCGCGAGAGAGCATAGCATCGCGCACCGAAAGTTCGGTGGTAAAGCGGTGATTGGGCGCCCCACCCATGCCGTTGTTGTACAGACGGTAGATCGGTACCGTCCCCGCGGGACAATCACCCGTCATGGTCGGCAAGGCACCGAAGAATACATCCCCTTCGAACTGCCAGGCAGGATCGGCAAATGCCTCCTCGCAGCCGAGCCCGCGCGGCGCGTAGAAGTGCGAGCTCTTGGCGCCGAAGGCGACGGTAAAGAACCGGCACACGGAAGACGATGCCGCATCCGGCCGCACCTGGACCCCGAAGTGATGACCGGTGCGTTCCCAGCCGCTGAACTCGCCGCGATCGAGCTTCATGATCTCCTCTCGTGTCGCCGTCAGGAAGTAGTGATCGAAGTCGCGGTTGTAGTACTCGATCGCCTGCGCCGTTGCGCCGATGTCCGGCCCCACGAATCGACCAAAGGAGTCGGCTGCGACGAAGCCCCGCAGTGTCTTGGAAACGCTATTGGTCGGACAGCGTCGCATCTTCATTGTTGGCGACGTATACGTGCCTACCGTTCGAAGCAACGGCGATCGGCTTCGGCTGCCTTCCGACCGCCGTTGTGCGAATCACGGTCGAGGATGCCGCATCGATAGTCGAGACCGTGCCGAGATGCCCAGTATGGGTAAGGTTGGCCAAGTAAACGTATCTGCCATCCGGCGAGACCGCAACACCCACCGGCGACACTCCCACCGCAATCACTCTGTTCGTCACTTCTCCTCTGGTCGCATCCACGACAACGATCGCATTGTTGCTTACGTCCGCAATATAGGCGTAGGAGGTCGCGAAGCTCGGGCATGGCAAGGTGACCGCCGCAGCAGCGGCGATCAGTGTTCCACTCCAACGGTTCATCATTGCCATTCCGTACGCCGCCGTCGATCCACGACCTTGCGCTCAGTACACAACCGCTTCCACGGAATCAACGACCGTGCCGTTCGCGCCGGTGCGCGGCGCACGACTTCGGTCACCACTCTACTTGACCGCAGCCTCCCCGCCGTCGCCCTCCCCCTCCGCCGCCGGCACGCTCACGAAGCGCGCGAGGATCAGCCCAAGCTCGTAGAGCAGCCACAGCGGCACGGCCAGCATGAGCTGCGACAGCACGTCGGGCGGGGTGAACACGGCGCCGATCACGAACGCGCCCACGATCACGTACGACCGTATCGAGCGGAGCTTCTCGAGGCTCACCACGCGCATGCGCACGAGCACGATCACCACCACCGGCACCTCGAAGGTGATCCCGAACGCGAGGAACATCGCGAGGACGAACGAGAGGTACTTGTCGATGTCCGTCATCATCTGCACGCCGGCCGGCGTGTAGCCCGCGAAGAAGTGGAACATCACGGGAAACACGAAGAAGTAGGCGAACGCCATCCCGATGAAGAAGAAGACCATGCTCGACACGATCACCGGGAGCGCGAGGCGCTTCTCGTGCTGGTAGAGCCCGGGCGCCACGAAGGCCCACGCCTGCCAGATGACGTAGGGCAGCGCGATGAGGAAGGACGCCATCAGCGTCACCTTGAGCGGTACGAGGAAGGTGCCGGTCACGTCGGTGGCGATCATCGTGGCGCCCTGGGGCAGGGCGCGCAGCAGCGGATTGGCGAGCAGCGCGTAGATGTCCTTCGCCCAGGGAAACAGGCACACGAGGACGATGACCACGGCGATGATCGACTTCATGAGCCGCGAGCGCAGCTCGATGAGATGCGAAAGGAAGGTCTCCTGCTCGCCGCCGGGCGCCTCCGTGCTCATCGGGCGGCCTCCATGCCTCCGGCCGTCCGGCCGGATCGCGCAGGTATCGCGCCGAACGCGCGCTGGAGTCGCTGCCGCCTTGCCATCGCGCTAGATCTTGTCGAACCCTGGCAACGGCGCCTGCCGCGGCGCCTCCGGCGGCGCCGCATCGGCGAGTTCGCCACCGGGTTCGTTGAACAGCGGCCCGGGCTCGGCCAGGCGCCGCGTCTCCGGGTCGGCGGCCGGCGCCGTGTCGGTCGCCGTCTCGTTCAGGTTGCGTTCGATGTCGCGCACCTCCGACTCCACGCTGCGACCCACGTTCTCCACGGACGACTTGAGGTCGGCAGCGGCCGTCTGCACCTCGCGCTGCAGCTTGCGCAACTCGTCGAGTTCCATCTCGCGGCTGATGTCGGCCTTCACGTCGTTCACGTAGCGCTGCAGGCGGCCGAACAGGTGCCCCATGGTGCGCGCCGCCTTGGGCAGGCGCTCGGGGCCGATCACGATGAGCGCCACCACGGCGATCAGCACGATCTCGGAGAAGCCGATGTCGAACATGGACGACGGGAAGCGCCAGGTATCGCCGGCGCCGGAGGCACCGGCCGTCCGCGGCGGCGGGGTCGGGACGCGCCGCGGGCGGGACCTAGGACTTGTTGGTTTCCTTGCGGACTTCGGCGTCGATCGTCTTGCCCGCGATCTGCGAGGGCTGCTGCGACGACTGTCCCGCCTCCGCCTCTTCGGTCTTCATGCCTTCCTTGAAGCCCTTGACCGCGCCGCCCAGGTCCTTGCCGATGTTGGTCAGCTTCTTGGTGCCGAAGATGAGGACGACGACGAGAAGGACGATCAGCCAGTGCCAGATGCTCAAGCCACCCATGGTGTGCTCCTAAGTTGTCTTGCGCAGGATCATCGGCCCGAGCGGATCGGGACCGCCCAGCACGTGCACGTGGACGTGCGCGACATCCTGGTGGCCGACGCGGCCGGTATTGACGATGGTGCGGAAGCCGTCGGCCGCACCCTGCTCGCGCGCGAGCCGCCCGGCGAGGGTCATGATCTTGCCCATCGCCGGCGCGTCGCCGGGGGTGAGCTCGTACATGTTCGGGACGTGCCGCTTCGGGATCAGCATGAAGTGCACGGGAGCAGCGGGCTGGATGTCGTGGAACGCCAGCACGTCGTCGTCCTCGTAGACCTTGCGACTGGGAACGTCGCCGCGGATGATCTTGCAGAAGATGCAGTTGGGGTCGAGCATGCGAGAGTCGGTGCTGAAGGACGGCCACGACGGCCTCCTCGCCGGACCTCCATTGTAAAGGAACACGTCCCCGGCCCGTCGGTGGAAGCGCCAGCCGCGCGCCCCGAGCTTGCGCGGCGGCCGCGTCAGGCCGTGGGCACACCCGGCAACGCGAGCACCTCGAGCACCCGGGCATAGAGCGCGCGCAGGCGCTCGGGATCGGCGTGCAGCGCCGCTTCCCGGCGGAACTGCGTCCCCTCGATCAGGACGGCGGCCACCTCGCAACGCGCCGCCGCTTCGGCGGGTTCGAGACCGGGGCTTTGCCGCAAGAGTGCCCGGACGGCCTCCTCCTGGCTGCGGCGGTCGGCCTCGCGGACGACGGCGGCGATCTCGGGATTGCGGCTCGCCTCCGCGGTCACCTCCAGCATGAGCAGCGAGTCCTCGCGATGGCGCTCGTCGAAGAACGCCGTGCGGGTGGCGAGCCGCTCGGGAGTCAGCGGACGCTCCAGGCTATGGGTCATGTTGTGCACGCGCGTCTCGATGATCCCTTCGACGATCGCCCGGATGATCGCGTCCTTGCCCTCGAAATACCGGTACACCTGGCCCACGCTCATCTCCGCCTCGCGGGCGATCTCCGCCACGGGGGAGGCATGGAAGCCCTGGCGCAGCACACAGCGACGCGCCGCCTCGACGATCTCGCGGCGGCGGATCTCGTCACGCTCGGGCTTGGGCGGACGCAGTGGATCGGCGCGCTTACGTTTCGTAACCATTTCGGGGGTCCCCGGGAACGAAGCTGATGGTAACATATTTGAGAATGAATGCTCACTCTCATTATATGAAGCCCTCCAACCTGTTCCTCCCGTTCTTCGTCCTGGCCGTGCTCGCGGGCTGTTCCCGCCAGGAGGCCGCCCCGCCGGCCCGGGCCGTTCCCGAGGTCGGCGTGATCACCCTGGTCACGCAACCGGTCCCGGTCCGCCAGGAGCTCGCCGGGCGCACTGCGGCCTCCGTGGTTTCGGAGGTCCGTCCGCAGGTCACGGGCATCGTCAAGTCGCGCAGATTCGTGGAGGGGTCGCTCGTCAAGGCGGGAACCGTCCTCTACGAGATCGACCCGTCGAGCTACCAGGCCGCCGCCGACCAGGCCAGGGCGGCCTGGACGAGCGCGCAGGCCGCCGTCGAGTCGGCGCGCCTCAAGAGCGAGCGCTACGCCGAGCTCCTCGCCATCCAGGGCGTCTCAAGGCAGGACGCCGACGACGCGCGGGCGGCCTGGCAGCAGGATCTCGCCACGGTGGACCAGACGCGCGCCGCTTACGAGGCCGCGCGCATCAACCTGGGTTACACGCAGGTGCGCGCGCCCATCTCCGGACGCATCGGCACGTCGGCCGTCACCCAGGGCGCGCTCGTCACCGCCACGCAGGCGACGGCGCTGGCCACGATCCGCACGCTCGACCCCATCTACGTCGACCTCACCCAGTCGAGCGCCTCGCTCCTGGCGCTGAGGCGCGCGATGAGCGAGCGCGACCTCAAGGCCGGCGGCACCTCGGTGCAGCTCGTGCTCGAGGACGGCAGCGCCTACGCGCAGACCGGCACGCTCAAGTTCGCCGAGGTGGCGGTCGACGAGACCACCGGCTCCGTGACGCTGCGCGCCGAGTTTCCCAACCCGCAGGGCGTGCTGCTGCCGGGCATGTTCGTGCGCGCGGTGTTCGACGCCGCCGTCGACCCCAATGCGATCCTGGTGCCGCAGCAGGGCATCACGCGCGACGCCAAGGGCCGTGCGATCGCGCTCGTGGCCGGCGCCGACGGCAAGGTCGTGCAGCGCGAGGTGACGGCGCAGCGCACCGAAGGCGACCAGTGGGTGATCACCGCAGGGCTCGCCGCCGGCGAGCGCCTGATCGTGGAAGGCACCTCGAAGGTCCGTCCCGGCATGGCGGTGAATGCGCTCGAGTGGTCGCCGGACAGGAAGGGTTGAACGATGCTCGCCGGATTCTTCGTCAAGCGGCCCATCTTCGCGTGGGTCATCGCGATCGTCATCATGCTGGCGGGCGCGCTTGCCATCGGGACGCTGCCGGTGGCGCAGTACCCCAACATCGCGCCGCCCACCGTCCGCATCTCGGCGAGCTATCCCGGTGCCGATGCGCAGACGGTGGAGAACAGCGTCACGCAGGTCATCGAGCAGCAGCTCACCGGGCTCGACGGGCTGCTCTACTTCGTGTCGACCAGCAGCTCGACCG
The DNA here is from genome assembly GCA_964439475.1 of uncultured Alcaligenaceae bacterium. Classification (GTDB taxonomy): domain Bacteria; phylum Pseudomonadota; class Gammaproteobacteria; order Burkholderiales; family Casimicrobiaceae; genus VBCG01. The sequence continues at coordinate 14,335 of CAYTOT010000048.1, forward strand.
GCCAGGTGTCGATCAACGCGACCTTCGCGCAGGGGACCGATCCCGACGTGGCGCAGGTGCAGGTGCAGAACAAGGTGCAGCAGGCGTTGACGCGCATCCCCGCCACCGTGCAGCAGGCGGGGGTGAGCGTGACCAAGTCGCAGACGGACTTCCTCCTGATCGTGGCGATCTACGACGCGACCGACAAGGCCAGCGCCTCCGACATCGCCGACTACATGGTGAGCAACCTGCAGGAGCCGATCGCGCGCGTGAACGGCGTGGGCTCGGTGCAGGTGTTCGGCTCGCAGTACGCGATGCGCATCTGGCTCGACCCCGACAAGCTCGCGTCCTACGGACTCATGCCGGCCGACGTGCAGGCCGCCATCGAGGCGCAGAACGCGCAGGTCACCGCCGGCCGCCTGGGCGGCCTGCCCTCCAGCGGCACGCAGCAGCTCAACGCCACGGTCACGGCGCAGTCGATGCTGCAGACGCCCGAGCAGTTCCGCGACATCATCGTCAAGCACGATACCGCGGGGGCCACGGTGCGGCTGGCCGACGTCGCCCGCGTGGAGCTCGGCAGCGAGTCCTACGATGCGGTCACGCGCCTGAACGGCCACCCCGCCGCGGGTATCGCGGTGATGCTCGCCCCGGGCGCCAATGCGCTGTCGACCGTCGAGCGCGTGTTCGCCAAGGTGGCTGAGCTCGAGCCGGCGCTGCCGGCGGGCTACGAGGTCGCCTACCCGCGCGACAGCACCAAGTTCATCAGGGTCTCCATCGAGGAAGTCGCCAAGACGCTCGTCGAGGCGATCGTGCTGGTGGTGATCGTGATGTTCGCGTTCCTGCGCAACTGGCGCGCCACGCTGATTCCCGCCATCGCCGTGCCCGTGGTGATGCTCGGCACGTTCGGGGTGCTCGCCGTCTTCGGCTACTCGATCAACACCCTCACGATGTTCGCCATGGTGCTGTCGATCGGGCTCCTGGTGGACGACGCCATCGTGGTGGTGGAGAACGTCGAGCGCGTGATGGCCGAGCAAGGCCTCTCGCCGCGCGAAGCGACGATCCGCTCGATGCGCGAGATCACGCCGGCGCTGGTGGGCATCACCACGGTGCTATGCGCCGTGTTCCTGCCGATGGCGTTCTTCAGCGGCGCCACCGGCGTCATCTACCGGCAGTTCTCCATCACCATCGTGGCGTCGATGGTGCTCTCGGTGATCGTCGCGCTCACGCTGTCACCGGCGCTGTGCGCCACGATCCTGCGACCGCACGCGCACCGCAAGCCGGCCGCCGGCGTCGTCGCCCGCATGGAGGGCTTCTTCACCCGCATGCTGGGCGGCTACGAGAGCCAGGTCGCCCGCATGCTCGCCGCTCCGCTGCGCTGGATGGTGGTGTACGGGCTCATCGTCGCGGCACTGGGGATCCTCTTCCTGCGCCTGCCGTCGGGCTTCATTCCGAGCGAGGATCAGGGCCAGGTGATGGTGCAGTACACGCTGCCCGCGGGCGCGACCATGAACCGCACCGACCAGGTGGGCAGGACCATCGAGTCGCACTTCCTCGGCCAGGAAAAGGACAACAGCGATGTCGTCTTCACCATCGGCGGCTTCAACTTCAGCGGCAGCGGGCAGAACACGGGCATGGCCTTCGTGGAGCTCGCTGACTGGGACCAACGCAAGGGTGCGGCCAACACCGCGGATGCGATCGCGGCCCGCGCCACGCGGGCACTGTCGACCGTGCGTGATGCGCAGATCTTCACCCTCAATCCTCCCGCCGTGCCGGGCCTCGGCCAATCCAACGGCTTCGACTTCCAGCTCCAGGCCACGGCAGGCACCACGCGCGATACGCTGAAGTCACTGCGCGACACGCTGCTCACCGAGGCCGCGCAGGACAAGTCGCTCGCCGCCGTGCGCTTCAACGGCCTGCAGGACATGCCGCAGCTCGCGGTCGACGTCGACCAGGCGAAGGCAATGGCGCTCGACCTGTCGCTCGCCGACATCAACTCGACCCTGGGCGCGGCCTGGGGTGGTGTCTACGTCAACGACTTCATCGACCGCTCGCGCGTGAAGAAGGTGTACATGCAAGGCGATGCGCGCTTCCGCTCGTCTCCCGAGGACCTCGCCACGTGGCGTGTGCGTGGCAGCAGCGGCGACATGGCCCCCTTCTCCGCCTTCGCCACCACGCGATGGACACTCGGCCCCGAGAGCCTCATGCGCTACAACGGGCTTGCGTCGTACAACATCCAGGGCGCGGCCGCGCCGGGAACGAGTTCGGGGACGGCGATGGACGAGGTCGAGAAGCTCGTGGCCGCGCTGCCGCCGGGCGCCACCTATGCATGGAGCGGGCTCTCCTACCAGGAGCGGCTGTCGAGCGGCCAGGCCATGCAGCTCTACGCCCTCTCGATCCTCGTGGTGTTCCTCTGCCTCGCGGCGCTGTACGAGAGCTGGTCGATTCCGATCTCGGTGCTGCTGGTGATCCCGCTCGGCGTGGTCGGTGCGGTGCTCGCAGCGACCCTGCGCGGCCTCGAGAACGACGTGTACTTCCGCGTGGCGCTCCTCGCCACGATCGGCTTGTCGGCCAAGAACGCGATCCTGATCGTCGAGTTCGCCGAAGCGGCCTATCTCGGCGGCAAGGGCCTCGTCGAGTCGGCGATCGAGGGCGCGCGCCTGCGGCTGCGGCCGATCGTCATGACCTCGCTCGCCTTCGTCGCCGGCGTGATGCCGCTGGCGCTCTCCACCGGCGCCGGCGCCAACAGCCGCGTGTCCATCGGCACCGGCATCGTGGGCGGGACGATCACCGCGACGCTGCTCGCGATCTTCATGGTGCCGCTCTTCTTCGTGCTGGTGCAGCGCATCTTCGGCGGCGCGCGCAAGGCGCACACCAGCCCGTCGTCCGTCACCGTCGTCACGCAAGGAGCCTGATCGTGAAGCCGCGATCCCCGAACCGCCCCACCCTCTCGCGCTCGCTCGCCGTCGCCTGCATTGCAGCCCTTGCGGGCTGCGCCAGCATGGCGCCCGACTACGAGCGCCCCGCCGCGCCGGTGCCGGCGCAGTGGCCGCAGGGCCCCGCCTACCCGGCCGCGGCCACCGCCTCCGGTGCCGATAGCCCGGCTGCCGAACTCGCCTGGGAGGATTTCTTCCGCGACGAGCGCTTGCGGCAGGTGATCGCCAGGGCGCTGGACGAGAGCAGGCCGTTGCGCCAGGCGATGGCCGCCGTCGAGAAGGCGCGTGCGCAGTACGACGTGCAGCGTGCTGCGCAGTGGCCCACCGTCGATGCCGGCGTCGGTGGCAATGCGGCGCGTTCGCTCGCGGGGACCGCGCCTGACGGCAAGAACCTCACCGCCGTGAACCGCTCCTGGCAGGCGAGCGTCGGCGTGAGCGCGTGGGAGATCGACCTCTTCGGCAAGACGCGCAGCCTCTCCGATGCGGCCCTCGAAAGCTACCTCGCCACCGCCGAGGGCGAGCGCGCCGTGCGCCTGACCCTCGTGGCCGACACCGCCACCGCGTGGCTCGCCCTCGCCGCGGACCGCAGCCGCCTCGAGACCGCCGGCGCGACACTCGACAGTGCCCTCGAGACGCTGACGCTCGCGCGGCGCCGCCTTGACGTCGGCGTCGCCACTCGGGCCGACGTGTCCGACGCCGAGCTCGTCTACCAGCAGGCGCGCTCGGACGTGGCGAGATACACCGCGGCCGTCGCGCAGGATCGCAACGCGCTGGAACTGCTCGTGGGTGCGCCGGTGGACGAATCACTGCTCCCGCCCGTGCTCGCAGCGGACAGCACGTGGCTCGCGCCGGTGCCGGTGGGACTGTCGTCGACGGTGCTGCTCGCACGGCCCGACGTGCTGCAGGCCGAGCACCAGTTGAAGGCGGCCAATGCCGACATCGGGGCGGCACGGGCGGCGTTCTTCCCGTCGATCACGCTCACTACGGCCGGCGGCATTGCCAGCGCCGCGCTGTCGTCGCTGTTCACCGGCGGCGCGTGGGTCTGGAGCTTCATCCCCGCCATCACCGTGCCGATCTTCGACGGCGGCGCCAATGCGGGCAACCTCGCCGCCGCGCAGGCGCAGCAGAAGAGCGATCTCGCCGCCTACGAGCTCGCGATCCAGACCGCCTTCGCCGAAGTGGCGAACGCACTCGCCACGCGGGGCACGATCGGCGAGCAGCTCGCCGCCCAGGAGGCGCTCGTCGCAGCGGCCGACAACAGCTTCACGATCGCGCAGGCGCGCTTCGTCAAGGGCGTGGACAGCTACCTCGCGGCGCTCATCGCGCAGCGCGCGCTGTACAGCTCGCAGCAGGAGCTCGTGACCACGCGATTCACCGCATTGCAGGCCGACGTCACGCTCTACCGCGCGCTCGGCGGCGGGACGGCGAGCGAGGCGCAGCGAGCGGCCGCGTTGGCGCCTGCGACACGCACGAACTGAACAGCGACGTTCGGGAAAGATCGGATATGCTGCCGACCGACCGCAATGTCTGCTCGTCGTTCTCCCAGGCGACGGGATCGCCTTGGCCTCTTGGAGTCGTAGCACAAGAACAGCCGGAACCGCCGCCCGCCCTTCGCGCGCCGCCAGCGCCGGTGCGCAGATCATCCTCCGAAGTCGTCGCCGAGCTGCGGGCCGAACGTTGGTAGTCCCCACCCTCTCGGCGCATTGTCCAACGCCCTGTTCGTCAAGGTCTGCGAAGCTCAACCAGATCGTTCAGGTGGGCTGAAGAGGCCGCGTCATCACGCGCGGCCCCAGGTTGACGTTGCTGGGGCAATCGTGCCGCTGCGGCGGCGCGCCTGGCATGGCTCGAGCACTACGTCGGCGAGCACATCACCACACCTATCCCGCTGCCTTCGCGTGTCCATCCGACCGCGGTCATGTGCATGCTCGTCTGCAGATCGGTCGTGTAGCGGTGGTTCGGGGCCCCGCCCTGCCCATTGTTGTAGAGGCGGTAGACCGGAACGCTGCCGTTCGCGCAATCGCCGCGCGCTTCGGGCAAGCTCGCGTAAAAGACGTCGGCCTCGTAGTGCCACACGGAGTCGCCGAGCAGCGCTTCGCATTCGGATCCCCGCAGTCCGTAGAAATGCGAGCTCTTGTTGCCGAACACGCCGTAGAAACGGCACACGGCCACCAGCCCGGGCCCGGCCGACGTGTAAACGTTGAACGCCAAGCCCGACCGCTGCCACCCTCGCGTCTTGCCGCTGTCGAGGTCGGCGATCTCCTCGGCGTTCGCGGTAACGAAGTACAAGCCGTAGTCGGGGTGGTAGTACTCGACCGCGACCGCCAGGTTGCCAGAATTCGGCTTCGCTTCGTCGATGGAGCGGCCACCGCCCTTCAAGGTGAAGCCCGTGACCTGCGTGCCGGAAGCGTTGAGCACGCGAAAGCTGATCATCTGGAACAGGTCGTCGCCTGTGCTCGATCGTGACAGTTGGGGCCCGCCAGGCACGCTTACCGCGACAGTCAGCGTGAGCTCAGGCGTCACCAGCACGAGATCTTTCTCGGTGAAGTTCGTCGGAAGCTTCAGAGACAGTATGCACACTCGGGAGTCCTTGCCCGGCTGGTCGGAGAGCGCGCAGTTTGCTTCCTTGGAGTCGGTCGATTCCAGGGTCAGCAACTCCACCTTGGCTCGACCGCCGACGGTGGCGGTCCCTTCGAGCGTCCCCCTGAGCTCGAACGACAATTCGACGGCGCCACCCGCGACCGTGGCGAGGTCGCCCGGTGGCTTCAGGTCGAGATTGCTCCTCGAGCTCGCCGTGACACTCGCGTTCGCCTGGACGGACGAGCTCAGCGATACGCTCGCCGCCGCTTGCGCTGGCGCGGCGCCCACGTGCCCGTTTACGATGTAGCTGCCGGTCCGCTCGCTGATCTGGCGGCTGGAGCCAACCGAAAGCGGCCCGTCCTTGCTCACTGGGGGCTGGCCGCTCGCCGTGACTTCGTAGTGGTAGGCGCCCCAAGCTTGCGGTGCCGCACCGAGTGCGAACGAGGAAAGCACGAAGAGGGCGAACCTGCGAACCGGAACCATGCTCAACGTCCTTTCATGTGGATACCGAACTGGCCACGGAATCCCACAGGCTGCACCCCGGAGCAGGGGCAGGATGTGGAACGGCGCGAGCGTGGATTCGGGAGAACTCCTGCCCAGCCGAGACTACGCCCAAAGGCTTCGGTGGCGCCATAGCCGCCTGGCTGCAAACCGCTGTTGCTTCGAGATCGCCGCACCCGTCCGGGCGTGCGATTCCTTGATCACGCCCCGCTCGCGCTCCTGGATCAGGATCTCGAGGTCTTGCAGCCCTTGCGCAGCTCGCCGCCAAGAACCACTCGTCGCGACGCACGACAACAGCTTCACCATCGCGCAGGCGCGCTTCGCCAAGGGAATGGACACCTGCCCCGCGGCGCTGCGCCAGACCGCAGCCTATGATCTGGAGGATCTGGAGGAGCTTGTCCGGCACGAACTGCCCAACCGGGCCGGAGTTGGGAGAGGCACCCGGTACTTCGCCGCGATGGGGAGGTGGAATGCGGGGGCGCCGGCTTCGAGGTCGCGAAGACTCAGCGAAGACGACAGCTCACCGCTGGAACACGTAGCTGCCGGGCGCGTCGGCAATTGGCGCGTAGTGGGAGCCGGCGCCCATTGCAGGCGGGGCAACACGTCTCGGCGACGAATGACCGGCGAGCCAGGCAGCCCAGTCCAGCCACCACGACCCGTCCTTCTGCACGGCGGCGTCCAGCCATTCATCCGGACCGAGACAGGTGTCGGCGACGCGCTTCTTCGCGATGCGAAAGCGTCGCCGCGGATGGCCCGGCTCGCTCACGATACCGGCGTTGTGCCCACCGCTCGTCAACACGAACGTCACGTCGGTATCGCTCAGATAGTGGATCTTGTAGACCGACTTCCACGGCGCCACGTGGTCGCGCTCCGTCCCGACGACGAACATGGGCGCGCGAATGTTCTGGAGCGCTGCCGGCCGCCCGTCGACCATGAATCGGCTCGTCGCGAGCTCGTTGTCGAGATAGAGCCGCTGCAAGTACTCCGCGTGCATCCTGTACGGCATGCGTGTCGAGTCCGCGTTCCACGCCATGAGATCGGTCATCGGCGTCCGCTCGCCCATGAGGTAGTCATGGACGTGACGCGACCAGATCAGGTCGTTGGCACGCAGCAGCTGGAAGGCCCCGGCCATCTGGTCTGCGGATAGATAGCCCCGGTTCCACATCATGCTTTCGAGATAGTGCATCTGGCTGGAGTCGATGAAGAGCGCGAGCTCGCCGGGTTCGGTGAAATCGGTCTGCGCCGCGAGCAGCGTGACCGAAGCCAGCCGTTCGTCGCGGGCGCGCGCCATGGCGCCTGCCGCGATGACTAGCAGCGTTCCTCCGAGGCAGTATCCGGTGGCGTGAACCTTGCGACCCGGCACGATAGCCTCGATGGCGTCCAACGCGGCCATGACGCCGAGGCGCCGATAGTCGTCCATCGCCAGATCGCGATCCTTGGCGTCCGGATTTCGCCACGAAATGCAGAACACGGTGTGACCCTGCTCGACGAGGAAGCGGACCAGCGAATTGGACGGTGACAGATCGAGGATGTAGTACTTCATGATCCAGGCCGGCACGATCAGCACTGGTTCGGCAAATACGTTTCGCGTCACCGGCGAGTACTGGATCAACTCGATCAGGTGATTGCGATGGACGACGTTCCCCGGGGTCAGCGCAACATCGCGCCCGGGAACGAAGCTGTCGGTGCCGACGGCCGGGCGTCCGGTAGCCACCCTGCTGACGTCCTCCAGCCAGTTCTGGAATCCCTGAACCAGGTTCGCCCCGCCTGATTCCGCCGTCCTTTGCAGGACCTCGGGATTGGTGAACGGATTGTTCGACGGCGATAGCACATCGAGAATCTGGCGGGCGGCGAAGGAAACGACGTCTTCGTGATGAGGCGTCACGCCGGGAACCTGGTGTGTCGCGCCATGCCACCACTGCTGTTGCAGCAGGAAAGCCTGTGACCAGGTACTGAACGGCGGCTTGCGCCAGACATCGGCCGCGAAGCGGGAATCGCCGGGCAGCGGCTCGATGCAGGGCGGTGCGTCCGCGCTGACGCCTGACGCCATCTGATGCGCGACGAACCGGCCTGCCTTGTGCACCGCCTTCCACCAAAGCTCGGCGCGCTTTCCCGGAGCCGACGCCAGATGGATCGACCAATCGAAATAGGCCAGTGCGAGCGACGCCGGAGAGAGACCGCCCGTCCACTGTGCGCTGAGCGACTCGCGCATCCGGTCGATCGACCTGAAGGCTTCGATGCCGACGCCGTCCTCGCTCCCTGGGCGGCTGGTCGGATTCGTCCGAACCGGTTCGTTGCGCGTGATGTTGGCCATGAACGGTAACTCCTTGCTGTCCTGACGTTCGATCCTGTCCGCCGCTCCACGTTCCAGCAGGACGAAGGCAATCGCACATCCAGGTCATGCCCGAGGTGGAGGCCGAGAAGTACCGCCTGCATCCGTTCGACCCGCGCCGACGCCCACCAGCGAGAAGCCGCGAACCGGCCTGTCCGGTTGAGCGCAGGGTTAGCTTCTGTAGCGTGGCGATCGACGGCGAGTGCTTTGCTGCGGCAGATTCCAGTCGTGCGACCGCAGATTGAGTGGTCCCAATTCGCTGGGCGACCTCTGCTTGGGTTAGCCCACGTGTCCGCGCGCGCCTTGAGCACTTCGGCCAAGAAGGCGAACTCCTCGGCAAGTTCATCGTACGCCGCTTTGACTTCCGGACGCGCAAGCGCCCTGTCTTTGAACCGTCTTAACGAGCTAGCCATCTCTCACTTCCTTCAATCGTCGCCGCGCGATCTCGCGTTCCCTGACAGGGGACGGCTAACGCATGATGGACAGACTGGCCAGCGCATTCCTGAGACGCAGCATGTCCCAGGGCAGGAACTCGGCGATCCCCAGGCCGACCATATCGCAGGCACGGCTGACGTCCTGCAGTAGCCGTACGACCTGCTCCAGCTGCATCGTGCCCTGCACGATGCCGTCGAACGCGCCCGCCTGCTGATCTGGCTTGTTGAACAGCAGGGGCGAGAAATGGGCGGGATCGAGCACGTCCAGATCGAAGTGCACGGCCAGATGGGAGATGCCTTCCGCCGTGATCCAATCGAGGATCGGCTGGCTGCTGTCGGCAATGTCGGCCGCCGGCGTGTGGCGGATGCCCAGCTCCTGAAGGATGCGCCCTTCGTCCTGCGTCCAGGCGCTCATGCCCGCGATCATCACGCGCGCCGGATCGAGCTTGCGCTCGACCTCGGCCGTGAATTCTTCATCGCCGCGCCCCAGCAGCATGCCCAGCACGTGGGAATGGGCGTGCGAGAACTCGGCGGCGCTCATGACGTCGGGGTGAGCATCGACCCATAGCACCCCCAGCGTTCCTTCGTAGCGGCGGTTCAGGTAGGCCATCGGTGCGAGGTCGATGAGGCAGTCGCCGCCCAGCGTGACGATGCGCTCGGGCTGGTGCCTCTCGATGGCGGCACGCGCAGCACGGGCCTGGGACAGTAGGGTGGTGCGTGCCTTGATGCCGCGCTCGATTTCCAGCGACTCGCCGAGGGGAGCGGGAACCGGCACCGTTTCCTCGGGCCCCTCATGTGCGGGTGCCAGCCAGCGGAGCAGTTCGGCGCCGAAGCGGTAGGCGGGTTCGGTTCCACCTCGCCATTGCGGCATGTTCAATCGGAGTGTCTTGCAGGGCATTCAGGTTCTCCTCATCCAAAGGCCAGCCAGGTACCGTGGTTCATGAGTCCGCACACGCATTGTGCTCATGCTCCCAAGCGATGTGGCGGGTTGCGCGCTCGGCCCATTTGCAGCCACGGGCGGCCATCGCTCTCGGTCCTCGCCAGGCTAGAATATGCCGCACTCGACCTCGCCCTGAACGCATGCCGGTTCGTCCGGCACGGCGCCATCGCCACACGCAAGAGGCAGCAGATTCTCGCGGACATTCGAAGGTTCCTCGACAAGCACCTGGGGTCGGCCGATTCCGCGGCAGCCGACAAGCACACGATCGAGATTGCAACGGCCGCGCTCCTCGTCGAGACCGTACGCATGGATGGCGATGTAAAGCCGATCGAACGCGACGCTGTATTGCGCGCCGTGCGCGGGAAGTTCCACCTCACGAACGACGAAGCGCAGACGCTGATCGACCTGGCCGAGAAGGAAGCGCGAGAGGCGAGCGACTACTACCAGTTCACGTCGATCATCAACAAGCGCTTCTCGCAGCAGCAGAAGATCCGCGTGGTCGAACTGCTGTGGGAAGTGGCCTACGCCGACAAGTCGGTCGATCCCTACGAAGAGCACCTGATCCGCAAGCTTGCCGACCTGCTGTACGTCGAACACCGCGACTACATCACGGCCAAGCTCCGGGCGCGCGACGCCAGCTCGTAGCGTCCGTTATCGCACGCGCGACCTGCGCAGATGGAGCTCGGTGCGGTGCGGGGAACGGGGCAGCGGCATCAGGCGGATCGTGGAGGTCGTGGCGGAGCGCGATCCATCCATTGTGCCATTCTCGCCGGAGCCGCGAGCCCATCACCGTCGCCATGTCGGGTCGGACCGAGGGGACCAGCAACGGCGGCGCTCACCGCCGCGGCGCGTATGCTGTCGGTCCGGGCCGTATCGTGGGTCACCTCCCGAAATCCGGCCCGGTGAAGCATGCCGCGGCGGGCTGCCCGCGCAAGTGCACGCAGTCAGGTCTTGCGAACGTCGGCGTGATCGGAGCTCACTTCGGGATGGACGAAAGCCAGTCGAACCCCACCGAACTGCGGGACCTCGCCATGCGGACGCTCGGCCACTACGACGCGCGTGCCGAAGCATTCCGCGCCGGCACGCGCGACCACGACGTGCGCCAGAACATCGACGCCCTGCTGTCGCGAATCACGGCGCCGTCACCCTTGACGCTCCTCGATTTCGGATGCGGACCGGGACGCGACCTAAAGACGTTTCGCGACCTCGGCCACGTCGCCATCGGCCTCGACGGCGCCGCGTCGTTCGTGGCGATGGCCCGGGCCGACACCGGCTGCGAGGTCTGGCAGCAGGACTTCCTTGCGCTCGACCTCCCGGTGGCGCGCTTCGACGGCGTGTTCGCCAACGCCAGCCTGTTCCACGTTCCGGTGGCGGCGTTGCCGCGCGTGCTGGGGCAACTGCACGCGACCCTGAAGCCGGGCGGCGTGCTGTTCAGCTCGAATCCGCACGGCCACAACGAGGCCGGGTGGAACGGCGATCGATACGGTGTCTATCACGACCTCGAAGCATGGCGCTGCTTCATGACCTCCGCCGACTTCGAGGAGCTCTTGGTGTACTACCGCCCCGACGGACTGCCACGCGATCAGCAGCCCTGGCTGGCGACGGTGTGGCGGGCAGTCGGCCCGGTCGGGCTTCGGCCGCCCGGCATCGACCGTCCTTCGCCGAATGCATAGACGTTCGTTCATGCATTGCGCGACGAGAGTGGCCAGTGAGCCCGGGCGGCGGGTGCCGCACCACCGTCAGAAGCCGCATCAATACGGCGGCGCCACCACGACATACTGCGGTCCCTGCGGCACGTACCACGTCGATCCGCACTGCTGGTAGATCATCCCCTGATAGTTCACCGGCACGCAGGCAGGCGGCAGCGTGCGCACCAGCGATCCGACCACCGCGCTGGTGACCGCGACGGTTGCCGTCACCGCCGCCGCGGTGGCGACCGGGTGCCAGTCGTCGTCCCAGCCGTTGCAGCAGCCGTGATCGACGTTGACGTTGACATTGCGGTCGACGTTCACGTTGGTCCGGTTGACGTTGACGTTCTGCCGGTTGACGTTGTTCCGGTTGACGTTGTTGACGCTCGTGCTGCGCACGTTGTTCGTGCGTGCATCGGCGCGCGCATTGTTGACCTGTGCGCGATTGCCGGCCTGGGCGTGATGCCCTCCACCGCCTCCGCCGTGGGCGGCGGCACGTCCGCCTCCGCCACCGCCGCCGCGGTGCCCGGCCGCGTCCACGCCCATGCTCACGGCAATCATCGTCACCGTGGCCGCCAGCACCGCCGCGGCACGGCATCCCTTGCGCAGCAGATCGCTCATGGTTGCCTCCTTCACTTGTTCCTGACGGGGACGAGTTCGATCTTCCGGGCGCCTTGCGGCGCCACGAAGGTGAAGACCGAACGCTTGAAGCCGGGCTCGAGATCCCAGTCGATGGTCGACGTCGATTGCGGCCGCGCTTCGTCGGCGCGGTTCGTGATCACCAGCCGGCGCGGCAGCGGACGGTCGCCCGCCTGGATCCAGATCTGCCAGTCGAGGGCGCCCTGCCGGAATGCGTAGTGATCGCAGACGACGTCGTCGACCCGATCCTGGCCCGCGTTCATCGCCGACTCGATCTTGTCCATCGGTGCGTCCGGCGTGCCCCACAGGAAGAGGTCCTGCAGCGGGATCGCCACGCCGTATCGCTTCTCCAGCGCATCGGCGAGCGCGTCGAGGTTGCCCGTGAACGGCACCGACGAGTAGTACTTCTGGGCCGGCGTGAACAGCGTCACGGTCTTGCCATCGTAGTAGAGCATGCGCCGCGCACGTGCGGTCTCCGTGGAGATCCGGATCCGGTCCGGGCGCTGGACGTCGAGCGTAGCGCTGGCCGCATGCTGCAGCTTCTGGCCGTCGGCGAGCACGCGCTCGCCCGTAAGGTCGGTGCTCACGCGAAAGCGCCCGAGCTTCTGCAGGTAGGCGCCCATGCGCTCGAGCGCCTCGATGGCAGCGGGATCGACCGGGTTGACGGCCGGTGCCGCGGAAGGGCTGGACTGTCCAAGTGCCGGTGCCGCCGTCAGCAGCGCCGTGACCAGGCCGACCAAGAGCATCCTGAATTGCATCGCGACCTCCTCTGTGGATGACGGGACACCGGGGCAGCGCCCTCGCGCTGCCCCGCCTGCCACGTTCGCTGCTAGTGCCCCGCGCCTCCGGCCGCATCCGTCATCTTCGCGATCACCTGATCGACGCCGAAGCTCGCCGCCTTCTGCCGCGGCGGGAACTCCTTGAACGACGAGAGGAAGTCGGCTACGCCCGCCTGCGCCGGCACCAGGATGAACACATGGTCGAGCAGCCAGTCGTAGTAGGTGTTGGACGTGACATCGGCCCGCTCGTAGGGGTCGGTGCGCAGGTTGAAGATCTTCGGCACCCGCAACGTCACCAGCGGCTCGGCCCAGATCCGCAGCGTGCCTTCCACGCGCTGCTCCATGAACACGACCTTCCAGTTGTCGTAGCGCAGGCAGGCCAGGTCGCCGTCGTCGGTGAAGTACAGGAAGCCCTTGCGGTCCGGCTTCTTCGCCTTGCCCGTGAGGTAAGGCATCAGGCTGAAGCCGTCGAGGTGCACCTTGAAGGTCTTGCCATTCGCCTTGTGGCCCTTCGTGAGCTTCTCCTTGATGTCCGGATCGCCGGCGGCATCGACGATGGTGGGCAGCCAGTCGAGGTGGCTCACGATCTCGTTGCTCACCGTGCCCGGCTTGATCACGCCCGGCCAGCGAACCATGCACGGCACGCGGAACGCGCCTTCCCAGTTGGAGTTCTTCTCGTTTCGGAACGGCGTCATGCCGGCGTCGGGCCACGAGTTCATGTGCGGTCCGTTGTCCGTGCTGTACATCACCATGGTGTTGTCCGCGATGCCGAGCTCGTCGAGCAGCGCCAGCATCTGGCCGATGTGCTTGTCGTGCTCGACCATGCAATCGTGGTACTCGGACTGCCAGCGCCCGGCCTGGCCGCGGATGCGATCCTCGATGTGGGTGCGAAAGTGCATGTGCGTGGTGTTGAACCAGACGAAGAACGGCTTGTCGTCCTTGTGCGCCTGCTTGATGAACTTCTTGGCGGCCGCGATGAACTCGGTGTCGCAGGTCTTCATGCGCTCCCTGGTGAGCGGACCTGTGTTCTCGATCTTCTGCCCGCCCTTGCCGTCGGCCCAGCAATGCATCACGCCGCGCGGTCCGTACTTCTTCCTGAAATCCGGAAACTCCTTGGGATCGGGATAGTCGGGCAGCTCCGGCTCCTCCTCGGCATTCAGGTGATAGAGGTTGCCGAAGAACTCGTCGAAGCCGTGCATGGTCGGCAGGTGCTCGTCGCGATCGCCGAAGTGATTCTTGCCGAACTGGCCGGTCGCATAGCCCAGGTCCTTCAGCAGCTCCGGAATGTTCGGATCCTCGGCACGCATCCCGAGCGCAGCCCCCGGAAGCCCGACCTTGGTCAGGCCGGTGCGCAGCCCGCATTGGCCGGTGATGAACGATGCGCGGCCCGCGGTGCAGCTCTGCTCGCCATAGTAGTCGGTGAACAGGATGCCCTGCTCGCCGATGCTGTCGATGTTGGGCGTCCGGTAGCCCATCAGGCCCTTGGTGAAGATGCTCAAGTTCGACTGCCCGATGTCGTCTCCCCACAGGATGAGGAAGTTCGGTTGTTTCTTCTTGCCCTGTGCCATGGCTGACTCCTTGAAGTGGATCGAGGTTGAGGGGTGATTGCGGGACAACGCCTGCGTGGGGGGCCGATGGCCATCACGCGCGCTTCCCGTGCTGGCGCTCGCGCCAATCCTGCATGTCACGCTCCAGGAAGAAGCTCAGGAAGGTGCGGATTGCCGCAATCGCGCCGAGCCGGCCGATGTCCTCCCAGCTCGGAGCGATTCCGGAGTGCACGATGTCGGAGGCGAGCTGGAACGTGAGACCCGCGACGAGCCACCGCCCGTAGCGCAGCCACACGTCGCGACGCTCGTCGTTGGTCGCGCGAGACGACAGCATCACCCGCGCGCCATTCACGAATGCCTCGATCGAGCCGTAGACGATCACCACCAGCGCCATGGCCTCGATGGTGAGCTCGGCGTAGTGCGCAACATGAGCAACGAGGTCTTCCATGTCAGCAGTCCGGTGCGGTGACGGCGACGCTCACGTCGAGGGTCCGTTGGCGGGCATCGCCGGCGCCGCCGTGCGACCGGCGACCCGCTTGCGCCACATGACATAGGGAATGGACACGATCACCGCCACCACGACGTACATCAGCACGGCGGCCAGTTCCCGCTTCGACTCCTCGCCCGCGGCCACGCCGATGGCCAGCGCGATGGCCGGGTGACGCGAGGCCGTCGACAATGCGAGCACGGTTCGGCTGTCGTTGCCCGGCCCACCCATTACGTGCCCGATCGCGAGGCCGCACAAGGCCATCGCGGCAAGCAGCAACGCGGCGCCGTCGCGGAGCATCGACGCGATGATCGGCCACGCGAAATACAGGAGCGGTAGCGCGCTGGCGAAGAGCAGGAGCGTCCCGACGAGTCCGACCGGTCCCGCGAGCCGCTTCGCCAGTGCGGGCCGCCACTCCTGCACGACGATGCCGACCGCGAGCGGCGCAAGCACGCTCGCCACCACCGCCTTCGCCACCGTGAGCGGCGACATCGCCGCGACGCGGCCGAAGATGCCCGCGAACAGCGACACCGACACGGGAACGATGACGATCGCCAGGACGGCGATGGCAACGAGGAGGCCGATCGCGTAGGACTCGTCGCCGCCCGCCTTGAGCTGCTTCTTGGGCAGGATCGGCGGCACCGGCGAGATCGCGAGCGCGACCAGCGCCACCTTGATCGGCGTGGGCAGGTTGAACGCTGCCGCCAGGACGGCGGCAACCAGCGGCATCAGCACGTTCATCGCCAGGAGCGAGCGCAGCAGCAGCGCGGGCCGGCGGAACAGGAACGTCGCGTCGCGCCAGTTCGCGTTGAGGCCGATGGCGAGCACCGTGAGCAGGATGCTGGCCTTGATCGCGACGAGGAGGATGTCCGCGGGTTGCATCGGTCAGACCGCGCGAGTGAGCACCGAGAAGAAGGCGAATACGCCGATGGCGAGCAGCGCGAGGGTCACGAGCACCAGCGGCGTCTGCTTCGGGTGGGTATCGATGCCGGCAATCGCCTTGAAGTTCTCCTCCAGGTAGCGCAGGACCTGGCGGTACTGCCAGAGCGAGACGAGGAGCCCGGCGATGCCCGCGCCGATCAGCGCGAGGCCGAGATAGCGCGGCATCTGCGGACGCAACGCCGGCGACACGTTGTCCATGCCACCCAGGCGCTCGAAGAACTGCACGATCGTGAAGCCGAAGCCGATCAGCGCGGTGGCGGTGCGCACCCACGACATCAGCGTGCGCTCGACGCTCAGCCGCGTCCGCAGCCAGGAGAAGTGCGACTCGGCAGTGGCGCGGACCTCGAAGCGGTGCGCGGCGGCGTGGGAATCGTCCCGATGGGTCTCGTGGGTCATGTCAGTTCGTCAGAAGAGCAGTCCGGCCATGCCTTTCAGCAGCACGTCGAAGGGAGCGGCGATCAGGATCACCGGCACGAGCGGGATCACGGTCGCCACCGCGAGGGCCACGAAACTCTTGAAGTCGGCGGGCGTGACGCGCATGTCGTAGACATTTGACGCGTAGCCGGCGAGATCCACCGCGGCCGAGAAGTCGGACATCTCCAGCACGCCCGCGTCCACCTTGGGAGCGGAGCGGAACCACTTGTCCTCGAACTGGAAGCCAGCCTGCCCCGCGAGCCTGCCGTAGAGCAGCACGCCGTCGCGCCACTCGCGCATGAGGCGGGGCGTGAAGGCGAGGAGCGGCGCGCCGAAAAGCACCAGGACCACGATCACGGCGGCGCCGACCGTCGTGCCGTAGATCCCGAGGCTCGTGCCGGCCCAGACATGGTTGGCGATGCGCCCCGCGAGCACGGCGCCGAACGCTGCGGCGAGCGGCGCGAAGGCGCGCACCGAGAAGCCGACGAACTTGAGTCCGCCCGCGTGGTCCGGATGGGCCGCGCACAGCCGGATCGGCAGGTACGCCACGCGTCCCAGGAACCAGGTCCAGACCGCGAGCCGCCACAGCCACGCCAGGGTCAGCGCGAGGAGAAGTGGCGCGCTCACCAGCAGGTGCCACCAGCCCGCCAGCGACGGCGAGCGCGGGTCGGCGAGGCGATGCCACGCCGGAACCTCGCCCCCGGGAATGAAGGCGAGCAGGGCGCCCAGCAGGACGTAGGTCGCGACGACAATGCATGCCGCGGCCCATCCGGATGCGCAACGCCTGCGGGCAAGCGCAACGAGCCCATCGAAGCGGGACCGCTGCCCGGACTCGACCAGTCCCGAATCCTGGAAGCAATACGCCACCGCGGTGAGGCGGCCGCCGCAGAAGCGGTCGGCCAGGACGAGCAGGGGCAGCGCGGCGAGGTAGCGGGCGTGGGCGCCGAAGTCCACGAGCAGCGAGGACGTTGCGACGCCGTAGCGAAGCCCATCCTGCACCAGGGCGGTTGCCACGAGGGGAATCCAGGCGATGGCGGCGATCCAGATCGCCTGGCGCCCGAGTCCCCGTTCGGGGTCGCGTCCGCCCGGCAGGCGCGCGAGCGCACGGGCGAAGGGTCCATCCTGGAACACAGGCGCGGCCGCCGCGCGTCGCAGCACGTCGAGTGGTCCGCTCGACAGCAGCGTTGCGTCGGATGTCATGCTGCGATCGCATGGCGAATGGCCGCGACCAGGACGTTTCCCGCGACGGGCTTTTCGAGAAAGGCACACACGCCGAGCGACCCGGCGAGGTCACGCGCCTGCTGGCTGGGCGCGGCCGTCATGGCGATCGCGGGCACGTGGCGGCCCGAGTGCCGTATCCACTGCACGAGGTCGAGCCCCGAGAGCCCGGGCAGGCGAACGTCGGCGACCAGGCAGGCGGCACGATCCCAAGGTGCGCTGTCGCGCGCGCTCTCGCCGGTCGCGAATGCGAAGACCGTGAACCCGCGGACCGACAGCAGGCTGACCAGCGCGCCACGCAGACCATCGTCGTCCTCCACCAGAACGATCACAGGCAGTCCCTGCACCATCGGCTCCCCGCTGTCATCCGAATCGGACTTCCGGGACATGACGCGACGATGCTGCGCGCGGCGAGGCCGCCGCGCCATGATGCTTTGGGGAAGGGGCGACTGCCCTTTGGTGCCGGTGTCAGGTCGGCGGAAGCGAATGCCGGAGCTGCTCGACGATGCGGCCGAGCACGGCCGGCGAGTCGGCGCCGAGCTTCTCCATCAGCAGCGCGCGATGCGCCTTCACGGTTCGCTCGGCGATGCCGATGTCGCCGGCGATCTGCTTGTTGAGCTTGCCGGCGACGATGCCGTCGAGCACCTGCCGCTCGCGCGGCGAAAGCGAGGCGTAGCGCGCGCGCAGGTCGGCGAGTCGCTCGGCTGTCGCAGCCTGCGCGGCCTCGCGGGCGAGTGCCGCGCGGATCGCCTCGAGCAGGGGGCCGCGTTCGACCGGCTTGACGAGGAAATCGACGGCACCCCCCTTCATGGCGCGAACGCTCGTATCGATGTCGCCATGCGCGGTCATGAACACGATGGGGATCGCGCAACCACGCCGCCTGAGCGCCGCCTGCAAGTCGAGGCCGCTCGGCCCTTCCAGGCGCAAATCGAGCAGCACGCAGCCGCTGAGGCGCGCGACGTCCTCGAGCAGGAACTCGCCGGCCGACGCGTAGGCGCGCACCTCGTAGCCCGCCGCCCGCAGGAGGCCCGCGAGGGCGAAGCGCAGCGAGGTGTCGTCGTCGACGATGTGGACCATCGGTCTTGCTGTCATGGCGCGCCGCCGACGCGCACCGTAGCCGGGCCCTTGGGCGCAGACGCTTCGGTGGCCGCGGCCTCCCTGGGCAGCGGCAGTATCACCCGAAACTGCGCCCCGCCGCCGCTACGGTCCCCGGCCTCGATTCGCCCGCCGTGCGCCTCGACGATCGAGCGCGCGATCGACAGCCCCATCCCGAGACCATTCGCCTTGGTCGTGACGAACGAGCCGAACAGGCGCGCCGCGATCGCCGGATCGATGCCGGGTCCGTTGTCGGATACCGTGATCTCGACGCGGCCGGCCACAGGCGCGGTCCCGACCCGCACCCGGCGTGTGCGGGACGGCAACGGCGCGACGGCGTCCATCGCATTGAGCACGAGGTTGAGGATGACCTGCTGCAGGTGAACGCGGTCGCCGACGACCGCCGGCAACGATGCGGCAAGGTCGGTTTCGACCGCAACCCCGCGCCGGCGCGCCTCGGCTTCCAGTACCCGCAGGGTGTCGGCCACGACGCCGTTCACGTCCACTGCCGTGCGCGCCATCGCCCGCTTGCCGAGAAGCTCGTGCAGGTGCGTGATGACGTCGCTCGCGCGAAGGTCATCGCTTCGGATCTTCGCGATGATGCCCTGGATCTCGGCAATCGGCGGGGCCTCCCTTTCGAGGAGAAGCTCGGCGGTGTCGGCATGCGCGAGAATGGCGGAGAGCGGCTGCTTGACCTGATGCGCGATCGACGCCGTGAGCTCGCCCAGCGTCGCGACGCGCGCGGCATGCGCGAGGTCGGCGCGTGCGGCCTGCGTGTCGTGCTCCGCGCGCCGGCGCCGCCGGCGCTGGAGCACGAGCGCCGCGATCAGCGCGGACTGCGACGCCATGATCGCGAGGGCGAGGACGATCTGCCACCGGTAGCGTTGCCACACCGACAGCTCGGCGAAGCGAAGCGTGCAGTCCGCGGGCAGCAGGTCCTGCGCGATGCTCCAGCGCGCAAGCTCGCGTGCGTCCGCCAGGCACGTGGGGGGCACGGGTGCAGGCGGCGGCAGCGGCGTGCCGGGCGGCGCACCGAGCGCGTCGAGGACGAGCCGTGCCGCCTGCCGACCGCGCGCTGCCGAGTCGTCGGTCTGGCCGGCCGCCATGCCGCGGCCGATGTAGGTGTCGAAGACGCCGAAGACCGGCACCGACGACGCTGCTGCCAGTTGGGCGAGGGCTTCGCGCGGCACGAACGTGCGCCCTCGCGCATCGCGGTAGATGACGAGGTAGAGGACGACCGCGGTCGGCGGCAGCCGGGCGATCCGATCGACCAGATCGTCCATGGCATCGTTGACCCAGAAATCGATCGCCATCCGTCCGGCCAGCGGCGCAAGCTGCTCCCTGGCCATCTCGACGAGCCTGCGGCCGCTGCGCGTCGCCCCTGCGATCACGACGATCCGCTGCGTCTTCGGGCGCAGCCGCAGTGCGAGTTCGGCGGTACCTGCGATATCCAGGTGCAACGGGATGCCGGTGGTCCCGGGAGGCAACACGCGGCCGCGCAGCGCATCGTCCCACACGCTGTGAAACACGATGACGGCGTGCGGCCACAGCGCATCGCGGTGACGCTCCGCGAAGTCGAGCGCGTCGGTCGCCGCCGCGATGACGGCATCCACCGGCCGGTTCGCATATTTCTTCCCGAGCAGCGCGAGCACCTCGGGCTCGAGCTTCGCGTCCGGAAAGCGCAGGAAGTCGAGCGTCTCGGCATAGATCTCGACCGGCCGGCCGCCCGGCGCCTGCAGCACGTCGCGTGTCGCCCGATCCATCACCACGAAGGCCGGCAGGTGGGCGTCCGACGCATTGAGGATCACGACGCGCCACGGTCGCTCGTCGGCCACCGCCGCCGTGGCGAACGCCGCAAAGGCGAGGATCAGGAACGCACGGCAGCGGGACGCGCAGCGTGGCATCGGACCGATAGCGTATCGGCAACAGGCGCGAACTGCCAGCGCGCGAGGGCGCTGCAGTACCGAACAGGATCTTCTGCCCGCGCAATGTACCGCGTGATGGACGGCTTCGACTTGCTCGGCAACGTCGCACTGTTGCGCAAGCGGAGCTCAGCTGTTGGAGGCCATGTGCTAGCCTACCAAGGGTGGCCCCGGCTCTGCCGGAGGTTGTTTGCATGCAAGAACGTCGACGGACGCGTCAGCCTTGGAGTCATGGCCCATGTCGGTTTCAATGTATCCGGGGCGCGCCGCATCGCCTCAGGTCGGCCGGGAACCGTGCCTTGACGACAATGCGCGCCGAACGTGCGCGCGTGGCGGCGATGCGTTCTCGCGTCGCTCTGCCCTCAGGGCGATCGCGGCTGCCTTGGTCGCTCCCACCCTCGGCAAGGCCCGCTCCGCTCTCGCACAGGTCTCCGGCAAGCGGCTGCTGCTCGGCAACGTGCGGATCTTCGACGGAACGGGTCGCCCGCTCCTCGAAGGTCGGGACGTGCTGGTCGAGGGCAGGCTCATCAAGGAACTGGTCGGCTCGGGCACCAAGGTGGCCGATGCGGAGCTGATCGACTGCGGCGGACGCACGCTGATGCCGGGCATGATCGACGCTCACTGGCACTCGATCCTCGCCGGCATCCCGCCGCTGGTGGCAATGACCGCCGATGTGCCCTATGTCCATCTGGTCGCCGCGCGGGAAGCCGAGCGCACGCTGCTCCGCGGCTTCACGACGGTGCGCGACGCGGACGGGCCGGCGTTCGCGCTCAAGCGTGCAATCGACGAGGGGCGCTTCGCCGGCCCGAGGATCTATCCCTCCGGTGCGATGATCTCGCAGACGTCGGGGCATGGCGATTTCCGCATGCGAGCCGACCTGCCCCGCACGGCCCAAAGCAGTCTCAGCGCAGCCGAACTGGCCGGGATCTCGGCCATCGCCGACGGCGAGGCCGAGGTGCTGCGCAGGGTGCGCGAGCAACTCATGCTCGGGGCAAGCCAGATCAAGATTCACGGTGGGGGCGGTGTCTCCTCCGTCTACGACCCGATCGACGTGATCCAGTATTCCGAGTCCGAGATGCGGGCGGCCGTATCGGCCGCCGCCGACTGGGGTACCTACGTCTGCATTCACGCCTACACGCCCGCGAGCATCCAGCGCGCGCTGAGAAGCGGCGTGAAGTGCATCGAGCACGGCCAGCTCGCCGACGAGGACACCGTGCGGCGCATGGCGGACGCGGGCGCGTGGTGGAGCATCCAGCCATTTCTCGGCGACGAGGATGCCAACGAGAAGCCGACGCCCGAAGCGCGCGCCAAGCAGAAGGAGGTCGCGGAGGGAACCGTTCGGGCGATCGAGCTAGGAAAGAAGCACAAGGTGAAGATGGCGCTGGGCACCGACATCCTCTTCAGTCCCGAGGGAACGTCGTCGCAGGGCAGGCAGCTCGCCAAGTTCGCCCGCTGGTTCGACACCGCGGAGGTGTTGCGGATGCTGACCAGCGGCAATGCCGAGCTGCTGGCGCTGTCAGGTCCGCGCAATCCGTATCCGGCGGCGCTCGGCCGCATCGAGGCGGGCGCCTACGCCGATCTCCTCGTGATGGACGGCGATCCGCTGAAGGACATCTCCGCGATTGCCGATCCAGCCGGCAGGATGAGGCTCGTCGTCAAGGACGGACGCATTCACAGGAACACGCTGTCATCTCGCTAGGAACAAGGCATCATGAGAAGCCTCGCTGCCCTTCTCGCTGTCACCAGTGCCCTGTTCGCAGGCAGCGCCGATGCAGCGGACACCGGCACCCCCGCCGCGGATCAGTCGGAGTCGATGGCGAAGGACTATCCGTCGTGGGCGATTCAGGTCACCCCCTACCTGTGGGCCGCGGGCCTCGACGGGACGATATCGCCGTTTCGCCGCGGCCCGGCGATGGGGGTGGAGAAGTCGTTCTCGGACGTGCTGGGCGACCTCAACTTCGGCGCCTTCGTCAACATCTGGGGACGCTACGAGCGCTTTGTCCTGTCGGGCGATTTCATGTACGTGGACACGACCGACGCGCATGTCGTCGGCCCCCTGCCGCCGTTGCCGGTTCCGGTACCCCCCGGCACCGTCGTGAACGGCAGCGTCGACACGACACAGTTCACGGCCACGCTGCAGGGTGGGTACCGCGTGCTCGCCATGCCGGAGTTCACGCTCGATGCCCTGGCCGGGGCACGCATCTGGAGCATTTCGAACGACGTGACCGTCAGCGCGCTCGGACTGTCGCGCACCTACGGCGAGAATTTCGACTGGACGGACCCCGTCGTCGGCGCGCGGGTGTTCGCACGCCTGGGCGAGAGGCTGTCGCTGCAGGCCCAGGCGGATATCGGCGGTTTCGGCGCCGCGTCAAAGCTGACGTGGTCGGTGCTCGCGACCATCAACTACACGCTGAGCGACCACTTCTCGGTGTCGGCAGGGTACAAGGTACTGGACGTCGACTACGACCGGGACGGCTACATCTACGACACGCGCCTCGACGGGTTGGTCCTGGGCTTCACCTATCGCTTCTGACGGTGGTCTTCCGTCCTGACGCCTTGCCAACGGCCGGGTCCTTCCACAAGGACGACGACAACTACTTCGAGCCGCGGAACGTAATCCGGGGATGGCGTAGCGAGCGCCCTTACCCCAGCGAAGCGAGATGCCGCTGCGCCGCTTCGCCGAGCCGGCGGTCGAAGGTCGCGAGTGGCGCCTTCATCCTGGTGGCGAGCCACAGGTACGCGGCGTCGCAGGCCGAAAGCCGGTACTGTTCCGCCAATCCCACCAGGCTCGCTGCGTCGGTGTCGAATAGCTGGATGTCTGCGCTGTCGTAGGCGCGCAGTGCGATCTCTGCCGCCACGGCCGGAAGCCCTTTGCGCAGCTTGTTGATCGCCACGTTCGCGACCTCGTAGTCGAGCAGCTGCGGCGCGAACAGCTGCTTGCCTTGCATCCATGCCTGCGCTTGGTCGCGTTCCGGCTCGTCGAACAGAAGAGCGCTGATGACGCTGGCATCGACGACCAACGGAACCCGCATGCGGTACACGGCCGGGGGCTCGGCCACGATCATGCGCGCAGCGGCACTGCGGGATGCCATCAGCGGCTATCGCGCATCGCGCGAATGATGTCGACAGCGCGAGGCACATCGACACGAGGCTCCGGCGTCAGGCGGCGCAGGTCGGCCGCGATGTCCTCGATGCGCCGTGTCCCCTTGCGCACGATAGGCCGACCCTGCTCGTCGAGACCCACGACCGTGGCGCGGGTTCCGGCATCTCCATGCGATGCGCGGACAGCGCTTTCGATGATCGCCATGAGTTCTCCCTGGAGCGAGCGGTGATTGCGCGCTGCGCGCTCACGCAACTGCGCGGCGAGCTCGTCGGGCACTGACTTGATGGAAAGAGTGATCGTCATTGTGGATCTTCAGCAACGAGCGGGCTCTCCGAAATGGCACCATAACAGAGCCATTATGGCGGCACATCGCTCGGATTGTCCAGCGGTCACCGACGCCATCAGGCCCGCGACACCCTCCGAGCCGGCGTTGGCCCTCCCGTCCGCAACGACTGAACTTCACCGCCCCGCCAGCGTCGATCGCAATGGGATGTAGCGCAGTGTTCATCCCACCCCAACCCCGCACCGATGAACAGCCACCCGATTCACCCGCGACGTCGCGTCATCGCCGCGCTTGGCGCCCTGGCATTGACCGGCC
>CAYTOT010000049.1:0-37122 GCA_964439475.1 uncultured Alcaligenaceae bacterium
TGCAGCATCTTGATCGGCGCCTTGAACATCTCGACGAACTCGAGCAGCCCCTGGTTGGCGAGGCACAGCCCGCCGGAGTAGCTGTAGGCGTCGGGGTCGTTCTGCGAGTAGTGCTCGAGCTTGCGGATGTCGATCTTGCCGACGAGCGAGCTGATGTCCTGGTTGTTCTCGTCGCCGGGCTCGGTCTTGGTGATGGCCACCTGGCGGAGCACCGACGGCATGACGCGCACCACGCGGAACTGGGTGATGTCGCCGTCGTATTCCTCGAGCCGCTTGATCGCCCACGGCGACATGATGCCGGTGAGATAGCGGCGGGGGATGCCGTAATCGTCCTGCAGCAGCTGGGCGTAGCGGTCGGCCGGGAAGAGGCCGAGCGGCGATTCGTTGACCGGTGAGCCCTTGAGCGCGTAGATGGGGTGCGTTTCCATCACGGTCTTCAGGCGTTCGGCGATCGACGATTTCCCGCCGCCGACCGGACCCAGCAGGTAGAGGATCTGCTTCTTCTCCTCGAGTCCCTGCGCCGCGTGCTTGAAGAAGGCCACGATCTGCTCGATGGCGTCCTCCATGCCGTAGAACTCGCGGAACGCTGGGTACCTGCGGATCACCCGGTTGCCGAACAGGCGCGACAGGCGCGGGTCGGTCCGCGTGTCGATGAGCTCGGCCTCGCCGATCCCCGCCAGCATGCGCTCCGCCGCCGTGGCATACATGGAGGGATCGGTCTTGCAAAGATCCAGATACTCGTCCAGCGACAACTCTTCTTCGCGCGTCGCCGAATAGTTGGTACGGAACGTCTCCAACAGCTTGCCCATCGCATCTCCTGATGTGCGCGAGGGCGGAACGCTTCGGCAACTATTGTCTTTGTAGGGCCGTCAACGCCCGCGCAGCCCGCGGCCTGGTCCTAACTCACTATATGACGCTTTCCCACTTCCGCAAGGCGCGTGCCAGCGATGCGCCGGCAACGCGTGCATGGTTCGGCAGCACTCGCGTAGCCCGAGTGCTCATGGTGCGCAGGTGACGGCCGCCCGATTTCGTGGCCGACGCGCGAGCGCCAAACCTGCGCCGGTAGCCGTTCGCCGGGATGCTGCGCGGTTGCCTGCGTGACCACGCCGGTCGCGGTTCCGCCGCAACACGACGGCCGGCGGTGCGTTGGCGCGTGCCGGAATCGCGCGACCGATCGTCGGGCCCTCACGACAACACTGACGCTGCGCGCGCATGTCACTCGCTGGTGGTCGGGCAAATGGCTCATCCAACGGCGCATGTCTCGATCATGCTGCCCTCAACGCGACAGGACCGATATGGTTTACGCGAGCGTGCGCAAGGAAGACGATGTCGTCTCGCGACGACGCGAGGGCGTGCGTTTGCCGGACCGTCGAGGCGGCAGCGAAACTGGGGGAGGGGATGCGGAGCAGGAAGCGGATGGTAGGCGCGATTGGACTCGAACCAACGACCCCCACCATGTCAAGGTGGTGCTCTAACCAGCTGAGCTACGCGCCTTCCGAACTTTGAATTATAGCCGAAGCCCTGGATTTCGCCAGTTGCGGTTCTTACCTGGCGTTCGCCAGCATCGCCACGATCCAGGCAATACCCATGAGGATGGGCTGGTGAATCATGTAGACGGCAAGGCTGTGACGGCCGAGCACGCGCAGCATGCGCGGCGCGCCATCGAGCCGGCGAACGTGGCGAAAGTCGGCACGCGCCA
Organism: uncultured Alcaligenaceae bacterium; assembly: GCA_964439475.1. Taxonomy (GTDB): domain Bacteria; phylum Pseudomonadota; class Gammaproteobacteria; order Burkholderiales; family Casimicrobiaceae; genus VBCG01. The sequence continues at coordinate 1,700 of CAYTOT010000049.1, forward strand.
GCGCGTGTCCCGCACCGATGCCCACCAGCACGACGCCCGTCCACGGAAAGAGCGGGACGTAGTCCTCGGTGAACGGACGCCGCGTCGCGAAGCCGATCCAGCCGAGCGCGCGCGTATCGAAGAGGGGCGCGCTCCAGACGTTCCCGGCGACGATCACGACGATGCCCGCGGTGAGCGCGAGCCACGGCCGGCGCACCAGGGGTCTCGCGAGAACGAGCGACACCGCGATCGCGTGCAGCACCCCGAACCAGATGAAGCTGCGCGGAAAGACGACGAGCGTCGCTGCCGTGACCAGCAGCGCGCAGGCGGCGATGCGTCCGACGTGCTTCCAGAAGTGGCGCGTCGACGTGCCCGCCCGGTCCGCCAGCACGAGGCTCACGCCGGCGAGCAGGAGGAACGACGACAGGATCACCGTGCGCGAGTGCAGCCAGAAGGGGTCGCGGTAGAAATTCCACGCGGTGACGCCGAGATGCGCGAGGTCGAATGCGAAGTGATAGGCGACCATCGCCGTGATGGCAATGCCGCGCAGGGCATCGATGCCGGGAACGCGCGTCGTGCCGCCGGCCGCGGGCACGGCCGGCACGCCGGGTGCGGCCGCGCGGCGCTCGCGCGCCGTCACTGCACGTTGCCGCGCCAGGCAACGCGCACGCGGCCGTTGCCGTCGGGCGTGCCTGCCATCGCGAGCACGCGCGTGACGGCCGATGGCGCATTGGGGCCGGGCGTGAGCGTCGCATCGACCCGGAGCTGCGGCGCTGCATAGCTCAGTGTGCCTTCGATGCCGACGTCGCCGCCCTCGCTCGAGAGCGTGCCGGCAAGCCCGTTGCCTTGCGGCGTGACCGCGAGACGCACCGTGCCGAGGTCGGCGACGGCGTCGCCCGCCACGAGCCGGGCGCCGGTCCACCGGGCATCGAGCGTGCCGGCCGGCGTGCCGCGCTCGAAGCTGAGCGCAGGGGACGTGACGGAGACGGTGCCGCCCAGCGTGGGCGCCGTGCCCTTGGGGAGCAACGTCGCGAGCGCGTCCGCAGGAAGGTCGAGCGCGAGGTCGCGCGCCGAGATGGCGCCGTCGCGCAGGCCGATCGTGCCGCGCGGCGTCGCGCCGCCGCCGGCCGGGAGCAGCGTGAGCGCACGCGCGCCGCGCAGGAGATCGAGCGGATCGACCTGCCAGGCGAGGGCGGTGCGCCACGTTCCCGTCGCATCGCCCAGAGTGCCGCGGCCGTTCCACAGCGTCCCGGCGGCATCCTGGAGACGGAGCTTGCCCCCGGTCGCCGCGGCGATGCGGTCGTCGAGCAGCGTCGCCGGGATGAAGGCGATGCCGGCCACGACCAGCGCGAGCAGGAAAACGATGCCGAGGACGGTGCGGCGCATGGGGGTCGTGTGGCGTTCAGCGTCCGAGCACGAGCTCGGCCCGGACCTGGCCCGGCTCCACGCGCTGTGTGACCGTGGCCTCGATCACCCGCACGCCGCCCTTCTGCGCCAGTGCGGCGAGCAGCGGCACGAGCGCGTCGAAGCGGACGCTGGCGAGGTCGACGCGCAGGCGGCCTTCCTTCTCGTCGAGCGTACCGGCGTCCGGTCGCAGGCCATGCTCGGCGAGCGCCTGCTCGACCGTCGCACGCAGCGGGCCGCGCGGCGGGGCGGGGGTCTTGGCGAGCGCCACGATTTCCGCGGCCTGGGCGCGCGCGGCGGTGAGCACCGCGCGCTCCCGCGGCAGGTCGCGGGCGAGACGCGCGCTGTCCGCGACCATCGGTTGCCAAAGCCATGCGTAGCCCGCGCCGCCCACCACCACCAGTGCCGCGAGCACGACGAGGCGGCGCTCGCGCGTCGACGCGCGCGCCCAGGCGTCGGCGGCGTTCCGCAGCATCAGGGCAGCTCCGTGCCGGGCGCCGGGGAGAGTCGCATGCGGGTGCCCGACGCATTGGGCGCTGCCAGGGTGGCCACACCTGCGGCGGCGAGGCCGCTGTCGAGGCGCGCGGCCACCGCCGGATCGAGGCGGGTGAAGTCGAGGGTCCAGGCTCCTGCCGCGTACGTGGCGCTCTTCAGGACGCCGGCCGGCAGCTGGGACAGCGCCGGCGCGGCGCGCGCGAGCAGCGGCAACGCGTCGCTCGGCGCCGGCCGGCCGGCGCCCTGTCGGGCGCGCACGAAGCGGTCGCGCAGGGCGGCCGCGGCCGCGCCCGCATCGTTCGCCACGCGGCTGCCTTCAGCGCCGTCGCCCTCACCGGCACTGCGAGCCGTCGCGACGATCGTCCGTTGGGTCTGCCACGATTCGAAGCGCAGCGTGGCCCACTGCGCGAACGTGGCCACGACGTGTAACGCGACGGCAGCGATCGCGATGCCGCCTGCCACGCGGAACGCGCGCCCCGCCGTGGCCGGCGCCGCCGCGGGTGTGCGCGCGAACTCGCCCTGGAGGAGGTCGGTGGCGGCGGCGATCGCGTTCGCGTCCTGATCCCAGCGCCACGGCGGGCAGCGCTCGAATGCGACGCCGCCCTGCCGCGACCACTCCGCGAGCGCGCTGTCGCTCGATGGAAAGGCCACCTCGACGCGCGCGGGTGCGGGCGGCGTGCGCGCCGCATGCGCGATCGCCAGGGCGAGTTCGGGCGGCAGCGGCGCGGCTTCGCGCGGGGCCTCCACCGCGAACGCGCTTCCGTCCGCGCGCCGGATGAAGCTGCCGCCCGCGGCGGAGGCATACCAGCGCCAGGTGCCGGCAGGGGGAACGGGCGCGACGGATGGCTCGGCGACCACCCGCGCGAAGTCGCGGGACAGCGGCTGGACGCGGTCACGGCCAGCGATCGCGACAACGACGCTGCCGTCGCGCTCGCGCATGGAGGTCACGAGGTGCTGCGCCTGCGCCGGTCCGGCGAGACGATCCTCGAGCGCGTACGCAGCCGCGGCGGCCACGCGGTCGACCGGCATCGGCGGCAGCACGATGCGCACGATGCGCACGGCGGATGCCGCGAGCACCGCCTCGCGTCGGGTCGCCGCGGGCCAGCTCGCGGCGGGCCCGGCGCCGGAGCGCACGAGGCGTCCGTGGTCGTCGTACAACGCCCAAGGGGCGTCGGGCGCCGCGTCGGGGGCTGCGGTGACGAGTGCGCGCAGGGTCGACATCAGGTGGGTGGCTCGCAGGACCGGCGCAGTGTACCCGGCGGCTTGCGGCGCGGGTGCCGGCTGCCTTTCACTCCAGCGTCTGCCAGACCACGGCGGGGGCTCCGCGGCCGTCGCGCTTCAGCAAGGCCCGCGCCTGGGCCAGCGCGTCGCCCTGCCGCGACCTGACAGTGACGATGAAGTAGTGGCTCGCGAACACGAAAGTCGAGCCCGAGGGCAACGTCACCCCTTGCGGCAGGCGCTCGCGAAGGTCGGCCATCGTCGTGAAGGGGCGGCGGGTGCGCTCGGCGAGGAAGGCCGCGAGGTTCTCGCCGGCGAGGTCGGGAACGGCCGCCGCCAGCACGTCGGGTCCGGCGGTGTTGATGTTGAGCGGGGTGCCGGCCGGCAATGCGACGACGTAGGGGGCGAGCGCGGGCCACGCCTGTGCGCCCACGTCACGGACCGCCGCGAGTTCCGCGGCACGCACGAGCGGCGCGTTGGGGGTGGCCGATGCCGTGACCCGCCGCGCGTAGAAGGCATCCTCCGCGCCGTCGGCGCGCACGTTGCCGTCGACGTCGATCCAGTCCCCGAGCGCGGCGAGCGATTTCGTGTCCACGCCATGAGCGGCGAAAAGACGGGCGAGACGCATGCGGTCGGCGTCGCCGGCGGTGCCCTGCGCGTTGACGTTGTTGAGGTTGAGACGGCCCTGGGCGTCCTCGATGCGGCCCTCGATCGAGCCGTTGGCGATCGGCGTGGCGGGCAGCGGATAGGCCCAGATCTCGGCAAGGTGGTCGACCGTGCCCGCACGCGCATCGTCCTGCAGGACCCGGCGGGCCCATTGCACGCCGGCGAGCGCGAGCGATTGCGCCTGCACCTGGTCGCGCCGGTTGGTCACGTCGGCGAGCCAGCGTTGCTGATCGCCCGCGAGCGCCACGGCGACCGTCGCCGCGAGAGCCGCGACGAGCATGGCGACGATGATGGCGGCGCCGCGAGCGGATCTCATCGCAGTGCGAAGATGCGCTCGATGCGCACGCCGTCGGCAAGCGTCAGCGTGAGGCGAACCGCGCGCGGGAGGTCGTCCTCCCCGAGGATCGGCCAGTGGTCCTGCCACGCGCCGCTGCGCGTGAGGTACGCAAGCTCGAAGTCCGCGAGGTCGCGCACCAGCGGATACACCACGGGACGCATCGCGCTGTCGTGGTCGAGCGCCGGCCAGTACGCGAGCTCGAGCACGCCATCGCGCAGGCGATAGCCGACGCGCTGCCCCGCCGGTCCGGGCTCGGGCGTGAACTCGGAGCCGGCACGCGTGAACGCCACCGCGCTCGCGTTGCCGTGGCGCGTGCCGAGCCACGCCGGCTCCACCTGCGCGCCCGCTCGCACGCTGCGCGGCACCGCCTGGCGGAAGTCGGCCTCGATGCGCGTGAACAGCGTCTCGAGCGTGCGCCAGCGCTGCGCCTCGGCCGAGAGCCGTGCCTCGCCGCTCGCGAGCGAGGACGTCGCGCGATATGCGAGCACGGCGATGACGCCGAAGATCGCGAGCGCGAGGAGCGCCTCGACGAGCGTGAAGCCACGCGCGGGCGGGTCGGCCCGGCGCGTCGTCCGGGCGAGGAAGCCCGCGGCGCTCACGGCCCCGACTCCGGATTGCCGAGAAAGCCGGTGAGGGTGGCGAGGGCGTAGTCGGGGGTGCCGGGCTCGCCGACCGTGATGTCGATGCGGCGGAAATGCGGGTTGGGCGTGGCCGACACCACCGCGCGCCAGGTGAACGTGGCGCTGGCCTGTGTCGCATCGCCGGAGTAGTTGCCGAGGGCGGGCCAGGGAACGGCGATCTGCGCAGCAGCGAGCCGGTTCTGCGCGACCCACAGGGCGAGCGTGCGTGCCTTGAGGGCGCCGGCGGCGTCGGTGGCCTGCGTGAGCGCGCGCATGCCGGCAGTGAGCGCAATCGCGAGAATCGCGAGCGCGACGAGGATCTCGACCAGCGTGAAGGCGCGCTGACGGCTCACGGCGTCGCGGTCGCGATCGTGATGCGGTTGAGTGGATCCGTGGCGAGCACCAGCGAGATGTCGCGCGCCGCGAGCTCGAAGGTGAAGGGCTCGTTGCGCCCGGTGGCGCGCAGCGGCACGATCGTCTCGGCGTCGAGCGCGCGGCCGGCATAGCTCGACGGCCGCACGCGGATGCCGTCAGGCAACGTGTGCGGCGCGAGGATGTCGTCGGAGTCGGTCAACGCCTGCCAGCGTCCGGTGTCGGGGTCGCGTCGCCAGAAGCGCCATGTGGCGCCGTCGGCGGAGGCGCCGAGCGTCTCCGAACGGGCCTGCGCGCGCGCCGCGGCGTGTTCGAGCGCGCCGGCGAAGCGCCCCGCCTCGCGCAGTGCCGCGTCGCGGTCGCTGTGCGGCCAGGCGAGGGTGACGGCACCCGCGGTGATCGCCACGATGGCGATCACGACGAGGATCTCGATGAGCGTGAAGCCGCGCGGACCGGGCCGCGTCAAAGATCCCATGAGCCGATGTCGGCATCCACGCCGCTGCCGCCGGTCTGGCCGTCGGCGCCGAAGCTCATGATCTCGATCTCGCCGCGCACGCCCGGATTGATGTAGACGTAGGGCCGGCCCCACGGATCCTTGGGCAGCTTCTCGAGATAGCCGCCGCTCTTCCAGTTCGGCGGCAGCGGCGGTGTTTCCGGCCTGGCGACGAGCGCCGCGAGTCCCTGCTCCGCGGTGGGATAGCGCTGGTTGTCGAGGCGGTAGAGCTTCAAGGCCTGCATGATCGCCGCGATGTCGCTCTTCGCAACCGTGACGCGCGCCTCGTCGGGCCGCTGGATCACGTTGGGCACGATGAGCGCGGCGAGCACGCCGAGGATCACGATGACGACGAGGATCTCGATCAGCGTGAAGCCATGGCAACGGGTGCGAGCGCGGCGATCGACGTTCATCGGCCGATTATAATGCGGGGGTCGTCGCGGCACTTCGGCGGGCGTGCCCGCACGCCGGCGTGAAACCGGCAATCCTGCCGGCACGCGGGCCGGAGGCTGCCGCCGCGTTCACCGGTGCGTCGCCGTGCGTCGACCTCGCGACCTTCTCCTACATGCTCAAGCGCCTCCTCGGTCTCACGCTGCTGGTCGCTGTCGTCGCGGCCGCGATGGGGGGGTGGTACGCGTGGCACCTGTATACGCAGCCGCTTCCGGTACCGGAGACGGGCCTCGCCTACGACGTGCGCCAGGGCGCTTCCCTCTCGTCGGTGGCGCGGGATCTTCATGCCGCCGGCGTCCTGCCCCAGCCGCTCGCGCTCGTGGCGCTGGCGCGCTACAGGGGGGCCGACCGCGGCATCAAGGCCGGCAGTTACTCGCTCGATCCGGGGACCACCCTGCCCGGACTGCTCGCCAAGCTCACGCAAGGCGACGTCACGCAGACGTCGGTGGTGATCGTGGAGGGGTCCACCTTCGCCGACATGAAGCGCGTGCTGCGTGCGAACGCGGGCGTGAAGAACACGCTGCTCGACCTCCCCGACACCGAGCTGATGGCGCGGCTGGGCGCGCCGGGCGTGCCTCCCGAGGGACGCTTCTTCCCCGATACGTACTTCTTCGCGTCGGGATCGACGGACGCCGCCATCCTTGCCCGCGCCAAGCAGGCGATGGACCGGCGCCTGGCGGCGGCGTGGGAGCAGCGCGCCACGGGACTTCCGTTCAAGACGCCGGACGAGGCGCTGATCGTGGCCTCGATCGTGGAGAAGGAGACCGGCAAGCCGGCGGACCGGCCCTTCATCGCCTCGGTGTTCGTCAACCGCCTGCGCAAGAGCATGCGCCTGCAGTCGGATCCCACGACCATCTACGGCATGGGCGCGAAGTTCGACGGCGACCTCAAGCGCCGCGATCTCGAGGCCGACACGCCGCACAACACATACACGCGCGACGGCCTGCCGCCAACGCCCATCGCACTGCCGTCGCAGGCCGCGATCGACGCGACGCTCAATCCGCCCGCCACCGAGTACCTCTACTTCGTCGCGCGCGGCGATGGCACGTCGCAGTTCTCCGCGACGCTGCCCGAGCACAACCGGGCCGTGGCGCGGTACCAGCGGGGCGGCAAGTGAGGAGCCACGCGTGAAATCGCGCGGCCGCTTCGTCACGCTGGAAGGCATCGACGGCGCCGGCAAGAGCACGCACGCGCCGTGGCTCGCCGACGCGTTCGCGCGGCGCGGATGCCGCGTGGTCGTGACACGCGAGCCGGGCGGCACGCCGCTCGGCGAGAAGCTGCGCGAGCTCCTCCTGCACATGCCGATGACCCATGAATCGGAGGCGCTGCTCGTGTTCGCCGCGCGCCGCGAGCACGTGCAGCAGGTGATCGCTCCGGCCCTCGCGCGCGGCGACGTCGTCATCTGCGATCGCTTCACCGATGCCACCTACGCGTACCAGGGTGGCGGCCACGGCGTGCCGCCGGCATCGATCGCGGCGCTCGAGACCTTCGTGCTGCATGGCCTCGTGCCCGACCTCACCCTGCTGTTCGACGTGCCGCTCGCCGTGTCGCGCGCACGTCTGGCGCGCGCGGCGGAGGAAGGGCGGACGCTCGACAAGTTCGAGACCGAGCAGCAGGCGTTCTTCGGGCGTGTGCGCGATGCGTATCACGCGCGAGCTGCGGCGCATCCGCTGCGCTTTCGCGTGATCGACTCCACGCAGCCGGTGGAGGCGGTGCGCGCAGCGCTTTGCCGCGTCGTCGACGAGATCGCGAACTGATGGCGGCGGCCGACGACGACGCGCCTGGCGCGCCACCCTGGTCCAAGCTGTTGCCGTGGCAGGTGGCCATGGCAGGGGAGGTGCTCGGCCGCGGCCGCGGCGCATGGCCGCACGCGCTCCTGCTGACCGGCCTCGCCGGCTTGGGCAAGCGCATCCTCGCGCAGAACTTCGCGCGGGCACTCCTGTGCGAGACGCCGCGTGCGGACGGGTTGGCCTGCGGCGCGTGCGCGAGCTGCGGCTACGTCGCCGCCGGGCAGCACCCGGACCTGCGCATGGTGGAGCCGCTCGATGTCGACGACGACGGCGAGGCCAAGGTCCTCGACCAGATTCCGGTCAAGCACGTCCGCCGCCTCACCGAGTGGGCCAACGTGACGAGTCATCGCGGGATGGCCAAGGTGGCGATCGTCACGCCGGCCGATCTTCTCAACGTGGCGGCCGCGAACGCGCTGCTGAAGACGCTCGAGGAACCGCCGGCCGGCACGTACATCATGCTCGTCACCGCCAGGCCGTGCCGACTGCTCGCCACCGTCCGCAGCCGCTGCCTGCGCCTGGCGGCGCCCACGCCCTCCGCGGAGGTCGCCGGTGCCTGGCTGCGCGAGCGGGGGGTGGCGGATCCGGCCACCCTCCTCGCGCAGGCGGGGGGAGCGCCCCTGTCTGCGCTGGCGTTGCGCGACCTGCAGCAGGAGCGCGCCGTCTGGCTCGCCGCTCTCGGCAAGCCGCGCACCCTCTCGCCGGTCGGGCTCGCGGCCCGCATCGACGCCGCGGGCAAGGACGAGCGCAAGGCCCTGCTGGCGCTCGTCATCGACTGGCTGGCAGCATGGACCGCGGACCTCGCGCGCGTGGCCTCGGGCGGGATGCCGGCGTGCAATCCCGATCAGGCGGCCGCCTTGGGCGCGCTCGCTCCGGCGGTGGCGCGGGTGGCCCTCTTTCGCTATCATCGATCGCTCCTCGAGCAGCGTGTGCTGGTCGCCCACCCACTGGCGCCGCGCCTCGTGGCCGAGACGCTGCTCATCCGCTATCGCGAGCTCTTCCGCTGACCATGGCCGATCGCAAACCGCCCGTATCACCCTCCGCCGCCATGGCGCGGCCGGGCGTGCTTTCGCTCAACATCCGCGAGAAGGCGGCGCTGTACGCGGCGTACATGCCGTTCCTCAAGGGCGGCGGCATCTTCATCCCCACGTCGCGCCAGTACGCGCTCGGCGAGGAGGTGTTCATGCTGCTCTCGCTCATGGACGATCCCAACCGCCTCGCGGTGCAGGGCAAGGTCGTGTGGCTCACGCCGGAAGGCGTGCAGGGCAACCGCACGCAGGGGATCGGCGTGCAGTTCACTCAGGACGAGACGGGTGCCGCCGCCCGGGCCACGATCGAGAAGCTGTTGGGCGAGAGCCTCGCTTCCACGCGGCCCACGCACACGATGTAAGTTTGTTCGTCGACTCGCACTGCCATCTCGATTTTCCGGAGCTTGCGGAGGAACTGCCGCAGGTGCTGGACGCCATGCGCGAGCATGCGGTCACGCACGCGCTGTGCATCGCCGTCGATGCGCCCGACTGGCCGCGCGTCTTCGCGATCGCGCGGGCGCATCCGCACCTGTTCGCCTCCGTGGGCGTGCATCCCGACTATCCCGACATCCCGGAGCCCACGGTCGACGAGCTCGTCGCGCAGGCCGCTACCGCCAAGATCGTGGCCATCGGTGAGACCGGCCTCGACTACTATCGCCTCACCGGCGACCTGCAATGGCAGCGCGACCGCTTCCGCCGCCATATCCGTGCCGCCCGCGAGTGCGGCAAGCCGCTCGTGATCCACACCCGGGCCGCCGCTGCAGACACCCTCGCGATCATGCGCGAGGAGCGGGCAGGCGAGGCGGGCGGCGTCATGCACTGCTTCACCGAAACCTGGGACGTGGCGCAAGCCGCCCTCGACCTGGGCTTTCACATCTCCTTCTCCGGGATCGTGACGTTCAGGAACGCGGCCGAGCTGAAGGACGTGGCGCGCCGCGTGCCGCTCGATCGCATGCTGATCGAGACCGACAGCCCCTATCTCGCGCCGGTGCCGTTTCGCGGCAAGCGCAACCAGCCCGCCTTCGTGCGTTACGTCGCCGGGGAGATCGCAGCCCTGCGCGATACCACGGTGGAGGCGATCGGCGCGGCGACCTCCGACAATTTCTTCCGACTCTTCCGCATCGACAGGACCCTCCATGCAGCTTCGTGACATTGCCCGCCTCTTCGCCTTCGCCGTCGTCGTTGCCGGATCCACGCTGGCGCATGCCGGTGCCGCCGACGATTTCATCATCGCCGTCGAGAACGATCGCGTGGTCCAGGTGCGTGAGTTCCTGGCGAAGGGCATCGATCCCAACACCGTCGGCGTCGAAGGCGTCCCCGCCCTGGTCCTCGCAGCCCGCAACGGCTACGCGGGCACGCTCGACGCGCTGCTCGCCGCCAAGGCGAACGTGAACGCGAAGGCGCCATCGGGCGACACGGCGATCATGGTGGCGGCGCTCGCCGGTCATCTCGAGGTCGTGAAGAAGCTGCGCGCGGCCGGGGCACAGATCGACGGGCCCGGCTGGACGCCGCTGATCTACGGCGCCACGGGGGGCAGGAACGACGTCGTCGAGTACCTGCTGGCGCAGGGCGCGAAGATCGATGCCGTGTCGCCGAACGGGACGTCGGCGCTCATGATGGCGGTGCGCGAGGGCAGGGGCCCGACCGTGACGCTGCTCATCGCGCGCGGAGCGGACGTGAACCATCGCAACGAGAACGGCGCGACCGCGCTCGCCTGGGCCGAGCGCGGCAACGAGAAGGCGATGGCGGAGGAACTGCGCAAGGCGGGAGCGAAGCAGTAGGTCTGCGTCGCCCGCACGTGGCGCGGCGGCGCGCCGGAAACAGGCGGCGCGGGCACGACGCGACGCCGGTCCCGCGAGGCTACTAGGGCGTCAGGTCGGCAGCCTGGAACATCGGCGAGGCGCTTGCCGCCGACGCCGCCCATGGCGACGGCAACGGCGCCGCCTCGACCGACGGCACGAGCGATGGTGCGAGCGCGGGCAACGGCGCAAGCAGCCGTCGCGCGCCGTTGAAGCGCTTCTTCCAGTACGAGGCACTCATGGTGGCGATCTCCACGTCGCCGCCTTTCGACGGCGCATGGATGAAGCGGTTGTCACCGAGGTAGATGCCCACGTGCGAATTCGCGAAGCGCCGGGTGTTGAAGAAGACGAGATCGCCCGGCATGAGGTCCACCACGCCGACCTTCTCCCCGACGCCGCTCATCTCCCGCGAGGTGCGGGGCAGGGTCACGCCCGTCACTTCCTGGAAGACGTAGCGCACGAGCCCGCTGCAGTCGAGGCCGCTGTCGGGTGTGTTGCCGCCGAACCTGTACTTCACGCCGATGAGGGAGAGCGCGTAGACCGTCACCTCCTGCGCGCTGCTCCAGGCCCTGACCACGGCATCGCTCGCCGCGCCGTGGAACGTTCGCTGGTCGCCGGCGTGGGCAAGCCCACCCGCACCGAGGGCAACGGTCAGGGCACAGGCGATGGCGGTGACGCGAAGGCTACGGCCCCGGATCGCGCACGCGACGCGGCGGGGGCGTGAGATCAAAGACATCGTTGGATTGTCGTGGAAATGCCTTTGTGCGGCAATGGCTTTCCGCCAGAGCCGCCGAGCGGCGCAGCCTTCGGCTACGGGAGGACGGAACCGCGCCGACCCTTCACCTTGCGTGTCGGCGGCAGGGGGTGCCCGGCCGCCCGGGCGCGGCGCGCGGCCTTGGGATCGGCCACGAGCGGACGGGTGATCTCGACGCGATCGCCGTCGGCGAGCGGGATGCCGGGGGCGGCGCGCTGGCCGTGGATCGCGCAGGCGATCGTGGGCGGCAGCGCCAGGCGACTCACGAGCCCGCTTGCGGCGAGGGCATCGGCCACCGTCGCCCCGTCGGGCAGGACGAGCGATTCGATCACCTCCACGCCCGGCGCGGCGTAGGCGACCGTGACGGTGAGGCCGGTCACGCCCTGCGGTCCTTGCCGTGCAGCGCCTCGGCACGGTGCACGAACGCGTCGATGAACGTTCTTGCGATCCGGTCGAACACGGGACCGATCACCGTCTCGAGCACGGACGTGCCGAACGCATAGGTCAGCACCAGTTCGACCTTGCAGGCGTCCTCGGCGAGCGCCTTGAAGGCCCACTCGCCGGTGAGCTTGCGGAAGGGCCCTTCCTTGAGCTTCATGTGGATCGACGTCGGCGGCGCGTTGACGTTGTCCGTCGTGAAATGTGCCTTGACGCCGTGGTAGTCGATGTGCAGCCGCGCGGTCTTGCCGTCGGCCCGCGTGTCGAGGACGTCGGCGCCGCTGCACCACGGCAGGAACTGCGGATAGAGTTCGACCTCGTCGACGAGGATGAACATCTGCGTGGCGCTGAAGGGGACCAGCACGGAACGCTCGACACGCTGCATGGGAGGGCCGTTGCGTGGATTGCTAGAATGAAGGTCCGCCGCGGCGGAGGCCGCGGATGGGCGCCACAGGGGCGGCTCGCAAGGTGGCAAAGCGCGAAGGCGTCGTCATGAGCATCGTCGAAAACAGGAAGGCGTTCCACGACTATTTTATCGAGGAACGCGTCGAGGCCGGGCTCGCGCTCGAAGGGTGGGAGGTGAAGGCCATCCGCGCCGGGCGCGCGAACCTCAAGGAGGCGTACGTCGTGGTGAAGAACGGGGAGATCGTGCTGGTGGGCTCGCACATCACGCCACTCGCGCAGGCCTCGACGCACGTGCACGCGGATCCCACGCGCACCCGCAAGCTCCTGCTGCACCGCGCCGAGATCAACCGCCTCGTGGGCAAGGTGGAGCGCGCCGGATACACGCTGACGCCGCTCAACCTCCACTACAAGAGCGGCCGCATCAAGATCGAGGTCGGTCTCGCCAAGGGCAAGAAGCAGCACGACAAGCGCGAGGCCATCAAGGAGCGCGAATGGAACCGCGAGCAGCAGCGCCTCGTTCGCAACCGCACGGGCAGCGTGCGGAGCAGGGAGGCCGCGTGAGCGCATCCGCGCCCCGGGGCAAGGAGGCTGACGCGTGATCGACGACATGCCGCGCAATCGCGCGAACTTCGTGCCCCTGTCGCCCGTATCCTTCCTCGAGCGGGCGGCGATGATCTATCCCGGGAAGGTTGCGGTGCGGCACGGGCGGCTGGCCTACACCTATCGCGAGTTCGAAGCGCGCGCGCGGCGCCTCGCTTCGGCGCTCGCGAGGCACGGCGTGGGCCGCGGCGATACCGTGGCGGTGATGGCGCCGAACGTCCCGGCGCTCCTCGAAGCGCACTATGCCGTGCCGGCGCTGGGTGCCGTACTCAATCCGCTCAACGTGCGGCTCGACGCACCGGCGATCGCCTTCTGTCTCGAGCACGGCGGCGCCCGCGTCCTGCTGACCGATGCCGAGTTCGCGCCGGTGGTGAAGGCCGCACTGGCGAAGCTAGCGCAGCCGCCCCTCGTCATCGACATCGACGACAGCGAGGGGCCGCCGGGCGAGCGCGTGGGAACGATCCGCTACGAGGACCTGCTCGCCGAAGGCGATCCCGCCTTCGCATGGCCGGGACCGCGGGATGAGTGGGACGCGATCGCGCTCCTCTACACCTCGGGCACCACCGGTGACCCCAAGGGCGTGGTCTACCACCATCGCGGCGCCTTCCTCAACGCGATGGGCAACGCGATGGGCATGCGCGTCGGCCCGGACAGCGTCTACCTGTGGACGCTTCCCATGTTCCACTGCTGCGGCTGGACGTTCACGTGGGCTGTCACTGCGGCCTGCGCCACGCACGTCTGCCTGCGGCGGGTGGACCCCAAACTCGTGTTCCGCGCCATCGTCGACCATCGCGTGACGCTCATGTGCGGCGCACCGGTCGTGCTCACCATCCTGATCCACGCACCTGCAGAGGCGAAGCTCCTCTTCGATCACGTGGTCGACGTGGCCACCGGGGGTGCCGCACCGCCGTCGACGGTGATCGCGGCGATGGAGTCCATGGGCTTTCGCGTCACCCACCTGTACGGCCTGACCGAATCCTACGGTCCCGCCACGGTTTGCGCGTTCCAGGACGACTGGCACGGGCTCGACCTCGTCGCGCGCTCGCGCATGATGGCGCGGCAGGGCGTCCCGATTCCCACGCTCGCCGGCATGCAGGTGGGGGATCCCGAGACCGGCGAGCCGGTGCCGCGCGACGGCGTCACGCTGGGCGAGGTGATGTTGCGCGGAAACACGATCATGAAAGGCTACCTGCGCAACGAAGCCGCCACCGCAAAGGCATTCGCTCACGACTGGTACCACTCGGGCGACCTCGCCGTGTGGCACCCGGACAACTACATCGAGATCAAGGATCGGAGCAAGGACATCATCATCACCGGCGGCGAGAACGTGAGCTCGCTCGAGATCGAGGAATGCCTCTACCGCCACCCCGAGGTGATGGAAGCCGCGGTGGTCGCGCGTCCCGACGAGAAATGGGGCGAGACGCCCTGCGCGTTCGTGACGCTCAAGCCGGGGAGTTCGGGCGTGACGGCGGACGCGGTCATCGCGTACTGCCGCGAGCATCTCGCGCATTTCAAGGCGCCGAAGACGGTGGTGTTCGGGCCGCTGCCGAAGACCGCCACCGGCAAGATCCAGAAGTTCGTGCTGCGCGAGACCGCGCGCGCTTTGGGAGGAAAGCCATGAGTGCAGGGGACGGGGCGCAGGGCGCATCGACCTCGACGCGTGGCGTGCCGGCACCGGCCGCACCGGCGCCGGGGCAGGCGCACGCAGGGGATCCGCGCCCGCACGCGCCGCTCTTCGCTCCCGGCGTACTCTCGGGCCGCGTCGCGTTCGTCACCGGCGCTTCGAGCGGTCTCGGGCGCCATTTCGCCGTCATGCTCGCGCAGCACGGTGCCGACGTCGTGCTTGCCGCGCGCCGCAGGGAGGCCCTCGCGGTGGTGGCCCGCGAGATCGAGGCGACAGGCGCGCGGGCTCACCCCGTCGGACTGGACGTGCGCGACCCTGCGGGCGTGACAGCCGCCGTGGGCGAAGCCGTCGCGGCCGCCGGCCGCATCGATGTTCTCGTCAACAACGCCGGCGTGACGGCGACGAAGCCGGCACTCGCCATGAGCGAGGAGGACTGGCGCGGCGTGGTCGACACCAACCTCGACGGCGCCTTCCGCGTTGCGCGCGCCGTCGCGCAGTCCATGGTCGATGCGAGGACCGCGGGCTCGATCGTGAACGTGGCCTCGGTGCTCGGCCTTCGCGTGGGCAAGCAGGTGGCGGGCTACATCGCCGCCAAGGCGGGCCTCCTGCGCCTGTCGGAAGCGCTGGCGCTCGAATGGGCCGTGCACGGGATCCGGGTGAACGCGATCGCGCCCGGCTACGTGGTCACCGACCTCAACCGGGATTTCCTCGGTTCGTCGACGGGCGAGGCGATGGCCAGGCGCATTCCGATGCGCAAGTTCGCCGAAGCCCGTGACCTCGATGGCGCGCTGCTCCTGCTCGCCTCCGATGCCGGGCGTTACATGACCGGCGCCACCATCACCGTCGACGGGGGTCATACCCTCGCCTGGCTCTAGGCAGGTACCACGATGGACTTCACCCTCCCCGCCGATGTCGACGCCCTGCGCACGCAGGTGGCGCAGTTCGTGCGCGAACGCATCGCTCCACTCGAAGCCGACCCCGCGAGCTACGACGAGCACGAGAACATCGCGCCTGCCGTCCTCGCCCGGGTGCAGTCCGAGGTCAAGGCGGCGGGACTGTGGGCGCCGCAGATCCCGCGCGACCTGGGTGGCCTCGGCGTCTCGGTCGTGGGCCGCGCAGCGCTGTACGAGGAGATGAACGCCTCCATCTTCGGCCCGGTGTGCTTCAACTGCGCCGCCCCCGACGACGGCAACATGACGGTGCTGGCCAAGGTGGCCACGCCGGAGCAGAAGCGCCGCTGGCTCATGCCCATCGTCGAAGGCCGCGTGCGCAGCGCCTTCGCGATGACCGAGCCGCATCCTGGCGGCGGTTCCGATCCCACGATGATCCGCACGCGCGCGGAGCGCAGGGGCGACACCTGGGTCGTGCACGGCCGCAAGTGGTTCATCACCGGCGCCGGCGTGGCGCAGCACTTCATCCTCGTCGCACGCACGAGCGACGACGAGCGCAAGGGCCTCACGGCGTTCATGTTCGACCGCGACCAGCCCGGCTGGCGCATCCTGCGCCGCATTCCCATCATGGGTCCGGAGGAGCACGGCGGGCATTGCGAGATCGAGTTCGACGGGCTCGAGATCCCCGATCCGGACCGCCTCATGCAGGTGGGCGACGGACTGAAGCTCACGCAGATCCGCCTCGGTACCGCCCGCCTTACGCACTGCATGCGCTGGCTTGGGCTCGCCAAGCGCTGCCTGGCGATCGCGCTCGACTACGTGGCGGTGCGCGAGAACCACGGCCGTCCGCTGGCCTCGATCGACAGCGTGCAGGGGATGCTTGGCGAGGCGGCGATGCAGATCGAGATCGGTAGGCTGCTCACCATGCGTGCGGCCGCAAGGCTCGACGCCGGGGATTTCGCGCGCAAGGAGGTGTCGATGGCGAAGGTCGTCGTCGCCGACGCGCTTCAACGTGCCGCCGATACCGGCATCCAGCTCTGCGGCGCGCGGGGATACTCCAAGGACACGCCGCTCGAGTGGATCTATCGCTACGCGCGGCAGGCCCGGCTCGTCGACGGCGCCTCGGAGGTGCACAAGGGTGTCCTCGCCGGCGCCCTGATGAAGGAGCGCGGCGAGTTCTGGCGCTGGGACTAGGGTCCGTTGACCATTGGGTCAACCATGGAAGCCGGCGACCAAGGCGAACGGACTCTGGCCTCGGGGCGACCGGCCGGACGCGATCGCCGACAGACCCCGCGCCCCCCCGCGCGGCGGTCCTGAGACCGCTGTCAATCCGACAGCAGCAGCGTTCCAGCAACGTCGAGCGTGGTGGCGCTGCAGTTCGGGTGCGAAGCCTCGATGCGCGCGCCGAAGGTGCGCTCGGTCGTCTCGAGTCCCTTCAGCCGGAAAGTTCCACCGGGCCCTCCTTCGCAGGCGTAGGTACCCTGCACTTCGCCGATGCGTCCGTGCTGCGTGTAGGTGCCGCTGAAGTGACAGGTCGCCTTCGCGCCCTGCGTCGTGAGCGAGAATGCGCCGCCCTGGTGGTCGATCTCGACGAAACCGGAGTCGTAGATGAACGCGGGTGAGAACCCCGGTGCGCAGTTGCGGTAGCCCGCGCGCACCGCGCCGAAGTAGAGGCCCGACCAGTCCTGCTGCCGAAACGTCAGGCGCTGCACCGTCTTCGTCGTCTTCACGCCGTCGACCGTGTACTCGATCGCCGCACTGTCGACGCCACGGGCCTCGAAGGTCACCGTGCCCACCTGCGCGGCCTGCACGGCCGCCGGATCGAACGGACCGCCGAACCAGGGGCCCGTGGTCCTGTACAGCGGCCCCGCAAAACCCGGATTGCGCTCCATGTCGTAGCCGTAGCGCGTCCCGGTGCCATGCAGCCACATCGGTCGCCCGTCCTGGTCGTAGACGAAGAACACGATGAATGCGATCTCGTCCTGCTGCGTGACGCTCACCCCCCATCCAGATTCCGATGGCGAGAACCAGTGATCGCTTACGTTGCTCGCCCGGGCGGGAGCGCTCGCGAGGTACGCGAGACAGAGAATCGCGAGAAGCCGTTGCCAGTGCATGTGTTTCACCTTGTCGAAGTTGGCCACGTCGCTGTGGCGTGGCGCGATCTTCGGAGACGACGGCTTACGGATGGCTGACGGATGTGCCAAGGAACCGTCGGGCACTGCGCGGGACCTTGCCTGGTAGCGCGCGGCCGCAGTGTCCCACCGCCGTCGCGACGGCCACGCCATCGTCACGCCCGGTCATCGAGCACGGCACGGGCCGCGGCGAGGCCGCTCGCGACCGCGGCCTCGAGGGTGGCAGGGAACGCCGGATACGCATGGTCGCCGGCGAGGAAGACGCCGGGAGCGAACGCGGGCGCCGCGGGAACGGGCCGGTCCGGCGTGCATGCGTAGGTGGCCCGCTTCTCCACGATGGCGAAGGACCACGCGAGCGGTGGGAGCTCGGGCCGCAAGCGCCGCAGCTGCGCGTCGGTGTCGCGAACCAGTCTGTCGTGGGAAAGGACAAGGTGCGGTCCCGACGCGCTGATCACCACTGCCAGGAGCTGCGCCAGCCGCGGGGCGGTGGCCGCTGCGGCCTGGAGGATGTCCGGGCGCTCGACGACCCATTGCCCCGGCGCATCGTCGAGTCGCGCGATCGGCCCGGGCAGGTCGATGCGTGCGGGGTAGCCGAGCCAGATCGTGGCGAGCGGCTCGTAAGCCATGGACTCGAGCGCCTCGACCGCGCTGCGCAATGCAGGCTGCGCGGCAAGGATCTCGGACGCGAAGGCGTCGCCCACGCGATGCGGGCCGACGGCGACGATCGCGGCACGGGCGCGCCGCGGCGCATCGCCCGCCGCGACGACGATGCCGTCGCGCGCGTTGTGCACGATGCGCGCGCGAACGCCCGTGACGACCTCGCCACCGCGCGCACGGACGAACGCTGCGGCGGCTTCGGGCAGGAACGCGGAGAGGTCGGTGGCCGGCAGCACGAAGTCGCAGTTCGTGGCGCTGCCGGTGAACGACGCCCGCAGCACGTTGGCGAAGACCTGCGCCGACGCCGTCTGCGGCGGCGTGTTGAGCGCCGCAAGACACAGCGGCTCCCACAGCCGTTCGCGCAGGTTGCGGGGCAGCGGTCCGAGCATCGCGGCCACCGTCTCGCCGCGCGGCCGCACGAAACCGTCGCGCTCGAGGCGGCGGAACCAGGCGACGTTGGCGAGGCGCTCGCGCCAGGTGAGCCCGCCCGCGGTGAGGAGTCCGACGGCAAGTCCGAGCCTCCCGGGCGCGCGCCGCACCACGAGCGAGAGGGCATCGCGCTGCGAGGGCGCGAAGGGGACGAGCGCCAGCGGACGCCGGAGGAAGCTGCGGGCACCGGGCGCGGCCTGTGCAAGCAGGCCGAGCGTCGCGTGATACGCGCCGAGGAGCAGGTGCTGGCCATTGTCGAGCCCCAGCCCATCCCTCGTCACTCGCCGTCCGCGCCCTCCCAGGACCGGCGCCGCCTCGTACACGACGCAGCGGACGCCGGCGGCAGCCAGCGTCACCGCCGCCGCGCAGCCCGCGTAGCCGCCGCCGATTACCGCAACCGGCGCGCCGTCTTCCACGCGATCCACAGCTTGCGCACCGGCGTGAGCGAGGTGCGCCGATCGAGCACGAGGTACCCGTCGCGTGCGATCTCCACGAGCAGCGTGCGGTAGATCGCCGCCATCACGAGGCCCGCACGCTGCGCAGCGCGATCGGCGGCAGGCAGCTGGCCTAGCGCGCGGTCGTACCACGCCTGCGCGCGCTCGACCTCGAAGGCCATGAGGTCGCGGAATGCCGGCGAGTACTCGCCCTGCAGCAGCGCCTTCGCCGTCACGCCGAAGCGGGCGAGATCCTCGTGCGGCAGGTAGATGCGGCCGCGACGCGCATCCTCGCCGACGTCACGGCATATGTTGGTGAGCTGGAACGCGATGCCCAGGTCCCGGGCATAACCGCGGGTCGCGGCGTCGCCATAGCCGAAGATCTCCGCCGACATCTGACCGACGACGCCGGCCACGCGATGGCAGTACAGCTCGAGGCTCCCGAAGTCGGGATACCGAGCCTGCACGAGGTCCATGGCCATGCCGTCGATCACGGCCTCGAAGTGCGCCCGCGGGAGCGCGAAATCGCGCACCACCGGGACGAGTGCCTTGCCCACGGGATGCTCCGGCGCGCCGGCGAACACCCGCGCGACCTCCGCTCGCCACCAGTCGAGCTTGGCCTGCGCCACGCCCGGGTCGTGCACCTCGTCGACGACGTCGTCGACCTCGCGGCAGAATGCGTAGAGGGCGACGATCGCGCGTCGCCGCTCCGGCGGCAGGAACAGGAAGCTGTAGTAGAAGCTCGAGCCGCTCGCCGCCGCCTTCTCCTGGCAGTACTGGTCGGGGGTCACGCGGCTGCCTTCGGTACCGATGGCGTCGGACTGGCGCGCTCCGGCGCTGGCTCGCCCCGGGGGCGGCCCGGCGGGCTCACGTGCCCCGCTCCGGCGCGGGCATCGCGCGAGGCGGCACCAGCGTGCGGAAGGCCACGGCGCACCAGTCGCCGGTGCGCAGCACGGGGCGGCGGCCGAACACGTCGCCATCCACCGCATCGATGCGATCGAGGATGCGCGTGCCGCCGGCGATCACGGCGGCCAGTTCCAGACCCAACCGCCACGGAAGCCGCCGCGCGAGGCGATGCCCCGATTGCAGGAGGCCGCGCGCCCGCGCCGTCTGAAAGGCCATGAAGTCGCGCCAGCGTGCGTCGGGACGTGCTTGCGCGATGTGCTCGAGCGAGACGCCGAAGCGTTGCATATCCTCCTGCGGGAGGTAGACGCGATCCTTGCGCCAGTCGATGGCCACGTCCTGCCAGAAGTTCGCCAGTTGCAGGCCCGTGCATACGGCGTCGCTGGCGGCGAGGTTGTCGGGGCCGTTCGGGCCCCGGTCCGCTGCGTAGAGCGCGAGCAGCAGGCGCCCGACCGGATTGGCCGAGCGGCGGCAGTAGTCGAGCACGTCGCCGTAGGTCGCGTAGCGGCCGGTGGTGACGTCCTGCGTGAAGGCGGACAGGAGATCGCGAAACGGCGCCAGCGGGAGCTGGTACTCGCGGATCGTCGCCGCGAGGGCAGGGAAGGGCGGCTGCTCGGGCGTCCCGCCGGCCTCGATCGCATCGAGCGCCGTACCGAATGCGGCGAGTGCGGCGATTCTCTCGGCAGGGGGCGCGTCGCCCTCGTCGGCCAGGTCGTCCGCGGCCCGCGCGAAGCGGTAGATCGCCACGATGCCGGGACGCAGCGCCGCGGGCACGAGGCGCGAGGCCACCGGGAAATTCTCGTAATGGCCTACGGTCACTCGAATGGATCCCCTCTGCTGCTATACTAACCCGTTCGGCGGACGCGGACTTTGCCGACCCTTACGGTCCGGTGCGAAGTTCGAAGCGCGCACCGCACGAGGACGCTCTTGCGGAGACTGCCGGCGGCGGAAAGTGCCGATCGGGACGACGCCCGGCCGTCCGCGTGGCGGTGTTCCGCCGGCATCCCGACAACGTCCCGCCGATGAACCGCACGCGAAAGTGGCGGAATTGGTAGACGCACCAGCCTTAGGAGCTGGCGGGGCAACCCGTGGGGGTTCGAGTCCCCCCTTTCGCACCATACGAGATTCCAGGACCTGCACCATGCAAACCACGTTGGAGAATCTGGGCGAGCTCTCGCGCCGCCTGAACGTCGCCGTGCCGCTCGCGCAGATCGAGGGCGAGGTGGGCAAGCGCCTCGCGCGGCTGGCCAGGACGGTGAAGGTGCCCGGCTTTCGCCCGGGGCACGTCCCGATCAGGATGGTCGAGCAGCAATACGGCCCGCAAGTGCGTTCCGACGTGATCTCCGATGCCGTGCAGGCGAGCTTCGCCGACGCGATCCGCGAGCAGAACCTTCGCGTCGCCGGCTACCCTCGCATCGAGCCCGCGGCCAACAAGACCGCACCGGATGCAGCCCTCGAGTTCTCCGCGGTGTTCGAGGTGTATCCCGACATCGTGCTCGGCGACATCGCGTCGGCCACGATCGAGCGGCCGCAGGTCGAGGTCACCCCGGCCGACATCGACCGCACCCTCGACGTGTTGCGCCGCCAGCGTGCCGAGTTCCATCCCGCGTCCGACGGTGCCCGGGACGGCGATCGCGTCAAGGTCGATTTCACCGGGACCATCGACGGAGTCGAATTCGCGGGCGGTCAGGCGAAGGACTTCGACATCACCGTGGGCGAGGGGCGCATGCTCCCGGAGTTCGAGGCGGCGGTGGCCGGCATGAAGCCCGGCGACACCAGGACGTTTGACCTCGCGTTTCCTGCGGACTATCACGGCAAGGACGTGGCCGGGAAGAACGCCAGGTTCGAGGTGGTCGCGAAGGATGTCTCGCGCCCCGACACGCCGCCCCTCGACAGCGCATTTGCCACCGCCTTCGGCATCAAGTCCGGCAAGGTCGAGGACCTGCGCAGCGAAGTCGAGAGCAACCTGAAGCTCGAGCTCAAGCGCAAGGTCGAGACGGTCCTCCGTGACCGCGTGATGAGGGTGCTGCGCGAGAAGGCCACGCTCGCGCTGCCCAAGTCGCTCGTCGAGGCGGAGGTGCAGCAGCTCGCCCGCCGCATGAGCGGCCAGCTCCAGCAGCAGGGCATGAAGGTCGAGGACATCAAGCTCGAGCCCCAGATGTTCGAGAAGCAGGCGGAGGACCGGGTGGCGCTTGGCCTCATCCTCGGCGAGCTCGTGCGCAGCGAGAGCCTGCAGGCGAAGCCCGAGCAGGTGAAGGCGATGGTGCAGGAGGTTGCGCAGACCTACGAGCAGCCCGAGGCAGTGGTGCGCTGGCACTACGAGAAGCCCGAGCGGCTCTCCGACTTCGAGGGGATGGCGGTCGAGCAGAACGTCGTCGCGTGGGTGCTCGGCAGGGCGCAGGTCAAGGACGTCGCGGCCACCTTCGAGCAGGTGGTCGGCACGCCCGGACGGCCGCAGTAGCGTCCACCGCCGCGCCGGCGGTCCCGTCGGCGCATACTTGCATCGAGCAACGGGCGGACCCATCTGGGTCGCACGCAACGGCGACGTGGCTGTATGCCACAGGCCGGAGGCCGCGCCACGGGACTGCGGATGCGGCCATCCTGCGATCCGACCCGTCTCCCGCCGATTCCCGAACCATAGGACGTGATCCGTGATTCCTGCCACCCTGCAAGGCCAGCTGCAAGACCCCACCGCCCTCGGCCTGGTGCCGATGGTCATCGAGCAATCCGGCCGCGGCGAGCGCGCGTACGACATCTACTCGCGTCTCCTCAAGGAGCGCGTGGTCTTTCTCGTCGGGCCGGTGAACGACGCCACCGCCAACCTCATCGTGGCGCAGATGCTCTTCCTCGAGTCCGAGAATCCGGACAAGGACATCCATTTCTACATCAACTCGCCGGGAGGCTCGGTGTCGGCGGGCATGGCGATCTTCGATACCATGCAGTTCATCAAGCCCGACGTGTCCACGCTGTGCGTGGGGATGGCGGCCAGCATGGGCGCTTTCCTGCTCGCCGCCGGCGCCAGGGGCAAGCGGTTCGCGCTGCCCAACTCCACGATCATGATCCACCAGCCGTCAGGCGGCTTCCAGGGCCAGGTCTCCGACATCGAGCGGCACGCCCAGTATGTGATCGACTTGAAGCACCGCTTCATCACGCTGATGGCGAAGTTCACCGGCCGCCCCGCGGAGCAGGTCGAGCGGGACCACGATCGTGACAATTTCCTCTGGGCCGATGCTGCCCTGGAGTACGGTATCATCGACAAGGTCTTGCAGAATCGGGCAGCCGGCGCGTAAAGTTGATCGCTGCTTGCCCGAGGTTCACCGCATAGGTTGTTGAATGGCCGAAAAATCTTCCGGCGACAAGCTCCTGTACTGCTCGTTCTGCGGCAAGAGCCAGCACGAGGTCCGCAAGCTGATCGCGGGCCCGTCCGTGTTCATCTGCGACGAGTGCATCGAGCTCTGCAACGACATCATCCGTGAGGAAGGTGCCGGCACGGAGGCTGCGCGCACGGACCGCAACAAGCTGCCCACGCCGCACGAGATCCGCCAGAGCCTCGACCAGTACGTGATCGGCCAGGAGCCGGCCAAGAAGATCCTGTCGGTCGCGGTCTACAACCACTACAAGCGCCTCGAGGTCGGCGTCAAGGAAGACGAGGTCGAGCTCGCCAAGTCGAACATCCTTCTCATCGGGCCCACGGGCTCGGGCAAGACGCTCCTCGCGCAAACGCTCGCCCGCCTCCTCGACGTGCCCTTCGTCATCGCCGACGCCACGACCCTCACCGAGGCGGGCTATGTCGGCGAGGACGTCGAGAACATCATCCAGAAGCTCCTGCAGAAGTGCGACTACGACATCGAGAAGGCGCAGCGGGGCATCGTTTACATCGACGAGATCGACAAGATCTCGCGCAAGAGCGACAACCCGTCGATCACCCGTGACGTCTCCGGCGAGGGCGTGCAGCAGGCGCTCCTGAAGCTCATCGAGGGCACGATCGCGTCGGTGCCTCCGCAAGGCGGTCGCAAGCACCCGAACCAGGAATTCGTGCAGGTCGACACGACGAACATCCTGTTCATCTGTGGAGGCGCCTTCGACGGCCTCGAGAAGATCATTCGCCAGCGCACCGCCAAGACCGGCATCGGCTTCGGCGCCGAGGTCGCGAGCCCCGACGACCGCAGGAACATCACGTTGCTCCTGCGCGGCACCGAGCCAGAGGATCTCATCAAGTTCGGCCTCATCCCCGAGTTCGTGGGCCGGCTCCCCGTCGCGGCGACGCTCGACGAACTCGACGAGGCGGCGCTCATCCAGATCCTGGTCGAGCCGAAGAATGCCCTGATCAAGCAGTACCAGAAGATGTTCCGCATGGAAGGTGTCGAGCTCGAGATCCGCGAGCCCGCCCTTCGCGCCATCGCCCGCAAGGCGCTGGCCCGCAAGACCGGCGCCCGCGGCCTGCGCTCCATCCTGGAGCAGGTCCTCCTGGACGTGATGTACGATCTTCCCTCGCTGGCGAATCTCTCGCGGGTGGTGGTGGACGAGTCGACGATCACCCACGACGGCAAGCCGCTTCTCATGTTCGCCGACCCGCCCAAGGTCGCCGTCTCGTAAGTATCTGTTGTTGAAGGAGAATTAGTGGTCTAGTCCGAACGGCGCCTTGACAGGCCGGGCGGACACCCCCACGTTCCCCTCGAAGCAACATCCTCGAAGGCCTCCCATGTCCCAGGACACGCCCGTTCCCGCCGCCGACCTCTCCGCGCTGCCGCTCCTGCCGCTGCGCGACGTCGTGGTCTTTCCACACATGGTCATTCCCCTGTTCGTGGGGCGACCCAAGTCGATCAAGGCGCTCGACATGGCGATGGAGGCGGGCAAGCACATCCTGCTCGTGGCCCAGAAGCAGGCCGCCAAGGACGACCCCGGCGCTGCCGACCTCTACGAGATCGGCAGCGTGGCCACCGTCCTCCAGATGCTGAAGCTTCCCGACGGCACCGTGAAGGTGCTCGTCGAGGGCACGCAGCGGGCGCGCATCGCGAGCGTGATCGATCGCGGCGAGTACCTCGTTGCGCAGGCGGTCACGCTGCCGGGCGATCCGGGCACCGCCAACGAGGTCGAGGCGATGCGCCGCGCGCTGCTCGCGCAGTTCGACCAGTACGTCAAGCTCAACAAGAAGATCCCGCCGGAGATCCTGACCTCGATGTCGGGCATCGACGATGGCGGCCGCCTGGCCGACGCCATCGCCGCGCATCTGCCGCTCAAGCTCGAGCAGAAGCAGCAGATCCTCGAGATGAACGAGGTCGGCAAGCGCCTGGAGCACCTCCTCGGCGTGATCGAGGGCGAGGTCGACATCCTGCAGGTGGAGAAGCGCATCCGCGGCCGCGTCAAGCGCCAGATGGAGAAGAGCCAGCGCGAGTACTACCTCAACGAGCAGGTCAAGGCGATCCAGAAGGAGCTGGGCGAGGGCGACGAGAACGCCGACCTCGAGGAGATGGAGAAGAAGATCAAGGCCGCCCGCATGAGCAAGGAGGCCGAGGCCAAGGCGATGAACGAGCTCAAGAAGCTCAAGATGATGTCTCCGATGTCGGCCGAGGCCACGGTCGTGCGCACCTACATCGACACCATCACTTCACTGCCCTGGCGCAAGAAGAGCAAGATCAGCAAGGACCTCGCCAACGCGGTCAAGGTGCTCGACGCCGATCACTACGGTCTCGACAAGGTCAAGGAACGCATCATCGAGTATCTCGCGGTCCAGCAGCGCGTGGATCGGCTGAAGGGTCCGATCCTTTGCCTGGTGGGCGCGCCGGGCGTCGGCAAGACCTCGCTCGGCCAGTCGATCGCCAAGGCCACGGGACGCAAGTTCATCCGCATGTCGCTCGGCGGCGTGCGCGACGAGGCGGAGGTTCGCGGGCACCGGCGCACCTACATCGGCTCGATGCCGGGCAAGATCCTGCAGAACATGACCAAGGTCGCGGTGCGCAATCCGCTCTTCCTGCTCGACGAGGTCGACAAGATGGGCCAGGACTTCCGCGGCGATCCGTCCTCGGCACTCCTCGAGGTGCTCGATCCGGAGCAGAACGACACCTTCGTCGACCACTACGTCGAGGTGGAGTACGACCTTTCCGACGTGATGTTCGTGGCCACGGCCAACACCATGAACATCCCGGCGCCGCTCCTCGACCGGATGGAGGTGATCCGCCTCTCCGGCTACACCGAGGACGAGAAGATCGCCATCGCGAAGCAATACCTCCTGCCCAAGCAGATGAAGAGCAACGGCATCAAGCCCGAGGAGCTTCATGTCTCCGAGTCCGCGTTGCGCGACATCGTGCGCTACTACACGCGCGAGGCGGGTGTGCGCAGCCTCGAGCGCGACATCAGCAAGATCTGCCGCAAGGTGGTGAAGGCCCTCCTCCTCAAGGAGAGCGAGGGCAAGGCGCGCAAGAGCAAGGGTCCCGTCGACGTCACCTCGAAGAACCTCGACAAGTACCTCGGCGTGCGCCGCTACACCTATGGCATCGCCGAGAAGAAGAACCAGGTGGGCCAGGTGACCGGTCTCGCCTGGACGGAAGTGGGGGGCGATCTGCTCACCATCGAAGCCGTGGCACTGCCGGGCAAGGGCAAGACGACCACCACGGGCAAGCTGGGCGACGTGATGAACGAATCGATCGCTGCGGCGCTGTCCGTGGTGCGGCATCGCAGCCGGCAACTCGGCATCCCGCAGGACTTCTACACCAAGACCGATCTGCACATCCATCTGCCGGAAGGCGCCACGCCCAAGGACGGCCCGTCGGCGGGCGGCGCGATCGTCACGGCGATCGTGTCGATCCTCAGCGGCATCCCGGTGCGCTGCGACGTCGCGATGACGGGCGAGATCACGCTGCGCGGCGAGGTGCTGCCGATCGGCGGACTGAAGGAGAAGCTCCTCGCGGCAGGGCGCGGCGGCATCAAGACCGTGCTCATTCCGGAAGAGAACGTGAAGGATCTCGCCGAGATTCCCGACGAGATCAAGAACCGTCTCGACATACACCCGGTGCGCTGGATCGAGCAGGTACTGGAGCAGGCTCTCGAGCGGCAGCCTGCCGCGCTCGCCGAGGAGAAGCCGGAGGGCGAGGTGGCCCCCGCGCCGCCCGCACCCGGCGCCGACGACAAGACGCCCGCGCTCAAGCACTGACGCGTTCGACTCCGCGGCGCGTGGGCATGAAGCGTGCCCACGCGCCGCTGTGTTTCTTGCGCAAGCGCGCCCGCGCGCTCGCTGCACGGCATCAACGTCGCCGCATCAAGCACGTGCGCGCGCAAGTTCGCAGGCGACGCGAGCGAACGCAGGCGCCATTCGTCGATCGCATGACTTTTTGACGAGCCGCGTTCTTGACCTTGCAAAGTACGGACGCTATAAACATCGTTCCGATGCAGCGCTCGCTGCGTCATCAAGATCCTGCCAGACCCTTCCAGCAACTCGTGTGATAAGGGGAAGTGTTGTGAACAAATCCGAACTGATCGACGCCATCGCCAAGCACGCCGACATCTCCAAGGCCGCTGCCGGCCGCGCACTCGATGCCACCGTCGATGCCATCAGCGGCTCCCTCAAGAAGGGCTCGATGGTCACGCTGGTGGGCTTCGGCTCGTTCTACGTCGGCAAGCGCAAGCCGCGCGCCGGGCGCAATCCGCGCACCAACGAGCCGATCGCCATCGAGGCCGCCAAGGTACCCAAGTTCCGCGCTGGAAAAGCGCTCAAGGATGCGTTAAACTAGAAAACTTCGCGCGGCGACCTGCGTTGCAGATGAGGGGTTCCCGGGCGGGCGGCAACACGCCCCAGGGCTTCGAGGCAAGGGTGCTTAGCTCAGTTGGTAGAGCGTCGCCCTTACAAGGCGAATGTCGGGAGTTCGAGCCTCTCAGCACCCACCACATCGTCGCGCGGATCACGGGTGACGGAAGGGGTTCAGGCTGCATTCCGCGTCGCCGCAACAGTTGCATGAGCGTCGTGCCGGCAAAGGCACGTCGTCGGAGTGGTAGTTCAGTTGGTTAGAATACCGGCCTGTCACGCCGGGGGTCGCGGGTTCGAGTCCCGTCCACTCCGCCAACCTCTTCTTTCTTTCCGCTCGATTCGCGGCCGCCGGTGACGGTGGACCGCGCGGTGATCCGCGCATGGATGTAGCGGTCCTGATCCTCCTCATCCTGTTCAACGGTGTCTTCGCCATGTCGGAGATCGCGCTCGTCACGGCGCGGAAGGCGCGGTTGCAGAAGCGGATAGACGAGGGGGACGCGGCGGCGATCGCCGCCGCCCGGCTGGGCGAGGATCCCACGCGCTTCCTCTCCACCATCCAGATCGGGATCACCTCCATCGGCGTGCTGAACGGCATCGTCGGCCAGGCGGCATTCGCGGAGCCGTTCGCGCTGTGGCTCGCCACGCTCGGCATCTCCTCGCGCTTCGCGCACTATGCGGCGACGGCGCTCGTGGTCGTGGTGGTCACGTACTTCTCGATCGTCCTCGGCGAACTCGTCCCCAAGCGGCTCGGCCAGTCGAACCCGGAGGCCATCGCCCGGCTCGTGGCGCGCCCCATCGGCTGGCTCGCCACCGCGACGAAGCCATTCGTGTGGCTTCTCACCGAATCGACCAAGGGGCTCCTCCGGCTGCTCGGCGTCACGGACCGCGCCGGCACGCCCGTGACCGAGGAGGAGATCCACGCGATGCTCGCCGAGGGAACGAGCGCGGGCGTGATCGAGTCGCACGAGCACACGATGGTGCGCAACGTGTTCCGCCTGGACGATCGCCAGATCAGCTCGCTCATGGTGCCGCGGGGGGACGTGGTCGTGCTCGACGTCGAGGCACCCTTCGAGGAGAACCTGCGCATCATCGAGGAGAGCGACCACGCGCGCTTTCCCGTGGTGCGGGGCGGCTTCGACGACATCCTCGGCGTGCTGAATGCGCGCCGGCTGCTCGTGCGGATGGCGCACGGCGGGCGACCCGACCTGACCGTCGGCTTGCAGACTCCGCTGTACGTCCCCGAGACCGTCACCGGGATGGAGCTCCTCGACAACTTCCGCTCTTCCGGGGGACAGGTTGCATTCGTGGTGGACGAGTATGGCGAGATTCTCGGCCTCGTCACGCTGCAGGACCTGATCGAAGCGATCACCGGCGAGTTCCAGCCACGCAATCCGGACACGGCGTGGGCGGTCCAGCGCGACGACGGCTCGTGGCTTCTCGATGGCCTCATTCCCCTGGTCGAGCTCAAGGACCGTCTCGCGCTCGACGCGCTGCCCGAGGAGGACCGCGGGCGCTATCACACGCTGGGCGGCATGTTCATGCTGCTCACCGGCCGGCTGCCGCGCGAGGCCGACAAGGTCGAGTGGGGCGGCTGGCGCTTCGAGATCATCGACATGGACGGCAAGAAGATCGACAAGGTGCTGGCGATGGAGATGCCCAAGCCGGATCCGGAGCCGGACGGCTGACCGAGCCCGGGTTTCCTTCAGGCGTGCATGAGGCACTGATGTATAATCCCTGCAAAACAAACAGTTAACGCATCAACCGGTACCGCCGCCGATGCTTGCGGGCGACCCTTCCGGTCTGCCGTCCCGATTCCACTAAGGCTGTCATGTTCGATCTCGTCACCAAGCACAAGCGCATTGCGCAGCTCATCCTGTTCCTGCTGATGGTTCCGTTCGCCTTCTTCGGCGTGGATTTCTACTTCCGCGGCGGCAACCTCGATGGCCTCGTGGCCACGGTGGGCGGCGAGAAGATCACGCAGAACGACTTCAACGACGCGATCCGTGAGCAGTCCGACACCTTGCGCCGCCAGCTCGGTCCCAACTTCGACCCGAAGATGTTCGACAGGCCCGAAGTGCGCTTCGCGCTTCTCGAGAACCTCGTCAACCAGAAGCTCGTCGCGAACAAGGCGCGCGACGAGCACTTCCGCGTCTCCGACGCGCAGCTCCAGCAGTTCATCGCCTCGGTTCCCACATTCCAGGTCGACGGCCGCTTCGATAACGATCGCTACCGCATGTTCCTTGCGTCGCAGAACATGCCCGCACCGTACTTCGAGCAGCGCGTGCGGCAGGACCTCATGACGGGCGCGGTGCAGGATGCAATCACGCAGGGCAACATCCTGTCACGCTCGTCTGCGGAGCAGTTCGTGGGCCTGCTCGAGCAGCAACGCGAAGTGGCCCTCGCCACAGTCGATATCGATGCCTTCCTCAAGGACGTGAAGGTCGACGATGCGCAGGTGAGGGAGTTCTACGACAAGAACACCGCCACCTTCCAGATCCCCGAGCAGGCGAAGATCGAGTACGTGCTGCTCACGCAGGACGCACTCTCCGCGCAGGCAACGGTGACGCCGGAGGAGGTGAAGAAGCAATACGAGGCGAGCATGGCGCAATACACGGCGCCCGAGGAGCGCTCCGCGGCTCACATCCTCATCCCCGTCGCGGCGGATGCGAACGAGCAGGCGAAGGCCGCGGCGAAGAAGCTCGCCGACGAGGTCTACGCCAAGGCCAAGGCGAACCCTGCGAAGTTCGGGGACCTCGCCAGGGAGTACTCGAAGGATCCCGGCTCCGCGCAACAGGGCGGCGATCTCGGCACCTTTGCCCGTGGTTCGATGGTGAAGCCATTCGAGGATGCCGTGTTCGCGGCGAAGAGCGGCGACCTCCTGCCTCCGGTGCAGACCGAGTTCGGCTGGCACGTCATCAAGGTCACGGGTGAGCGCGCGGCCCATACGCGATCCTTCGACGAGGTTCGTCCGCAGATCGAGGCGGAGCTCAAGAAGCAGAAGGCGGCGCGCAAGTTCGCCGCGGCGGCCGACCAGTTCCAGAACCTCGTCTACGAGCAGGCCGACAATCTGGCCGCCACCGCCAAGGCGCTCGATCTCAAGGTCGAAACCACGCCCGGCTTCGTCACGCGCGCACAGGCGCAGGCGATCGGCCTCGGCAGCGCCAAGTTCGCCGAAGCGCTGTTCTCGCCGGAATCGATTCAGGGCAAGCGCAATACCGAGGCGATCGAGGTGGGCCCCAACGCGCTCATCTCGGGACGCATCGTCGAGTACAAGCCGGCGGCGCCGCGGCCCTTCGACGAGGTGAAGGACGAGATCCGCCAGCAACTCGTGCGCAAGGCGGCGAGCGAGCTCGCCCAGAAGGCGGGGCAGGCCAAGCTTGCCGGACTCGAGGCCGGCAAGAGCGACAAGGAACTGGGGCTCGTATTCGGCAAGACGCTCACGGTGGGGCGCGGGCAGTTCCAGGCCGGGCTGCCGCCCGACGTGCTGAACCGCGTCTTCATGGTGAATCCGAAGAGGCTTCCGGCGTACACGGGAGCGACCAACGAGCGCGGCGGCTTTTCGATCGTGCGCGTGCTCAAGGTCGACACGCCTGCCGTGGCAGACAAGGCGCGCGTGGATTCGGCGTCGGCGCGACTGTCGGCCGAGGTGGGGCGCGAACTGTTCGACGCCTATCTCGCGAGCCTCAAGGCGAAGACCGAGGTCAAGATCAACCAGGCGCAACTCGACAAGCGGTAGGGGCCGGTCTCCCGGCCGGTCATGCGAAACGGGCGCCGCGGCGCCCGTTTGCGTTCTCCTGGATCCGCGCCTTCAGCTTGTGCAGTTGGCCTTGACCCAGGCCTCGATCTCGGTCCGTTCGCGACGTCGCGTGGCGTCGTCGACGACGATCTGCTCGCCCTTCTCGTTGTGCCGGACGAGCGCGACCTGTTCGGCGGCGAGCGTGCGGATGTTCGATCGCGCGCGGTCGCACATCTCGTTCCGCTTGGCCTGCTGGACGCGCTCGGTGTCCGACTTCTTCTCGGCCTTGACCGCGTCGGCCTGCCGCTTCCTGAACTCGGCTTCCTTCGAGGCCATCTCCTGCACCGCGTTGGGGTTCGACGGCGGCGGCGCACCGTCGACACGCTCGTACTTGACGTTGCTCGCAGGCGGCTGGTCGGAGTAGACGACGCGGCCGTTGGCATCGGTCCACTTGTACAGCGCCGCGGCAACGTTGCCGGCGGCGAGCAGCCCGACGGCGCAGGCGGCGGCCGCGAGCGCCCGCAGCTTCGTCCCGTGCGGGGGCAGGGGGCGGGTCGGGCGCAAGCGGCCCGTCGATGGTGCGGCAGGATGGGAACTCACGGGGCCTCCTCGGCTCACCCGCGCCCCGTTGGGCTGGCAGGTGTCGTCCGTCGACTGCAAGGTAGCGCGACGTCGCAGGGATCGTCAATAAGACATTGATTCGAAGGGATGAACGGTCGCCGCAGGTTGCGCCGGCGCGACGCCCCGACGTTGGGAAACAGGGACTGCGGGTATAATCGATTTTTGCGCAAGGAGAAATTCACATGCGTGTCGTCCGCAAGGCGCTGACTTTCGA
This sequence comes from uncultured Alcaligenaceae bacterium, assembly GCA_964439475.1. Classification (GTDB taxonomy): domain Bacteria; phylum Pseudomonadota; class Gammaproteobacteria; order Burkholderiales; family Casimicrobiaceae; genus VBCG01. The sequence goes on from CAYTOT010000049.1 coordinate 33,926, forward strand.
CGACGTTCTGCTGGTACCCGCACACTCGGTCGTTCTGCCCCGCGACGTCTCGCTCGGGGCCCGACTCACACGCAGCATCCCGCTCAACATCCCGCTCGTCTCGGCGGCGATGGATACCGTCACCGAGGCGCGTCTGGCCATCGCCATGGCGCAGGAAGGCGGGCTCGGCATCGTTCACAAGAACATGACCCCGGCCAGGCAGGCGGCCGAGGTGGCGAAGGTGAAGCGCTACGAGAGCGGCGTCGTGAAGGATCCAATCACGATCCCGCCTTCGATGACCGTGGGCGAGGTGATGGACCTCACGCGCAAGCACCGCATCTCGGGGCTGCCCGTCGTCGAAGGGCGGCGCGTGGTCGGCATCGTGACCAATCGCGACCTGCGCTTCGAAACCAACCTCGACCAGCCGGTGGCGAACATCATGACCCGGGGCGACCGCCTCGTCACCGTGTCGGAAGGCACCGATGTGGAGGATGCCAAGCAGCTCATGCACCGGCATCGCATCGAGCGCGTGCTCGTCGTCAATGGCGACATGGAGTTGCGTGGGCTCGTCACCGTCAAGGACATCCTGAAGGGCATCGAGTATCCGAGGGCGTGCAAGGACGAGCTCGGCCGCCTGCGCGTGGGCGCCGCGGTGGGCACCGGCGGCGATACCGACGAGCGCGTCGACGGCCTCGTGGCGGCGGGCGTGGACGTGATCGTCGTCGACACGTCGCATGGCCATTCCGAGGGCGTGCTGCAGCGCGTGGCCATGGTCAAGAAGAAGCACCCCAAGGTGCAGGTGGTGGGCGGCAACGTCGCCACGGCGGCCGGCGCGAAGGCGCTCGCCGATCACGGCGCGGATGCGGTCAAGGTGGGCATCGGGCCCGGCTCGATCTGCACCACGCGCATCGTCGCCGGCGTGGGCGTACCGCAGATCTCCGCGATCCAGTTCGCGATCGAGGGGCTGGCGTCGAGCGGCATTCCGGTGATCGCCGACGGCGGCATCCGCTATTCGGGTGACGTCGCCAAGGCCATCGCTGCGGGCGCGTCGTGCGTGATGCTGGGGAGCCTCTTCGCCGGCACCGAGGAAGCGCCCGGCGAGATCGAGCTCTACCAGGGACGTTCGTACAAGAGCTATCGCGGCATGGGTTCGCTGGGCGCGATGCAGGAGGGCAGCTCCGACCGCTACTTCCAGGATGCCGAAGGCGAGGGCGCCGCCGAGAAGCTCGTCCCCGAAGGCATCGAGGGGCGCGTGCCCTACAAGGGCGTGCTGCATTCGGTGATCCACCAGCTCATGGGTGGCCTGCGCGCGGCGATGGGGTATTGCGGCTGCGCGACGATCGATGACATGCGGACGAAGGCCGAGTTCGTCGAGATCACGTCGGCCGGCATCCGCGAGTCGCACGTGCACGACGTGCAGATCGTGAAGGAAGCGCCCAACTACCGGGTGCAGTAGGTCGAACGGAGCTCGCCGCGGAGGCTTTCGCGAGCGGGCGATATCCATCGGGGCGCCGCGTTGCCGGGCGCCCGTCACGAGGCCGGCGGTCGCCGGCCTCGCTCATTGCGGAGCACGCATCCGATCATGGCCGCAGCGTCGCATCAGAAGATCCTGATTCTCGATTTCGGAGCGCAGTACACGCAGCTCATCGCGCGCCGCCTGCGCGAGTCGCACGTCTACTGCGAGATCCATCCTTGCGACGTGTCCGATGCGTTCGTGCAGTCGTTCGCACCGCAGGGCATCGTGCTCTCCGGCGGTCCCAACAGCGTGACCGAGGGCGACACACCGCGCGCCCCCGCTGCCGTCTGGACGCAAGGCGTCCCGGTGCTCGGCATCTGCTATGGCATGCAGGCGATGGCGGCACAACTCGGCGGCTCGGTGGAGAACGGGAAGGTGCGCGAGTTCGGCCACGCCGAGGTTCGCGCGCGCGGACACTCCGCTCTCTTCCGCGACCTGCAGGATCGCGCCAACGCGGAAGGCCACGGGCTGCTCGACGTGTGGATGAGCCACGGCGACAAGGTCACAGCGATGCCGCCGGGCTTCCGGCTCATCGGTTCCTCGCCTGCCTGCGACATTGCCGCCATGGCCGACGAATCGCGCGGCTTCTACGCGGTGCAGTTCCACCCGGAGGTCACGCATACGACGCAGGGTGCCGCGATCCTCGCGCGCTTCGCGCACGACATCTGCGGCATCGGCAGCGACTGGAACATGCACGACTACGTGGGCGAGGCCGTCGCGTCGATCCGTCGGCAGGTGGGCGACGAGGAGGTACTGCTGGGGCTGTCCGGCGGCGTCGACTCGTCGGTTGCCGCGGCGCTCATCCACGAGGCGATCGGGGATCGCTTGACCTGCGTGTTCGTCGATCACGGCCTCCTGCGGCAGAACGAGGCGCAGCAGGTGATGCACACCTTCGCGCAGAACCTCGGCGTGCGCGTGATCCACGTCGACGCGAGCGGCGAGTTCCTCGGCGCGCTGAAGGGCGTGGACGATCCCGAGGCCAAGCGCAAGATCATCGGCAGGCTCTTCGTCGAGGTGTTCCAGCGCGAATCCGCCAAGCTCGCCAATGTGAAGTGGCTGGCGCAGGGCACGATCTATCCCGACGTGATCGAGTCGGCGGGAGCCAAGACCGGCAAGGCGCACAACATCAAGTCGCACCACAACGTGGGCGGCCTGCCGGAGACGCTGCACCTCGAGCTCCTCGAGCCGCTGCGCGAGCTCTTCAAGGACGAGGTCCGCGAACTGGGCCTCGAGCTCGGCCTGCCACGCGACATGGTGTTCCGGCATCCGTTTCCCGGGCCGGGGCTCGGCGTGCGCATTCTGGGCGAGGTCACGCGCGAGCGTGCCGACCTGCTGCGTCGCGCCGATGCGATCTTCATCGAGGAGCTGCGGGCCGCGCGCGACGGCGACGGCGTCACCTGGTACGACAAGACGTCGCAGGCGTTCGCGGTGTTCCTGCCGGTGCGCTCGGTGGGGGTGATGGGGGACGGGCGTACCTACGAGAATGCGGTCGCGCTGCGTGCGGTGATCACGACGGACTTCATGACGGCGCACTGGGCGCATCTGCCGGGTGAGCTGCTGGCGCGGATCAGCAATCGCATCACCAACGAGGTGCGCGGGTTCAATCGGGTGGTGTACGACGTATCGAGCAAGCCGCCGGCGACGATTGAGTGGGAGTGACGGGCACTGGCTGGCAATGTCTAGCAACGGCAGGCATTTCGGC
>CAYTOT010000050.1:0-36291 GCA_964439475.1 uncultured Alcaligenaceae bacterium
AATCGTCCCCACGTTCACGTGCGGCTTCGTACGCTCGAATTTGCCCTTGGCCATGATGTGTGCGTCCCGTTTTTCCTGGTTTTGCTACTGGAAAGCGACCGGCTCCGCCAGCGATTTCCAGGTGACTGATCCGGTCAAAAGTAGGGTCTTACTCTTGACCGTTTACTTTGGTGCCCATGGCGCGGATTGAACGCGCGACCTCTCCCTTACCAAGGGAGTGCTCTACCACTGAGCTACATGGGCGCTTCGTGCAATCCTTTGCTCGAGCCTCTACAGCGTTGCGACCTGGAGCGGGTGAAGGGAATCGAACCCTCGTCGTAAGCTTGGAAGGCTTCTGCTCTACCATTGAGCTACACCCGCGCAGCGGGAAATGGTGGAGGGGGAAGGATTCGAACCTTCGAAGGCAGAGCCGACAGATTTACAGTCTGTTCCCTTTGACCGCTCGGGAACCCCTCCCGCAGCTTTCCAACCGCAGAAACGCGCGATTATAGCAGGCCAGGTCGTTCACGGTCAATTCGGAAGGCTTCATCCGACGCGCACCTCGAGATGACCCGTAACGATTCAAGATCAACGAGTTACGGCGCGCGCCCGGGCCGCGCAAGGTCCGGGGCTGCCGTGGATCCGCCGGTTGCACCCGGCCCCGAAAGGAGTCGAACGGCCTGTCGTTGCGCCTGCGATAGAAGCTGACCTGCACAATCGGGCGATCGCCGTTGCGCAAGACGCCGTACTGCACGTGATAGGCGCCGGTCAGCGCTTCGCCCGGCGCCATGCCCGCCTGGCGCGCTGCCGGGGCCACCATGGCCGCCAGGCGGAAAATTCGCATCGGATTCCCACTCCGGTGGGGGAATTTCCGGCCGGCCTCGTCCCTTAAGTTCACTCCCACGGCATCCGCCGAAAGGGAGGACTTCATGAAGGACGACCTGCTCTTCTTCGCCGCATGCGCGATCGCGCTGGGCGCAATCCTCACGGTATCCGCGACCCGCAGCCCGGGAGTTGCGGCCGAATCCTCGGCCCGCGTCGCGATGACCGAAACGGCCGAGGCCGACATTCGTCGACTTCCGCCCATCACCGTCATCGGCCGCCGCTCCTACGTCCAGCACGACGAGACCGCCCAGGCCTACCCCATCGTGGTGGGCAATGCGTCGCCATCCGACCACACCCGCTGACCGGAGACCATCATGAACGCCCGCAGATCCGCACTCGCAGCCGCCATCGCCATCGCCATCGCCTGCTCGAGCACCTACGCGCTGGAGCAGACGCCCTCCAATCCGATCCTTCCCGACACGCTGCCGTCCGCCTCGCCGGGAGTGAAGGCGCAGGCAGCCGCCGAGCACATCGCCGACATCGAGATCGGCCACCTGTCGGCCGGGTTCGGCCTCGACCCTGCCCTACGCAAGGTCTTCGTGACCAACTACGGTAGCGGCACCCTGTCCTCGATCGACGTCGACACGCGGCAGGTCACCACTTTCGACGTGGGGCGCAATCCGCGCCGCATGTCGTACAACGCCGCCCTGCAGCGTGCCTACATCGTCAACGACACGACGCCGGGAACGGTCACCGTGTTCGACACGAAGGAAGGCCGCGTGCTCGCGACGGTTCCCGTGGGCGATCGGCCGCGCAACATCGCGGCGGATTTCCAGAGGGGAGAAGTCTACGTGTCGAATTTCCACAGCAACACGATGTCGGTGATCGCCACCGCGACCAACGAAGTCGTGGCTACCTTCTCCGTGGGAAGCCAGCCCTTCATGGGCGAGGTGGACGGCACGCGCGGGTTCGTCTACGTCCTGAGTCAAATCGATCGCGTGATGCATGTCATCGACACCCAGAGAAGGCAGGTGGTGGCACAGGTCAACACGGGAACGCAACCCAACGGCGCGACGGTCGACGGACGCACCGGCAAGGTATACGTGAACAACACGCTCGACCGGTCCATCACGATCGTGGATCCCGTCGCGAAGACCGTGAAGATGGTGCCGGGCATCGGCGCGGGATCGACCTTCGGCACGATCTCCACCGTGTTCAAGCGCTACTACCTCCCGAATGCGACCGACCATACCGTCACGATCCTCGACACCGATACCGACGAGATCGTGAAGACGGTGCCGGTGGGCGCTTCGCCGCAACAGGTCACGGCGGACAGCAACGACGGCGATCTCTACGTCGTCAACCGGCTCTCGAACTCCGTCACGATCCTCGACCAGCGCAGCGAAACGGTAACGGGCACGGTGCCTACGGGAATCAACCCCTGGCGGGTCTACACCGGCTTGGGTCTCGTGTTCGCGCTGAACGAGAACGGCAGCGCCCGCGATTCGGTGACCATCGTCAGCCAAGCCGACACGCTGGCGGGCACCACCCTCGCGACCGAGTGGTACCACCCGTACTTCGACCACTACTTCCACTCCGCAAACGGCATCGAGAATCGGCTCCTGAACGACGGCATCTACGGCAACGCGTGGAAGCGCACCTTCGACGTCTTCCGCGTCTGGACGACGGCCGGGCCGGGCCGCGTCGGCGTGTGCCGCTTCTTCAACGACTCGTTCGGCGACATGAGCTCGCACGTGTACGTCCTCGAGGGCGAGGAATGCGACCTGCTGAAGGCCGGGAACGAGTGGAAGTTCGAGGAGATCGCCTACTACGTCGAGGCGCCCTATGCGGATGGAGCCTGCCGCGCCGGGACGATGCCTATCTACCGCGCCTACAACAATGGAATGAGTGGCGCGCCAAATCACATCATCACGGCGAGCAAGACGAAACGTGACGGCCTCGTGAGCGCCGGGTGGGTGGCCGAAGGCCATGGCGAGGATCACGTGGCGGCCTGCGTCCCCAGCCCGCGCGGGGACGAGTTCTAGGCGACAGGCGCGGCGCTCCCGGCACGGCCGGCGCGACCGGGAGCGCCGCAGACGACGAAACCACGGCGACCAGAGGCGCAAACCCCACCACATGCACGCGAGCAAGACGGGAGACGACCATGAGCGACTCCAGGCTGACCTTCCTCATCGCGCTGCTTTTCGCTTCGAGCTGCGCCGCTGCCGACCTGACCACGCTCGGCGCCGCGATGCCCGAGGGATCGGAGCAACGCACGACTCCCATCGTCTCCACGTGGACGCACCGTGGCGGCGGCATCGCGTACCTCTACGCCGGCATGGTCGCGCTCGACGCGCCGCAATCGGCCCCGCATACGGAACTCGCGGTCGGCGCGCAGCTCAATGCGGCGGCCCTTCCGGGATCGCACCAGATCGTGTTCGGCACGGCCACCGAGGCGTGGGCCATGCCAGGATCGCTCTCGATGCTGGTCGGCCTGGAGGCCACCGCCATCAACATGGAGCCGGCCAATCCGTGGCGGAAGATCGCCCTGTGGTCGACCTTCAAGACGCGACCCGATGGCGCGTACTGGGAGATTCCCGCAGATCCCGGCAACGTCAACGCCCAGGCGCTGCGCATCGAGTCCCAACCCGGCACCGGGTTCGAGCGCGGCATCGTGCTGGCCCGTGACTCGCTGCACGCCTCGAAAGCCGAGGAGAGGCCGATCCTGATCGACCTGCGCGAGGTGTCTCCGGAGGCCATCTCGACATGGGACCTCATCGCCTTTCCCGATGGTTGCCGGCTCCGCTACTTCGGCAACGGCAGGATGGCGACGATATGCAACCGGTAGATCTTCTCCGGAAAGCGCGACACGGCGCGAGCGAAGCAGGAACCGCTCGCGAAGGCGCTCTCAACCCGACCGGAACGAGCCGGAACGATCCCGTTGCGCGTGCGCCACGCCCGTCCGCCGGACTCGCCTGGCCGGCAGCCCTACCGCAAACACGCTCCCCTTCCCCGGCTCGCTGGTTATCTCGAGTTCGGCCTGATGCCGCAGGAGGACGTGCTTGACGATGGCGAGGCCGAGCCCCGTGCCGCCGGTCGCCCGCGAGCGCGAGCGGTCGACACGGTAGAAGCGCTCGGTCAGCCGCGGGATGTGCTGCGGATCGATGCCGATGCCGGTGTCGGTGACCGTGAACACGCCGGAGCCATCGGCGTCGACGCGCCAGCGCAGTCCGATCGCGCCGCCTGCCGGCGTGTAGCGGATCGCGTTGGACACGAGGTTGCCGAAGGCGCTGGCGAGTTCCTCGCGGCTGCCGACGATCGCGGCGGGATCGGTCACGTCGACCTCGATGGCGTGCCGCCCCTGGGAGAGTCCCTTCGCATCCGCGGCGAGGGCGTCGAGCAGCGGCCCCACGGGAAACGGGTCTTCGGCCAGCACGTTCTCCTCGCTCTCGAGCGCCGACAACGTGAGCAGGTCCGCCACGAGACGCTGCATGCTCGCGGACTGCTCGCGCATCAGCGCGAGGGAACGCGCGCGCCGGCGCGCATCGAGGTCGATGTCCTGCATGGTCTCGATGAAGCCGCTGATCACGGTCAGCGGCGTCTTGAGCTCGTGCGAGACGTTGGCGATGAAGTCGCGACGCATGCGCGCGACAGCCTCGATCTGCGTCACGTCGCGGGCGATGAGGAGCTTCTCTTCCCCGAACGGAACAATCCGGATCGCGAGCGTAACCGTCGCGGCACGAGGTGAATCGATGAGGATGCTGTCGCTGCCGTCGCTCGACTCCAGGTGCCGCACGAAGGCAGGCACGCGCACCAGGTTCACGAGCGGCGCGCCCGTGTCCTGCTCGGGAGCGAGGCCGAGCAGCGTCTGTGCACGCAGGTTCATCCATCTGATCCGGTGCTGCCCGTCCAGCACCACCAGGCCGTCGGGAATGGCCTCGGCCGCGCTGCGGAACCACCCGATCGTGTGCGCCAGTTCGCGCTCGTGGGCGCGCCGGATGCGCACGCGCTTGTACAGCGCCGAGAAGGCATGCCGCCACGGCCCCGTGCCTTCCGGCAGGCGGGCGTCGGGCGACGACTCCGCCCATCGCGTGAGCCCCGCGAGGTTGAGCACGTGATGGACGATGACGGCGCCCCAGCCCAGGGCCAGCGCGCCGAGTCCCCATCCCGGACCGGCCGCGAACGCTGCGACGAGCGCGACGACGAGCACCACGGCCGGCGCCAGGAGGGCCGGCAGGAGCAGCGTGGCGATCCGCTGCAAGCGGCCCCGGCTAGCGCGGCGCCGCGAGACGATAGCCGGCGCCGCGCACCGTCTCGATGAGGCCGTCGAAGCCGAACGGCTCGAGGGCCAGGCGCAGGCGCCTGATGTGGACGTCGACCGTGCGCTCCTCGACGTACACGTGGTCTCCCCACACCTGGTCGAGGAGCTGGGTGCGCGAATGCACGCGTTCGGGGCGCGCGAGGAAGAAGCGCAGCAGGCGGAACTCGGTGGGGCCGAGCGCGACCGGTGCGTCGTTGGCGGTGACGCGATGGGTGGCCGGATCGAGCTTCAGGCCGCCCGCGGCGAGGGGCTCCTGCGCGGCCTCGGGCGCGCGCCGGCGCAGCACCGCCTTGATGCGCGCCTTGAGCTCGCGCGGCGAGAATGGCTTGGTCACGTAGTCGTCGACCCAGGCTTCGAGACCGGCGACCTTGTCGGACTCGTCGCTGCGCGCCGTCACCATGATGATGGGGAGTTCGCGCGTGCGCGGATCGGCGCGCAGGCTCCTGGCGAGCGTGAGACCGGACTGGCCGGGCAGCATCCAGTCGAGGAGCAGCAGGTCGGGCAAGGCTTCCTTCAGCATCCGCTGCGCCGTCTCGGCGTCGGCCGCCTTCTGCACCTCATAGCCGGCGTCCGCGAGGTTCACCTCGAGAAGCTCGAGGATCGCGGGCTCGTCCTCGACGATGAGGATGGTCGTCATCGGCATCGCGGCACGATCACTCGACGGCCATCTCGGCGCGTATCTGGTCGGCGGTGGCATGCCGCACGTCGATACCCTTGACCACCTGGACCACGGCCTCGGCGATGTTCTTCGCGTGATCGCCGACGCGCTCGATCGACTTCGCCATGAAGACGATCTCGAGCGCCGGGGTGATGGTGCGCGGATCCTCCATCATGTAGCTGATGAGCTGGCGCATGATCGCGGAGAAGGCGGCGTCGATCTCGCCGTCGCGGTCGATCACCTCGGCGGCCGCCGTCACGTCCAGCCGCGCGAAGGCGTCGAGCGCGAGCTGCAGCATCTCCCGGGCCCGTCCCGCGGCCTGTGCCAGGTCGAAGCACCGCACCTGGGAAAGGCGCACGTTCTGCGCTTCCTGCGTGGCCTTCCTGGCGACCTTCTTCGTCTCGTCGCCGACGCGCTCCAGGTCGTTCACGATCTTGGTCACGGTGAGGACCATGCGCAGATCGATGGCTGCCGGCTGCCGCTTCGCGATGATCTGGCTGCAGGCGAGGTCCATGTCGACCTGCATCCTGTTCACCACCTGCTCGTCGGCGGCCACCTGGCTCGCGAGGTCCTCGCCCTCCTTGCCCTCGAGCATCGCGATGGCGCGCGAAAGCTGCGTCTCGACGATGCCGCCCATCGTCAGCACGCCGCTGCGGATGGACTCCATCTCGGTGTCGAACTGCTTGTGGGTGTGATCCGGCATGAGGGCTCTCCTTATCCGAAGCGACCGGTGATGTAGTCCTCGGTCTCCTTGCGCCTGGGCTTGAGGAATATCTGGTCCGTCTGCCCGAACTCGACGAGCTCACCCAGGTACATGTAGGCGGTGAAGTCCGACACGCGCGCCGCCTGCTGCATGTTGTGCGTCACGATGGCGATCGTATAGTCGTGCTTGAGCTCGGTGATGAGCTCCTCGATCTTGGCGGTGGAGATGGGGTCGAGGGCGGACGTCGGCTCATCGAGGAGCAGCAGGTCGGGCCTGACGGCGACGGCGCGCGCGATGCACAGCCGCTGCTGCTGACCGCCCGACAGCGCCATGCCGCTCTGCTTCAGCTTGTCCTTGGCCTCGTTCCACATGGCAGCCTTGGTGAGCGCCCATTCCACGCGCTCGTCCATCTCGCGCGGGCCGAGCGATTCGTACAGGCGCACGCCGAAGGCGATATTGTCGTAGATGGACATCGGGAACGGCGTGGGCTTCTGGAACACCATGCCCACCTTGGCGCGCAGGAGGTTGAGGTCCACGCCGGGGGCCAGCACGTTCTCGCCGTTGAAGAGGATCTCGCCGGTGGCCCGCTGTCCGGGATACAGCGAGTACATGCGGTTGAGCGTGCGCAGCAGCGTCGACTTGCCGCAGCCCGACGGGCCGATGAAGGCGGTGACGCGCCCTTCGGCGATATCGAGGCTCACGTCCTTCAGCGCGTGGAACTTGCCGTAGTAGAAGTCGAGTGCGCGGATGGACATCGTGGGCCGTGTGGGGCTGCCGGTGGCGGGCGCGACGGCCGGCCGGTGCGCGAGGGCTGTGTCGTTCATGCCTGTCCTAGCGGGTCGATGCCTGCCGGAAGACCGAGCGGGCGAGAATGTTGATGAGGAGCACGGCGAGGGTGATGAGGAGCGCGCCTGCCCAGGCGAGCTCCTGCCACTCCTCGAACGGCGACAGCGCGAACTGGAAGATGACGACGGGCAGGTTCGCCATCGGCGCATTCATGTCGGTGGACCAGAACTGATTGTTGAGCGCGGTGAAGAGCAGCGGTGCCGTCTCGCCGGAGATGCGCGCGACGGCCAGCAGCACCCCGGTGATCACTCCGCCCCGCACGGCGCGAAGCGTGACCAGCAGGATCACCCGCCACATCGGCGCCCCGAGCGCCACCGCCGCCTCGCGCAGGCTGGAGGGTACGAGGTGCAGCATGTTCTCCGTGGTGCGCACCACGACCGGGACGGCGATCAGCGCCAGCGCGAACGACCCTGCCCAGCCCGAGAAGTGCTGCGCCCTGGCGACGTACACCGTGTAGACGAAGAGACCGAGGATGATCGACGGCGCCGAGAGCAGGATGTCGTTGATGAAGCGGGTGGTCCGCGCGATCCAGCGGTCCTTGCCGTACTCGGCGAGATAGATCCCCGCAAGGATGCCGATGGGCGTGCTGATGAACGTGGCGACCCCGACGATCAGCAGGCTGCCGAAGATCGCGTTAGCGAGGCCGCCCGCCGACCCCGGCGGCGGCGTCATCTGCGTGAAGAGCGTGGGCGACAGCGCTTCGAAGCCGCGCATGAAGAGGACGGCGAGGATCCACAGGAGGAACGCCATCCCGATGGCCATCGTCCCCATCGACATGGCGAGGTTGAAGCGGTTCACGAGGATCCGGCGGCGATAGAGGGAACGCTTCCCGGTCCACGGGGCCGGGCCGTCGGCCGGCAGGCGTTGCGGGCGCTCGCCGGCATGGCCGGCCTCCGCGCCGACGCGCTCCGGAGCCCGTTCGTCCTTGGGGGGCGCCGGCGGGCTCATGTCGTCTTCCCCTCGCCTCTGGCGAGCTGCGCGAGGAGGATGCGCGACGCCGCGAGCACGAGGAACGTGAGGAGGAACAGCACGAGGCCGAGCATGATGAGCGACGCGCTGTGGACCGGATCGGCGGCCTCGTTGAATTCGTTGGCGAGCGCCGAGGCGATCGAGTTGCCCGGTGCGTACAGCGAAGCGCTGATCTTGTAGGCGTTGCCGATGAGAAACGTCACGGCCATGGTCTCGCCGAGCGCGCGGCCCAACCCCAGCATGATGCCGCCGATCACGCCGACCCGCGTGTACGGCAGCACGATGTTCCACACCACTTCCCACGTCGTGCAGCCCAGACCGTAGGCGGACTCCTTGAGCACCGGCGGCACGATCTCGAACACGTCGCGCATCACCGACGAGATGAAGGGGATCACCATGATCGCGAGGATGATGCCCGCGGAGAGCACGCCGATGCCGTTGGGGGCCCCCTGGAACAGCGGCCCCACGATCCAGAGGTCGCCGAGCAGGCGCGTCAGCACCGGCTGGATGTGATCGCCGAAGAACGGCGCGAAGACGAACAGGCCCCACATGCCGTAGATGATCGACGGGATCGCCGCGAGGAGCTCCACGGCGGTGCCGAGCGGACGCTTGAGAACCGGCGGACACATCTCCGTGAGGAAGAGCGCGATGCCGAAGCTCACCGGCACCCCGATCGCGAGCGCGATCGCTGCGGTCACGAGCGTGCCGTAGATCGGCGCCAGGGCCCCGAACTGCTTCGTCACCGGATTCCACACGTCGGTCACGAAGAACGAGAAGCCGAACTTGTCCCACGCGGGCACCGCCGCGATGGCGAGGGCGACCAGGATCGCCAGGAGCGACGCCAGGACGAGCAGCGCGAAGAAGCGCGTGGTGCCCTCGAACAGGGCGTCCTGCCAGCGCGGTATGGCACGCTGCCGTGCGGGCGGGGTGGGCTCGTGCTCGGCGGCGAGGGAAGGCATGGACATCGGCGCGATCGCGGTATCGGCGGCCGTCATATTAAGGAACTCCCGCAAGGACCGGCGCCTCGCGCCGGCCGGACAGCAAGGCGCCCGGCGGCCGGCTGCGGCCACCAGGCGTCGGGGCGACGCGCAAGGGAAAGGATTTCCTCGCGATCGCAGGCAATGCGCTTCAGTTCCAGAGTACCTTGCCGTCCTGGGTCTTGATCTTCGCCTTCCACTCATCGGCGACGAGCTGCACCACGTTGTCGGGCAGCGCCACGTAGTCGAGCTCCGCGGCCATCTTCTGCCCGTTCTTGAAGGCCCAGTCGAAGAACTTCATCACTTCCTGCGTGCTTCCCGGCTTGTCGGAGTTCACCGGCAACAGGATGAAGCTCGCGCCGGTGATGGGCCAGCTGGTCTTCCCGGGCTGCTCCGTCAGGATCTGGTAGAAGCCGGGCTGGGCCGTCCAGTCGGCGTAGCCCGCGGCGGCCTGGAACGTGCCGTCGTCCGGCTGCACGAACTCGCCCTCCTTGTTCTTCAGCGCGACGTGGCTCATCTTGTTGCGCTTGGCGTACGCGTATTCGACGTAGCCGATGGCGCCCTTGATGCGCTGCACGTACGACGCGACACCTTCGTTGCCCTTGCCGCCCACGCCCTCGGGCCAGGCGACCGCGGTGCTCGAGCCCACCTTCGACTTCCACTCCGGGCTGACCTTGGACAGGTAGTCGGTCCACAGGAACGTGGTCCCCGAGCCGTCGGAACGGCGCACCACGGTGATGTTCTCGGAGGGCGGCTTCACGCCCGGATTGAGGTCGGCGATCGCCTTGTCGTCCCACTTCTTGATCTTGCCGAAGTAAATGTCGGCGAGCACCGGACCGGTGAGCTTGATCTCCCCGGGCTTGATGCCGTCGAGGTTCACCACCGGCACGACGCCGCCGATGATCGCGGGGAACTGCACGAGGCCCGCCTTGGCGAGCTCGTCACTCTTGAGCGGCGCATCGGTCGCGCCGAAGTCCACCGTCCGGGCCTGGATCTGCTTGATGCCGGCGCCCGAGCCGATCGACTGGTAGTTCATGGCGGTGCCGGTCTTCTGCTTGTAGGCTTCCGCCCACTTGGCATAGATGGGGAACGGGAACGTGGCGCCGGCGCCGGTGAAGTCGGCCGCCTGCGCCGCGAGGCCGAAGGCCAGCGCGCCGGCAAGAAGAAAGCCTTGCATGCTCTTGCGATTCATGGAGTGTCCTCTGTGGGGTCCTTGGCAATGCGGCGGATTATGGGGAGCCGCTGTTACATCCACGTGACAGGCTCGAGAACGCGATGTGACAGGCACGCCCCCGAACTCCGCGCCGCGGTCGGCGGTAGAACGCCTTCCCACCGCCCGGCCGATCAGGCGCCAGCCTGCGGTCCGCACCCCGGCTGGGCGCCCCGGCTGAGCGCCCCGGCTGAGCGCCCCGGCTGAGCGCCCCGGCTGAGCGCCCAGGCTGAGCGCCCCGGCTGAGCGCCCCGGCTGAGCGCCCAGGCTGAGCGCCCAGGCTGAGCGCCCAGGCTGAGCGCCCCGGCAGCACGACCCGGTCGCCCGGCATCCGAAGGCGTAAGATCGAAGTCCCATTCCCCCGAAGAAGACCGCCATGGGACACGCCGACCAGCCCATCCGCGCCGACGCCGCCGAGCGCAGCGCCGCATCCCTCTCGCTCGCCGAGTACTGGATGCCGTTCACCCCCAACCGCGACTTCAAGCGCGACCCCAAGATGGTGGTGCGCGCGGAGGGCATGTACTACTGGAGCGACCGCGGCGAGAAGATCATCGACGGCGCCTCCGGCCTCTTCTGTTGCGCTGCCGGCCATGGCCGGCGCGAGATCGCCGACGCGGTGAGCGCGCAGGTGCGCGAGCTCGACTACGTCGCACCTTTCACGCGCGGACACAGGAAGCAGTTCGAGCTCGCCACGCGTCTGGCGGCGCTGACCCCGGGCGACCTCGACCGCATCTTTTTCGCGAACTCGGGCTCCGAGGCGGTGGATTCCGCCATGAAGATCGCGCTCGCCTACCACCAGGCACGCGGCCAGGCCGGGCGCACGATGTTCGTGTCGCGCGAGCGCGCGTACCACGGCGTGAACTTCGGCGGCGTGGCGCTCTCCGGCCTCGTGAACAACCGGCGCCGCTTCGGACCCACGCTCCCCGGCATCGCCCACATGCGGCACACGCACCTCGCCGCCAACCTCAAGACCCGCGGCGAGCCCGAGCACGGCGCCGACCTCGCCGACGATCTCACGCGCTTCGTGAACCTCTACGGCGCCGAGAACATCGCGGCGTGCATCGTGGAGCCCATCGCGGGGTCCACCGGCTGCCTCGTCCCGCCCAAGGGCTACCTCGCGCGCCTGCGCCGGATCTGCGACCAGCACGGCATCCTGCTCGTGTTCGACGAGGTGATCACCGGCTTCGGCCGCACGGGCGAGGCGTTCGCCGCGCAGAGCTTCGGCGTCACTCCCGACATGATGACGATGGCCAAGGCGCTCACCAACGGCGCACAGCCGATGGGAGCGGTCGCGGTGTCGACGCGCATCCACGATGCGATCATGGACGCCGCCCCCGAAGGCGCCATCGAGCTCTTCCACGGCTACACCTATTCGGGCCATCCCGCTGCGTGCGCGGCCGGGCTCGCCACGCTCGACATCTACCGCGACGACGGTCTCTTCGAGCGCGGCAAGGCGCTCTCGCCGTACTTCCAGGACGCGATCTTCTCGCTCGCCGACCACCCCGCGGTGGCCGACGTTCGCGGCTACGGCATGGTCACCGGCATCGACCTGCATCCGGCCGGCGCGGCCGGCGCCCGCGGCCACGCCTTCCAGAAGCAGCTCTTCGCCAACGGCATGCACCTGAAAGCCACCGGCGACTGCGTTATCGTGGCGCCGCCGCTCATCGCGGAGAAGGCGCACGTCGACACGATGACCGACATCCTGCGCCGAACGCTCTCGCAAGTCTGAACCCCTCCGGCTGCCGTCCGCATCGCGTGCCGCCCGGGCGGCACGCGGGGCGGTCCGGTTCGCCCGGAGCAAGGTCATCCATCCCCACGTGACTCCACTGGCCGCACGCCTCTTTCCATTCCTCGCCTGGCGCCAGCGCGTCGACGGCGCCACCCTGCGCGCCGACCTGCTCGCCGGCGCGGTCGGCGCCTTCGTGGTCCTTCCGCAGGGCGTCGCCTATGCCACGCTGGCGGGCATGCCGCCGCAGTTCGGCCTGTACTGCGCGATCGTCCCGGCGATCATCGCGGCGCTGTGGGGCTCGTCGTGGCATCTCGTTTCCGGCCCCACGAATGCGCTGTCGCTCGTGGTGTTCGCCACGGTGGCGCCGCTCGCGCTGCCCGGCAGCCCCGACTACATCAGCCTGGTGCTCACGCTCACCATGCTCGTCGGCTTCGTGCAGCTCGCCATGGGCGTCGCGCGCCTCGGCGCCCTCGTCAACTTCATCTCGCACACGGTGATCGTGGGCTTCACGGCCGGCGCCGCGCTCCTCATCATCGCGGCGCAACTGCCGCGCTTCTTCGGCGTGCCTTCCAGCGGAGGAGCCCACTTCTTCCTCGCGCTGCACGGATTCGCCGCCGGCCTGCCGAAGCTCGATCTCGCCGTCACCGCCACCGGGGTGGTCACGCTCGTCGCCGCGCTGGTGTCGAAGCGCACGCTGCGCCGGCTGCCGTACATGGTGGTGGCGATGGTGGTGGGCAGCGTGTTCGCGTACGCGCTGCATCGCCTCGGCCTCGGCACCGTGCCTACCGTGGGTGCGCTGCCGTCGGGCATCCCACAGCTTTCCGCGCCGTCGTTCGATCCGGAAACGTGGGCGACGCTCGTGCCGGCCGCACTCGCGCTGACGGTGCTGGGGCTCACCGAGGCGGTATCCATCGCCCGGGCGATCGCCCAGAAGTCCGGGCAGCGCATCGACGGCAACCAGGAATTCATCGGGCAGGGGCTGTCGAACATCGCGGGGGCGTTCGCGTCGGCGTATCCCTCGTCGGGCTCGTTCAACCGGTCCGGCGTCAACTACGAGGCCGGCGCGCGGACGCCGCTTGCGGCGGTGACCGCCGCGCTCTTCCTCATCGCGATCCTGTTCGCGGTGGCACCGCTCGCCGCCTACCTGCCGCACGCCGTGATGGCCGCGCTGCTCTTCGTGGTGGCGTGGGGGCTCATCGACATCCCGGAGATGCGGCGCATCGCGCGCACCGGACGCGGCGACCTCGTGGTCCTCGTCGTCACCTTCGCGGCCACGCTCACCATCGCGCTCGAAGTGGCGATCTTCGTCGGCATGCTGGCCTCGCTGTTCTTCTACCTCAACCGCACCACGCACCCGTCGCTGACGTCGGTCGCCCCCGATCCCCGCACGCCGCAGCGGCGCTTCGTGCCCGCGGAGGATCCGGCCCGCCGCTGCCCGCAGCTCGATGTCCTGCGCCTGGACGGCTCGATCTTCTTCGGCGCCGTCGAGCACGTGCGCGACGAGATCGAGGCTGCGCGCCGCACGCGTCCACAGGCGACGCACGTGCTGCTGGTCGGCAGCGGCATCAACTTCATCGACGTCGCCGGCTGCGAGTGCCTCGCGCAAACCGCACGCTACGTGCGTGAGACGGGCGCGACGCTGCACCTGTGCAACCTGAAGCCCGCCGTGCAGGCGGCCCTGGAGCGCGGCGGCTTCGTCGAGGAGATCGGAGCCGAGCACATCTGGCCGACCAAGGCCGACGCCATCCGCGGAATCTACGCCATGCTCGACTCCGCGACCTGCGCGGCGTGCACCACGCGCATCTTCACCGAGTGCAACGTGGCGCTCCCCGACGGCACGCCGCGTGCCGAGCAGGCGTCGGACGCGCGCCCCTCCCGAGGAGAAACCGATGCATGACGCCCTCGCCCCGCTCGCCGCGGCGCTCGGCCTCGATCGCCAAGGCCTCGACGACACGAGCGGCCTGCCGGCCCGCACCCCCATCGACGGCAGCGTGCTCGCGCACGTCCCGCGCACCTCGCCGGGTGCCTTGCGCGAGGTGATCGGGCGCGCGGGCGCAGCGCAGCGGCGGTGGCGCGACGTCCCCGCGCCCCGCCGCGGCGAGCTCGTCCGCCGTTACGGCAACGCGCTGCGCGAGGTCAAGGATGCGCTCGGCCTCCTCGTCACGCTCGAAACGGGCAAGATCGTGCAGGAGGGCCGCGGCGAAGTGCAGGAAATGATCGACATCTGCGACTTCGCGGTGGGCCTTTCGCGGCAGCTCCACGGGCTCACCATCGCTTCCGAGCGTCCCGATCACCGGATGCTCGAGACCTGGCATCCGTACGGGACCTGCGCGGTGATCTCCGCCTTCAACTTCCCCGTGGCCGTGTGGGCGTGGAACAGCGCGCTCGCGCTCGTGTGCGGCAATGCGGTGGTGTGGAAGGCGTCGGAGAAGGCGCCGTTGTCGGCGTGGGCGGCGCACCACCTGCTGCGCCGCGTGCTGGCGGAGGTCGAGCCCGGCCTCGCCGACGTCGCGCAGCTCGCCATCGGTGGTCGCGAGACGGGCGAGGCGCTCGTCGCCCATCCCGACGTGCGGCTGGTGAGCGCGACCGGTTCCACCGCCATGGGCCGCGCCGTCGGCACCGCGTGCGCCGCCACCTTCAAGCGCACGATCCTCGAGCTCGGCGGCAACAACGCCGCGATCGTTTGCCCCTCTGCCGATGCCGACCTCGCCACCCGCGCCATCGTGTTCGCCGCCGTGGGCACGGCCGGCCAGCGCTGCACCACGCTGCGCCGGCTCTTCGTCCACCGCGCGATCCACGCGGAGTTCGCGCAGCGCCTGCGCGGCATCTACGCCGGCATCCGCGTGGGGGACCCCCGCGACGACGGCACCCTCGTCGGGCCGCTGGTGGATCGCGCCGGCTACGAGTCGATGCAGCGGGCGCTGCAGGAAGCGGCGCAGGACGGCGGTGAGCGGACGGGCGGCGAGCGCGTGCTCGCGGACCTCCACCCCGAGGCGTACTACGTCGAGCCCGCGCTGGTGACGATGCCGGCGCAAACGCCCGTCATGCTGCGCGAGACGTTCGCGCCCATCCTGTACGTGCTGCCCTTCGACACGCTCGACGAGGCGATCGCCCTCAACAATGCCGCGAGCCACGGCCTGTCGTCGTCGATCTTCACCCGCGACCTGCGCGAAGCGGAGACCTTCCTCTCCGCCCGCGGCAGCGATTGCGGCATCACCAACGTGAACATCGGCACCAGCGGCGCCGAGATCGGCGGCGCGTTCGGCGGCGAGAAGGATACCGGCGGCGGCCGCGAGTCCGGCTCGGATGCGTGGCGCGCGTACATGCGGCGCGCCACCAGCACCATCAACTATGGCGACGCGCTGCCGCTCGCGCAGGGGATCCGGTTCGACCTGTAGCTCCCGGTCGGTCGCCGCGGGCCGCCCGTGCGCTCGCTGCCCGGCGTTACCCGGGTCATATCGGGTACCGTTGCCAGCTCGGGACAACAGTCGAATCAGTCGAGCCGGGCCTGCTTCTCGTTGCGCCGGCCGACCACCCTACCGTTGCCGCACGCAGTCCATGAAGTAGCGCCGCTTGCCCGCGTCCTCGACCTCGACGAGCCCGTGGATGTCGGTGTCGAAGCCCGGAAACGTCTCGTTGAAGGTCCGCGCGAACTTCAGGTACTCGACGATGGTGCGGTTGAAGCGCTCGCCGGGGATCAGCAAGGGGATTCCAGGGGGGTACGGTGTGAGCAACACGCCGGTGACACGTCCCTCGAGCTGGTCGATCTCCACGCGGTCGATGTCCCGGTGCGCCATGCAGGCGAACGCATCCGACGGCTTCATCGCCGGCTGCATGCTCGAGCGGTACATCTCGGTGGTCACCCGTGCGACGTCGTTGGCCTTGTACATCTCGTGGATCTGCTGGCACAGGTCGCGCAGCCCCACGCGCTCGTAGCGCGGCTGCTGCGTGCAGAACTCGGGCAGGATGCGCCACAGCGGCTGGTTCTTGTCGTAGTCGTCCTTGAACTGCTGCAAGGCGGTGAGCAGCGTGTTCCAGCGGCCCTTGGTGATGCCGATCGTGAACATGATGAAGAACGAGTAGAGGCCCGTCTTCTCCACGATCACGCCGTGCTCGGAGAGGTAGCGGGTGACGATCGAGGCCGGAATGCCGGTCTTCGCGAACTTGCCGGAGACGTCGAGGCCGGGGGTGATGATCGTGGCCTTGATCGGATCGAGGATGTTGAAGCCGGGCGCGAGATTGCCGAAGCCGTGCCACTTCTCGTTGGCGCGGAGAATCCAGTCGTCGCGCTCGATGCCTTGCGGCGCGAGGCGATCGGGCCCCCACACCTCGAACCACCAGTCCTTGCCCCATTCCTCGTCGACCTTGCGCATCGCGCGGCGGAAGTCGAGCGCCTCGATGATCGACTCCTCGACGAGCGCCGTCCCGCCGGGCGGCTCCATCATCGCCGCCGACACGTCGCACGACGCGATGATCGCGTACTGCGGCGAGGTGGAGGTGTGCATCAGGTAGGCCTCATTGAAGATCGGCAGGTCGAGCTTCCGCGTCTCGCTGTTCTGCACGATGATCTGCGACGCCTGCGAGATGCCTGCCAGCAGCTTGTGCGTGGAATGCGTGGCGAAGACGATCGCGTCCTTGCTGCGCGGGCGATCGCGCCCGATCGCGTGCATGTCCCGGTAGAAGTCGTGGAACGCGGCATGCGGCAGCCACGCCTCGTCGAAGTGCAGGGTTTCGATGTAGTTGCCGAGCGTTGACTTGATCATCTCCACGTTGTAGGCGACGCCGTCGTAGGTGCTCTGCGTGAGCGTCATGATGCGCGGCTTGGCGCCCTTCTGCTCGCGCGCGAACGGATTCGCCGCGATCCGCTTCTCGATGTTCTCTGGCCGGAACTCCTCCTGCGGGATCGGCCCGATGATGCCGTAGTGATTGCGCGTGGGCGGCAGGAACACCGGGATCGCGCCGGTCATGGTGATCGCGTGCAGCACCGACACGTGACAGTTGCGGTCCACCACCACCACGTCGCCCGGCGCGACGTTGGCGTGCCACACCATCTTGTTCGACGTGGACGTGCCGTTGGTGACGAAGAAGCAATGGTCGGCGTTGAAGATGCGCGCGGCGTTGCGCTCGGCCGCCGCCACCGGTCCGGTGTGGTCGAGGAGCTGCCCCAGCTCGTCGACCGCATTGCACACGTCGGCGCGCAGCATGTTCTCGCCGAAGAACTGGTGGAACATCTGGCCCACCGGGCTCTTGAGGAACGCCACGCCGCCCGAGTGGCCCGGACAGTGCCACGAGTACGAGCCGTCCTGCGCGTAGTGGACGAGCGCGCGGAAGAACGGCGGCGCGAGCGAGTCGAGATACGACTTGGTCTCGCGGATGATGTGCCGGGCGACGAACTCCGGCGTGTCCTCGAACATGTGGATGAAGCCGTGCAGCTCGCGCAGGATGTCGTTGGGAATGTGCTGCGAGGTGCGCGTCTCGCCGTAGAGATAGATCGGGATCTCGGCGTTCTTGAAGCGGATCTCCTTGATGAAGGTGCGCAGCCGCTCCACCGCGGGGCTCGACTCCGTGCCCGCGCTCAACTCCTCGTCGTCGATCGAGAGGATGAACGCCGACGCCCGCGACTGCTGCTGGGCGAACTGCGACAGGTCGCCGTAGCTCGTGACCCCCACGACCTCCATCCCCTCCTTCTCGATGGCCTGCGCCAGCGCGCGGATGCCGAGCCCGGAGGTGTTCTCGGAGCGGTAGTCCTCGTCGATGATGACGATGGGGAAGCGGAACTTCATGGGATCCTCGGAGAAACCGCGGCGACCGCGGCGAAAGGTGGCAAATGGGGCGCATTGTGCGCTCCCGCAGGCCCGTCGTGACGCCGGGCGGGCCGGGCAGGCGGCGAATCGGCGCGAGCGATGGCGTCGACGCAACAGACCGCGCGCCGGGCCCGGGGTTCACCGGCAGCGCTAGAGATTCACGGCGACGATCGTGGCGGCAGACCCGATCAGGGCGACCCCGAGGGGCGCGCGCAGCTTGCGTCCCCAGCGCAGATTCTTCTCGGCCGCCATGATCGCGGCGAGCACCAGCATCCACCCCACGTTCCCGGTGCCGACCAGGAACATGAGGAGCATGAGCGCCCAGCAGCAGCCGATGCAGAACAGGCCGTGCCCGGCGCCGAGCCGCCAGGCCTCCCGGCGCGGCGCACGCCCATGCCAGCGCGCCATGATGAACGAGAACGGCGTATGGCAGGCCTCCAGGCAGCGGTACTTGAGCGCGCTGAACTGGAACAGGCCGGCGCCCGCGAGCACGACGGCGCCCACCACCCAGGCCCGCGCGGCCAGTCCCGGCACGCGCTGAAGGGCGGCTTCGACCAGGAGATCGGCGGCGTGCGCCGCAAGGCCGAAGACGAACCAGACCGCCAGGAAACCGGCCACGACCATTGCCACCA
Organism: uncultured Alcaligenaceae bacterium; assembly: GCA_964439475.1. GTDB lineage: Bacteria > Pseudomonadota > Gammaproteobacteria > Burkholderiales > Casimicrobiaceae > VBCG01. The sequence continues at coordinate 18,654 of CAYTOT010000050.1, forward strand.
GCGAGCGGCGATCGGCACGCCCGGCGACGATGCGGCGAAAAAGCGCGAGCAGCGGGTACGTCGTCGGCAGCATCATCGCCACCAGCATCAGCAGCCAGGCGAACGCGTGCAGCAGCGCGGGCACCAGCCATGTTCCCTGCGGGACGGCGCGGCACAGATCGGCGAGAGCGGCGCTCTCCTGCCACCCGCCGTGGCCGAGATAGCGCGCGTACGGACTCGCGCTCCACCACCACAGCAGGGCCCAGGCGAGCGCCGCCACCCCGATGAGCAAGGCGGCAAACGCGCGCGCCTGGCCGGCCTCCGGTCCCGCGGCCGTCCCGGGCGCCGCGCGCAGTCGCGCGAGCGCGGGCATGCGACCCTGCGCTGCGACGCTAGGCCTGGAACGCGAACGTGCTTTGCAGCGCGTTGTGGCCCGCGAGGTCGACGTCGATGCCGAGCTTCGCGTTCTTCGAGCGGTACCGCGGCGACTTGCCAACGAACACCGGCGCGCCGGGCACGGTCGAGAACACCGTGTCGGCCAGCGTCGTGGTGGCGCCGCTGGCGTTGCGATAGGGTTCGAGCTCGGCATAGCCGGCATCGCCGATCGTGATCGTGCCGTGGCCACCCTGGACGTCGAATCGGATCGGCACTTTCTCCACCGACACGACTTCTCCGACGAGCTTGGCGAGTTCCGCGACCGGCCCGCCGAGCTTGCCCGTGTAAACGCCGAGCAGCGCGTCTTCCTGCGCCTTCGACACGCCCTCGTCGAGATACACGGCGGCGCGCCAGTTGCCCTGGAGGATGTTGCCGGGCACGTGCGCGATCATGGCGATCGTGCGTCCGTCGACGTTCACGCCGTTCACGTCGCCCTTGTCGATATGCCACGCGACGATGGTGTCGCAGGTTCCGTAGTCGGGGTCCTCGCCGATCCAGCAGGGGCAAAGCACGCGACAGTTGCAGACTTCGAGCAAGCGGCCTTCGAGGTGATATGCCATGGTGAAGCCCTCCTTGCGTCTCGCTTCGGATCGCCGGCCCGGCCCCGTGCCACGCCGGCGGGGCAAAAATGCTACGCCCACTAGCGGCCCTTGTCACCGACGGATGCCCTAGCGGCGCCCCCCGGCCAGCTTCACCGCGCTGGGATGCGCCCGCAATCGCGCCATCGCCCAGACGCCGAGCGCCGGGCCGAGCGCCAGCGGCGCGAACGCATAGCGCCAGCCCACGCCCGCGACGAGCAGCGGCACCGCCTGGATCGTGACCAGCGTGAGGGTAAAGCCCAGCGCCGTCTGCACGGTAAGCATGGTGCCCACGCGTGCCTTGTCCGACAGCTCGGCAACCGATGCGGAGAACTGCGCCGAGTCGGCCACGATGCTCGCGCCCCACAGGATGCAGACGGCCACCAGCGCGGCCGGACTCGCGCCGAACAGGAAGCCGATCGTCGCCGCGCAGGTTCCGGAGACGGTCATGGCGGCGATGGTGATGGTGGTGCGTCCCAGGCGATCGGCGAGCAGGCCCGCCGCCACCGATCCGATGCCACCGGCTGCGATGGTGGCGAACGACGTGAGCTTCGCGGCGAGCGGCGCGGCGTCGGGCGGCATGACGCGGCCGAAGCTGGCCGTGAGAAACACGCCGATCCACGCCCACATGGCGTACAACTCCCACATGTGGCCGAGATAGCCCAGGTTGGCCAGACGCAGCGGCAGGTTGCGCCAGGCATCGAGCGCGGCGCGGGGCTCGAACGGCGGCGCCGGTGCGCGATTGGGGCCCAGCGCCGCGCAGCCGATGAGCGCGGCGGCCCCGAGCGCCGTCAGCGACGAGATGGCGACCGGGAAGCGCCAGCCGGCACCGCCCATCGCATTCAGGAGATGCGGCAACGCCGATCCCAGCGTGAGTGCGCCGACGAGAATCCCCACCATGAGACCCATGTCGCCCCTGGCCCAGGTGGCGGCGAGCTTCATGCCCACCGGATACACGCCCGCGAGCGCCACGCCCGTGGCCACGCGCAGCAGGGGTGCCGCAAGCGAGGCGGGGTCGACCACCAGGAGCAGCGCGTTGGCGATCGACCCGCCGACCGCACAACCGGCAAACAGGCGCCGCGGATCGAGGCGATCGGGCAGGCCGAGTGCCGCGCTGACGAGGCAGCCCGCCACGAAGCCCGCCTGCACGCCGCTGGTGAGCGCCGCCTGCGCAAAACCGGAGAGCCCGAACTCGGCGACCAGCGCCGGGACGACGGCGGACGCCGAGAACCACAAGGCCAGCGCCGCGACCTGGCAGACCGCGATGATCGATACCGACGCCGGCTTGCCCTGCGCACGGATCATGCGAGCGCCCCTAGATCTTGGGCAACGTCACTCCCTGCTGTCCCTGGTACTTGCCGCCACGGTCCTTGTACGACGTCTCGCAGACCTCGTCGGACTCGAAGAAGATCACCTGCGCCACGCCTTCGTTGGCGTAGATCTTGGCCGGCAGCGGCGTGGTGTTGGAGAACTCGAGCGTGACATAGCCCTCCCACTCCGGTTCGAAGGGGGTTACGTTCACGATGATGCCGCAACGCGCGTACGTCGAATTATGGACGTGCAGGTCGTTCGCGACGAAGTTGTGGATTCCCTCCACGCTGATGTCGTAGACCTCCTCCTCACCCGCGCACTCTATCGACTCGACCACGTCCCACAGCGGCCCGTCGAGGAGTTCACCGAGGCGCGCATCCTTCGTCCGCTCACGCACGCGGCCGGCGAGCACCCGTCCCACGGACTGCGCAGGGTTCGTCTTCACGCCGATGCGATTGAGGCTGGTTCCCGCAGCGCCCACCGCAAGGCCCAGCGCAGGCCATGCCTCGCGGGGCAGCGTATCGAAGTTGCTCTTCGCGTGCGTGGCAAGCGCATCGAGGGCCGGGAGCATGTCGTCCTGCAAGCGAAGCTGCTTGACCGAGCCGGGACAGAAGCCGATCTCCTTCGCGAAGCGTCGAATCTGCTCGCGGTCCGTGATCTGGAGCCAGTGCGCCGGCGTGCCGATGGCGGTGGTCTTCTCGCGCATCACCGCGAACACGCCGAAACGCAGCAGCAGGTGCCGCACGTCCTCCACGAGGCGCCGCGACTTCGAGTAATACTCGACGAAGAAGCAGTCGCGCGCGCGATAGGCGCCGCCATCGCCCGAGAACAGCGCCTGCAGGAAAAGGCGTACCCCCGCGCGTGGTGCCGTGAACACGCAGGAAGGAACGAACTTGTCGGCCGCCGTGACCGCGAGGCCGTGTCCCGCGAGCCACCGCGAGGCGCGATTCGCCTCGGGTACGCCGCCCCGTCCCCGGTGATTGACGATGCGATGACCGTACTGCGGCGTGGCCGTCACGCAACCCAAGCCTCCTCCGGCGACCGAGCGCTCGAGCAAGGCCACCAGCACCGGGTCGCTGCTGGTGAAGGTGGGGCTGTGGCCGGGCGTGCTGCATTGCCCTTCGGAGATCATGAGACCGAGAAGCGAGGCCTCCCAATCGGGCAGCGGCGCGCTGCCGAACACAGGCAGCTCGCGCGGCACGGCGATCCGGTCGCCGACCCGCAGATCGGAGAGAGGCGTCCACCCGCCGCAGGTGCGGAACGGATGGTTCGCGGTTGCGCGGATGCGCATGCCGGCGCGGGTACGCAACTCGAACACCGGCTTGCGGCCCTGCGGGATGAAGGCAGAGACGCGGGCGCGTGCGTTGCGCCAGCCGTCGAGGCCCATCACCTGCGAATCGGGCTTCACCTCACGGATGGGCACGAGCGCGCCCGTGGCGGCGTCGAGGACACGGGTGTCGCCGGTGACGCATTTTCCGAGGCAGATCGTGAGCACGTTGCGCGGGATGCGGAAATACTCCACGGTCCGCGCCAACGCAAACGAATTCGGCGGAATGATGCACACATCCCCCTCGAAGTCCACGAACGATCCCGCGTCGAAGGCTTTGGGATCGACGATGGTCGAGTTGATGTTGGTGAAGATCTTGAATTCGCGCGAACAGCGGATGTCGTAGCCGTAGCTCGACGTGCCATAGGACACGATGCGCTTGCCGTCGACGGCGCGTACCTGCCCCGGCTCGAAGGGTTCGATCATGCCGGTCGACTCCGCCATGCGGCGGATCCACTTGTCGGACTTGATGGACATCGGACGGGGTCCTGGTTTTTGCCCCGACGGCACTTCACCGCCGGGTCGCGATTCACGTCGGGACGCGATGACCCTCAGGTGTTCTGCACCACGATGTCCGGGAACCGCGACGAGAAGTCGGCCGCCTTCTCGGCGACCGACAGCGCGACCTTGCGCGCGATCTCGCGATAGAGCTCGGCCGCCTTGCCCGACGGATCGGACACGACCGAGGGCTGCCCCGAGTCGGCCTGCTCGCGAATGCGGATGTCGAGCGGGAGACTGCCCAGGAACGGCACGTGGTAGTCCGCGCAGAGCTTCGCCGCCCCGCCCTCCCCGAAGATGTGCTCGGCGTGCCCGCAATTGCTGCAGACGTGGATGCTCATGTTCTCGACCACGCCGACGATCGGCACGCCCACCTTCTCGAACATCTTGAGACCCTTGCGGGCGTCGATGAGCGCGATGTCCTGCGGCGTGGTCACGATCACCGCACCGGTGACGGGCACCTTCTGCGCGAGCGTCAGCTGGATGTCGCCCGTGCCGGGGGGCATGTCGACGACGAGGTAGTCGACCTCGCGCCAGCGCGTGTCCTTGAGCAGCTGCTCGAGCGCCTGGGTCACCATCGGCCCGCGCCAGACCATCGGCGTGTCCTGGTCGATCATGTATCCGATCGACATCGACTGCACGCCGTGCGCCATCATGGGCTCGATGCTCTTGCCGTCGGTCGACTCGGGGCGCCCCGAGATGCCGAGCATCATGGGCTGCGACGGACCATAGATGTCGGCGTCGAGGATGCCCACCGTCGCCCCTTCCTGGGAGAGGGCGAGCGCCAGGTTGACGGCCGTGGTCGACTTGCCCACGCCCCCCTTGCCGCTCGCCACCGCCACGATGTTCTTCACGCCGGGGATCAGCTTCACGCCGCGCTGCACCGCGTGCGACACGATGCGCGTGGCGATGTCCACGTTCACCCGGCCGGCGCCAGGAATCCTGCGCACCGCCTCCGCGACCAGCGCACGCAGCACGTCGTGCTGGCTTCGGGCGGGATACCCGAGGGCGATGTCGACGGTGACGTCGGCGCCGCTCACCGCCACCTTGCGCACCGCCTTCATGCTGGCGAGATCGCGCCCGCTGCCCGGGTCGATGACGGTTGCGAGGGCCCTCTGGACGTCGGCTTCGTTCATGGCAATACCGTGATGGAAGGGGCTGCGCGCGGGATCTGCGCGGCATTCGATTCTAGCCCAAACGCAGCCGCACACCGTCCGGGCCGCAGACGCTTCTTGCTAGAATCGACATCCCTTCGTGCCGCAAGCCCTTGTCGATGGCGCCGTCCGCTGCACCCCGCAAGCTCTTCGTCACCACGGCCCTGCCGTACGCGAACGGGCCGTTCCACGTGGGTCACATCATGGAGTACATCCAGGCCGACATCTGGGTGCGCTTCCAGCGGATGCAGGGTCACGAGGTGCATTTCGTCTGCGCCGACGACACGCACGGCGCGCCGATCATGCTGAAGGCCGAGGAGGAAGGCATCACCCCCGAGGCACTGATCGCGCGCGTCGGCGAGTCGCATCGCGCCGACTGGACGCGCTACGGGATCAGCTTCGACACCACCCACACCACGCACTCGCCGGAGAACGTCGAGCTCGCGCAGTCGATCTATCGCAAGCTCCGCGACCACACGCCGTCGCTCATCGGCCGCAGGACGATCGAGCAGTTCTACGACCCCGTCAAGGGCATGTTCCTGGCCGACCGCTACATCAAGGGCACCTGCCCCAAGTGCGGCGCGAAGGACCAGTACGGCGACGCCTGCGAGGTGTGCGGCTCGACCTACGCGCCCACCGACCTGATCGAGCCCTACTCCGCCATCACCGGGGCGAAACCGGAACTGCGCACCTCGGAGCACTTCTTCTTCCGCCTCTCCGAGCCACAGGTCATCGCCTTCCTCGAGCGCTGGACGAAAGAGACGCCGCTCCAGCCGGAGGTATTCAACAAGATCCGGGAGTGGCTCGGCAACGAAGGAAAGGACCTCGCCGACTGGGACATCTCGCGCGACACGCCCTACTTCGGCATCGGGATCCCGGACGCCCCCGGCAAGTACTTCTACGTGTGGCTCGACGCACCGGTGGGCTACCTCGCGGCGCTCAAGAAGCACTTCGACAGCGGCGCGGCGCGGCGCGCATATCCCGCCGAGACGCGGACGTTCGACCAGTTCATCGCCGACCCCGCCGTCGAGCAGTATCACTTCATCGGCAAGGACATCGTGTACTTCCACACGCTGTTCTGGCCGGCGATGCTGCGCTTCGCCGAGCGCAAGACGCCCACCAACGTGTTCGTGCACGGCTTCATCACCTTCTCCGGCGAGAAGATGTCGAAGTCGCGCGGCACCGGCATCAGCCCGCAGCGCTACCTCGAACTCGGCATGAATCCCGAGTGGCTGCGCTACTACCTCGCGGCCAAGCTCAACGATCGCGTCGAGGACCTCGACTTCAACCCCGACGACTTCGTCGCGCGCGTGAACAGCGACCTCGTGGGCAAGTACGTGAACATCGGCAGCCGCGCCGCGCCGTTCCTCACGAAGCACTTCGGCGGCGAACTCGCGCCCGCCGGCGAGCGCCCGGCGTGGTGGCTCACCACGGCGCACGACACCGCGCGCGACATCCACGGCTGGCTCGGCGACCGCCAGTACAGCCGTGCGGTGCGCCGGATCATGGAGTTGGCCGACGAGATCAACCGCCACTTCGACGAGAAGGAGCCGTGGAAGCTCGCCAGGGACCCCGCCCGGCGCGACGAGCTCCATCGCGTGGTGAGCGACAGCATCGCCGGCTTCAAGATGCTGTCGGTGCTGCTGGCGCCGATCATCCCCGCCACCGCGCGCGCGGCCGCGGCGTTCCTCGGGGTCGACCGCGACTTCCTGTGGACGGACCTCGACGTCGCGCCCGTGCGCATCGGCGAGTACCGGCACCTCGTGACGCGCATCGATCCGAAGCAGATCGACGCCCTCCTCGCGCCGCCGCCGCCGGCGCCCGCCGCGAAGCCCCCGCGCTTGCCGGCGACACCCGCCGCGGACAGGGCCGGACCGGCAAGCGCCACCACGGCATCCGGCAGCACGGCGTCCGCGACTGCCACCATCACCATCGATGATTTCACCAAGGTCGACCTGCGGATCGCGCGCATCGTCGACGCCGCCCACGTGGAGGGTGCGGACAAGCTCATCAGGCTCACGCTCGATGTGGGCGAAGGCCGGCATCGCACGGTGTTCGCGGGCATCAAGGCGGCCTACGACCCCGCGACGCTGGTGGGAAGGCTGACGCCCATGGTGGCGAACCTCGCGCCGCGCAAGATGAAGTTCGGATTGTCCGAGGGCATGGTGCTCGCGGCCTCCGGCGACGGCCCGGGCGTCTTCCTGCTGGCCCCGGATTCGGGGGCGGAACCGGGCATGCGCGTGAAGTGATTCGGGAGGGGAGGTCGGGCACGGCATGAGCGAGGGCGCCACGAGCAGATTCCGGTCGCTGCTGGCGGCCGTGCACTTCCGGCCGAAGCTCGTCGACTGCCTCGCCGCAGGCTACACGCGCCGCGACCTGCGCTCGGACGTCATCGCCGGCGTCACCGTCGGCGTGGTGGCGCTGCCCCTCGCCATGGCGTTCGCGATCGCCTCCGGCGTGTCTCCGCAAGCGGGGATCTTCACCGCGATCATCGCCGGCTTCCTCATCTCCGCGCTGGGCGGTTCGCGCGTGCAGATCGGCGGGCCGACCGGCGCGTACATCGTCATCGTCTACGGCATCGTCGCCCGTTACGGGCTCGCCAATCTCGCGATCTGCACCATCGCTGCCGGCGTGCTCCTGTTCGCGATGGGCGCACTGCGCCTGGGAAGCCTCATCCGTTTCATCCCGGTGTCCATCGTGATCGGCTTCACCAACGGCATCGCGATCCTCATCCTGCTCTCGCAGGTCAAGGACTTCCTGGGCCTCGATGTCACGCTGCCCGACGAGTTCTTCACGCGCATGCACGTGCTCGTCGCGAACCTTCCGAAGGCGGACCCGGTCACGGCGCTCCTCGCAGGGGCCTGCCTCATCGCCTTGTTCGCCTGGCCCCGGCAGGTCACCACGACCGGGCGCGCGCTGGAGGCGGAGGCGGCACACGGCGCGCTCGGCGCCGGGGAGGAGCCAGGCGATGCGCCGCCTCGCGATCGCGCGCTCCACGTCACGATGCGCCGTGGCCACCGGATCCTCACGCGCCTGCCGGGGCCCATCATGGTCCTCGTGATCGCCTCGGTCGTCGCGGCCGTGTTTCACCTCGACGTGCAGACGATAGGCACCCGCTTCGGCGGCATCCCGCAGGAGCTTCCCGCCTTCGTGTGGCCCGAGATCTCCCTGCCCACGCTGCGCAACCTCCTCCCGCCGACCATCACGATCGCGCTCCTCGGCGCCATCGAGTCGCTGCTCTCGGCGCGCGTGGCCGACGCGATGATCGACGACCGCCACGACCCGAACCAGGAGCTCATGGGGCAGGGTGTGGCGAACGTCGTCGTTCCGCTCTTCGGCGGCATCCCGGCCACGGGCGCGATCGCCCGCACCGCCACCAGCATCCGCAGCGGTGCGCGCTCGCCGATCGCCGGAATCGTGCATGCGCTCACGCTGCTCGTCATCGTGCTCGTCGCGGCACCGCTCGCAAGATACATTCCGCTCGCGGCCCTGTCGGCGGTGCTGGTGATGGTGGGGGTCAACATGGGCGACTGGCGCGCGTTCGGGACCCTGCGCAGGTACTCGGTCCCCTACGTCACCGTGCTGCTGGCGACGTTCGTCATCACCGTCGCCTTCGACCTGTCGCTCGCCGTACAGATCGGCCTCGTGCTCGCGAGCCTCTTCTTCATCTACCGCATCTCGGACCTCACGCGCGTCGAGCCCATCACGCTCGACGGCGCGCCGCCGGGCGTTGCCGCCTACAAGGTCTTCGGCTCGCTCTTCTTCGGCTCCATCGGCAAGCTCGAGCCGCTGCTCGATCCCGTCCTGTCCCCCGCCCGCATCATGATCCTCGAGATGCACCAGGTGATCAGCGTCGACAACAGCGGCCTCGAGATGCTGCAGTCGCTGCAGCGGACCCTCGACAAGCGAGGCGGCCGGCTCATCCTCTGCGGGCTCAACCGCCATCCGGCGGAGCAGATCGCGCGCAGCGGGTTCCGCACGGAGCTCGGCGAGGACAACATCGTCCCCCACCTCGCTTCCGCGCTCTTCCGCGCGCACAAGATCGCGCGCCAGACCGCACAGACCGATTTCTTCGACACCCCCGAAACCGCGTTCTAGCGGGCGGGCGGTGTCAGTGTCAGCGTCAGCGTGCGGAACGCCTGCTTCGAGCGCTTGCGCTTCTTGCACTCGCGCCCGTCGACCACGATCCCCCCATCGTCGCTGGCGAGTTCGATCGACCCCGTCCCGGGGATGGCGAAGAGTGCCTCGGGACGCAGCGTTCCGAGATCGGCGGGGACGGCCTCCGGCGTGTCGCCGGGGCGCCCCGTCCAGCGGTACAGCGCGAACGTGCCCACGTCGCCGATGGGGCCCGCCACGATGTAGTACGTCGATCCCACGAGTTCCAGGCTGCGGATGCCGCGGGCACCGAGGTCGAGCTCGATCGGCGCGCCGAGCTTCGCACGCTGCCCTGCGACGACGTCACCGGGGTTGTCGATGGGCACCACGAGGGCACGGCCTTCCCGCAGGGGATTTCGGAAGCCCACGAGGAGACGGCCGTCGGGGGTGGCGGCGAGTCCCTCGATGTTGAACCCGCCGTCGGCCTCCGCCGGGAGCGTGGACGCACGGCCGAGGTTCCACGCCGCGAGCGAAGGCGACTCCACGAGGTCGCGCAGGAGGTCTCGGTACGGCGTGCCCACAGGCACGACCTGCGGCGGTGCGTTCGCGGCACCGGCGACCGGCGCCGCACTCATGGCGGTGACGGCAGAGGACGCGCCGGCAGGCATCATGCCCGGCGACGCGCCGACGACATCGGTCGCGAACAGGCGATGACGCGACGGCTGCGGTTCGCCGCGGCTGTTGCGGCCATGCGAGGTGATCCAGTACACGCGCGTGCCCACGGCGGCGGCGCCCTCGATGTCGGACTCCTCCCGCGGACGCGTCCCCAGGAACCGCACGAGATCGAGACGCCCGACGCTCGCCGCCTCGCCCTGACGATAGGTGGCGAGCACGTCGGTCTCGTCGTTGCCCACGATGAAGTGCTGCGCATCGAGGGCCACCGCCGCCGATGCGTCGCAGGTCCCGCGATACGTGGCGACGGCGCCGCCCGGGCGGTCGGCAGCGGGGCCGGTGCCGGCGGCGGGCGCCGCCGATGCGATTCCGCTCGCGCCGGCGAACAGGACCGCGCACAGCGCAGCGGCGCGCACGAACGAACCCGCGGGCGCGGCAGGCGATACTGTCGGCATCGGTGAGTTCTCCTCGTGAACCGAGCGCGACGATAACACGAGCGGCCGCGCAACCCGTTCGGCCGGACGCTCTCGCCGTGATCGAGGATCGCCGCCTCGTCCCGGCTGGCCGATGCCCTCGGCGCCGCGTCAGCGCACCGCGCCGAGATGCCCCGCGAGTATCCCCGCCACCATGTCCGGCCTCTCGACCGGTGTCATGTGCCCGCATTGCCCGATGGTGACGAGCCGCGCGCCGGCGATGCCGGCAGCCATCTCCCGTGCCCGCTCCGGCGGCGTGGCGACATCGGCATCGCCCACCACGACCACCGTCGGGCAACCGATGGCGGCGAGCGTCTCGCGCGAATCGGGCCGGCCGATCATCGCCGTCTGCTGGCGGACGAACACCTCCGCGTCGTTGTCTTCCGCCATCGCCCGCATGTAGCGCTGCAGCACGCGATCCTTCGCACGCGACGGATGCACGAACGCCGGGAACTGCAGCGCGGCGAGCGCGGCGAAGGGGCCGGTGCGCGCCATCGCGATCTGCTCGCGGCGCCGTTGCGATTGCTCGGGCACGTCGGCGCGCGCCGACGTGTCGAGCAGCGCGAGCGCGGCAACCCGCCCGGGCGCCTGGCGCATGATCTCGAACGCGACGTACCCTCCGAACGAATGGCCGGCGAGTGCGAAGCGTGGCGGTGCATCGGCGAGGATTCCGCGCGCGACCTCAGCGACCGAGTCCGCCCGTGTGTGGTCCGCAACGATGACGGACCCGAGCTTCCACAGCGACGGCATCTGCGCCGCGTACAGCCGCGGCGAGCCCAGGAGGCCCGGGATCAGTACGATCGGCAACGGCATCGCGATCTCCTCGAAGACATGAGGCCGCGATGATAGCCGGGGGTTGCGCGATCACCTGCCTTGCGAGCATGAACGTCACTGCCGTCAGTGCCACGCAGAGGAGCATGAGGCAGGCGGCGAGCGTCTTGAGGGTCATGGCCGGTCCGGTGTCGTCGTTCGCGTCAGAAGGGTACGAACAGGTCGCGATCCGCGTGCTTCGGCGCGAGCCATCGCCGGATGCGCTGCAGGGCGCGCGGCAAGGTGCCGGTGCGTTCCGTCGCGGTTGCGTCGGCGGTCACCGCCCGCTCGACGCACACGACGCCGTCGCCGCGCTCCCGCCTCGAACGTGCGAAGCCCAACCCCTCGGCAAGGCGGAGCATCGCCTCGTTGGTGGCGAGTACGTTCCCCACGAGCCAGCGCAGGCCGGCGCGGCGCGCGCAGGCCGCGAGCGCGCCGAGGAGACGCCGGGCGATGCCGCAGCCCTGGAAGCGGTCGGTCACCGCGATCGCGAACTCGGCGCAATCACCCTCGGCCACGTAGCGCGCATCGGCGACGACCGTCTCCTTGCCGCCCTCCATCACCGTCGCCACCAGCGCGACGTGCCGCTCCTGATCCGCACCGACGAGGTAGCACGCCATCGCGTCGCTCAGGCCGTTCACGGTGCCGTGGAAGCGGTTGAAGCGCGCCCGGTCGGAGAGACCGGTGAAGAACTCGCGCTCCGCGACGATGTCACCCGGCGCGACCGGGCGCACGGTCGCCACGACGCCGCCGGGAAGGGGAATCGACTCGAAACCAAGGGAGGCCGGAAGGGGGTTCATGGGGCTCGTCGCTCGCTCGTGGAAGACGACTGCAGTCTTCGCGGCGAGGCCCCGGCGGGTACTTGAGCCGCCTTAAACGTTCTGAAATGCCGCCGTTTGGCGTAGATTTCGTCCGCTCGCCTGCCTTCCCATGCCCACGCCCAGCCTTCGCTTCGGCGACCACGTCCTGGTCCCGTTCACCCGCAGCCTCGAGACGGCGGGACAGCCGGTGCCGCTCGGTGCGCGCGCCTTCGACGTGCTCGTCGCCCTGGTCGAGCGCCGCGAGCGCGTGGTGACCAAGGCCGAGCTCCTCGATGCCGTCTGGCCCGACACCGTCGTCGAGGAGAACAACCTCCAGGTCCAGATCAGCACGCTGCGCAAGGTGCTCGGCGCCGGCGCGATCGCGACGATCCCCGGACGGGGCTACCGTTTCGTGGTGCCGGTGGAGGTGGTGGACGGCACGTCGGCGGTCCCGACCGCGCCGGCCGCCCGTGCGGCGCACGACCTCATCGGCCGGGAGGCGGACCTGCGCGACCTCGTCGCCGCGCTCACCGGGACCCATCGCGTGGTCACGGTCGTGGGCCCCGGTGGCGTGGGCAAGACCGTGCTCGCCCGCGCCCTCGTCGCCACCGCGCTGCCGGCCGGCCGCGAGACGGCCTGGATCGCGCTCGCCGACGTGACCGACGGCGCGCAGGTCGCCGCCACGCTGGCGGCGGGCCTCGGGGTGGCGCCGGGCGGCGCCGATCCCGTCGCCGCGATCGCCCGCGCCATCGCGCAGCGCGAGGTCACCGTCCTGCTCGACAACGCCGAGCATCTCGTCGCCGAGGTCGCGTCGCTCGTGGCCGCGCTCGTCGACGCAACGCCGGGCCTCCGCTTCCTCGTCACGAGCCAGGTTCCGCTCGGGCTGCGCGACGAGGCCCTCCACCGGCTCGAGCCGCTCGCCTGCCCGCCGGATCCGGGACATGCCGCGGCAGAAGGCTTCGGCGCGACCGCGCTCGGCTATGCCGCCGTCGCGCTCTTCGCCGCCCGGGCTGCGGCGTCCGACCGCCGCTTCGATCTCACCGATGCGAATGCGCCGGCCATCGCCGAGATCTGTCGCCGGCTCGATGGCATGCCGCTGGCCATCGAGCTCGCCGCCGCCCGCGCCCGGGAGCTCGGCGTGAGCGTCCTGCGCGACTCGCTCGCGCAGCGCTTCCGGATGCTGACGTCGAAGGCGCGCGACGTGTCGGCGCGGCACCGCTCGCTACGCGCCACCCTCGAATGGAGCCACGGCCTGCTCGACGACGGCGAGCGCGCGCTCTTCCGCCAGCTCGGCGTGTTCGCCAACGGCTTCACGCTCCCGCTGGCACTCGCCGTCGCCGGCTCCGGCGAAGGCGACTGGGAGACCACCGACCGGCTGGCAGCGCTGGCCGAGCGATCCTTCGTCGCCGTCGATCACGGCGATCCGCCGCGCTATGTCCTGCCGCAAACGATGCGCGCCTATGCGCTGGAAGAGCTCGCGGCAGCGGGCGAGGAGCAGGCGGTGCGCGCCCGTCACGCGCATGCGCTGCACGCCTTCTACGCCCGTACCCGCCGACAGATGCTGGGCGACGCCGAGCAGGCCGCCGCCCGGCAGGAGCTCGACAATGTCCGCGACGCGTTCTTCTGGGCGCGCGAGCACGAGCCCGCGCTGGCGGCCGACCTCGCCACGCTCGCGGCGCGCTTCACGGTGTGGGACGCGCGGCGCCGCGAGACCCTGGGCTGGCTCGCGAGCTGCGAGGCCATCATGACCGACGCCATGCCCGCGCGCATCCGCGCCGACTGGTGGCTCGAGTTCGCGCGCTATCGCCTGTTCAACCGCCATCCGCAGGCCAGCGACGCCGCGCGCCACGCGCTCGCGCTGTATCGCGAACTGGAGGACGACCACGACATCGTGCAGGCGCTGGCCGCCCTGGTGCGCGGTCTTCCGAAGCACACCTCCGAAACGCAGCCTGCACTCGCCGAGATCGATGCCTTGCTGGCCCGCCATCCCGAGTGGCCGGCGCGCACTCGCCACGTGATCGCCGGCACGCACGCGCACGCCCTGACCACCGCCGACGAGCTCGACGTCGCCGAAGCGATGCGCTACCGCCTGGAGGAAGCCGCATTCGCCGCGGCGATGGGCAACCCGCGGGCCCGCAATGCCGCCGAGACCAATGTCATCGCCCTGCTGCGGGCGCAGGAACGCCACGCGGAGGTGCGCGAGCGCGCGCAGGCGCTGCTCGCGCGCCTGCGCGGAACGAACGAGACGGGCAATCTCGTCTACGCCTGCATGCACCTGCTCGATGCCCTGCTCGCGACCGGAAGACTCGACGAGGCGCGCACCTGCGCCATCGAGACGTGGGAAGCCTGCCGCACGATGAACCTGCCACTGGCCACGGATCCCACGGCGCTATTGGTCGCGCTGGAGGGACGCGTACGCACCGCCGCGCGCCTGCTGGCATTCGCCCACGCGACCTACGCGCGCCTCAACTTCACCAAAGCGGACGTCACCGAGGCCTACCTCGCGAAGGTCGCGCAGGTCGTGAGGAAGTCGCTCGACGATGCCGAGATCGCCGGCCTCACGGCGGAAGGCAGCGCCTGGACCGACGAGGAGGCGCATCGCGCCGCCTTCGGGACGGGCGACGGCTGACCCGGGAAAAGCCGCGGCGCCGGGCTGCCTGCTTGCACGCATCTCATCCCGAGCGCACCGGCGTGCGCCGGCGGCCTGCGGCGGTCGCGCGGACCGCGTTGTCGCCGACGCCTACGCCGACGCCTTCCGGCCGCGGCCGCTTCGCGGGGATCTCTCCGGCGTCTTGCCGCGGCGTTTTGCGTCGGCATCGAGCGCCGATTCGAGGTAGCGGCCGGTGAAGCTCGCGGGGGTCGCCGCGATCGCCTCCGGCGGCCCTTGAGCGATGATCGTGCCACCGCCTGCGCCGCCCTCCGGGCCGAGGTCGATCACCCAGTCGGCGGTCTTGATCACGTCGAGGTTGTGCTCGATCACCACCACCGTGTTGCCGTGGTCGCGCAGGCGATGCAGCACGGTGAGGAGGAGCTCGATGTCGTGGAAGTGCAGCCCCGTGGTCGGCTCGTCGAGGATGTACAGGGTGCGCCCCGTGTCGCGTTTGGACAGCTCCAGCGCGAGCTTCACCCGCTGCGCCTCGCCGCCGGACAACGTGGTGGCCGCCTGGCCGAGCGTGATGTAGCCCAGCCCCACGTCGAGCAGGGTGGCGAGCTTGCGCGCGACCGCAGGCACCGGCTCGAAGAACGCATAGGCCTGCTCCACGGTCATCGCCAGCACCTCGTGGATGTTCTTCCCCTTGTAGCGGATCTCGAGCGTCTCGCGGTTGTAGCGCTGGCCGTGACAGACGTCGCAGGGCACGTAGACGTCGGGCAGGAAGTGCATCTCGACCTTGATGAGCCCATCGCCCTGGCACGCCTCGCAGCGCCCGCCCTTGACGTTGAACGAGAAGCGTCCCGGCCCGTAGCCGCGCTCGCGGCCCTCCTTGACCTGTGCGAAGAGCTCGCGGATCGGCGTGAACAACCCCGTGTACGTGGCCGGGTTCGAGCGGGGCGTACGCCCGATCGGGCTCTGGTCGACGTTGATCACCTTGTCGAAGTGGTCGAGCCCCTCGATCTCGCCGTGCGGTGCCGGCTCCGCGGCGCTGTCGTACAGGTGACGGGCCACCACGTGGTACAGCGTGTCGTTGATGAGCGTGGACTTGCCCGAGCCCGAAACCCCCGTCACGCACACGAACAGCCCCACCGGCAGCGCGAGCTTCACGCCCTTCAGGTTGTTGCCGGTCGCCCCCCTGATCACGAGCTCGCGCCCGGGATCGGCCGGGTGCCGCCTGGCCGGCACCGCGATGTGCCGGTGCCCGGCGAGATACTGGCCGGTGAGCGAGTGCGGCGCACGGCGGATGTCGTCCGGGGTACCCTGGGCCACCACCTGGCCGCCGTGCTCGCCGGCCCCGGGCCCCATGTCGACGACGTAGTCGGCGGCCTCGATCGCGTCCTCGTCGTGCTCCACCACGATCACGCTGTTGCCGAGGTCGCGCAGGTGCTTCAGGGTGGCGAGCAGCCGGTCGTTGTCGCGCTGGTGCAGGCCGATGGAGGGCTCGTCGAGCACGTACATCACGCCGGTGAGGCCCGAGCCGATCTGCGAAGCGAGACGGATGCGCTGCGCCTCGCCGCCGGAGAGCGTCTCCGCCGAGCGGTCGAGCGAGAGGTAGTCGAGGCCCACGTCGTTCAGGAAGGTGAGCCTGCTCATGATCTCCTTGACGATGCGGTCGGCGATCGCGGCCTTCTGGCCGTCGAGCGTGAGGCCCCGGAAAAAGGCCATCGCGCCCTTGAGCGGCAGCGCGGAGATCCCGTAGATCGGCCGCGCCGCATCGCCCTCCCCCACCTTCACGTGGCGCGCCTCGCGCTTGAGGCGCGTGCCGTCGCACTCCGGGCACGGCCGGTTGTTGAGGTACTTGGCAAGCTCCTCGCGCACCATCTGCGAGTCGGTCTCGCGGTAGCGCCGCTCGAGGTTGGGCAGGATGCCCTCGAAGGCGTGCTCGCGGGTGACCGGCTTGCCGCGCTCGGACAGGTACGCGAAGGGAATCTTCTCGTCGCCGGAGCCATCGAGTATCAGCGTCTGCACGCGCTCCGGCAGCTTCGCGAACGGCTTGTCGATGTCGAAGCCGTAGTGCCTGGCCAGGCTCTGCAGCATCTGGAAGTAGAACTGATTGCGCCGGTCCCAGCCGCGGATCGCACCGGACGCCAGCGAAAGCTGCGGGAAGCCGACCACGCGCTTGGGATCGAAGAAGGTGATCGAACCCAGTCCGTCGCAGCGCGGGCAGGCGCCGATCGGGCTGTTGAACGAGAACAGCCGCGGCTCGAGCTCGGGCAGCGAGTAGTTGCAGACCGGGCAGGCGAACTTGGCCGAGAAGAGATGCTCGCGCGCGGGCTCGTTGTCGCCGTCCATCTCGACCGCGATGGCGCGGCTGTCGCCATGGCGCAGCGCGGTCTCGTACGACTCGGCGAGGCGCTGCTTGAACTCGTCGCGCACGCGCAGGCGGTCCACGACCACCTCGATGGTGTGCTTGGTCGTCTTGGCGAGCCTGGGCACGGCGTCGATCTCGTGGACCTTGCCGTCGACGCGCACGCGCACGAAGCCCTTGGCGCGCAGCTCCACGAAGAGCTCGAGATGCTCGCCCTTGCGATTGACCACCACCGGGGCGAGGATCATGAGCCGCGGCCCCTCCGGGTCGTCCGGCCTGCGCAGCGCGAGGGTGGCGTCGACCATCTGCGAGATGGTCATCGCGGCGAGCTTCTGCTCGGGATGATCGGGGCAATACGGATCGCCCACGCGCGCGAACAGCAGGCGCAGGTAGTCGTGGATCTCGGTGACCGTGCCCACCGTGGAGCGCGGATTGTGCGACGTCGCCTTCTGCTCGATCGAGATCGCCGGCGACAGTCCCTCGATGAGGTCGACGTCCGGCTTCTCCATGAGCTGCAGGAACTGCCGCGCGTAGGCCGACAGCGA
>CAYTOT010000051.1:0-34573 GCA_964439475.1 uncultured Alcaligenaceae bacterium
TGGCGCGCCCGACAGGATTCGAACCTGTGACCCTTGGCTTCGGAAACCAATACTCTATCCAACTGAGCTACGGGCGCGGAACTCGTCATTGTAGCGTTCCGCGCGAGCAACCGTCCACGCCCATACGCCGTGACCCTCCGGCCCGGTATAATCGCAAGTTGCCCGCCGAACCCTTGCCATCGCGCCCGACAATGACCGAAGAGCATTCCTCCCCCATCAAGACGCCCCGGCAGCTCATCATCGTCGTCGTGCTGGCGTTCCTGGTGCCGATCGCACTGGCCGCCTTCGTGTCGCAACTCGTGACCAGCGGCGAGCACGGAACCCGCGACAATGCCGACGCCATCCTGGCGCGCATCCAGCCGGTGGGCACCGTCGTGCTCGCCGAGGCGACCGGCCCCAAGGGCATGATGACCGGCGAGCAGGTCTACGACGGCACCTGCAAGACCTGCCACGAGACAGGTCTCGCCGGCGCGCCGAAGATCGGCGACAAGGCGGCCTGGGCCAAGATCATCGCCCAGGGAGAGGCCGCGACGTTCGGCCACGCGATCGACGGCATCCGCGCCATGCCCCCCCGCGGCGGCAACAGCAACCTGACCGACGATGAAGTGAAGCGCGCCGTCGCCTTCATGGCAGGCAAGGCCGGCGCGACGTGGAAGTCGCCGCCGGTGGCGGCCACGGCAGAGGCTCCGGCCGCAGCCGGAGCCGCGACAGCGACAGCGGCGACGGCCGCGCCGGCGACCGCTACCGCTGCTGTCGCCCCGGCGCCCGCTGCCGCCGCGCCGACGGCGGTGGCGAGCACCGCACCCGCCGCAGGCGGCGGCGCTGGCGACGGCAAGAAGGTCTACGACACCACCTGCGTCGCCTGCCACGGTGCGGGCATCGCCGGGGCGCCCAAGTTCGGCGACAAGGCCCAGTGGGCGGCGCACCTCAAGCTCGGCATGGACACGCTCTACCACTCGGCCCTCAAGGGCAAGGGCGTGATGCCCGCGAAGGGGGGCAACCCGTCGCTGTCGGATGGGGACGTAAAGGCGGCGGTCGACTACATGGTGGCGGCGGTCAAGTAGGTCGATTCGGCGAGCCGCTGCCGGGCCGCCTGCGGTTCGGAGAGCCACCTCGAAGGGCAGTTGGCGGCGTGGCGGCCCGCGGGTCGCTCACATCGATCACACGCCATGGCACCGACGGTCCCGCGCGTCTGCCGTGGAAGGGTCGACGCGTTCATGAGGCTGTTTCCGCCATCGCGCGCTCCGGGGTTTGCTCACCCTCGGGACGCCCTTTCGAGTACACGACGCTGCTCCCTTCGCACTACCGTACACCGAGACTTGTCCGCCCCGGCGACGGCCCCTCGTACTCCACGCACTCACCAGGGTAAATCCTCGGAGCCGCCCTCTGGGGGCAATGTCGGAGGAGTTTACAGATCTCGTATCCTACATGTCGCAACACCCGCGACGCATGATTAAGCTATTGATTTTACATCATTAATTCATCTCAACATGAGGTGGCCCGCGGCTTGCTTTCCTACACGCAGCGCCGGCCTAAGGCACAACTTGCCCCATCGGGTCACCGACGTTCCACCCCATTGGTCACGAGGTCAGTTCGAACATGAAAACAATCTCCACCCTGGCTCGCCGCTCGCTGGCGATCGCAACGCTTGGCCTCGCCAGCGCCTTCGTGCCGGTCGCGCAAGCCGACGACTTGTCCATCTCCGACTGGGCAGCAGGTCACCAGTCTTTCGGCACATCGCAAGGCAATTTCTCTGCCGGTGGCCTCGCGGGGGAGTGGGCTGGCAATGATGACGCCGTGTTCTGGTGCATCCAGCTCAACCAGTACATCAGTGTTCCCGGCGGACCCTACCACGACTACGTCGCCACTTCCGACGGAGATCCGGTCCCCGGAGTCGATCCCGAGGTCGTCACGCTCCTGGGACAGCTCTTCACGCAGGCTTATGGTTTCGCATCGGCCCCTCCCCCACCGTCCTATCCAGGGGCCAATCCCTCCGCGGCCTTCCAGCTCGCGGTCTGGGAGATCGTTTACGATCACAGCACCTACACGGGCGGCAACCCCTCTGGCTTGAGCCTTTCAGGTGGCAGTTTCGAGGTCACGTCGGGCAACGCCAACACCAGAAGCCTCGCCCAAGGCTGGCTTGATGCACTGGCCGGCTTCACCGACACCTATCACCTGACCTTCCTGCAGAGTCCGAAGCAGCAGGACTTCGTGTACTTCGGAGGCAGGTCCCAACAGGTCCCCGAGCCGCACGGACTCGCGCTTGTCGGGATCGCCATGCTTGCGGCGCTCGGCGTCCTGCGGAGGCGCCGCCACCTTCCCGCGAACTGAACCGTCCGGCACCGCTCCTGCATCGTTCTGCCCGGAAAGGCCCGCCACTGCGCGGGCCTTTCCGTTGGTGCAGCCTACCGTCACACGAGCCGTGACACGCGCATCACCACGAGCGCCAGCATCTCGTAGATCGCGTAGTAGCTTCCCTGCAGGGCGCCCATGCTCGGCAGCAGGTCGAACGGCCCTTCGAAATCGCCGCTCGGCAACCCCGTGGGTGCCGGGATCACGGTGATCCCGGCTGCCGCGAACTCCGCCCGCGCCCGCGGCATGTCGAAGCTGTGGGCGACGAGCACCACGCGGTCGATCCCCGCCTCGCGCAAGGTGTGCGCCGTGAACCGGGCGTTCTCGTGGGTGGTTCGCGACCGCGATTCCAGCCAGCGCACCTCGATGCCGAACTCGTGCTCGAGGGCATTGCGCATGAGCGTGGCCTCGGTGGTGCCGCCGCGCACCGACCCTCCGGTCACGAGGACCGGCAGGTGCACCTGTCGCGCGACGCGCGCGCCGTAGCGGACCCGCTCCAGGGTGAGACGGCCGAGCGTGTCGCCTCCGTATTCGAGGGCGTGCCTGAGGGTGCCGCCGCCAAGGATCACGATCGCCTGCGCCTCGCGTGCCCTCGCCAGATCGAGTGGCGGCGTGTCATCGACAGCCCGCAACAGCGCCACGGCGACAATGGGCGTCGACAACAACACGAGCACGCCGACGCCCGCGAACGCGAGCCCGCGGCCGAGCCGTGGCCGCCGGCGCAGGAGCAGGAGTCCCAGCAACGCCACGAGCAGCGGCCCGCCGGGCGGCAAGACGAGCGCCTTCAGGACGGCCTTGATGGTGATGAAGTCAGGCATCGCGGGCGGTCAACGCTTGGGTCGGGTCATGCCGACGCCGATGCAAGCCATGCCGATAAGCGCCTGCAACGCCGCGGCGTCGGTCTCAATGCGCGGGTCGCGCCGCGCGGCCCCCGCCACGACTCACAAACGTGCACGTCGGCCGGCGGTCCGTGTCACCGCGCCTTGCCCAGGAGATCGCGAACATAGCGGGCGGGCACCGCGTAGGTAATGCCGCTCGGCTGCGCCAATGCGGCTTCTCGCGTCGACTTCACGAGCACCATGTTCACGATGCCGAGCACGTCGCCAGTCGCCGGATCGTACAGCGGGCTGCCGCTGCTTCCGGGGTATGCCGTCGCGTCGAGCTGGAAGATGTCGAACGAGCCGGCGGCAAGGCGCCTCACGACCTTGGCATCGAGGTCCCCCGGCCGCGGCTGCGGGATGGCGATCGGCGCGATCGCCGATACGAGGCCGCGATGCGTGGCAGGAAACGGGCCGAGCACCGCGCCGATGGGAAAGCCCGTAAACAGGATCGACTGACCCTCCTTCACCGTGTCGGAGTCGCCAATGCGCAGCGCGGGCAAGGGTGAGCCGGCGATGCGCAGCAAGGCGAGGTCGGTGCCCGCATCCTGCGCCACCACGGTCGCCTCACGAAACACCGCCGCGGCGCTCCCAGGCTGCGGCACGAGGATACCGATCTGTTCCTTGCGGTCGCGATCGAGGGGGCCCGGCATCACGTGCGCGTTGCTGACCACCAGTGTGCCGTCGCCCACGGCGAAGCCGGTGCCACGGAACGCGAACTGCGGCGTCCGCGTGCGCTCGAAGGTCCCCACTGCGACCACCGACGGCTTGATCCGCGCGACGACGGCGGGCACGTCCACGTCGGCAGCGCGCGCAGGCGCCGCCGCCACGACGGCCGCCGCAAGCAGCGGTGCCAGCCGCGCATACGCGCTGCCTACCCGCCCGCTACGACGGTGGCGCGGCGCCGGCCACCACGGGCGACGGCTCGGCGACGCGTGCATCGTAGGGATGGACCGGGGCCACGAACAGGCGCTGGATTCGGCGGACATAGTCGCGAGTCTCCGCATAGGGTGGAATGCCGCGGTAGCGGTCGACTGCCTTCTCCCCCGCATTGTAGGCAGCCGTCACGAGCGACACCTGGCCGCGGTAATACGCGAGGAGCCAGCGCAGGTAGGCGAGCCCTCCGCGGACGTTGTCGCGAACGTCGAAGGTGTCGCGCACGTTGAAGCGCTCCGCCGTCCCCGGCATGAGCTGCATGAGGCCGCGCGCGTCCTTCACCGAGCGCGCCGCGGGATCGAAATTGGATTCGACCGCGACGACCGCCAGCGCGAGACGCGGATCGATCGCGTAGCGAGGCGCCAGTTCGACGACGACGCTGGCGATCTGCCGCTTCCACGCGGGCCACTGGTCGATGGCATCGAGGCCGTCGAGCTTGATCGCGAAGTCCGCGGTGGGAGGAATGCCGGGCGGCGGCTCGTCGGGGCGCATGCAGGGGGGCAGGCGTCCGGGCTCGCCGCCGACCACCGCCAGCGCGCGGCGGGCATAGGAATCGCCAGCCGCAGCGGCGAGCTTGAACAGCGCCGCAGCGACAGTGTCGTCGCGGGCGATGCCGCGGCCGTTCGCGTACATCCAGCCGAGGGCGTACTGCGCCTCCGGGTCGCCCTCGCGGGCGGCCTCGCAGTAGAGTTGCGCCGCCCGGATCGGATCCTTTGGCACGCCCTCTCCGTGCTCATAGGCGCGCGCCTCGGCGATGAGATGGCCGGTGGGGCGTACCGGGCTCGATGCGAGCGGGGCGATCGCATTGGTGATGAGATAGGTCCCGGGCGCGGCTGCGGACGATTGCGCTGCGGGAGGCTGCGTCCCGGTTGGCTGGATCGCGGCAGGTGGTGCCGCCGATGCTGGCGCTGCCGTCGAGGACCCAGCCGGTGGCGGCATTGCCTCTCCCGCCGCGCGCACGCCGCCTGCCGACGCCAGCGCGCACGCCAGGGCGACGGTGAGCGCACCGACGAACGGGACCTTCAGATGCGCCTCAGGCGGCACCTCGATCGCCCCACGCCGCCGGCGCGTTGGCGGCCGAGCGCGCCTCATACCACGGCAGCGCCTCGCGCAGCCCGGCCCGGACGTCCATGAGCGGGACGTAGCCCAGCGCACGCTGCGCCTTGCCGATGTCGGCCTGCGAGTGCCGCACGTCCCCCAAGCGGAACTCCGCATGGACGGGATCCGGCACGCGAAGTCCCGGATGCCGCTCCAGAACGAGCTCGCGCAGGAAGCGACCGAGGTCGTTGAGCGACGTGCGCCCGCCCACCGCCACGTTGAAGACCTGGCCGCTCGCGCCCGGTCCCACGTTCACCGCGGCGAGGAGGTTGGCCTGCACGACGTTCGTCACGTGGCAGAAGTCGCGCGTCGTCTCGCCGTCGCCGTGGATCACGATGGGCGTGCCGCGTAACATCGCGTCGACCCAGCGCGGGATGACCGCCGCGTAGGCGCCCTGCGGGTCCTGCCGCGCGCCGAATACGTTGAAGTAGCGCAGGCCCACCGTCTCGAAATCGTAGCAGCGGCCGAAGACGTCGGCGTAGAGCTCGTCGACCAGCTTGGTGACAGCATACGGCGACAGGGGTCGTCCGATGTTGTCTTCCACCTTGGGCAGAGAGGGATGGTCGCCGTAGGTCGAGCTCGACGCTGCGTATACGAAGCGGCGCACGCCGGCGTCACGCGCGGCCACCAGCATGTTGAGAAAGCCCGTCGCATTCGCGGCGTGCGTGCGCAGCGGATCCTCTATCGAGCGCGGGACCGACCCTAACGCCGCCTCGTGCAGCACGAAATCCACGCCGCTCGCAGCGTCCCGGCATGCCTTGGGATCGACGATGTCGGCCTCGATGAACCGGTGCCGCGCCCACGCCGCGTCGCCGACCGCCGCGCGCACCTCGTCGAGGTTGCGACGGTGGCCGGTGGCGAAGTTGTCGAGGCCCACGACCTGCTGGCCGAGCTTGAGCAGCGTTTCGACCAGGTGCGACCCGATGAATCCCGCGCTGCCGGTCACGAGCCAGCGCAGGGGCTTCGCCCGCAGCGCGTCGCAGGCGGCAGCGAGCGCCTTCGCCTCACCGTTGCCGGTCATCACAGTCTCCATACGGTCACGCCTTTCGCGCGCAGCGCCTGCGCATCGGCCTGGCACTTCACGTCGACGTAGAGGCCGTTCGGGACGAGCTTGCCCAGGACATCGTCCAGACTCCGCGCGCGGAACTCGCGGTGCGCGACGGCCGCCACGATGGCCGCCCCGCGCGGCATGCGCTCCCACGGCAGCAGCTCCACGCCGTACTCGTGCCGGGCCTCGTCGGGATCGGCCACGGGATCGTGCACGTGCACGTCGGCGCCGAACGACTGGAGCTCGCGCACGACGTCGATCACGCGCGAGTTGCGCAGGTCGGGACAGTTCTCCTTGAAGGTGAGGCCCAGCACGTTGATGGGCGCGCCCTTCACCGGCACGCCGGCGCACACGAGCTGCTTCACCGTCTCGTCGGCGATGTACTTGCCCATGCCGTCGTTGATGCGGCGGCCGGCGAGGATCACCTGCGGGTGATAGCCCAGCATGTCCGCCTTGTGCGTGAGGTAGTAGGGATCGACGCCGATGCAGTGTCCGCCCACGAGCCCCGGACGGAACGGCAGGAAATTCCACTTGGTGCCCGCCGTCTCCAGCACTTCCATCGTGTCGATGCCGAGGCGATGGAAGATGAGCGAGAGCTCGTTCATGAGCGCGATGTTGAGGTCGCGCTGCGTGTTCTCGATCACCTTGGCGGCCTCCGCCACCTTGATGGAGCTCGCGCGGTGCACACCCGCCGCGATCACGCTGCCGTAGATCGCGGCCACGCGCTCGAGGGTCTCCGGCGTGTCACCGGACACCACCTTCACGATGCGCGTCAGGGTGTGCTCGCGATCACCCGGATTGATGCGCTCGGGTGAATAGCCCACGAAGAAGTCGCGCTTCCACTGCATGCCCGAGTAGCGCTCGATGACGGGCACGCAGATCTCCTCGGTGGCACCGGGATACACCGTGGACTCGAACACCACGGTCGTGCCGCGGCGCATGTGCCGCCCCACGATCTCGCTCGCGGAGAGCAGCGGATTGAAGTCTGGCTGATGGGCGTCGTCGATCGGCGTGGGTACCGCCACGACAATGAAGTCGGCGCGGGCGAGTTCGGCGGGATCGGTCGTGGGCGCGAGCTGCGTGGCCTGCCGGAACTCCTCGCTGGCGACCTCGCCGGTGGGATCGACGAAGCGGCGGTAGGCATCGACCTTGGCACGCGAGAGGTCGAAGCCAACGGTGGGAAAGCGCTTGCCGAACTCGACCGCGAGCGGCAGGCCCACGTATCCGAGTCCGACCACGCCAATGGTCGTTTTATCGCTTGTCATTGCTCAACGCCCTGCCTCGCAGGCATGGCTTCATTGGTGGAATCGTCGCATACCGCCGGCACCGCGGATTCTTACAGCGATCTCTACAGCAGTTTCATGAGCTCCTCCGCCTGGGCACGCGTCTTCGGCGACTCCGCCTTGGACACGATCTCGAGCTCCTTGCGGGCCTCGGGCTTGTCGCCGCTCTTGATGAGCGCACGGGCAAGGTAGAGACGGCGGCCCGCGTCGTCGGGGTCGAGCTCGACCGACTTGCGCAGCATCTCGATGCCGCGTGCGGTGTCCCCCTGCTGCACCAGGACCCATCCGTAGGTGTTGACCACCGACGGATTGCCGGGGGCGAGCTTGTACGCGCGCTCGGCGTACTCCTTCGCCTGCGGATCCTCGAGCTCCGACAGCGACCACGCGAGGTTGTTGAGCGCGCTCACGTTCGACGGCTCCCTCTCCACGATGCCGCGGTACTGCGCCGCCGCGGTCTTGTAGTCGCGCTTGGCGAGACTCACGTTCGCGAGGTAGCCGCGCACGATTCCATCCTTGGGATGCTCCTTCACCCACTTCTGCGCGACGCTCGCCGCCTCGTCGGCCTTGCCCGATTGGTCGAGCAGCGCATGGAGGCGCAGCACGGTGTACGGCTGCGGGTCTCGCGCGAGCGAGGCGCGATACGAGGCCACGGCGTCGCCGACCTTCTTCTGCGCCGCGAAGAGCTCGGCCTCGAGCGCGTATCCCGCGGAGCGCGTCGTGAGGTCCTTCTGCAGGCGACGCGCTTCGGCCATGCCCTGGTCCATCTGGCCGGCCTGGGCGTAGACCGCGGCGAGCGCCGCCCACACGGCGGTGTTCGTGGGTGCCACGGCCATGGCGCCCTTGAGCGCGGCGATCGCCTCGTTGTAGTTCTGGCTGCTTGCGTATGCGGCGGCAAGGCGAAGGCGCGGCGCCAAGTTGTCGGGCTGGAGCTTGGTCTGGCGTTGGTAGTTCGCGATGGCCTGGTTCTTCTCGCCGGACGCGAGCTGGGCATTGGCCAGAGCCTCCACGATCGCCGCGTTGCCGGGAATGGCGGTATCGGCCTGCTGCGCGGCGGTGAGCGCGGACCCCCAGTTCTTGCGAGCCACGTGGAAGTTCACCAGCGACAGGCGCGCCGCCACCGACCCTGGATTTGCCTCGACGGCCCGCTGCAGGGCCGCGACGATGTCGGCGTCAGGGGCCTTCTCGACGGCGAGAATTTGCGCCAGCGCCAAGAGGGCGCGTTCCGACTTCGGATCCTTCGCGAGGACCTGCTCGAAGCGACGCTTCGCATCGGCGTAGTGGCGCGCACGTGCGTCGAGCAAGCCGAGGTTCATGAGCGCAGGCACATAAGCGGCGTCGAACGTCAGCGCCTTCTCGAAGGTCTCGCGCGCTGCCTTGGAATCGCCCTTGGCGGCATACACCGTGCCCTTGATCGTGTAGGCGGCAGGGCTCTTCGGCTGCTTCCCGACGAGCGCGTCGGCCGCAGCGAGCGCCTCGTTGAAGCGGCGCGCACGCAGATGCGCCGCGACCAGCGCGACGTCGGGAGCTTGCGTGCCGGGATCGGACTTCGATAGCGTCTCGAGCTCGCGGATTCCCTCGTCGGTATCTCCCTGCGCGAGGCGGATCTGTGCGAGGCGCACGCGGCCGTCGACGCTCTCGTCGATCGAATTGGCGCGCTCGACGTACCTGGCCGCGCGGTCGGGATTGCGCATCGCGAGCTCCACCTCTGCCGCAAGGCGCATCGCGCCGACGTCGTCGGGGACGCGCTGCAGCACCGGTTCGAGGATCTCGCGCGCCTTGGCGGGCTGGCCGAGGCGCAGGACCACCTGCGCGAGCGCCACGCGCGCGCCGTTGTCCTGCGGCAGCTTGGCGACAACCTTGCGCAGCGACTGCTCGGCGGTCGAGTTGGCGCCACGGCTGAGGTCGACCAAGCCCGACAGGTAGACGGCAGGCATGTAATCGGGGGCAGTCTGGAGCGCCTTCTGCACGGCCGCGAGTGCCGTGGGAATGTCGCCGCGCGCGAGCGCAAGCATTCCGATCGCGTGCTGCGTGCGCGGATCCGCCAGCGCGACCTTCTTGAGTTCCTCGACCTGGGCGCCCGCCTTGTCGAGCTCCTTGCCCTGCAGGTAGGTCGTCACCAGGAGGTATCGTGCGAACGTCGCGTTGGGGTGAGCCGCAACCACGCGCTCCAGCACCGCGGCAGCGCCGGAGCGGTCGTGCCGGGCGATGAGGAGCTCGCCCTTGAAGACGAGCGCCTGCACGTTGTCGGGGGCCTTCGCGAGCACGCCGTCGATTTCCTGCAGTGCGCCGGCGGTGTCGCCGTCGGCCATCAGCAGCCGTGCCCGGGCGATCTGCGCGGTCGCGTTCGCCGGCTCGAGCGCGAGGGCTGCGTCGATGCGCGCATGCGCCTCCTTGAGGTCGCCGTGCGCCTGCGCCGCGGTGCCGATCGCCGCCATGACCTCGGCCTTGGCGTGGTTGGACTCGACCGGCGCAGCGGCGAGCTCGGCCATCTCGTTCCTTGACGCGTTCTGCTGCAGCAGGGCGCGGGCGAGCAGCGGATACACGTCATCGGCGGGATACTTGAGCGCCGCCGCCTTGCGCAGTTCCATCGCAGCACTCACCGGGTCTCCGCCGTCGAGCGACGCCTTGCCGAGGAGGAATCGGGCGCGGGCATTGTCCGGCGCCTGCGCGAGCGCGTTCTTGAGCTCGATGACCGCCGCCCGATAGTCGCCCTTGGCGAGATACGACTCGCCGGATGCAACGAACTTCTCGGGGTCCTTGCTGCCGCATCCGGCGATGGCCAGAGCCGTCGCAACGGCAGCGATAGCGATGCGAATTCGGGCTTGGTTCATGGTGTGCTTGCTTTCGATTGGGATGCCCGGCACGCCGTCAGCGCAGGCCGAAGCGATGCATGAGGTCGTACAGCGTGGGCCGGCTCACGCCCAGGAGCTCCGCGGCCTTGGAGAGATTGCCGTTCACGCGCCCGAGCACGCGCAGCACGGCGTCCTTCTCTGCGTCGTCGCGAACCTGGCGCAGGTTGAGCGCCTGTGCAGCCGGCGCGGCGTCCCCCAGGCCGATGTCGCCAGCCGTGATGATCGGTCCCTCGGCCATGATGACCGTGCGCTTTATGACGTTCTCGAGTTCGCGCACGTTGCCGGGCCACGCGTGCGCCTCGACAGCCTCGATCGCCTCCGGCAGGAACGCCTTCTCGCCGATCCCCTGCTCGACGCAGAAGCGCCGCACGAAGGCATGCGAGAGCAAGGCGGCGTCGCCCTTGCGTTCGCGCAGCGGCGGAATCGCAATGACGATCTCGGCGAGACGATAGTAGAGGTCCTCGCGGAAACGCCCTGCGGCGATGAGGTCCTTGAGGTTCTGGTGCGTAGCGCACACGATGCGCACGTCGACCGGGATCTCCTGCCGCCCCCCCACACGCTCGATCACGCGTTCCTGGAGGAAGCGCAGCAGCTTGGCCTGCAACGACACCGGAAGATCGCCGATCTCGTCGAGGAAGAGCGTCCCGCCGTTGGCGGCCTCGATCTTGCCGATGGTCTGGCGCGCAGCCCCCGTGTACGCGCCCTTCTCGTAGCCGAACAGCTCGCTTTCCAGGAGATTCTCGGGAATAGCCGCACAGTTGATCGCGACGAAGCGCCGTGCCTTGCGCGGGGAGAGGTCGTGCACAGCGCGCGCGAAGAGCTCCTTCCCGGTCCCGGACTCCCCCAGGATGAGCACCGTCGCCGACGTGGGGGCGACCTTCTCCACCGTCCGGCAGGCCCGTTGCATCGCGGGGTCACGAGTGATGATGCCGGACATGGCAGCCGACTGCTGCGATCCCTGCAGGCGGCGGTTCTCCTCCTGCAGCTCGTGCACGCGGAACGCGCGGTCGATCGTCCAGGTGAGGATCTCGGGCTCGAACGGCTTCGTGCAGAAGTCGTGCGCCCCGAGTGCTATCGCGCGCAGCGCGTGGCTGCGGTCACCCTGCCCGGTCAGCACGATCACCTTGGTGTCGGGGGCGAGCGCGTGGATTTCCTCCAGAAGCTGCAGGCCTTCGGTGGGATCGTCGGGATTGGGCGGCAGGCCGAGGTCCATGGTGACGACGGCCGGCTCGTACCGCCGCAACTGGGCGATCGCAGCCTCGCGGTCGTCGGCCACGACCGTCTCGTACTGGTCGAACGCCCATTGCATCTGCTTTTGCAGGGCCGGGTCGTCCTCGACGATGAGCAGCGGGCGGCGGACGACGTTCATGCTGCAGTTTCGGCGTGCGATGCGGCGACCGCCGCGATGGCCGGCAGCAAGAGGCGGGACGACGTCCCGACCCCCACCTTGCTGTCGTACAGGATCTGCCCGCCGAGCGAGCTCACGTACTGGGCACTCTCGTAGACGCCGATGCCCATGCCCGTGGCCTTGCTCGTCTCGAATGGTTTGAAGAGACGCTCGCGGATGAACTCCGGCGTCATGCCCGCGCCGGTGTCGGCGACCTCCACCACCGAGAACGGGTCCTGCCGATACGAACGCACGCTGACGCGGCCGCCGGCTGCGGACGCGTCGATGGCGTTCTGCACGAGGTGGCCGATCACGCGTCCGAGGCGATCCTCGTGACCCACGGCGGTGAGCCCGGGTTCGAGGTCGAGGTCGATGGCCGCGTGCGCGTTGGCGTGCATGACGCATGCCTCGCGGATGATCGGCTCGAGGCTCGCGACGCGCGCGTTCCCCACCGGCGTGGCGCCGCTGCGCAACTGGAGCATGAGTTTGTTCATGCGCCCCAATGCATGCTCGACGGTGGCCAGCATGTCCTTCTGGAACTCCGGATTGTCACGATGACGCTCGGCATTCTTCAGCATCAGCGAAAGTTGTGCCACGAGGTTCTTGAGGTCGTGCACCACGAATGCCGACATGCGGTTGAAGGCATCGAACTTGCGCGCCTCTACCAGGGCTTCCGTGGCGCGAACCTGGTCAAGATAGCTCGCCGCCTGGCGACTTGCCACCTTGAGAAGGTCGCGAACCTCCCAATTGACCTCGATATCGGCGCGTGGTTTCGCCAGCACGACGAACGCGATGAGTTCTGTAGCCGACAGTAGAGGCACTACGAGCCATACCGACGGCGCCTCGACGAGCCATGACGGCGCCACGAGCCCACTGTAGCGCGCGGCGTCCTCCTTGTACTCGGGGAGATCGACAATCCACGCGCTCCGCGCGAGGAAGGCTACAAGCGGCCCGGTCGCCGGCTCCGTGGCATCGATCGCCGCCATGTTCCAGCGCGCGGCCGGCCGGTAGACGGCATCGTCGTCCCGCACCCAGAGCGCGCCGGCGGGGCTCTCGACCAGGTCCGCCAGCGCGCGCACCGTCCGCTCCTGGACCTCGCGCACGTCGTGCGCGGGAGCCAGCGTGCGCGTGAAGCGCAGCCACTCCTCGCGATAGTCGTAGCGATACGAGAAGAAGTGCTTGCTGATGAACACGCGCAGTCCTGCGCGGAAGCGGCCCGACGACACGACCAAGACGCCGACCAGCAACGCGACGAACACCACCTCGATCTGCAGCGCCCGGCCCCATTCTCCTCCGATGAAACGCACGATGTAGCCCGCGCCCGCCACGAGCAGGAGGAAGAGCCCGGAGAGCAGGATCGCGGTGGAGTGGAATACCGCGACGCGCGAAACGTGCAGTTCCACGGACCAGGTCGGATTGCGCGCCGTGGCCACTGCGACGAACAGGATGACGAACGCGTTGGCGGCACCCCGCGCGGCCCAGATCTGCGGATCGAGGCGCCCGAAGAGCATCGCGTCGGCAAGGAGGTAGAGGTCAAACGCGAAGACACCGGCGAGACCGATGCACAGCGGGCGCAACGCCCAGCGCGCTGTCGGGTCGGCCTGACGCAGGAGCTGCTCGATGAGGAAGAGCCCGAATACGGCGAGCCCGAGCTGCATGCCGAGCGCCACGCGATCGTCTGCCCCCTCGATCATGGGACCGAACAGCGGCGACGTCGGCACCGCGAGACAGGCGAATAGCGTGATTACGATCAGTCCCGCGATCCAGCGCGGAATGATGTCGAGGCCGTGCACCCATCCCTTGTCGGGGCGCCCCTGCAGCAGGCTCACGACGAACACGAACCATGCGGCATAGCGAAGAACGTCGGTAGCGGCGCCTATGCGCCAGGTGAGGGGTCCGGGACGATACGCCGCCATGAAGCCCGCCGCCGCCCAGACGGCGCTGATCACGGTGGCGACGAGGAGAAGCGCAGCCCTGGGGCCCGCCCCCCGGCCCAGGGCCAGACGGGCGGCGAACGTCACGAACGCGAACGTGGCGAGCCCATAGCTCCACAGGGCAACGGTCGCGAGATCGGCTTCGGTCACTTGTGGCAGTCCGCTGGTCTACGTGCGCGAGTCCCGGCGGATCGCGCCGTCGGCGGGCGCTTCCGGCAGCGGCCCGCCTGTGGATTCCGCCGCAAGACCGCCGGCGCCCGACGGGTCGCGGCTAGCGCGCGCCTTCTCCCAGGACGACGACCCGAACCGTCTCGAGCAGGATCAGAAGGTCGAGGAATAGCGTGTGATTCTTGACGTAATACAGGTCGTACTCGAGCTTCTTCATCGACTGCTCGACGTTGGCGCCGTAAGAGTACCGCACTTGCGCCCAGCCGGTGATCCCGGGCTTGACGCTGTGGCGCACCGCGTAGAACGGGATCTGCTCGGACAGCATCTCCACGAAGACCGGCCGCTCCGGGCGCGGCCCCACGAAGCTCATCTCGCCCCGCAGGACGTTGA
The DNA here is from genome assembly GCA_964439475.1 of uncultured Alcaligenaceae bacterium. GTDB lineage: Bacteria > Pseudomonadota > Gammaproteobacteria > Burkholderiales > Casimicrobiaceae > VBCG01. The sequence goes on from CAYTOT010000051.1 coordinate 14,327, forward strand.
TGATCTGCGGCAGTTCGTCGATGCGGGTTCGCCGGATAAAACGGCCGAACGGAGTGATGCGGGCATCACCCACCTTGGCCCACTTGGCGTTGCCGTCCTTCTCCGCGTCCTGACGCATGCTGCGGAATTTGAGCACGTCGAAAGTCTTGCCGCGCAGCCCCACGCGCTCCTGCCGGTAGATGACCGGAAAGCCGCTCTCGAACGCGATGATGACAGCGGTGACGAGCATGATCGGCAGCGTCACGAGCAGAAGCAGCGACGCCACCACGACGTCGAACGAGCGCTTCACGGCGCCTCGCAGCCAGTTCTGGCGGAAGCCGTTGCCGTAGATGAGCCAGCTCGCCTTCAGTGCCTCGATGGGGATGCGCCCCTGCATGCGCTCGAAGAATCGCGCAAGGTCGGTGATGCGCACACCCGACAGCCGGCATTCGAGCAACCCGCGCAGGGGAAGCACGCCTCCGCGCTGCTGGCGCACCGCGACGATGATCTCGTCGATGCCGAGCCGGCGCACGGTATCCTCGATGGAGCCACCGCGCGCCAACACCCGGTTGGCCGACACGACGTTCTCCTGCACCTTCTCGAGGTTGTAGAAACCGACGAGCTGGATGCTGCGTGGGTCCGACGCCGCGATCGAAGCCTCGACGACGCGTGCTTCCGGACCCGTCCCGAGCACGAGCACACGGTGCGGCAGCACCAGCTTCAGCACGGGACGGATGACGGCATGCCGGACGACGATCAACCCGGCGAAAGCGATCAGCGCCCATTCGCTGATCGCTTCCTGGAAGGGGTAGCCCCCGGGAAGGAGGCCGGCGCCGAGATAGGCGAGCGGCACCGCTACCAGCATCGCGAGCGCCAGGCGCCCGGCATAGGACCCCATGCCCATCCGCCGATCGCGCCGATAGATGCCGAACACACCCTGCATCAGCACCATGAGAACGGCAAAGACCAGCGCCGGCGCGAGGGTGGTCGGTAGCGATCCCCAACCGACGCCACGCAGCCGGAAGGCGAGCAGCACGGCGATGACCACCCAGAACACCTCGGCCAGAAGCTGGAAGACGGTGGCGCCGGAGATGTTTCGATGCGTCGAGGTGTGCACGTGGTCCGAGAGTTCGATGTTGGCTGTCCTTCAAGGCCGGCGGGAAGTCCGCAGGCATGGCGCCGCCCCCGTCAGGGATTCAGGCTGCACTGCCGAAGCCCTGTCGCCAAGGGTAACGATGTCCGTCGCGTGACAAAAGTGAAGATTCGCACAACTTCCAGCACCTCGCACGTTAGCTCCATCCCTTCGATCCCTCGCCGCTGTACGCTACGCGTTCACGCTCACAACGTCGACAGGACAGTCGAAACTCAAACGTGTCCTTTCGCGGCTCGCGGAGTGAAAATCGCGTGTTCGTCGAAGATGGGGAAGATAACCCAATTCGCCACGACCCCGGTCCTTAAGCGCGAGACGTCGCGGCGAGGCCGACGAACGGCCGGGACAAGACGGCTCTTGCCCCGTAGCGGTGCATGTCCCGACCGTTCGTCCGCCTGATGCCCGCGATCTCTCGACGACCGTACTACGGGACACAGAAGCGGCACGGCGGCCTCATCACCGTGGCGTGCGTTCCGCCTCGACCCGCGTGTCCCCGACATACGCCCCGAAGGTTGCCGTCTGCCGTGGACGGCGCGTGAAGTCGAGATCGATGTCAGGAAGCCCCTCGAACCGTCGTTGGGCGACGTCCGCGAGGCGACCTGCCCTCGGCGTGAGATCGTAGTCGTCGCTGCTCGCACTGAATCTCCGAAAATAGGCGCTCGCATCATCGTAGGCGCGCACAACGTTGCCGTGCGCGATCGCGGAAGGCTCCACACTCGCGGCAAAGATCGCATTGCCCGCGATGACCTGACGCGCATCCGCGGCCGCGGAGCGCAAAAGGACCCCGATCCCCTGCGCGATCACGGTGTTCCGCACGAAGACGATCTCGCGCGGAATGTCATGATGCTCGCGAAACGCCACGCCGTCGCCATACCGATTGACGAAGACGTTGTTGTACAGGGTGACGTTTCCCTCCGCCTGCAGCAGCGCCTCGGTGGGATTGTCGAGGAAGAGATTCCCGTAGACGAGATAGCGTTCGTTCGCTCCGCGCCCTGCGAGCGGCCAGTGGCCCAGCAGGAGGTTGGGCCTCGCCATGCTGCCGCGGCTGCCGTGCTTCCGCTTGTCGAAGGTGTTGTAGCGAATGATGGTCTCCCCACTGCCGGCCAGGGCATCGAGCACCGCGGGCCAGCCGCGCTGGTGCTTGACCTGCATCGCGTAGCCACGCGTCCCGGACACGACGTTGCCTTCGATCACGCCGCGCACGAAGGGGGCGGATCCGTCGGAATCGCCGAGATACAAACCGGTGCCCACGTCCTCGATGCGGTTGCCGCGGATCGTCCAGTTCCAGGCGGGACACTTGGTCGAGATGCCCACGTTCTGCTGGCTGCCGGCAAAGCGCGCGATGCGCAGGCCCTCGACGACGATGTCGTGCGCGAAGCGCGACGTTCCCTCGGCCTTGAGCGCATCGATCGGGACGTTGCTTCCCTCGACGTCGAGGTCAGCGATGCGGACGAATGCGGAGTCGACGATGCTGATCGTGTTGCGCCCGCGCCTCGCGACCAGCACGCTGCGCAATGCGCCTTGTGCCCCAACGATCGCGATCGGTTTGTCGGCGGTTCCCACGACGCGGTGGATGTCGAGCCCGTGGACGTAGATTCCCGGCTCCAGGCGCAAGGTGTCGCCGGGCCGCAGCGTACGCACGGCGTCCTGATAGCGATCCGGACCGACACGAAACTCGGCAGCGCGGACCGGATCGGCCGGCGAGCCCAGCACCCACGCGACGAGCGCACTCGCAAGCGCCGATCTCAGCGCGCGTCGTCGAGACCTGCGATCCATTCGATAGTCGCCGCCGCAACGGCATCGCGGGACGCGCGATCGGAGAACGTGTGATCGGCGCGGGGAAACGACAGCACGCGGGACTCATCGAGCCGGGCGCGGCGATGCGGATCGGCGGCCGCCCACGCCTCGAACTCGCGGGCGGTGAGGTCACGGCCGCTCAGCACGAAGAGAATGGGGTTCGCGAACTTCAGCCAGCCCGTCTCCATGCGGTCGAGGAAGGCGGTGGGTGCGGTCGCGGAGCCCACCGCCTTGCGAGCGACTGCGGCGAGGTCGGCCGCCGCCGCGCCCGCCCGGAACCGCCCGGTGACGATCTTCCGCCAGAGTTCGGGCGCAAGGAGCCGCTTGAGGTAGTAATGGCGCAGGCGCGTCGACGCCTCACCCTGCGGCGAGCGGGCCCAGGGATTGAGCGCCACGATACCGGCCACGCGACGATCCTGCGCCGCGAACATGAGTGCTGCCGACGCCGCGTCGCACAGACCCCACAGCACGACATGGGCAACGCCGGTTTCCCGGCACAAGGCGTCCGCGGCCGCACGCAGGTCCGCGTCGATGTCCTCGAAGGTGCGAGGCTCCCCGTCGCTGTCCCCCATGCCGCGGTAGTCGAAACGCAGCACCGGAATGCCCGCGTCCGCGAGTGCCCGCGCCAGGAGCGCGAACTGCCGATGGCTGCCAACGCGATATTGCGGGCCGCCAACCACCACCAGCACGCCGAGACGGCCGTTCCGCGCCGGCAACGCCTCGCTCACGACGCCGATGCAGCGGGCACCCTCGCACTCGAAGGTGACGAACCGCTCGGCGTGCGTGGACGGAAGCGGATTCACGCCGGCATCGCCGAGAGCCGTGACAGGCAGGCGTCGACAGCCGGCGTCGTAGCGGCCAGGAGGTCGGCATTCTCCGCGATCTCCTGCGTTGCCCAGAACTGCGCACCACGGACGGCCACCACATCGAGCTCGATGCCGGCGCCGGCCCAGGCGGTCATGACACGTTGCGTGGCGGGGGACGGCCCGGGGGCGTCGCCCCCCACGTCACGCCAGACTACCGGGCAAGCGGGCGGCGCGAGCGCAGCGAGTTCCACGCTTTCGGCTCCGGCCAGCAGCGCCGGATCGAGTTCGTAGCCGGCGACCTCGACCGAATGGCCGGCGGCCAGCGCGGCACGCAGCGCCTTCCCGTCCGCAGCGTGGCCTTCCGAGAGCCGCCCCTGCACCGTGGCAAGCCGCAACACCTGGTTGACGTACGCACGGCCGCTCGTGGTCGGATGCCACAGCAGCAGCGCTGCCGGCGTCACCCGCCCGCGCGCCGCCACGTCGAGCGCGAGAAGTGCGCCCAGTCGCAGCCCCCACAGCAGGCACGGCGCAGCGGACTGCTGGGTGAGCCATGCCCAGGCGCAGGCCACGTCCTCGTGCCAGCCTTCCCACGTCGCGCACGCATGATCGCCCGCGCTGTCACCCGTGCCCCGCGGATCCAGCAATGCGACCATGCCGCCCATTCGCGCGAACTCCCGCGCTTGCAACGCCGCCATGCGCCGCGACTTGTTCATCTCGTCGGCGAAGGGCGGGACGTAGAGGACGGAAAAGCGATGCAGGGCTCCCGAGCCCGGCACGACAGTCGTCACGGCCAGCGGCCCCGCCGCTCCCGGCAAGAAATGCCCAGCCAGATCCGGCGCGGCCACGCTCACCCGGCGCGGCCGGCGACGAACTCGACCAGGGAACCGAAGGTTTCGAACGTGGCCCCGCTGATGTCGTCGTCGTCGACCACGAAACCGAAGCGATCCTCGATGGCGGCAATCACGTTGGCCACGGCCATCGAATCGAGCTCGGGCAGCGCCCCGAGCAGCGGCGATGCCGGCGTCAACGCATCGGCGCGTGCGCCGATGCTGAGCACGTCGCGGAGAATGGCGCGCAGCGTGTCCTCGATACTCATCCTGATCTCCCTTGAATCAAACCATGCGAACGCAACGAGTGTGCAAACCTTCGCGCCGGGGCTTCCTCACGCGGCGATGGCCATGACCGGCCGCTGGTCGTCGCGCCACGACAGGTGCCAGCGCGGACCGACGGTCGACGTCATCAGTTGCAGGCGCCCGAGGCAGACGAACAGCGCCTGGCCGACCGTGCGTGCCTGCAGACGTCGATGCGAAGCCATCGACCTCGAGTTGAACGCGGAAATGCGCGACAGCGTGTGGGTGACGCCGACCGCCTCCAGCTCGACCGCCGCACGACGCCAGAGGTAGCCGAACAGCCGGCCCATGCGATAGCGGGGCAGGATGGTCACGTCGAAGTCCCACGCGGTCGCCCCCTCCGGTTCGGGGAGGAATCGCGCGCGCACCTCGTCCTCGTCATAGGCACCGGTAACGTACCAGAGGAATCCCGCAAGCTTGTCCTCGGCGTTCGTCGCGGCGAGGCAGCGCGCGCCCTGGGCATAGCGGGCGGCGATGACCGACGGCGGCCGCTCGACCTCGGCGAAGAGCGGGCTCCCCGGGCCGATGAACGACAACGTGAATGCCCCGGATCCCGACGGCGCTTGCGCCGCCAGCGATGTCACCGGTTGCGACACGAAGATGTACTTCACGATTCGTACGCGTCGTCCGAACACGCGATCGAGGACCCGCGAGGCGGCGTAGAGGAGCGCGTTGCCCGTTCCCATGGCATCGGCGGCGGCGGAGAGCTTACGAAACAACGTCATTTAGCGGTTATCATCGGGATCGGGAGAGATCCGGGAATCTTGGCGCTGGCGATCGGAACCGCCGTCGTTGCGGCGTCCGTCCCGGCTGCTCCACGCAGGGCCGCAATTATCGCATCCGATCGCGCGCACCCCTCCCCTCTCCCGGCAACCGTACTTCACGGAAGTGTCATGAGTCATCTGCTTCATCAGCTCGTGCAGCGCTCGGCGCGGCGTTTCGGCGACGCGCCGGCGCTGACCCACGACGGCAGGAGCCTCTCCTACGCCGCCCTCGACGACCTCGTCGAGCGGGTGGCAACGGGGCTCCTGCGCCTCGGCATCGGTCGCGGCGAGCGCGTCGCTTTCTACCTCGACAAGCGCTTCGAGACCGTCGGCGTCGCCTTCGGCGCGGCCCGCGCGGGCGCGGTCTTCGTGCCGATCAATCCGCTGCTGCGATCCGAACAGGTGGTGCACATCCTGCGTGATTGCAACGTCCGTGTCCTCGTGTCGAGCACCGAGCGCCTTTCTGCCATGGACGGCGCGTTGGCGCAATGCCCCGACCTGCGGCACATCGTCCATATCGGCGCCGTCCCGGGCGCGCACGATTCGCGCCACCTGGCCTTCGACTCGCTCGTCGCCGAGCGCAGTGGTAGCGGACATCGTGTCATCGACACCGACATGGCCGCGATCCTCTACACGTCGGGAAGCACCGGCCGCCCGAAGGGTGTGGTGCTCGCCCACCGCAACCTCGTTGCCGGTGCGAAGAGCGTCGCGAGCTACCTCGAGAACCGCCACGAGGACACCATCCTCTCGGCACTACCGCTGTCGTTCGACGCCGGCTTCAGCCAGCTGACGACGGCGTTCCACGTCGGCGCTCGCGTGGTCCTGCTGAACTACCTCATGCCGCGCGACGTGATCATGGCGCTCGAGCGCGAACGCGTGACGGGACTCACCGCCGTGCCACCGCTGTGGATCCAGCTCACGCAACTCGCCTGGCCTGAAACGATCGACACGCACTTGCGCTACATCGCCAACACCGGCGGGCGGATGCCGCGCGAGACGCTGGACGTCCTGCGCCGCAAGGTGCCGTCGACACGGCCCTATCTCATGTACGGGCTCACCGAAGCGTTCCGGTCGACCTACCTGCCGCCGGAGGAGGTTGAACGGCGTCCCGACTCGATCGGCAAGGCGATTCCCAACGCCGAGATTCTCGTGCTGCGACCCGACGGTTCGCCCTGCAACGACGACGAGCCCGGCGAACTCGTGCACCGCGGCGCGCTCGTGGCGATGGGTTACTGGAACGACGCCGAGAAGACCGCCGAGCGGTTCAAGCCGCTGCCCAGTGGCGTGGGCGGACGTGAATCGGGACTGATGCTGCCCGAGGTCGCCGTGTTCTCGGGCGACACCGTGCGCCGCGACCGCGACGGCTTCCTCTACTTCATCGGCAGGCGCGACGAGATGATCAAGACCTCGGGCTATCGCGTCAGCCCCACCGAGGTCGAGGAAGCCATCTACGGCACGCGGCTCGCGGGCGAGGTCGCTGCGTTCGGGGTCGCGCATCCGTCGCTCGGCCAAGCGATCGTCGTCGTCGCAACGCCGCCCGCGGATGGCGCGTTGGACGTGCCCCGCCTCCTCGACGAATGCCGCAAGACATTGCCGCAATACATGATTCCGTCGGCGATCGAGCCGCACCCGGGGCCATTGCCGCGCAACCCCAACGGCAAGATCGATCGCAAGGCGCTCGCCACGGACTACGCGGCGCGAACCGGGGAAGGCGCGGCATGAGCGACGCGCGCCCCCGGCATGCGCCGCTCGACTGGCCGGTCGAGCGCCACCAGCTCGTGGTAGGCGGCGTGCCGATCACGCGCCTCGCCGCACGTGTGGGACGCACGCCGTTCTACGCGTACGATCGCGCGCGCCTCGACGCCCGGGTGGCCAAGCTGCGCCAGGCACTGCCGCCGGCTATCAAGCTGCACTACGCAATGAAGGCGAACCCGATGCCTGCCGTGGTACAGCACCTGGCGGCACGCGTCGATGGCATCGACGTCGCCTCGGGCCGGGAACTCGCTGTCGCGCTCGATGCGGGCGCGTCCCCGCTGGAGATCAGCTTCGCCGGACCCGGCAAATCCGATGGAGAGCTCGAGCAGGCGGTTGCCGCCGGCATCCTGGTCAACATCGAATCGATGCGCGAGGTCGAGCGCCTTGCCGACATCTCCCGCGCCCTCGACCTGCCCGCACGCGTCGCGGTCCGCGTCAATCCTGACTTCGAGCTCAAGTCCTCCGGCATGCGGATGGGCGGCGGCCCCAAGCAGTTCGGCATCGATGCGGAAGCCGTGCCGGAAGTGCTGGCGGCGATCGGCGCCCGGAAGCTCGCCTTCGAAGGATTTCACCTGTTCGCGGGCTCGCAGAATCTGAAGCCCGAGGCCATCTGCGAAGCGCAGACGAAATCCTATGAGCTTGCCGTTGGGCTCGCGCGGTGGGCGCCGGGACCGGTCAAGGTTCTCAACCTCGGCGGCGGCTTCGGCATCCCCTACTTCCCGGGCGAGGCACCACTCGACCTCACGCCCATCGGCGCCAATCTCGCGGCGATCGTTGCCCGTGCGCGCGACGAGATGCCCGAGGCGCGCATCGTGATCGAGTTGGGCCGCTACGTGGTGGGAGAAGCGGGGGTGTACGTGTGCCGCGTCGTCGATCGCAAGGTGTCGCGAGGCCAGGTGTTCCTGGTCACCGACGGCGGACTGCACCATCACCTCGCCGCGAGCGGGAATTTCGGCCAGGTGCTGCGCAAGAACTATCCGGTCGCCATCGGCAATCGGATGGACGCCACGGCACGCGAGCGCGCGAGCGTCGTCGGACCATTGTGCACGCCGCTCGATCTCCTCGCCGATCAGATGGATCTCGCGGTCGCGGAACCGGGTGACCTCGTCGTCGTGTTCCAGTCGGGCGCCTACGGCGCGACCGCAAGTCCGCAGGCTTTCCTGAGCCAGCCGCGGGTGCGCGAGGCGCTGGTGTGAGCTCGACTGCGGAACACGCGACCGCCTCGTCCACCGCCGCTGAGGCCAAGGCCAAGGTGGCCGGTCCCGCGCTCCACTTTCGCGGCCGCGTCGACCTGCGCGAGTTGCCGCCGCAGCTCGGCGCACCCGCGTTCGCCGAAGCGATCGGCCGACGACGGATCGCGGTGCCGGGACTCGAGCTCGAATGGGACGCGCGCGAGGTCGACGTTGCCGTCCGCGACGACGTGCTGGCGATGGTCGCAGGACAGCCGCAGTCCGGCGAAGGGCGTGGCAAGCAAGGCGCGGCGGCGCTCGAATGGCTCGATCGCTACCACCGATCCGACCTCGACGCCGCGAAGGACGCGAAGGGCCAGTACGCGGTCGTCCTCGTCGACGCGCGACGTCGCCGCATGCTGGCGCTGGTGGACGTCTTTTCGATCCGTCCGCTGTGCCACGCCGCGAAGGGCGGGACGGTGGCCTTTGCCAATACCTGTTCCGACGTGCCCGAGGCGTCACCTGAACTCGACTCGCAATCGATCTACGACTACCTCTACTTCCACGTCATTCCGGCGCCGCAAACCGTGTTTGCCGGCGTGCGACGCCTGCCGCCCGCGCATCGCCTCGTCGCGACCACGGCGGAGGTCAAGGTCGAACCGTACTGGAAGCCCGCCTTCGTCGAAGACGATCGCACGCGTCTCGCCGAGCGCAAGGAAGAGTTCGTGCGCAAGGTCGAGAACGACGTACGCCGCGACGCCGACGACCCGGCGACCGCGTGTTTCCTGAGCGGCGGCACCGACAGTTCGACGATCGCAGGCATCCTGGCACGGTTGCGGCAGGGCGCACCGGTCCACGCGTACTCGATCGGCTTTGCGACGAGCGGCTACGACGAGACGTCCTACGCCCGCATCGCCGCGCGACACTTCAAGCTCGAGCACCACGAGTACTACATCACGCCCGACGACCTGGTCCGGTCGATCCCCGACCTCGCCGCGGCCTCCGACCAGCCGTTCGGCAATTCGTCGATCCTGCCGGCCTACTATTGCGGACTGCACGCACGCGGGGACGGCTTCCGCAAGCTCCTGGCGGGCGACGGCGGCGACGAACTGTTTGGCGGCAATTCACGCTACGCGACGCAGTCGCTGTTCGAGCTGTATCAGCGCATTCCCGTCGCGCTACGGCCGCTGATCGAGTATCCGAGCACGCAGTGGCGCGCATTCCGATCGGTTCCGGGACTGCGGCAGATCGGCGGCTATGTCCGGCATGCGCGCGTGCCGATGCCCGATCGCACGCAAACATTCAATCTGCTGAACGACTTCGACACCTCGCAGATGCTCGACCCGGCGTTCCTGGCGAGCATCGACGCGGGACTACCGCTCGCCCAGCAGCGCGCGGCCTGGCATGCAACCACAGCCCGGTCGCTCGTCAACCGCATGCTCGAGTACGAGTGGAAGTTCACGCTCGCGGACAACGACCTGCCCAAGGTGCGCGTGGCCACCCAGGCGGCGGGCATCGCTGTCGGCTATCCGCTCCTCGGCCGCGATCTGCTCGACTTTTCGCTCCTGCTACCCCCCGATTGGAAGGTGAAGGGAATGCGCCTTCGCTGGTTCTTCAAGGAAGCGCTCGCCGACTTCCTGCCCGTCGAGATCCTGCGCAAGAAGAAGCACGGCTTCGGCCTGCCGTTCGGCCACTGGCTGCTCCAGCACAAGGGGCTCCACGACCTCGCCGGCGACTCGCTCGCGGCCATCGGCAGCCGCGGCATCGTCCAGCCTTCGTTCCGGGATACGCTGTACCGCAAGCTTCCCGATGCGCCGGGCTACTACGGGGAGCTGATCTGGATTCTCATGATGCTCGAGCAGTGGCTGGCGTCGCGACGGCAGCGGTGACGCGTGGCGGCATGCAGCCGCGTTGGGTGCCAGCGTGAATCCAGTCGGACGTCGCGTCGCCCACGGCGCGCTGCTGATGATCGTGCTGAAGGTCATCGAGCGCAGCATCGGCGTGGTCTCGACCGTGATCCTCGCCCGACTGCTCGTGCCGGCCGACTTCGGGCTCGTCGCCATGGCGATGGCGGTCTACGCCATCCTCGAATTGCTCGGCACGTTCGGCTTCGACCACGCGCTCATCCGCAACCCCGACGCCGACCGGACGCACTACGACACCGCATGGACGATGACGGTCATCCATGGCCTCCTTTCGGCGATCGTGCTGGCGTCTTGCGCGCCGCTGGTCGCCGCGTTCTTCAAGGAACCGCGTCTCGTCCCCATCGTGCACTTCCTCGCCCTGACGGCGGCGGTCCAAGGCTTCGAGAACATCGGCATCGTGCTCTTCCGCAAGGAGATGCGCTTCGGCAACGATTTTCGTTTCTACCTCGCCAAGAAGCTCGTCGCCTTCGCCATCACCGTGACGCTGGCCTTCACGTTCAGGAGCTATTGGGCGCTGATCGGCGGGGCGCTGGCGGGACGCGCCACGGGCGTGCTGCTCAGCTATGCCGTGCATCCGTATCGGCCGCGCTTCAGTCTCGCGCGGGCGGGAGAACTCTTCCGCTTCTCGCGCTGGATCCTGCTCAACGGTCTCATCAACTACCTGAGCGCTCGCGGTCCCGATTTCCTGATCGGCCGGCTGGCGGACGCGAGGACGCTGGGAACCTTCCGCATCTCGCAGGAGATGTCGAACCTGCCGACGACCGAACTCATGTATCCGATCACGCGCGCAGCCTATCCTGCCTATGCGAATGTCGCGCGGGACATTCCGGCACTGAAGCGTGCATTCCTCGGCGTGCAAGGCGCGGTGATCGCCATCACGCTGCCTGCCGGCACGGGGATCGTGCTGCTCGCCGATCCCTTCGTCAAGGCGCTGCTCGGGCTTCGCTGGGTGGATGCGATTCCGCTGATCCAGGTTCTCGGCATCTTCGGGACGCTGCGCGTGTTCCAGATGACCAACACGGCCATCTTCAACGTCCTCGGCATGCCCTACTGGAACACACTCACAAACGCCTTCCAGGCGCTCATCGTGCTGCCGCTACTGGGATGGAGTCTCACGCGCGGCGTGGAGCTCTCGCTTGCGGTGTGGTCCTACGTGCTCTCCTCCGCGATCCTGTTGCCCACAACGGCGTGGCTCATCTCCCGGCATCTCCACGTTTCGTATCGCGAGCGCATCACCGTGACGTGGCGACCCGTAGTATCGGTGGCTGTCATGGGGGCGTTCGTATGGGCAGGGCTTCACCATCTCGGCATGGCCACGGATACCGCCTCCGCCGCATGGCGGCTCGCGTTGCTCGTTCCCGCGGGTGCCGTCACCTACGCGGCGTGCATGCTGCTCGTGTGGACGATCGCCGGGCGCCCCAACGGAGCAGAGAGTCAGATGCTGGCGCTGGTTCGCGATTGGGTAAAACGCTCGCGGCGTTGAATGCGAGGTGCGAACGCGCCGATAGTGCCGGGTCGCGCCAGGAAGCGAAATCGCGTGTCGATTTTTCTTACAAGCAAACGATGCGGCCGCCGAAGCAATCATTCCCCATTGTCAAAATGTGTGCAAGATCAAGCCGTTGTGCAGACCGCGCGAATCTTGCTTAACAAGTCGATTGCTCGATCAATTTGCCGCGATGAACATGCTGCGACGTTGCCTCACCTCGAATCGCCTCTTCGTCCTCGCCCTGCTGTCCGTCCTCTTTGGATGCATTGGTGGCAGCGGCACCGGAATGTGGGTACCGACGATCATGAGCAACGCGGCCGCGGCACCGCCGCAGGAACTGCGCTCGAACCAGATCCTGTTGGCGCGCGAGGCGACAATCGTCAATGCGTGGCGAATGGGCCGCGTCCCCGGCTACCTGTCGTGGTCACCGCACCTGTTACGAGTAGAAGGCCACAAGGCGTCGGCGAGCTTCACTCTCACCCCTCCCTATGATGGCTACTACGAACTATTTCTGTGGTGGCCGCAGAACCTGACCGACGCCGGCACGGTCAGGGCGACGGTCGCCACCGGCGTGCGCGCGACGACCGTGCCCGTCGACCAGCGCAGCCGCGGTGGCGACTGGGTTTCGCTCGGTTTTCATCATTTGCGTCCTGGCGATGCCTCGCGCGTCACGCTGGTGGCGAAGGATCAGGCACCCCTTTACGTGGACGCGCTGCGTATGCAGTTCGTCGGCAGTACGGCGCCTCTGCTGCAATGGCGCGCTCCGGAACTGGCCGTAGGCGACATCGGCGAGGACTACGAGAGTGCCCTGGAGGTGATGGGCGGGACCGCTCCCTATCGCTTCAGCGTCGTCGGCGGTCACTTGCCGGCCGGGCTGGTGCTCGACACGAACACGGGCGTGGTGCGCGGCAGGCCACGGGCAGCGGGCCGCTTCCCGCTCGAGGTTGCGGTAAGCGACGGCGGGGGCGCGGTCCTCTCGCTGCAACTCGAACTCGCCGTCGACCAGGGCGGTGCGCGCCCATCCGCTCAGACCACGACCAGCGAGCGGAGCCCGCGTACAAGCGGCAGCATCCTGATGAAATCCGGATTCGACTCGCCGCCCCCCGACCTGTCGAATCTGCTGAACTTCATCGCGGCGATGCCGGAGGGAGCCTGGTCCACGGCGAACCTGAACAGCTATTCCGACGTCTGGACGCCGGCCGACCAGCGCCCCCTGTTCCGCACCAGCAACCCGACGCCGGCCAAGATCATCGGCCCGTGGAGTTCGTTCACCTGGGATTCCAACCGCGGCAAGTTGTTCCTCTACGGCGGCGGCCACGCCAACTACCGCGGGAACGACACCTACATGTGGGATGGGAGCTCACGGCTGTGGGAACGATCTTCCCTGCCGAGCGAGATGGCAGAGGACGCCCTGGGCAACTGGGTCGCGGTCGACGGCTCCGACAAGGCGCCGGCCTCGGCGCATACCTACGACAACACGATGTTCTTCCCGCGGCTCGACCGCATGGTGGTGCTGGGAGGAGCGGCGGATGCCAATGGCAGTCACTACCTGACCATGGACTCCCCCACTACCAGCCGCAAGACGGGACCTTACCTGTTCGACCCTTCGCGCGCCGACGGCAACAAGGTCGGCGGCAGCACCGGCTCGCACGTGCAGCGCGTCGCGCCCCATCCCGAGGTCGTGGGCGGCGACATGTGGAGCAACCGCGAAGCCTGGTTGAATGCCAGCGCAACCTCTGCGCCACCCAGTGAGTCCTTCGTCAACGGCTGCACTGGGGTCACCGAGGAGAACGGGCTCGATGTTGCCTACATCCGCACGCGGTACCGCGTCTATCGCTATCGAATCCCGGATGTCGCGCAACCGTCCGCTGACATCTGGGAACTGGTGGGCCGCTACTACAACGGGTCGGGCGACCAGACGTCGTGCACCTATGATCACCAGCGCCGCGCACTGGTGGTCGTCGGGAGGAACACCAAGCCTTTCCTGTACTGGAACATGAACCAGGCAGGCAGCAAGAACAACGAGGTCTACGTAAACCCGGTCGATCCGACTGGCGAGTTCGCGGCCCTGTTGTCGAGCAACGCGATCGACCTGCGTTACTGCGGCCTCGAGTACGACCCGAAGCGGCAGCAGCATCTGCTGTGGTGCGGCGACGAGCGCGTATGGACGCTGACGCCACCGGCCACGCTATCGCCCGACGGCTGGACGATCGTCAAGGCACCCGCCTCGCCCACCCCGGGTCCAACGCTGGGTCCCGGCACCGGCATCCTGGGAAAGTGGAAGTACATCCCCAATCTCGACGTCTTCATCGGCCTGCAGGATTCCACCAACGGCAACATCTGGGTCTACAAGCCGCAGGGCTGGGTGAATCCGACGGGTGGCAACCTGCCGCCGACCGTCAGCCTCACGTCACCCACTACCGGCGCGACGATCACGCTCGGCGACAGCATCACGATTGCCGCCAATGCTGCCGATGCCGACGGCAGCGTCGCGCACGTGGCCTTCAAGGTCGACGGCAACGTCGTCGGCGACATCGCCAGTGCGCCCTACCAGATGGACTGGGCACCGCCAGCAGCCGGCACCTACATGATCACGGCGGTCGCGGTGGACGACGCCGGCACCTCCACCACGTCGACGCCCGCAACGCTCACGGTCGAGGACCTGCCGCCACCCAACGTGCCGCCCACGGTGACGCTGTCACAACCGACGACGGGCAGCGCCTATCCGCAAGGGACCGCGATCCACCTCGAAGCCACCGCCAGCGATGGCGACGGCAGCGTTGCGAGCGTCTCCTTCTATGCCGACGGCGCACTGATCGGGCAATCCAACGTGGCCCCCTATGCGATGGACTGGGTCGGCGCCACGCTCGGTAACCACAGCCTGGTCGTCCGCGCGATCGATGACGACGGCGCGACCACCGACTCGGCGGCCGTGACCATCTCCGTCACCCCGGGCGGCGGCGACTCAGGCACCGTGACCCTGCAGCGCGGCACCGGCTCGGCAATGGTGGCCGACATGTACCTGTCGAGCTACTCGCCGAACTCCGTACTCGGTGCGACCACCACGCTTCTCGACCAGAGCCAGCGCTACGCGTCCCTGATCCGCTTTGCCATCTTCCAGTCCGAGGGCGGGCCGGTGCCCAACGGGGCGGTCATCGAATCGGCGGTCCTGTCGCTCTACAAGTCCACGGCCTACGACATGGTCTATGGCCTGCACGCGATGCTGGTACCGTGGTCCGAAACGACCAGCAGCTGGAACCAGCGCCTGCCCGGTCAACCGTGGGGCGCCCCCGGCGCCGACGCGGTCGACGTCGACTATGCCGCAGGCACCGATGCGCTGGGCAGCGTCGGCTGGTCCGCGGGATGGTTAGACTTCGACGTCACGACTCGCATCGCGGCGCTGAGCGCTCAGCCCACGCCGCAAAATCTGGGCTGGCGTCTCAAGCCGATCAGCGGCTACGTGAGCGCCTTGAAGAAACTCTACACCAGCGAGTTCTCCAACGACCCCAGCCTCCGACCCAAGCTGGTCATCACATATCGCTAGCTCGCTAGCGCGGGGGCGACCCTCGCCGCCGGTTGCCTATTCGCAGTGCCGGCCCGGCGACGTGGGACAATGCGGCCATCGCCGGATCATGGTAGGGATCGGTCACCGCAATGGCTACCGCTGAAAGGAAGTCCGGAGCACACGTCGACATCGGCCGTCGGCGCTGCGTCGCGCTCATGGGTACCTTGGCCGCGCCGAAATGGCCGATCGGAGCCACCATCCCGGGTCGGGCGACCAGCCGGGAAGAACTCGAGCGCCGTATCGCAGCGCTGGCGCCGGGGCATTCGATGTCCCTTGGCCATGCAGCGGTCATCGGCCCCTTCAACGACACCGCGCGCCGCTTCGACCTGCAGCGCACGGGTCCGCGTGCGCGTGACTACTGCCGCCGCATGGCGTGGGCGCCGGAACGAGGGACCGCGCTCTTCGCCGGAGCCAATCATGGATCACCGCATCGGTTGAACGATGTCTGGGAGTTCAATCTGGGTGCCCTCGCCTGGGTGATGCTCTACGCGCCCGACTTGCCGCGCGGTTACGGCAATCTCGGCAAGGATTCCAGCGATGTCATATACGTTGACGGCAACCTCATGACCAAACGAGGCGGACCAGCCGTCATCGGACACACCTGGTCGGGACTGACCTGGGATGCGCGTCAACACTGCATGCTGTTCATGAACACGTGGCCCGTGGATGTGGACCCCATGATTCGCAGCATCGGCGGCGATCCAACCCAGCGTGACCGCTCGCCGCCGTTGTGGGCATTCGACCCGGGCAGCCGAATCTGGTCACGCTTGACCACCCAGGCCCCTTGGCCCAAGGCGGCCGTGGCAGCGCTTCTTCAGGACGTCCCTGAGTTACATGGGCAGGTCTGGCATCTCAACGGCTGGCAGCTTCGCGGGACATGGTTACTGCGCGACGAAGATCGGCGGTGGGAACGCATCTGCGACAGCAAGACACAACCGGACTTCGAAAGCCAGGCGCCGGGACAGGAACTGGTCGGCTACCACGATCCGGCGCGCCGCCTGATCGTAACCCAACGCAAGGAGCGTACCTTTCACTTCGATACCGTGCAGCGCCGGTGGTCGGACAAGACAGTACCGGACGCCCCGCACGGCCACGACGCCACCACGAATTTCGTCCGCGACCCATCGAGCGGCGGCGGCGTGCTGATCGACCTGAAGCTGGGTCAGCTATGGCTGCACGACCCGGATACGCCTGCATGGAAGCTCCTGAATCCGCAGGGACCGGCGATGCCCGCGGGCATCCGCACGTTGGGTTATGCAGACGAGCGCCTGGGCGTCATCGTCGTCATCGACGATACGGAGGTGTGGATCTGTCGACCGCCGGGTAGCGCGAGCGAAAGGACACCGGGCGCCAGGCCATCATGACGACCGAACCGCGTGCGCTCGCCCGAGGAGACGAGCCATTGTTCAGCGCGGTGATCCCCGCGTACAACTGCGAGCGTTTTGTGGCGCGCGCGATCCGTAGCGTTCTGGCACAACGCGACGTCACGGTGGAGTGCATCGTTGTCGATGACGGTTCCAGCGATGGCACGGCATCTGCCGTCGAACGCTTCGGCGATGCAGTGCTATTGATCCGCCAACCCAATGGCGGCGCTGCCGCGGCGCGCAATGCGGCCCTCGCCGCCGCACGCGGCCGGTACATCGCTTTCCTGGATGCCGACGACTATTGGCTGAATACCAAGCTGCACGCCCAGGCGCAGGTGCTGCAAGCGCATCCGCAACTCCGGCTCCTGTCCACGTTGTGGACCTGGCTTCCTTCATCCACGGATCCGCAACAGGCTGACTTTTCGGGCCCGGCACCCGACCCGAAAGCCGTGCGCATCTTGCCCGGCTGGACAAGCATGCTCCGCGATCCCTATCTGTGTACGCCGACGGTCGTCGTAGCTGCCGATGCAGCAAGAGCCTGCGGCGGCTTTGACTGCACGTTGCCAGCCGCCGAGGACATCGATTTCTTTCTGCGCGTCTGTGACGGTCAACCCTATGCGCTGATGGAACAAAAGCTCACGGCCTGCCAGCTTCGCAAAGGCAGTCTCACTCGGACCGAGAACAGTCATCGTCACAATCTCGACGTGCTGGATCGCCTGGCGAATCTGCGGCCGGAGATCGCGGCGCAACACGGAGACTCGCTGCGGGAGGCGCGCCTCGATGTCTACCGTCGCTGGGCAAAGAGTCAACTTTTCTTGGGCAGAAGTGCCCGCGCGCGTGAGCTGCTTCGTCAAAGTCGCAGTGTCGGTCGCCTGCCGGAATACCGCCTCCTGTGGCTGAAATCGTTCCTGGCGCCGGGAGTTCGGTTGCTGCGCGACCGGCTGCATCCACTGGCAGCCGAAGCACAGGCTGATCAGCCGTCGGAGAAGGGCGGCAGGAACGACCTCGATCTGCGCAGCAGTGGCAACTGACACTCTCGAGCAAGCCGCCAGGCAAGCAGGACAAATGGTGGCGCAAAGACTCGCGGTTGCTCCCCACCTGCAGTACTTGCCCGCAACGATCGCACTGCTCGAGCCGGCAGATGCATTGGCACTCGAGGGCTATCGCGAGTGGTCATCACCTGCGGAGACCGCGATGCGTCGGCTCATCGCCGAGGATTCCGATCGACCTGCTTCCGCATGCCGGCTGGCGCAGGAGGCATTGATCCTTGCCATGACCCATAGCCTGCCGGAGAGGCTTCGCCGCCTCGCGCTGCCCAACGTCTTTACCGACGAGTATGCCCGCTGTGCCACACGCATCGTCGCTGCAGCACTCGAGGGCAAGGGCTGGGCTGGCGGAATGGACGATGATCGTTTCCGCAAGGACTTGGCCCTGCTGGCATTGCGCATGCTGCCCTGCGTCTCGCACGTCGTATGTCGATCCGGATTGCCGCGGCGGACGCTGTTGCGCAGGATCAATCTGCGCAATGGAAGCACTGTCCGGGTCTTGTTGGCTCTCCGTGGCCGGCTGAGGCCGATGCTGGAAAACCACGTGCACCCGGACATGCTCGATCGATTTGACGCCCACGGCCGTAGCACCTGTTATCGGTTGGTGGCGCAGCTGCTGCGACAACGTCCACAGCTCATGGGCCTCATGGGCACCAGTTGGTACTACGACGAGGCGGTCGGGCAGGTGAGTCCCAAGCTATCCTATCTGCGACAGGTCCCGGCCGATCACGGCGGAATATTCCTCGATGCGCCGAACTCGGCGGATGCCATTCACAGCGCGCTCGCCCGATCGCAGCATCGGCGCGCCCTGCACGAAGCAGGCCGTTACCACCCCACGAACGTGACCATGGTCTGGCCACGACGGTCACTGCTGGCAAGCCCATTCTCCTGACCACGTCCATGCCAACCGAGCCATGATCCGAAAGCTGATGTCACAACTTCGGACCTCGCGTTCCAAAGCCGCGTCGGGTGGCCTTTCGTTCAGCCGCCAACTGATTGAAATGAGCTACCTGTTCATCCGGAATCGCATTGGTCCCGGTTACTATCTGATGGCACGATTCTGGCGGCCTGAGCTGCCCATGGCGACCAAGCTGCAGCACTGGAGCGGCCGGCGATACTTGCGCTTCGTGCACAGCATCAACGATCCCGGCTACTACAAGATCTCCCAGAACAAGCTGGTCGAGAAGGCCCTGCTGAGTACCCTGGGCCTGCCCTCCGCCCCGTTGCTCGGACTGTTCCATGTGCAGCGAGGACAGGACACGAAGGGGCGTCCACTCTGCAGTGCCAGTGACCTCGCTCGCAATCTCGAGCGCTGCGAAGCCCGTGGGCTCTTCTTCAAGCCCGCTGAAGGCGATAGCGGAAGAGGGGTGTTCGGCCTCAGGCTGACCACGGAGGCAGGGCGAAAGGTGCTCCGTGAGGTTTTCTCCGGTGAGGCGGTCGATCTGAACGCACTCGCGCTGCGCCTCGGTTCGGCGCCAAAAGGGTACGTGATCGAAGAGATGATCGAACAACATCCGGTGCTGGCCAGGCTCAATCCGACATCGGTCAATACCTTGCGGATCTGGGTCGTCGAGGGAAGCTCCGGCGTCGATGTCGCAGCAGCATTCCTGCGAGTGGGTCGCCGCGGCAGCCAGGTGGACAACACGGCTGCAGGGGGCTTGGCCTGCGCGGTCGACCTTGACTCGGGTGTCATCCGGGAAGCGCTGGATCTGACAACGGCTCGCGACGAGTACAGAACTCATCCGGATTCGGCCACCGAACTCGTCGGAGTGCAGATTCCATACTGGCCAGAGTGCAAGCAACTTGCCTGCAATGCCTTGCGCGTCCTGCCGGGAGCACGATTCGCCGGAATGGACGTGGCCGTTACAGCGAATGGGCCGACGGTCGTGGAGTACAACGTCGAGCCCAGCTACCAGGGCGCAGCGCATGTGGATAAGCCGCATGGGATAATATTCGCAGGCTGTGAGAACCGAGCGACCCCCTGATGTGTGCATTCCGACTCGATCCTGTACGTAAGTTCGCGTGATTCGACCCCAGCGATACGACATGGATCCAGCTCAGTTGCCAGCGCAGGTTGCCGATTCGAAAATCAAGTCGAAGCTGGCAGACTTGTGGTCCAGCTACGGCTCGGGGATCGGGAATGCGCGAAAGATGCAAGGCTTGTCCCCGTTGCAGGCGGTCCATAGTGTGCTGCTGGCCCGCCTTCGATACGGGATCGGACCGCACTATCACTCCCTGTTCGAGTTTGGAAGGTCGGAAGTCGACTGGCAAGCCTACTTGCCCAATGAGTCGCTCAAGGCGATGTTTCACC
>CAYTOT010000052.1:0-33136 GCA_964439475.1 uncultured Alcaligenaceae bacterium
CGGTGGCCGCGCGCAGGTAGGAGCCGAGCTTGGTGCGCTCGATCACGAACCAGGTGCCCAGACACACGATGAGCGAGAGCACGATGACCCAGGCCCGGTACTTGGGCAGGAACATGAAGCCCAGGTTGTACGCGCCGACGAACTCCGGGGGCAGACGGTACGGCTCGCCCGAGCTGCCGTAGGCATTGGTGAACAGGCCCTGGATGATGAGGGCGAGGCCGAAGGTGAGCAGCAGGCCGTACAGGTGATCGAGCTTGTACAGGCGCGCGAGCATCGTGCGCTCGATGACGATCCCGGTGAAGCCGACCAGGATGGGCGCCAGCAGCAGTGACCACCAATAGCCGATGCCGGCACGCTCGAGCAGGAACCACGCGCAGAACGCGCCCATCATGTACTGCGCGCCGTGCGTGAAGTTGATGATGTTGAGGAGCCCGAAGATGACGGCGAGCCCGAGGCTCAGCATCGCGTAGAACGCGCCGTTGATGAGCCCGATGAGGAGCTGTCCGAACAGCGCCTGCGTCGGGATGCCGAGGATTTCCATGGGCCGGTGAGCGATGTGCGAGGGTCTTGCGTGCGCGGCCGCGGCTCCGTCCGGGCGGGAAGGAGCCGCGGCCTGGCGCTACGCCGTTACTTCACGAGCGGGCAGCCGCCCTCGTTCAGGGGCCGGAACGCCTGGTCCGCGGGGATCGTGGCGCGGAGCTTGTAGTAGTCCCACGGTCCCTTGGACTCCGACGGCTTCTTCACCTCGAACAGATAGGCGGGATGGATCTTGCGCCCATCGACGCGGATGGTGCCCTTGCCGAACAGCGGGTCGTCGGTCGGGATTTCCTTCATCTTGGCCACGACCTTGGTGCCGTCGTCGGACTTGAGCGCCTCGACCGCCTTCAAGTAGTGCAGGACGGCCGCGTACACGCCCGCCTGGACCATCGTCGGCTGGTGACCCTTGTTCTGCGGCGCGAAGCGCTTGCTGAAGGCGCGCGTCTGGTCGTTGTGATCCCAGTAGAAGGTCTCGGTGAGGATCAGCCCCTGCGCCGTCGGCAGGCCGAGCGAGTTCACGTCGGTGATGAACACGAGCAACCCGGCGAGGTTCTGGCCGCCCTTGACGATGCCGAACTCCGCGGCTTGCTTGATCGAGTTGATGGTGTCGCCGCCGGCGTTGGCGAGGCCGATGATCTTGGCCTTGGAGGCCTGCGCCTGCAGCAGGTACGAGCTGAAGTCCTGCGTGTTGATCGGCACCTTGACGCTGCCGACCACCTTGCCGCCGCTCTTGGTGACCACTTCCGAGGTATCGCGCTCGAGGGCATGGCCGAAGGCGTAGTCGGCGGTGAGGAAGAACCAGCTGTCGCCGCCGCTCTTGACGATCGCGCCACCCGTGCCGTGCGCGAGCATCCACGTGTCGTAGGTCCACTGCACCGTGTTGGGCGTGCAGGCCTTGCCGGTCAGGTCCGACGATGCCGGCCCGGAGGCCAGGAACGCCTTGCCCTTGTCCTTGGTGATCTGGCTTACCGCGAGCGCGACCGACGAGGTGGGAACGTCGGCAATCGCGTCGACCTTGTCCTGGTCGTACCACTGCCGCGCGATGGCGGAGCCGACGTCGGGCTTGTTCTGGTGGTCGGCCGAGATGACCTCGACCTTGTAGCCGCGCTTCTCGATGCCCGAATCCGCCACGGCCATCTTCGCGGCAAGCACCGACCCGGGGCCGGCGAGATCGGCATACAGGCCGGACATGTCGGTGAGCACGCCGATCTTGATCACGTTGTCGGAGACCTGCGCGTGTGCGGCGGTGACGGCGAGCGCACCGGCCACGGCGGCGCCCACGAGCGTACGTTTGAATGCATTCATGCGACCTGCCCTCCTGTGAAATGACGACTGCGGTACCGCTACACGCCCAGATATTCGTGCAGCTTGTCCATGTTCGCGTCGAGTTCGGCGTTGGGGATCATGTCCGCCACGCGTCCGTGCTCGATCACGTAGTGCCGGTCGGCCACGGTGGCAGCGAACCGGAAGTTCTGCTCGACGAGAAGGATCGTGAAGCCCTCCGTCTTGAGGCGCGCGATGGTGCGCCCGATCTGCTGGACGATCACCGGCGCCAGGCCCTCCGTCGGTTCGTCGAGCAGCAGGAGGCGCGCCCCCGTGCGCAGGATGCGGCCGATGGCGAGCATCTGCTGCTCGCCGCCGGAGAGCTTCGTCCCCTGGCTTGCGCGCCGCTCGCGCAGGTTGGGGAAGAGTTCGTAGATCTGCTCGACCGTGAGCCCGCCGGGCTGCACCGCCGGCGGCAGCAGCAGGTTCTCGTAGACGTTGAGGCTCGCGAAGATGCCTCGCTCCTCGGGGCAATAGCCGATGCCGCGGCGTGCAATCCGATTCGACGACAGGCGGATGGTTTCTTCGCCCTCGAAGACGACCGAACCCTCGCGGCGGGGAACCATGCCCATGATCGCGCGCAGCGTGGTCGTCTTGCCGGCGCCGTTGCGGCCGAGCAGCGTCACGACCTCGCCACGGCGGACCTCGAAGTCGACGCCATGGAGGATGTGCGACTCGCCGTACCATGCCTGCAGGTCCGTCACCCGCAGCAGCGCGTCACCGGCGGTGGTCGGTCTTGCGCTGCTGCGGGTGGCGGCCTCAGGCATGACCTGCTCCGAGATAGGCCTGCACGACGTCGGGATTGCGCGAGACGCTCGCGTAGTCGCCCTGCGCGAGGATCTCGCCGCGGGCGAGCACCGTGATGTGGTCGGACAGCGTGGAGACCACCGACAGGTTGTGCTCGACCATGAGCACGGTGCGGTTGGCCGCCACGCGGCGGATGAGCGCCGCGATGCGCTCGACGTCGTCGTGCGCCATCCCGGCCGTCGGCTCGTCGAGCAGCATCATCTCGGGCTCCAGCGCCAGCGTCGTCGCGATTTCCAGCGCCCGCTTGCGGCCGTAGGGAAGCTCGCCGGCGGTTCGCTGCGAGAATTCGGACAGGCCCACCCAGTCGATGAGCTCCAGGGCACGCCCGTCGAGATCGCGCAGCGTGGAGGCCGAACGCCAGAAATCGAACGAGTGCCCGCGCGAGCGCTGCAGCGCGATGCGCACGTTCTCGAGCACCGTGAGATTGGCGAACACCGCGGAGATCTGGAACGAGCGCACGAGCCCCATGCGCGCGATGGCTGCCGGCCGCGATCCCGTGATCTCGACGCCGTTGAAGTGGATCTGACCGCGCGTGGGGACGAGGAAGTGCGTGAGCAGGTTGAAACAGGTGGTCTTGCCGGCGCCGTTGGGCCCGATCAATGCATGGATCGTCCCGCGACGGACCGCGAGGCTCACGTCGCGCACGGCGACGAACCCCTTGAACTCCTTGGTCAGACCCTTCGTCTCGAGAATGATGTCGCCGGCCATGCCTGCCCGCGCGAAAATGCCGCGCAGTTCCTCCGTTTGTACGAGCTTGCGATTATGCGTGCGCGAGTTTGCGCCGCGCAACGGCCAAAGTTCGCTTCTGGCTGTGGATTGGCGCACAGCACGCCTGCAAAGTTGCGGGTTCGACCCCGCTTGTCGTCTTCAGGACGTCCGCCAGACGGGCGCCCGTTTGGCGAGGAACGCGTCGATTCCCTCCGCGGCATCGGGTTCGAGCATGTTGCAGGTCATGGCTTCGCCCGCGATGCCGTACGCGGCTTCCATGCCCTGCTCCACCTGTGCGTAGAAGGCACGTTTGCCCGCCGCGACCACGGCGCGACTCTTGCGCGCGATGGTTCCGGCCAGCGTGGCGACGGCCGCGTCGAGCTCCGCGACTGGAACGACGCGGTTCACGAGGCCCCAGGACTCGGCGGTACGGGCGTCGATCAGGTCGCCGGTCAACACCATCTCGAGCGCGCGCTTGCGGGGAACGTTGCGCGCCACGCCCACCGCAGGCGTCGAGCAGAAGATGCCGGCATTGATGCCAGACAGCCCGAACTTGACGTGATCGGCCGCGACCGCGAGATCGCACATCGACACGAGCTGGCACCCGGCCGCTGCCGCGACGCCGTGGACGCGCGCGATCACCGGCTGGGGAATGCGGGTGAGCTTGAGCATGACGCGCGTGCAGGCGTCGAAGAGTCCGCGTTGCCACTCGGCATCGATATGCGCGCGCATCTCGACGAGGTCGTGGCCGGCGCAGAACGCGCGGCCTTCGCCGGCAATGACGATCACGCGCACGGCGTGATCGGCAGCGGCCGCGTCGAGCGCCGCATCGAGCGCGGCGAGCATGCCCGTGGAGAGCGAATTGAAGCGATCGCCCCGGTTGAGCGTGAGCGTGCGGATGCCGTCGGCGGTGGTATCGCTGCGCACGAACGGAACCGGAATCGAATCGAGCGGCGCGTTCATGGGGCCATTCTAGGCCGGGAGCCCCTGCGAAGGCAACATCAGTGCTGTAGAATTCGCTCTCCATAGTCGTATCGACTACGCAGACCGCATATTGCAGGTGATTTTCACCATGAATGATTCCCGCAACCGAATTCGCGACCTCCATCGCGCCCCCGAAGCGGCGGCGATCGCCTCCCTGCTTGCCGATGCCGCGCTCACGCCCGCGGATCTCGCGCGTGCGCAGCCGCTCGCCGCCCGCCTGGCCGAGGGCGTGCGCGCGGCGCGGCACAAGGCCGGCGGAGTGGACGCGCTGATGCTCGAGTTCTCGCTCGATTCGCGCGAAGGCATCGCGCTCATGTGCCTCGCCGAGGCGCTGCTGCGCATCCCCGATGCCGCCACGCGCGACCGCCTCATCCGCGACAAGCTTGCGCAGGGCGACTGGCGCGCGCACGTGGGGCGCAGCCCGTCGCTGTTCGTGAATGCCGCGGCGTGGGGACTGCTCGTGACGGGCAAGCTCGTCGACTCGCGCAACGAAGGTTCGCTCGAGGCCGCCGTGACCTCGCTGCTGCGCAAGGGCGGCGAGCCCCTGATCCGCAGGGGCGTGGATCTCGCGATGCGCATGCTCGGGCAGCAGTTCGTGCTCGGCCGCACGATCGACGAGGCGCTCTCCAACGCCGGCGAGCGGCGCGGGCGGGGCTACCGCTTCTCGTTCGACATGCTGGGCGAAGCCGCGCTCACCGCCGACGATGCGGAGCGCTATCTCGCCGCTTACGAGGGCGCCATCCACGCCATCGGCAGGGCGTCGCGGGGACGCGGCGAGGCCGCGGAGGACGGCATCTCGATCAAGCTCTCGGCCCTCCACCCGCGCTACGTGCGCACGCAGCGCTCGCGCGTCCTCACGGAGCTCCTGCCGCGGGTGATTCACCTGGCGGACCTCGCCCGCGGCTACGGCATCGGCATGAACATCGATGCGGAGGAAGCTGATCGCCTCGAACTGTCGCTGGACCTGTTCGCGCTGCTCGCCGCCGAGCCATCGCTGACCGGGTGGGATGGGATGGGCTTCGTGGTGCAGGCCTACCAGAAGCGCGCGCGGGCGGTCATCGACTGGCTGACGGCACTCGGCCGCGAGCGGCAGCGCCGCTTCATGGTCCGTCTCGTGAAGGGTGCCTACTGGGATACCGAGATCAAGCGCGCCCAGGTCGACGGACTCGACGACTATCCGGTGTTCACGCGCAAGGTGCACACGGACGTCTCCTACCTCGCGTGCGCAAAGGCGATGCTCGCGGCTTCCGACGCCATCTATCCGCAGTTCGCGAGTCACAACGCATTCACCATCGCCGCCCTGCATGCGCTGGCGGGCGAGGCCGACTACGAGTTCCAGTGCCTGCACGGCATGGGCGAGTCGGTCTACGACCAGGTCGTCGCTCCCGGGGGCCTCGGCCGGCCCTGCCGCATCTACGCCCCGGTCGGCTCGCACGAGACGCTGCTCGCCTACCTCGTGCGGCGCCTGCTCGAGAACGGCGCCAACTCGTCCTTCGTCAATCGCATCGTGGACCCCTCGGTCCCCATCGCCGAGCTCGTGGCCGATCCCGTGGCGCAGGCTCGCGCCGACGGCGGCACGCCGCATCCCCGCATTCCCTTGCCCGCGTCCCTGTATACGGATCGGCGCAACTCGCGCGGTCTCGACCTGTCCGACGAGGACACCGTCGCCGCCGCCGAGGCGCTGCTTCGCAGCGACGTCCCGCCGCTGCACACCGCGTTCACTCCGGCCGATGCAGCGGCCGAGGAAGGCGTGCCGGCCGTGCCCACGCCGGCCACCGGTGCCGGTCCGGGTCCCGGCGCGCGGACGCGCCGCGAGATCCGCAATCCCGCCGATCGCGATGACCTCGTCGGCACGGTGGACGAGGCCACCGCCGGCGACGTGAAGGCCGCCATCGCGCAGGCCATCGACGGCGGTGCCGCATGGTCGCGGCGGTCCGCGGACGAACGCGCGTCCTGCCTCGAGCGCGTCGCCGATGCCCTCGAGGCGGATGCGCCCGCCCTCGCCCACCTGGCCGTGCGCGAGGCGGGCAAGTCGCTCGCCAACGCACATGGCGAGGTACGCGAGGCCGCCGACTTCTGCCGCTACTACGCGTTGCAGGCGCGTACCGTGCTGCGCGAGGCGACGCCACGCGGACCGCTCGCCTGCATCGCGCCGTGGAACTTCCCGCTTGCGATCTTCGCGGGACAGGTCGCGGCGGCGCTCGCGGCCGGCAATCCGGCACTCGCCAAGCCCGCGGAGCAGACGCCGCTGCTCGCTGCCGCCGCGGTGGCGCACTTCCATCGCAGCGGCGTGCCCGCGGTCGCGCTGCAGCTCCTGCCCGGCCCGGGAGAGACGACGGGCGCTGCGCTGGTCGGCGATCCACGCATCGCGGGGGTGCTCTTCACCGGGTCGACGGAGGTTGCCCGCCTCATCGCGGGCGCGCTCGCGCCGCGCACCGACGATCCCGTCCTCGTGGCGGAGACCGGTGGCCTCAATGCGCTGATCGCGGACAGCTCGGCGCTTCCGGAGCAGGTCGTGGTCGACGCCATCGCCTCTGCCTTCGACAGTGCCGGCCAGCGCTGCTCGGCGCTGCGCATCCTCTGCGTGCAGGAGGACAGCGCGGCGCGCATCCTGCCCTTGCTGCGCGGTGCGCTCGACGAGCTGCGCGTGGGTGATCCGCGCCATCTCGACACCGACGTGGGACCCGTGATCGACGCCGAGGCGAAGGCGCGCATCGAGGAGCATGTCGCGGCGTGGCGATCACGCGGCGCCCGCGTGCACCAGCCCGAGCTGCCGTCCGGGTGCGCACGGGGCACCTTCGTCGCGCCGGTGATCATCGAGGTCGACGACGTGCGTGCCGTACGCCGCGAGGTCTTCGGCCCGGTGCTGCACGTCGTTCGCTATCGCGCGGAAGCCCTGGGAACGCTCGTCGACGCACTCAATGCCGCGGGCTATGGGCTCACGCACGGTGTGCACAGCCGCGTCGACGAGACCGTCGACTTCATCGGCGCCCGCGTGCGCGCCGGCAACGTCTACGTGAACCGCAACATCATCGGCGCGGTCGTGGGTGTGCAGCCGTTCGGAGGCGAGGGCCTGTCGGGCACCGGTCCGAAGGCGGGGGGGCCGCTCTACCTGCGCCGGCTGGTGCGCGATCCGCCGCCGCTGCCGCTGTCGCCGCTCGTGCTCCCCGGCCCGACGGGCGAGAGCAATACCTGGGCGCTCCATCCGCGCGGCCGCGTCGCCTGCCTGGGCGAGAGCGACGAGGCGTTGCGCGAACAGGCGACCCTCGCGCACAACCTCGGCAACGTGGTCGTGCTGCCGGACACGCCGGCCGCCCGCGCGCTCGTGCGCGATCTCGGGGCCGGCGCCGAGATCGCCGCCGACCCGCTCGCCACGAAGCCCGCCGTGGTGCTGCTCGACGCGCCCGCGGAGCGCGTGGCCGCACTGCGCGTGGCACTGGCCGGCGGCACCGGGCCGCTGGTACCGGTGCTCTCGCGCCGTCCCGCAACCGGCGCCGCCACCGGCCGCGGCGAGCCGCTGCGTCCGAGCTACGACACGCTGCGCCTCGTGGCGGAGCGCACGCTGACCGTCAACACCACCGCCTCGGGCGGCAACACCTCTCTGCTCTCGCTCGAGGAAAGCGAGCCGGCATGAGGAAGCTCGACGACATCGACCTCGCCATCCTCGCCGCCCTCCAGCGCGACGGACGCCTGCCCAACGTGGCGCTTGCGAGGGAGGTGGGGCTGTCGGCCACGCCCTGCGCCGAGCGCGTGCGTGCCCTCGAGGCCGCCGGCGTCATCCGCGGCTATCGCGCCGACGTCGACCCCGAGCGCGTCGACCTGGGACTGCTCGTGTTCATCGAGGTCGCCATCGATCGCACGTCGCAAGATGCCTTCGCGGCATTCCGCGAGGCGATGCTCGCGATCCCGCAGGTGCAGGAGTGCCACATGGTGGCGGGCGGCTTCGACTATCTCGTGAAGGTCGCCGTGCGCGACATGAAGGCGTATCGCGCCTTCCTGGGCGAAGTGCTGTCGCAGGTGCCGGGGATACGCTCGACGCACACCTATCCTGTGATGGAGCGGGTCAAGGAAGCGCGGGGGCTCGACCTGTCGCACCTGCCCCC
Source organism: uncultured Alcaligenaceae bacterium (assembly GCA_964439475.1). Classification (GTDB taxonomy): domain Bacteria; phylum Pseudomonadota; class Gammaproteobacteria; order Burkholderiales; family Casimicrobiaceae; genus VBCG01. The sequence continues at coordinate 8,463 of CAYTOT010000052.1, forward strand.
GGCACCGTAGCGGTCGTACCGGGTCTTTCCGGACGCTGCCGGAACCGCCATCGTTCACATCGTCATGTCGAGCACCACCCTGCCCTCGATCCCGCCGGCACGCATTCGGTCGAAGATGCCATTGATGTTCTCCAGCCGGTCGCTGGTGACCGTGGCGGCGACCTTCCCCTGCTCCGCGAACTCGAGCGACTCCTGCAGGTCCAGCCGGGTGCCGACGATGGAGCCGCGCACGGTGATGCCGTTCAACACCATGCCGAAGATGTCGAGCGGAAACTGGCCCGGCGGCAGCCCGGTGAGCGATACCGTGCCGCCACGGCGGACCATGCCCAGCGCCTGCTCGAAGGCGCTGGTCGACACGGCGGTGACGAGCACGCCGTGCGCACCGCCGATCTCCTTCTTCAGGAAGGCAGCAGGATCCGTGGTCCGCGCGTTGACGGTGACCGCGGCACCCAACCGCTTCGCGAGCGCGAGCTTGCCGTCGTCCACGTCCACGGCGGCCACATTGAGTCCCATCGCCCGCGCGTACTGCACGGCCATGTGACCGAGACCGCCGACGCCCGAGATCACGACCCAGTCACCGGCCTTGGTGTCGGTGACCTTGAGTCCCTTGTAGACGGTGACGCCGGCGCACAGCACGGGGGCGATCGCCACGAAGTCGAGGCTCTTCGGAAGATGACCCACGTACTGCGCATCGGCGAGCGCGTACTCGGCGAAGCCGCCGTTGACCGAGTACCCGGTGTTCTTCTGCGACTCGCACAAGGTCTCCCAGCCGCCCAGGCAGTGCTCGCAATGGCCGCAGGCCGAGTACAGCCACGGGATACCGACCCGATCGCCCTCCTTGACATGATTGACCCCGGCGCCCACGGCGACCACGTGTCCTACGCCCTCGTGGCCGGGGATGAACGGAGGATTCGGCTTCACCGGCCAGTCGCCCTCGACCGCGTGCAGGTCGGTGTGACACACGCCACAGGCTTCGATCCTGACGAGGACGTCACCGGCCGCCGGGCGGGGCACGTCGACTTCCTCGATGGTGAGCGGCTTGCCGAGCGCGCGAACGACGGCAGCTTTCATGGTCTTGTTCATGGCGGGGCTCCTGATTCGAATTTCGACAGGATGACGCGATTCACCGCGGGCCGCGTTGATGCAGCGCAAGGGGTCGAGCGCCATGCGCTGGCACGGCACCGTCCGCCCCGTGCCCGCCCGATGCTCATGACACGCCGGGCGCGAGGATGCGACGGTACTGCGCGCGCAGCAGGGTCGCCGGATCACCCCCGCGGCGGCTCGCCGACAGGCGCCCGCGCAGCGCGTCCACGGCTCCGTGACCATGTGTCTCCATCCACGCGCGCAGCCCGTGCACCAGGGTGCCGACGTACTGCGGTCCGTGGCGCAACAGCGCCGAGGTGCTCATGACCACGTCGGCTCCGGCCAGCAGGTACCTGACCACGTCCTCGCCGCTGGACACGCCCGAGGTGGCCGCCAGCGAGGCCCTGCCCTGGTGACCGTGCAGCAGCGCGATCCAGGTCAGGCCGAGGCGCATGTCCGCCCGCGTGCTCAGCTCGGCATCGAGCCGCGGCTGCAGCGCGTCGAGATCGATGTCGGGCTCGTAGAAGCGGTTGAAGAGCGCCAGCCCGTCCGCGCCCGCGGCCACCAGTTGCAGCGCGAAGCGGCCGGTGCTGCTGTGGTAGGGCGAGAGCTTGACCGAGACCGGGATGCGCACGCAGGCCTTGACCGAGCGCAGCACGTCCACGGATTCGCGATCGACCGCATCGCCGTCTTCGGACAGGTCGGCCGGGATGCGGAACACGTTGAGCTCGATCGCGGCAGCGCCGGCCTCTTCGAGCTGGCGGGCAAAGCCCGTCCAGCCGGCCGGCGACACGCCGTTGAGGCTGGCGATCACCGGAATGCCGCTGCGCTCGGCGGCGCGGCGCAGCGTCTCCAGGCGTTCGTCGAGCACGCTGCGCTCGGCCAGTACCTCGGGAAAGAAGCCGCCGCTGGCTTCCGGATGGGTGCCGCCGTCGACTTCGCGCAGCGTGAATTCGGCCAGCTCGGCGGCGGCGATCTGCTCCTCGTGCACCGAGGCCATGACCACCGCCGCCGCGCCGGCATCGGCCAGCCGGCAGATGCCGTCGACACTGCGCGTCAGGGGCGAGGCCGAGGCCAGCACCGGGTGCGGCAGGTCCAGTCCGAGATAGCGCGTCCGCAAGTCGATGCCGTTCATGGTGTCGCGTCCTCCCAGTGCGGCAGGAACCGGCTGCCGTCGCGGGCAGCGAAGTCCTCGTACATCCGGTAGCGCTCGTCGACCGAAGCCTGCGCCTGGGCCAGCATCTCGGCGGCCGACTCCGGGTTGGTGCGCTTCAGGCTGCTGTAACGCAACTCGCGGTACGCGTAGTCCTCCAGCGTGATCCGCGGGCGCGTCGAATCCAGGCGGAACGGATTGAGTCCCGCCTTGCGCATGCGCGGATCGAAGCGGAACAACGGCCAGTAGCCGCTCGCCACCGCCCGCGCGGCCTGCTTCATGCCGGTGCGCATGTCGATGCCGTGCGCGATGCACTGCGAATACGCGAGGACGAGCGATGGACCGGGATACGCCTCGGCTTCGCGCAGCGCGATCAGCGACTGCTCGGGATTGGCGCCCATCGCGATCTGCGCGACGTAGACGTTGCCGTAGGTGATCGCCTGCATCGCGAAGTCCTTGCGCGGCACGCGCTTGCCGGCAGCGGCGAACTTGGCCGAAGCGCCCAGCGGCGTGGCCTTGGACGACTGGCCGCCGGTGTTCGAGTAGACCTCGGTGTCGAGCACCAGCACGTTGACGTCGCGTCCCTGCGCGAGCACGTGGTCCAGCCCGCCGTAGCCGATATCGTAGGCCCAGCCGTCGCCACCGATGATCCACACGCTGCGCCGCACGAGGAAGTCGGCCAGGGTGTGGAGCGAACGCGCTTCGGGCCGGTCGATGCCGGCCAGTCGCTGGCGCAGCAGCGCGACACGCTCGCGCTGGGCGGCCAGCGCCGCCTCGCCTTCCTGCCCGGCGCCGAGCAGGGCGTCGGCCAGGTCCGCGCCGATCGCGTCGGCCAGTTGCGTGACCAGCGATCGCGCCAGCGCGCTCTGCTGGTCGATCGCCAGCCGGTAGCCCAGCCCGAACTCCGCGTTGTCCTCGAAGAGCGAGTTGGCCCAGGCCACGCCGCGGCCGGCATCGTTGGCGCGCCAGGCATGCGCCGGGGTATTGGCGGCATAGATCGCCGAGCAGCCCGTGGCATTGGCGACCTGCATGCGATCGCCGAAGAGCTGCGAGATCAGTTTCAGGTAGGGCGTCTCGCCGCAGCCGGCGCAGGCGCCGCTGAACTCGAACAGCGGCTCCAGGAATTGCACGCCGCGCACGTTGGCCATGTTGACGTGCGCACGATCGGCCTTGGGCAGGGTCTCGAAGAAGGCGATGTTGGCGCGCTCGCGCTCGAGGATGGGGAGCTTCTCGCCCATGTTGATGGCGCGGTGGTCCGGATCGGTGGGGCTGGTCGCCGGACAGGCCTCCACGCACACGCCACATCCGGTGCAGTCCTCGACGTAGAACTGCAGGGTGAAGCGGGCATCCGGGTAGCCGCGGGCATTGGCCGGTGCCGACGGAAATCCCGCCGGCGCGCCCTCGAGGGCCTTGGCATCGTACGAAGCCGAGCGGATCACCGCGTGCGGACACACGATGCTGCACTGGCCGCACTGGTAGCACAGGTCGGCGTCCCATACCGGCACCTCGACCGCGATGTTGCGCTTCTCGTAGCGCGTGGTGCCGGACGGAAACGTGCCGTCCACCGGCAGCCGGCTGACCGGGATGGCGTTGCCGCGCCCGGCGATGATCTCGCCGGTGACCTGGCGCACGAACGCGGGTGCGTCGGCGGGCACGATCGGGGGAATCGGCAGCGCCGCGCCCACGCGCGTGGGCACCCGCACGCGGTGCAGCCCCGCCACCGCCGCATCGACCGCGGCGAAGTTGAGCCGCACCACCGCCTGGCCCTTGGCGCCGTAGGTCTTCTCGATCGCGTGCTTGATCTGCGCGATGGCCTGGTCCGGCGGCAGCACCTTCGCGAGGTGGAAGAAACAGGTTTGCAGGATGGTGTTGGTGCGCATGCCGAGGCCGATGCGCATGGCGACGTCCGAGGCGTCGATGACCCAGAACTCGAGCTTGCGCTCGATCAGGACCTGCTGCACTTCGCGCGGCAGCCGGTCCCAGACCTCGTCGGGTCCGTACGGGCTGTTGAGCAGGAACGTGCTGCCCGGACGCGCCTTGCCGAGCACGTCGATGCGGCGCAGGAACTCGAACTTGTGGCACGCGACGAAATGCGCCTGGCGGATCAGGTAGGGCGCGGAAATCGGCTTCGTGCCGAAGCGCAGGTGCGAGGTGGTCTCGGCGCCGGACTTGTGCGAGTCGTAGTCGAAGTAGGCCTGGGCATAGTGCCCGGGCGTGTCGCTCAGGATCTTCACGCTGTTCTTGTTGGCGCCGACCGTGCCGTCCGCGCCAAGCCCGTAGAACAGGCAGCGGACGGTGTCGGGTGGCTCGATGTCGAGCTCCGCGTCGTAGTCCAGGCTGGTATGGCCGACATCATCGACGATGCCCACGGTGAAGCCGTCGCGCGGCTGCGCGCGCGCCGACTCGTCGAACACCGCCTTAGCCATGCCCGGATGGAAATCCTTCGACGACAGGCCGTAGCGCCCGCCGATCACGCGCGGCATGCTCGCGCGCCGGCCGCTGGCGACCGCCTGCGCCAGCACGCCGATCACATCGGCGTGCAGCGGCTCCATCGGCGCGCCAGGTTCCTTGGTGCGGTCGAGCACGGCGACCGTGCGCACGCTGGCCGGCAGCGCGGCGAGGAAGGCATCGACCGGGAACGGTCGGTACAGCACGATCTGCAGCGCGCCCACCTTCTGCCCGGGATCCTGTGCGTTCAGCCAGGCGGCCGTCTCGCGCACCACCTCGGCCCCCGAACCCATGCTGACCACGACACGCTCGGCATCGTCCGGCCCGTCGTAGCGCACCAGTGTGTAGCGGCGCCCCGTCAACGCGGCGAAGCGATCCATCGCCTGCTGGACGACCGCGGGCATGCGCGCATAGAACGGATTGCCGGCTTCGCGCGCCTGGAAGTAGGTGTCGGGGTTCTGCCAGGTGCCGCGGATGACCGGATGCTCGGGGCTCAGCGCCCGCAGCCGGTGCTCGCGCACGAGATCCTCGTCGATCATCGCGCGGATCTGTTCGTCCGGGACCAGGGCGACGCCGTTGTACTCGTGCGAGGTGCGGAAGCCGTCGGTGAAGTGGATCATCGGCACCCGACCGGCGAGCGTGGCGGCCTGCGCGATCAGCGCCAGATCGTGGCCTTCCTGTACCGATGCCGCGCCGAGGATCGCGAAGCCCGTTCCGCGCGCGGCCATGATGTCCTGGTGGTCGCCGAAGATCGACGACGCGGCCGAGGCCAGCGCGCGTGCGGCGACGTGGAACACCGTCGAGGTGAGCTCGCCGGCGATCTTGTACATGTTGGGCAGCATCAGCAGCAGCCCCTGCGACGCGGTGAAGGTCGTGGTCAGCGCGCCCGACTGCAACGCGCCGTGCACGCAGCCGGCGGCACCCCCCTCCGCCTGCATCTCCTGCACCACGGGCACCTGGCCCCAGAGGTTGCGCTGTCCCTGCGCCGCCCAGGTGTCGGCCAGTTCGGCCATCACCGACGACGGCGTGATCGGGTAGATCGCGCAGACCTCGTTGACGCGATAGGCGATCCAGGTGACGGCAGTGTTGCCGTCCATGGTTTCGAGTGGCGCCGGGGTCGGAGTCGTCATGGCGTCCTCTTCGCGGCTCATGGCCGCACCTGGAACCGTGAGGGCGCCACGGGCTCCCCGAGGCTGCCGATCGGCAATGCGTCCGCTTCGGACGATGCGCCACTGCCGGCCGTGGCCGGATCGGGTGTCATCTCGATGGCGTGGCAGGGACACTGCTCGAAGCAGATCGCACATCCGGTGCAAAGATCCAGCTCGACGGCGTAACCCCGGCCGCGGCCGAGCCGGCGGATCGCCTGCTCGGGACAGGCGGCGAAGCAGTTGTCGCACTCGAAGCAGTTGCCGCACGACAGGCAGCGCTCGGCCTCGTAGCGCGCCTGCGCTTGCGACAGTCCGGCCACCACTTCGCCGAAGCCGGCACGCAGTCCCGGCGGCACTTCGTGCTGCTGGCTGCGCGGGGCTTCGAGGTAGCCGGGCAAGTGCAGGTCGTCGAAGTCCACGATCCGGTTCGACGCGCGGTGCACGTAGGGTTGCCCGCGCAGCCAGGCATCGATCTGCCGCGCCGCCGCCTTGCCGTGACCCACTGCGGTGGTCATCGTGCGCGCGCCGCCGATGCAGTCCCCGCCGGCGAACAGCCCATCCTCGCCGGTCATCATCTGCTCGCCGACCTGGACCACGCCCTGCACGATGGCGGCTTTCGGTGCCCCGGTCAGCAGCGACAGGTCGCTGTGCTGGCCCACCGCGAGCAGCACCGAGTCCGCGGCCAGCAATTCGGTCTCGCCGGTGGGCGTCACCTTGCCCTCGGCGTCCATGGCCATCCTCTCGATGACCACGCCTTTGGCACCGAACTGCTGGACCGTGCTCACCCACTTGACCTTCACGCCTTCGGCGAGCGCTTCCTGGGCCTCGTCCGGATGCGCCGACAGGTGCGCGGCATCGCGCCGGTAGACCAGCACCGCTTCGGCGGCGCCGAGGCGCCGGGCCGTGCGCGCCGCATCCATCGCGGTATTGCCGCCGCCAACGATGAACACCACGCGACCCAGCGCGGGCCGCTCGTCGCGACGGACCTGGTCGAGCAGACCGACCGCGTCGATGATGCGGCGCCCGTCCACGGCCGGGATGTCGAGGTGGTTGCCCAGTTGCGCACCGACGGCGACGAAGGCGGCGTCGAAGCCGCCCTCGCGGCGTGCCCGCGCAACGTCGTCGACGCGCCCACCGCAACGCAGCGTCACGCCGGGGAGTGCGGTGATGCGCGCGATCTCGCCCTGGAGATCGTCGCGCGGCAGGCGATACTCGGGGATGCCGTAGGCCATCATGCCCCCCGGGCCCGGGTTCTGGTCGCGGATCTCCACCGCGTGACCCATGCGGGCCAGGTGCCACGCGCACGACAGGCCGGCGGGCCCGGCGCCGACCACGAGCACGCGCTTGCCGGACGCCGCCGCCACCGGGACGGTCCATCCGCTGTCGCTCGCGAGGTCGCCAAGGAAGCGCTCGACAGCATGGATCGCGATCGGCGCATCGAGCGCCGCGCGATTGCAACTCGACTCGCAGGGGTGATAGCAGGCGCGTCCGTGCGTGGACGGCAGCGGGTTGTCCCGGACCAGCGTGCGCCAGGCCTCCTCGTGGCGCCCCGCCTGGGCGAGCGCGAGCCAGGCCTGGATATCCTCACCGGCCGGGCAGGCATGGTTGCACGGTGGCAGGAAGCCGATCCATTGCGGCTTCTGCCAGCGCAGGCTGCCCACGCCCTTGCGGGTGGTCAGGGCCAGAACCTGGGGCATCTCGACGGGCTTCATCGCCATGGCGTTCTCCGTTGCTGTGAAGCGCGGTGCACCCGCGGCCGGGCGCCCCGTACCGCAGGTGTCGTCAATGGGGAGGCGCGTCCGCGCCCATGCCGAGCATCACCTGGACCAGCACGATCTTGAGGATGGTCCCGACGCCGGGGAAGATCATCGCGTAGCCCATGTCAGGCCGGCCGGTGGGGCACAGCTGGTTGCCGTAGGCGAGGATCGCGGGGTTGCCGGTCGCGCCCGACGCGATGCCCAGCAGGTCGTCGTACTTCATGCGCAGCACGAACCAGCCGCCGAGGATCACGATCAGCACCACCACCGCCACCTGGATGACGCCCGCGAGCAGCAGCGGCAGCCCGTCCTGCGCGATGTTGCGCACGAAGGGCTCGCCCGAGGACATGCCGACCTGGGCCAGAAACAGCGTGAGGCCGAAGTTGCGCAGGATGGTGTTGGCGACCTGCGGCATGCTCCAGTCGAACGGGCCCAGGCGGCGCAGGTAGCCCAGCACCAGCGCGACAACGATCACGCCGCCGGCCGCACCCAGGCTCACCGTGCCGAGCCCCGGGATCGGAATCGGCACCAGGCCGAGCAGGCCGCCGGCGGCCATCCCCAAGCCAAACGACATGAAGGAGAACTGTGCCTCGGCATTGACCGAATCGCCGAACAGCTTGCCGAACTGGCCCAGGTGCTCGGGCGGTGCCAGCACACCGATCTGGTCGCCGTACTCGAGCACCAGGTCCGCCGTCGGCACCAGGTCGACGTCGCCGCGGCGCACCTGCAGGATGCGGCAGGGAATGTCCTTCGGCAGCGGCAACCGATCCAGCCGCTGCCCGACCAGCGCCTCGCGCGAGACGTACACCAGCACCAGGTCCAGGTCGTGGCGGTCGCTGCGGATGTCGCCGTGATCCGGAGGCAGTTTCAGGTTGGCGATGGCGGTGGGCTGCCCGGACACCAGCAACAGGTCGCCGGCCTGCAGCACCGTGTCCCTGTCCACGAACCGGTTGCTGCCGCCCCTGCGCAGCACCGCGACCCCCGTGCCCGACGGCAGCTTTTGCCGCACCTCGCCGATCGTGCGGCCCACCAGGCCGGCCTCGTCGACGCTGACCTCCGCGGCCTGCAGATGCTGGCTGCCCACCGCCTCGACCTTCGGACGCAGCAGCTTCTGGGTGAGAAAGAACAGCAGGATCGGACCGAACACGCCGAACGGATAGGCGATCGCATAGGCCACCGCCGGCAGGTCGCTCCCGGAGACGCTGATCGCCGTCTGCAGGCTGGCCGTGCTGGTCAGCGATCCGGCGAACATGCCGGTGGCGCTTTCGACGCTGAAGCCGAGCCAGCGGCCGCAGAGCAACGCGACCGCGCTGCCGGCCACGACCGCCACGGCGGCGAGCAGATTGGCACGCAACCCGAATCCGCTGACCAGCCCCTTGAAGAAGGTGCGGCCGTACTGGATGCCGGTGCCGTACAGGAACAGGATCAGGCCGATGCTGCCCAGCAGCCCGGGCGGCGTGGCCTTGGGTGCGATCGCACCGGCCGCGAGACCGACGAACAGCACCGCGCCGATGCCCAGCGAGAACCCGGCGACCTTCACCCGGCCCAGCGCATAGCCCAAGCCCACGACCAGGAACAGCGCGATGAACGGCTGCTGCTCCAGGAATGCTCCGATACTGCCCATATGGTGCGCCCCTCCCGCGACTCACGCAATCCTGCATCCCGCCTGCCCGACGCCTGCGCCAACGCGCATCCACGCGCCCCGTTACCGAGTCCGGGACGTCGATTCATCCTGCGACCAGTTCCTCCGTCAGATGCTCGCCGCGCGCGTACTGGCCGACGCTGTCGATCGTCGTGCGGCTGATGGTGGTCATGGCCTCGCGCGTGAAGTACGCCTGGTGCCCGGTGACGATCACGTTGTGGAACGACAGCAGGCGTTCGAGCATGTCGTCGGACATGATCTCGGTCGACCAGTCGCGATAGAACACATCGGCCTCCTGCTCGTACACGTCGATGGCGACGCCGCCGAGGTGCCCCGACTTGAGCGCGTCGATCACCGCGGCAGTGTCCACCAGCGCGCCGCGGCTGGAGTTGATCAGGATCAGGTCGGGCTTGCACGCGGCCAGCCGCCGGGCGTCGACCAGGTGGTGGGTCTGCGGCGTGAGGGGGCAGTGCAACGACACCACGTCGGCCTGCGCCAGTGCCTCGTCGAGGTCGACGTAGCGGCCGCCGAGTGCGGTGAAGTCGGGATTCACCCGCGCATCGTGGCCGAGGAGGGTGCAGCCGAAGCCGCGCATGATCCTGGCAAACTCGATGCCGATCCGGCCGGTACCGACCACGGCCACGGTACGGCCGTGCAGGTCGAAACCGAGCAGTCCGTCGAGGGTGAAGTTGCCGTCGCGCGTGCGGTACCAGGCACGCGGAATGCGCCGCACCAGCGACAGCAGCAGGGCCACCGCGTGCTCGGCGACCGATGCGGCGAATACGTGGAGACGCGCACCACGCGGATGCCGTGCGCGCGCGCCGCAGCCAGGTCGACGTTGTTGAATCCGGTGCAACGCAGCGCCAGCAGGCGCGTGCCGTTGGCCGCGAGCATTTCGAGGATCTCGGCGTCGGCACGATCGTTGACGAACACGCACACGACCTCGCGTCCGGCCGCGAGACGGGCCGTGTCGGCATCGAGTGCCGCGTCGAAATAGTGGAGCCGACAGATGCCCCGGTCGTTGGCCGCATCCAGGAACTGGCGGTCATAGGCTTTCGCGGAGAAGACCGCTACGTCCGGCACGCGGGGATCCCGGGCGGTCGCAGGCCCGCTGGATTCGGGCCTCGGGGGTGCGGCGGGCGTCATCGGCGCGTCCGCTTCCGTGCGGGCTTGCGGGACAGGGTTGTCGCGGAGGAACGCGGATGCGGGGCGGCCCTTGCGGCAGACGTGTACGGCGCTTCCGGCATGGTCGGGAGGACGGCTTGCGAGCCTAGGGTAGATACGGGCAGCATACGCGAGGTTCGGAACTCCCGGCTCTTGTCGATCGCCGCGACGCCGATGCCCTTCGACAGCGGCCCATGCCCTCGCGAAGGGTCCGCGTGACGTGGCTCGAGCCCCTGTTGCGAGATGATTGACACCCATCAAGCCACATCGCCCGCCCACGTCGAAAATGCCGGCATCCGGATCGGAGAGCCATGAACGCGAATGCCACCAGCAGCACCGGCGCCGGCGCCAGCACGACCGGCACCGCCACTCTGACGCAGCGCGCGGGTCTCGTCGCCGCGCTCGCCGCCCTCGTGCTGATCCTGCTGCTACCGGCCGCCGCCGGCCTGCCGGCCGCGGGACAGGTGATGCTGGGCATCCTGGCCTTCGCGGTGATCACCTGGATGACCGAGGCGCTGGACTATGCGGTGAGCGCCGTCGTCATCGGCGCGCTGATGATCTTCGGCCTGGCCTTCGCCCCCGAGGTCGCGAGGCCCGACGGCCCGGCGATGGGCAGCGTCGCCGCGCTCAACCTCGCGCTGTCGGGCTTCGCGAGCAGCGCCGTCGCGCTGGTCGCGGCGGCCTGCTTCATCGCCGCGGCGATGACCGCCACCGGGCTCGACCGGCGCATCGCGCTGCTGGTGCTGTCGCGCGTGGGGGCAAGCACCCATCGCATCGTGATCGGCGCGATGATCGTGGGCGTGCTGTTGTCCTTCATCGTGCCCAGCACCACGGCGCGCGTGGCGTGCCTGATGCCGATCATGATGGGCTTCATCCTCGCCTTCAAGGTCGACAAGCGAAGCCGGTTCGCGGCGCTGCTCGTGATCACTGCCGCGCAGACCGCGAGCGTGTGGAACATCGGCATCAAGACCGCGGCCGCGCAGAACATGGTGGCGGTCGGCTTCGTCGAGAAGCAGTTCGGCGCCACCATCACCTGGACCGAGTGGTTCGTGGCCGGCGCGCCGTTCTCAGCGCTCCTGACGGTGGCGCTGTACTTCATCATGACGCGCATGATGAAGCCCGAGATGGACGAGATCGCCGGCGGCCGCGACGCGATCCGCCAGCAGCTCGACGCCATCGGCCGCACGACGCCGAACGAGTGGAAGCTCCTCGCGGTGGTGGTGGCGCTGCTCGGCTTCTGGTCCACCGAGAAGGTGCTGCACGACTTCGACACCTCGTCGACCACCATCGCCGCGATCGCGCTGATGCTGCTGCCGCGCGTGGGCGTGATGGACTGGAAGACGTCGCAGCGCGGATTTCCGTGGGGCACCGTGGTGCTGTTCGCGGTGGGCATCAGCATCGGCACGGCGCTGCTGCGCACCAACGCGGCCGGCTGGCTGGCGAACCTGATCGTCACGCACCTCGGCCTGCAGCAGGCCGGCGCCTTCGCGATCCTGATGCTGCTGTCGGTGTTCCTGATCGTCATCCATCTCGGATTCGCGAGCGCCACCGCGCTGGCCTCGACGATGATCCCGATCGTCATCAGCGTGCTCGGTGCGGTGCAGACGCCGGGCATCAACGCCATCGGCATGACGATGCTGCTGCAGTTCGTCGTGAGCTTCGGCTTCATTCTGCCCGTGAACGCGCCGCAGAACATGATCGCCCACGGCACCGACACCTTCGACGCGCGCGACTTCGTGCGCACCGGGCTCGTGATCACGCTCGCGGCATTCGCGTTGCTGGCGGTGTTCGGGCTGACCTACTGGCCGTGGATGGGGTACATGACGACGGCGGGGTAGTCATGACAGGCCGCACCAGCGCTGGAGGCGGTGCGTTGTCGGCCCATCCCGTCGAGCCCGTAACCCGTCAGCCGCCGTCCCGACCGTGGCACTGCTTGTATTTGCGCCCGCTGCCGCAGGGGCAGGGATCGTTGCGGCCGACCTTGGGCTGCGCCCGCACGACGGGGGTACGGGGCCGCGTGATCTCGACGATGTCGAGCACGGCGTCGACGAGACGGTCGAGGGCATCGTCGACATCGTCGATCCGATCCTCGCGATCGAGGCGCTCCCGCTCGCTGCGGAGCTCCCGCATCGCCTCGTCGTCCACGTCGTCGTCGAGCGGGATGTGGCGGAACACTTCCTCGAGGGGCTCGTCGAGATCGGGATCGCGGTCGGCAAGCTCGAAGAGGGCCGGAAAGCGTGAGAGCGCCACATGGAAGCCGACCGCCCACGGCCACAGCGAGGCCAGTTCCTGCTCGCGCGTGGTGGGCGAACCGTCCTCGCTCTCCATGGTCCAGACGATGGGATCGAAGGGCTCGCGGGCTGCGATGTGCGCAGCGAGCGTGTTGTGATGCCGCATGACGAGTTCGAGCACCCGTGCGATCTGCGCTTCGTTGCCGGGAAGCATCGGTTCGCCTTCGCGCTCGCCGAAGATCGGCGGCAACCACTCGGCCGGCATCACGATCTCGGGCTGCAGCAGCACGCCGACGAGATAGCCTTCGAGCATCGGCAGACCGAAGGCGTTGCGTTCCTCGGGCAGCGCGTCCAGAACGTCGGCGAGCTCGTCGATCTCGGGTTCGGTTAGCGGTCGCGAGAGGTCGGTGGGGGAAACGGCTCGGGTCATCGAGTGGAATGGTAGCGGAACCGGGCGCTCCGGTCGCGAAACGCTTCGTTGTGGGGGAACAGTTCCTCGAGGGCTCGTCGGGATCGGGCTCACTGTCGGCAAGGTCGAAGAGGGTGGTCGTAGATGAGGTGCAGAAGCTGCCGCCGCTGCTGAACGAGATTCACGACGCTGGGTGTTGCACGAACTGCGTGCGCAGATTGCCTACTCGGACTGTGGCGGTGAGCTTTCGTACTGTCGAACGCCTTCCGGCACCGAGGTCGACTTCGTGTGGCGTCGCGGCGCCTTCGCCGTCGGGATCGAAGTCAAGGCGAGCGTCCGTTGGCGAGCCGAGCACAGTCGCGGTCTCGTCGAATTGCACGGAGCTGGCGCGATCACCGGTTGCTGGGGGGTGTATCTGGGCGACAGCGCCCAACAGGACGGGCCCATCCGCATCCTCCCGCTGCACGAGTTCCTGCGCGAGCTGACTGCGGGTCGGGTCCTGGGCCAACGGCGGCGACCGGGCTAAGTCGCGTTCCGGGGCCCGCGCGAAAACGTTCGCCTTCTCCGATCTGTGCGCGATGCATCGCGCACCCCGCCGTGCGCTACGACTTCGCGATGTAGCGGACACCTTCGAGTCCTTCGAAGTCGCTGTCCTGTGTCCACACCGTTGCATCAAACCTCCTTGCAGTCGCGAGAATCACACTGTCGGCCAGCGGCAAGCGATGCTCGCGACCGAGTTTCGCGGCGCTCAACGCGAGGTCGGCGTCGAGATCGATGACGGTGCCCTGTCGCATCAACGCGACCGTGCGCAGTGCTTCGGTCTCGTCGCGCTGTTGCAGCACCCTCTTGAACACTTCGAGCACGCTGATCGTCGGGACGATGAGCCGATCGACGTCCTCGATGGCGGGAGCGAAGAACCCGGCGTTGGTGTCATCGGCGAGGTATACGAGCCACCCGGAAGAGTCGACCACGTTCACACGCGGTCCTTGTCGCGCCTTATCGACGTGTCGATGCCGCGCAGGAATCCACGCATTCTCTTCGGACTGCTCACCGGAATCAGTTCGAGGCGTCCTTCATACGCGATCACCTCGACCTTCTGTCCGGGACGCAGGCCCAGCGCTTCGCGGGCCTGCTTGGGAACCACGATCTGGTACTTCGGCGAAACCGTGACGGTCGTCATACGATTTCCTTATCGATAACGAAATCGTACGATGCCATCCCCTGCCCGAAGCGTCAACAGGGTGGCCCCGTCCCGTGGTGATCCGTCCACGGCAGCACGGCAAGAACGGCCCTCCGGCACGGCGAGAGCGACTCTCCGAGCCGTACCAGCCACGCCGCGATCGTCATCAAGACATACACTGCAGGAAGCGGCGAAACGCGTACGCGCTCGGAAAGGTCCTGCGCGTCGCGCGCGAGGGCAGGAAGCCCTTCGAGTCGACGACCTCGAAGCGGCAGGCGACCTGCTTCGCCGCCGCGGCAACCATGTGCGGGACCATGAAGCACGGGAACTCGTCCGTCACCACGACACAGGCACGCGCCGCGAGTTCGGAAAGGAGCCCCTTGCCGCGATCGCCACTGGTCTCGACGTACGGATAGTGGAGCGCAGCGGTCGACGCGAAGCTGCGCGCGTTCGCCGCCATCCCGTCGAGCATGAAGGCATGGAGGCGGTCACTCGCCCATGGATAGCCGCAGCGCAGCGCCTCCAGGATCACGAGGGGACGCTCGAGCGAACGCGCCCAATCGACGGCGCGCTGGAGGCTGAAGTTCCATCCCGGCCGGCGATGCATGATCATCCAGTAGAGGACGAAGTCGCCGCTTGCGCGCACCGCCACGTCGTTGCGTGCCTCGATGCGCAGCGCCGGGACGGTGGAGTCGTGGGGTTCGGTCATGCGGTCCCGAGGTCATGCGGTCCCGAGGTCGCCCGGCCCCTCGCTCACGAATCCGCCGCGAGCGCCTACCCGATCGCCGAGGTCGACTTCACCCGCTCCCTCAGCACGAATTTCTGGATCTTCCCGGTCGACGTCTTGGGCACGTCGCCGAAGATCACCTTCTTCGGCGCCTTGAAGCGCGCGAGATGGGCCTGGCAGTGCGCGATGATCTCGCCTTCCGTCGCGGTCGCACCCGGGCGCAGCTCGACGAACGCGCAAGGCGTCTCGCCCCACTTGGGATCCGGCTGCGCCACGACGGCAGCGGTGGCCACGGCCGGATGGCGGTACAGCACGTCCTCCACCTCCAGCGAGCTGATGTTCTCGCCGCCGCTGATGATCACGTCCTTGCTGCGATCCTTGATCTTCACGTAGCCGTCGGGCTGCAGCACGGCGAGGTCGCCCGAGTGGAACCAGCCGCCCGCGAACGCCTCGGCGGAGGCTGCGGGATTCTTGAGGTAGCCCTTCATCACGATGTTGCCGCGGAACATGATCTCGCCCATCGTGTTGCCGTCGGACGGGACTTCGCGCATGGTGTCCGCATCCATCACCGTCATCCCCTCCTCCGCCGTGTAGCGCACGCCCTGGCGGCCGTTGCGTTCCGTGCGCGCACCGATGTCGAGCACGTCCCACTCCCGATGCTTGGCGCATACGGCTGCCGGACCGTAGGTCTCGGTAAGCCCGTACACGTGGGTGATGTCGAAGCCCATCCGCTCCATGCCCTCGATCACCGAGGCCGGCGGCGCCGCGGCCGCCACCAGCGCGGAGACCTTGTGCGTGATCCCGTGCTTCATCTCCTCCGGCGCATTGATGAGCAGCGAATGCACGATGGGCGCGCCGCAGTAGTGGGTGACCTTGTGCTCGCGGATGAGGTCGAAGATCGCCTGCGCCTCGACCCGGCGCAGGCACACGTTGGTGCCAGCGTTCGCCGCCATGGTCCACGCGAAGCACCAGCCGTTGCAGTGGAAGAGCGGCAACGTCCACAGGTACACCGAGTGCCGCGGCATGCCCCAGTCGACGATGTTCGAAAGCGCATTGAGGTAGGCACCGCGATAGTGATAGACGACACCCTTGGGATTGCCGGTGGTGCCCGAGGTGTAGTTCAGCGTGATCGCGTCCCACTCGTCGGCGGGCGGCTGCCACGCGAAGGCGGGATCGCCGCCGGCGAGGAAGGCCTCGTAGTCGACCTCGCCGAGCCTGTCGCCGCCCGGCCCCTCGCTGTCGGCAACGTCGATCACGCGCGGCTTGCGCCCGACACGGGCGAGCGCGTCCCGGATGACCGGCGCGTACTCGGTGTCGGTGAGCAGCACGCTGGCCTCGCCATGCTCCAGCATGAAGGCCAGCGCCTCCGCATCGAGGCGCGTATTGAGCGTGTTGAGCACAGCACCCGCCATCGGCACGCCGAAATGCGCCTCGATCATCTCCGGCGTGTTGGCGAGCATCGCGGCCACGGTGTCGCCCGCGCCGATGCCCGCGCGCGTCAGGGCGGAGGCGAGGCGGCGGCTGCGATCGTACGTCGCCTGCCAGGTGTAGCGGCGCGCACCGTGAACCACCGAGAGCCGGTCCGGCCAGATCTGCGCCGTTCGGGCGAGGAACGAGACTGGGGTGAGCGGGACGTAGTTGGCCGAGTTGCGCTCGAGGTCGCTCGCGTAGGGATTCATGCGTCTTCCACTCCTCCACGAAGGTCGGGTCCGGGACCCGATCGCCTTCGCGGCCATCGTAGCAAATCCGCACCCGAATCCCGTAGCGGCCTGCAATGCCTCGGCATTCGTGGCAACATACGCTCATGGGACACCGCCTGTCGAAGATCGTCACGCGCACCGGCGACGCCGGCACCACGGGTTTGGGCGACGGCTCGCGCGTGGCCAAGGACTCGCCGCGGATCGCCGCCATCGGCGCGGTCGACGAGCTCAATTCGCACGTGGGTCTGCTGCTCGCCGAGGGCGTGCCCGCGCCGATCGCGGAGTGCCTGACCGCCGTGCAGCACGATCTCTTCGACCTCGGGGGCGAGCTCTCGATCCCGGGTCTCGAATCCGTGACCGACGGCCACGTCGAGCGCATCGAGGCGGCGGTGGAGCATTTCAACGCGGACCTCGGCCGGCTCAAGGAGTTCATCCTCCCCGGCGGCACGCGCGCCGCCGCGCTCGCGCACGTCGCGCGCACCGTGTGCCGCCGCGCCGAGCGCGCCGTGGTCGCGGCGGCCGCGACCGAGTCCATCACCACGCCCTCGCGCGTCTACCTCAACCGCCTCTCCGACCTTCTCTTCGTCCTGGCCCGCGCGATCAATCACGCCGAGGGCCGCCCGGACGTGCTCTGGCGCAAACAGCGCTGATGGCGCCGCCCCCCGCCGCCGACCGGAGCGCGCGGGTGGCAGCCCTCCTGTCGCGGATCGCGCTGGGCGACCAGGCAGCGTTCGCGGAGTTCTACGAAGCGACGTCCGCGCATCTGTACGGCGTGGCGCTGCGTATCCTGAGGGACGGTCCCGCCGCCGAAGACGTCCTCCAGGAAGCGTACGTCAGCGTATGGCATCACGCCGCGTCGTACGAGGTCGCGAAGAGCCAGCCCATGACGTGGCTCACGTCCATCGTGCGCAATCGCTGCCTCGACCAGCTGCGGCGGCGCGAGATCGACACGGTATCGCTCACGCCCGACGATGATGACGACGCACCCGCCTACGATCCGCCGTCGTCGGCGATGACCCCGGGCGAGATGCTGCTCGCCGGGGCGGAGGTACGTTCGGTGCGCGATTGCGTGGAGACGCTCGAGGCCGGTCCGCGCCAGGCGATCGCGCTCGCGTTCTACCAGGGGATGTCGCACGCGGAGCTTGCGGCGCACATGCGCGAGCCGCTCGGCACCGTGAAGTCGTGGGTCCGCCGCGGCCTCGAGCGCCTGAAGCGCTGCCTCGACGGCGCCGGGTACGGGAGCCGCACATGAACCTGTCGCGTCCCGACCGCGTGGCACGCCTCGATGCGCTGGCGGCCGCCTACGTGCTCGGCACGCTGCCCGCCCGCGCACGGGCACGCCTCGCCCGGGCGGCGCAGACCGACACCGTGGTGGCCTCGACGATCCGCGAGTGGGAGCTGCGGCTCGCGCCGTTCGCCGAAGCGGCGCCGCCGATCACGGCGCCGCCGCAGGTGTGGAGACGCGTCGCGATGCGCCTTGGACTCGATACGGTACGCCCGAGCGAACGCGACCCGTGGTGGATGCGCATGCCGTTCTGGCGTGGCCTGGCGCTCGCGAGTCTCGTCGCGGTGGCGGTGCTGGGCGGCCTCGTCGCGCGCGAGCAGCAACTCGCCGAGGCGCCGATCGTGGTGGTGCTCGCCGGACAGGATGCGCGCCCTGCGCTCATCGCCTCGCTCGATCGCGCGAGTCGCGTGATGACCGTCAAGACCGTCGGCGCCGCGGCGGTGCCGCCTGATCGCGCGCTGGAACTGTGGATGCTGCCCGACGGCGCCGCGCCGCGCTCGCTGGGCGTGCTGCCCTCCTCCGGCGTGGCTCGCGTCATCCTGCCCGCCTTGCCAGACGAGGCCTTCGCCAACGTGCCGGCGCTGGCGGTCAGCCTCGAGCAGGCGGGCGGCTCGCCGACGGGCGCGCCGCAGGGGCCGGTGCTGTACACCGGTCGCGTCGAGCGGCTCTATTAGTCGCCCGGCCCCTCCGCCAGCGGCAGCGTCACCCTGAAGGAGGCGCCGGGCGCGACCCCGGGCACCAGCGTGAGCGTGCCACCGTGCCGGCGCATGATCTGCCCGCTGATGGCCAGTCCCAGGCCGGCACCCGCGGCCGGGGTCTGCGTGTGCGCCCAGCCACGCAGGAACTTCGAGAAGATGAGCTCGCGCTCCTCGGGAAGGATGCCCGGGCCGTTGTCCTCGACGAGCACCTCGTAGGCGCCGGCCGTCACGCGGCTCGTCACGCGCACCCAGGGGTCGGGGCTCGTGTTGTACTTGACCGCGTTCGAGACGAGGTTGATGAAGACCTGGCTCAGCCGGTCGGCGTCGGCACGCACCAGCGCGCCGCGCGCCTCCACGCGGCTTTCGAGGCGCACCCCCGACTGCGCCGCGAGCCCCTCGCAGGTGCGCAATGCGCCCCGGAGCGCTTCTTCCGGATCGGTCCGCACGAGGTCGATCGGCGCCTCGCCGTGCTCGACCAGACTCAGGTCGAGGATGCTGTCGAGGAGCCTGGTGAGCCTGATGCTCTCCTCGTGGATGACGCTCACGTAGCGCGCGGCGCGCTGGTCGTCGAGATCCTTCGCGTCGAGCAGGATCTCGGCGAACGAGCGGATGGAGGTCATCGGCGTACGCACCTCGTGGCTCACCTGGCTCAGGAAGTCGTCCTTCTCCCTGTCGAGCCGCGTGAGCCGGTCGTTGGCCTCGCTCAGCTTGCGCGCCGTGGCTTCGAGCTCGCGCGATTTCTGCTCGAGCTCGCGGCTGTACTCGCGCACCCGCTGCGTCTCGTCGGCGATCTTCACGAGTGCGTCGAGGCTGATCGTCTCGCCGGTGACCACCTGCGAGATCATCGCGTGTGCCGACGCCGCGCCGACGCTTCCCGCGAGCTTGCGCTCGAGCTTGGTGATGAAGGCATCGTCGGCCAGCGGCGGCGGGCCGCCTGCACCGTCCGTGCCGCCCGCCTCGCGGAAGAGCCGCCTCGCCTCGTCGGCACCGAGGATCCGCACCGCGAGCGCGCTCAGGTCGCGCGTCGTCGCCGAGCGCCGGACCAACCCGCTGGCGGCCTCGGCAGGGGTGCGGAACACGTCGACGAACAGCGTCGCCTGCAGCCGCTCGAGAGGCTTGGCCTCGCGGACGAGCGACAGGGCCACGAACAGCAGCGTGTTCACCGACAGGCTCCAGAACAGCGAGTGCAGCAGGGGATCGAGCCGGTCGAGCCCCATGAGCGCGTGCGGCCGCAGCAGCGCCGACCCGAGCAACCCCTCGGCCATCACCTTCGAAGAGACGATGAAGTCGCCGCCGAAGCTCGGCAGGAACAGCGTGTAGGCCCAGAGCAGCGCACCGGCAGCGAGGCCGGCGAGTGCGGCGCCGGCATTCGCGCGCCGCCAGAAGAGGCCGCCGACGAGGCTCGGCATCACCTGCGCGGCACCGGCGAACGAGATGAGCCCGATCGACGCCAGCGCTTCGGAGTTGCCCTTGATGCGGAAATAGAGAAAGCCAAGCAACAGCATGAGGCAGATGGAGATGCGCCGGCTGGTGAGCAGGAAGCGGCGGATCTCTCCGCTCGCACTGACCGACACCCACCCCAGGCGCAGCGCCGCCGGCATGATGAGATGGTTCGAGACCATCGTCGACAGCGCGATGCAGGCGACGATCACCATCGACGTGGCCGACGAGAAGCCGCCGAGGAAGGCGAGCAGCGCGATCGACTCCTGACGCGCCCACATCGGCAGCGTGAGCACGAACATGTCCGGGTTCGAGCCCTCCGGCAGGTTGTCGAGTCCGGCGATCGCGATCGGCAGCACGAACAGCGAGATGAGCAGCAGGTACAGCGGAAACAGCCACGACGCGGTGCGCAGGTGGCTCTCGTCGTTGTTCTCGACCACGACGACCTGGAACTCGCGCGGCAGGCAGACGATGGCGGCTGCGGAGAGCAGCGTCACCACGACCCAGCGCGGGCCGAACACGTCGGTGGCGTGCAGGATCTCGGGTGAGGCACGCGCGAAGACGGCCTGCGGCCCGTCCGAAATGCCGTACACCACCATCAGCCCCACGGCGACCAGCGCGACCAGCTTGACCACCGCCTCGAGCGCGATGGCGGCGACCACGCCGTGATGGCGTTCCTTGGCGTCGATATTGCGCGTGCCGAACAGGATGGTGAAGATCGCCATGCCGACCGCGATCCAGAATCCGAGATGGAAGTCGGGCTGCCCCGCCGGCAGGCCCGACAACGGCTCGGGACCGGCATTGCCGATCACCTGGAAGCTCACCGTCACCGCGCGCAACTGGAGCGCGATGTAGGGCGTGGCGGCGACCACGGCGATCAGCGTGACCAGCGCCGCGAGGCTCGGACTCTTGCCGTAGCGCGAGGAGATCATGTCGGCGATCGAGGTCACGCCGTGGACGTGACCGATGCGCACGATCTTGCGCAGGAACACCCACCAGCCCACGAACACGAGCGTGGGTCCGATGTAGATCGTGGCGAATTCGAGCCCGTTGCGCGCCGCCGAGCCCACCGCGCCGTAGAACGTCCACGAGGTGCAGTAGACGGAGATCGACAGGGTGTAGACGAGCGGCGATTTGAGCCAGCCGAGCCGCCCGCTGCGCGCGCGCCGGTCGCCCACGAAGGCGACCGCGAACAGCAGCGCCACGTACAGGAGCGCGATGGTCAGGACCAGGTTGGCCGACAGCATCATTGCGAGCCGTCCGGCGCCGCGCCGCCCTCCCGCCCGGCATCGGCGTCGCGCTCGATGCGCGAGACGCGGTTCGCGAGAATGGCCGCGCACACGATCAGCGCGATCCAGACGCCGAACAGGTAGGTCACGATCAAAGGCACGCCGGCGACGTGGTACGGCGCCGTGAACAGCGTGATCGCCGGCGGCATCAGCAGGAACAGTCCTACCAGGGGCAGCACGACGGCGGCGTCGCGCAGCCGGGGCGACAGGCGCGGCATGGTCAGGGGGATCCGGTGCAGGGCGGCGGTGCGCCGGTCATGACTGCACCAGGCGCCGCACCATCTCGACGATCTCGCGGTTGGAGAACGGCTTGGTCATGAAGCCGTCGACGCCGAGTCCCTCTGCCATTCGCCGGTCGTGCGCCTGACCTTTCGCCGTGAGGACCACGACCGGAATCGCGCGCAGCGACGGGTCGGCCTTCGCCTGCTTGAGCACCTCGAAGCCGTTGAGCCGCGGCAGCATCACGTCGAGGATCAGCACGTCGGGACGCTCCGAGCGCAGCTTCTCGAGTGCCGCCTCGCCGTCGAGCACCGCCGACACCTCGAAGCCCTCGCGCCCGAGCACGAAGCTCAGTGACTCGACGATGTTCGGCTCATCCTCGGCGATCAATACGCGCGTCGCCATGCACCGCCCCCCTTCGCGTTGCCGCTTTCCGCCCAGGGGACGAGTGTAGCGCCTCGGCGGGCACGCACGCGAGGAGCGCGCGGACGTGCCGCCACGGCAGCGCGCGAACATGCCGTCACGGCAGCGCGCACGCTCGGGAGAACGCGGGCGCCGGGAACGGCCCGCGACGACACCCCCGCGGCGGCTCACGAGGCGATGATCGGGGCTTCCTCGCGATAGACGCATTCGCGTCGCGCGCACAGGCGGCAGTTGGCGCCGACCGGCACTCCGGGCGCCGCCGACGACAGATCGAGTCCGTCGCCGTACACGGTGCGATCGGCGTGCAACGCGTCGCAGGCGAGCATGACCGACACCAGCCGCCGCGGCATCGTGAACGCGGGACGCGGCTTCTCGATCGCGCGGGCAACGAACAGGTAGCGGTCGCCGGACGGAAACGCGGCCACCTGGCGCACGATGGCACCAGGGCTCTGGAACGCTTCGTAGACCGCCCACAGGGGACAGGCATTGCCGAGGCGCGGCAGCAGGAGGTTCGGCAGCGGAAAGCGCTTGGTCACGAACCCTGCCGGGTCGGCGCGCATGAACCCGAAAGGGATGCCCTCGGCGCCTGGCCGGCGCAGCGTGACCAGACGCTGGCAGACCTGCTCGAAGCTCGCACCGAAGCGCCTGGCGAGGCGCTCCACGTCGTAGCGCAGGCGCACGGCAGCGTCGAGGAACGCCTCGTAGGGCATGAGCACGGCGGCGGTCATGTACGACGCAAGGGCGCGCCGGGCGAGCGCACGCGCCGCGTCGCTCGTCAGGCGCGGCGCGGCGTCGACCTCGGCGGCCACCGGGCCGCCCGCACGGAACGCCTCCACCGCCGCGTGCGCGAGCCGGAATCGCCGCGTCGCGGGCGGTGCCGCCGGGTCGGTGTGCAGCGTGGCGGCGGCCACGGCGCCCGCCGCTGCCGCGGGCACGCGCGGCTCCCCGCCCGCGCCTCCCCCGCCGTCCGGCACGCAGGCGTGCCGCAGGTACTCGACGAGGGCTGCCTCGCTGCAATCGCCGTCGATCGACGCGGCGGTGCGCAGCGCATTCGCGGCGTCTTCGAGCGCCGGAAAGTGGTTGTCGTGATCGAAGAGAAAATCGTCCACCTCCTCGGCAGCTGTGATCGACCGCGTGGTCGTGAGCGCGGGATCGAAGAACGCGGCGAGCGCCTGTGCCAGATCGGAAAGCCGTGCGCTCTCGGCGCCGATGATCGACACGAAGCGCTGGCGTTGTGCCGGAGCGAGATCGTCGACGGTCTCCAGGATCTCCGACGACGAGCGGATCGCGGCGACGCGGCTTCGCACGTCGTGGACCATTTCGCCCAGGAACGGGTCGTGGCTCAGCCGGTCCGACAGCGCCGCCACGGCGCGGTCGCGGTCGACGACAGCGCGCTGCAACACGACGAGCGCGCGCGCCCAGCCCGGGTGACGTCCGGCAAGGTCGTCGATGCGCGCCGCGTCGAGCGTGAGGTCCGCGAGCCGCGAGTCGGCGGCCAGCGCGCGCAGGTCGTCGAGCAGGCGGCGCCCGGCGGCACCGTCGAGTTCGTCGAGCGACATGCCCAGCGCACCGGCGATGCGCTTGAGCAGGCCGCCGCCGATGTTGCGCTTGTTGAGTTCGATCAGGTTGAGATACGACGCGGAGACGCCGAGCGTCGCGGCGAGCTTCGCCTGCGTCATCCCCGACGCGCGGCGCCGTTCGCGGATGCGGGCGCCGATCAGCGAGCGTGGCATGCCATCGGCGGCGCCGGTCGATGCTGCGCCGCAAGGTCAATTATTGACATATTTTCACCGCTCCCAGAAGCTAATTGACAGAATTATCTCGTAAAGTCAATTGGATATTGCCGCATTCACAGAACACCGTCATCCTGTCCGCCGTACCCGGGCTGCGGCAAGCGACCACCAGAGGCGTTCCCGGCACCCGCCAACGATCGACCCGATCACATCAGGAGGCGACATGACTGCAATCAACGACAACGGCCGTCGCACAGCCAAGGCAGCGCTTGCGCAGGCCATCGACACCCCGGCGTCCGGCGCGCCGGGCTTTCCCACCTCGCGTCGCGCGGTGCTGCGCGCGGGGGTAGGTGTTGCCGGAGCGGTGTTCGTTCCCGGCATCGGTTCCATCGGCTGGGCCTACGCCGCCGACAAGCCGGCGATCGGCACCTGGCCTGCGGGCTCGCAAGGGGACACGGTCCACATCGGCGCGGCGGTCCCGCTGACCGGGACTTACGCGGTGCAGGGCGCCGACGAGCTGAAGGGCATGCAGCTCGCCGTCGAGCACATCAACACCAACCATCCGCTGATGATGAAGCTCGCGCCCAAGGTCAACAAGGGCGTGCTCGGCAAGAAGGTCAAGCTGGTGTCGGCGGACTCCGCCGCCAAGCCGAATCAGGCGCTGCAGGTCGAACAGACCTTCATCAACCAGGACAAGGTCGTCCTGATGATCGGCTCGACGTCGTCGGCCGTCGCGGTGGCGATGAACAAGTTCGCCCAGCGCGAGAAGATTCTCTACGTGGCCGGCATCTCGGGTTCGAACGACACGACCGGGAAGGACTGCGTGCGCTACGGCTTCCGCCAGAACTTCTACGGTGAGACGGCAGCCAACGCGATCGGCCCGATCCTCGTCAAGCAGTTCGGCAAGAACCGCAAGGCCGCGTTCATGACGCCGGACTACACCTA
>CAYTOT010000053.1:0-32551 GCA_964439475.1 uncultured Alcaligenaceae bacterium
GAGTATTGGTTTCCGAAGCCAAGGGTCACAGGTTCGAATCCTGTCGGGCGCGCCAGCCTTCCTCCCCGAGCCCGTGCCCCACCCCGATCCGGTCGACGACACCCCGGAGCCGCGCGACGTAGAAGCCTTCCGCGCCGCCGTCCTGTCCAAGCTGCGCTACATGGTGGCCAAGGAGCCGGCATTCGCGCGGGACCGCGACTGGCTCATCGCCGTATCGCTGGCTGCGCGCGACCGCGTCGTCGACCGCTGGAGCGAGACGACGCGCAGATCGTTCCGCGACGGCCGCAAGCGCGTTTGCTACTTCTCCCTCGAGTTCCTGGTCGGACGCATGCTGCTCGATGCCCTGTCGAGCTTGGGGCTCGCGGCCACGGCACGCGCGGCGCTCGCGGAGCTCGGCGTCGACTTCGACCGCATCCGCCGTCTCGAGCCCGATCCCGCGCTCGGCAACGGCGGCCTCGGGCGGCTCGCTGCCTGCTTCATGGAGAGCATGGCCACGCTGGGCGTTCCCGCCCACGGCTACGGCATACGCTACGACCACGGCATCTTTCGCCAGGTGCTGCGCGACGGCTGGCAGCAGGAGATGCCCGAGGACTGGCTCCTCTTCGGCAATTCGTGGGAGTTCGAGCGGCCGGAGGCGACGGTGAGCGTGGGCTTCGGCGGGCGGGTCGACGAGACGGTGGCCGCCGACGGCACCCGGCGTCCGGCGTGGCACCCGGCGGAGACGGTGTTCGCGGTCGCCCACGACACGCCTATCACCGGCTGGCGGGGGCGCCACGTGAACACCCTGCGCCTGTGGTCGGCGCGGGCGGCGGATCCGCTGTCGCTGTCGGATTTCAACCGCGGCGACCACGTGGGCGCGCTGGCCGAGCGCGTGCGTCTCGAAGCGATTTCGCGCGTGCTCTACCCCTCCGACGAGACGGCGGCGGGCCAGGACCTGCGCCTGCGGCAGGAGTATTTCTTCGCCTCGGCATCTCTTCAGGACCTCCTGCGGCGCCATCGCGCGCAGCACGGTGAGTTGGGCTCGCTGTCCGACCACGTGGCGATCCAGTTGAACGACACGCATCCGGCCATCGCCGTGCCGGAGCTCATGCGGCTCCTGGTCGACGTGCACGGCATGCCATGGGACGAGGCCTGGCGCATCGGCACGCGGATGTTCAACTACACCAACCACACGCTGCTGCCCGAGGCCCTGGAGACCTGGCCGGTCGACCAGCTCGCGGCACTCCTGCCGCGGCACATGCAGATCATCGAGCGCCTCAACGCCTCGCATCTCGACGCCCTTCGGGCCCAGGGGCGCAGCGAGGACGTCATCGCCGCGGTGTCGCTCATCGACGAGGCGCGCGGCCGCCGCGTGCGCATGGGCCACCTGGCGTTCCTCGGCGCACACCGCGTCAACGGCGTCTCCGCCCTGCACACGCAGCTCATGGGCAGGACGGTGTTCCGTGACCTCGATTCGATCCAGCCCGGCAAGATCGTCAACAAGACCAACGGCATCACCTTCCGCCGCTGGCTCTTCGATGCCAACCCCGCGCTGACCGCGCTGCTCGCGGACGCGGTCGGCCCCGAGGTGCGCGACGATCCCGATGCGCTGGCCCGCCTCGCGCCGCTCGCCGACGACCCCGCGCTGCAGGAAGGCTTCGCGAAGCAGCGGCGCGAGAGCAAGGCGGCCCTGGCGCGCCTCGTTGTCGATCTCACGGGGACGAGCGTCGATCCTGATGCCCTGTTCGACGTGCAGATCAAGCGCATCCACGAGTACAAGCGCCAGCTCCTCAACGTCATGCAGACCATCGCGCTCTACGAGGCGATGCGCGCCGATCCGGGGCGCGGCTGGGTGCCGCGGGTGAAGATCTTCGCCGGCAAGGCCGCGGCAGGCTACCGGCAGGCCAAGCTCATCATCAAGCTGATCCACGACGTGGGGCGCGTGATCAACGCCGATCCCGCGGTGCGCGGCCTCCTTTCGGTGGTGTTCCTGCCCAACTACAACGTGAGCCTCGCCGAGGCGATCATTCCCGCCGCCGACCTGTCCGAGCAGATCAGCACCGCGGGCATGGAGGCGTCCGGCACCGGCAACATGAAGCTCGCGCTCAACGGCGCGCTCACCATCGGCACGCTCGACGGCGCGAACATCGAGATACTGGAGCGGGTGGGTGCCGAGAACTTCTTCCTCTTCGGCCTCACTGCGGAGCAGGTGATGGCACGCCGCGCGGACGGCCTCGACATGGCCGCGGAGATCGCCGCCTCGCCGGCGCTGTCCGGCGTGATCTCCATGCTCGAGAACGGACACTTCGCGGCCGACGATCCCGGCCGCTTCCACGAGATCGCCGACGCGCTGCGGCACAGGGACTACTTCATGGTCTGCCCCGACTTCGAGCGCTACCTCGACACGCAGCGGCAGGTAGCCGCCCGATGGCGTGAGCCCGCCGCGTGGTGGCGCTCGGCGATCCTCAACACGGCGGGCATGGGCTACTTCTCCGCCGATCGCGCGATCCGCGAGTATGCCGCCGACGTGTGGTTGCTCCCGCAGCCGCGCCGGAGCTGACGGCCCGGGGTAACATGCCACGCATGCCGCTTTCCGCACCGCTCGCGCGCTCGGCGATGGCCTACGTCCTCGCCGGGGGCCGCGGCACGCGCCTCATGGAGCTGACCGACAACCGGGCCAAGCCGGCGGTCTATTTCGGCGGCAAGTCGCGCATCATCGACTTCGCGCTCTCCAACGCCTTGAACTCCGGCATCCGCCGCATCGCGGTGGCCACGCAGTACAAGGCGCACAGCCTCATCCGGCACCTCCAGCGCGGCTGGAGCTTCCTGCAGCCGATGCGCAACGAGAGTTTCGACATCCTGCCTGCCTCGCAGCGCGTGCACGAGAACCAGTGGTACATGGGCACGGCCGACGCCGTGTACCAGAACATCGACATCATCGCGGGCTACGGCCCCGAGTACATCGTGATCCTCGCCGGCGATCACGTGTACAAGATGGACTACGAGATCATGCTCGCGCAGCACGTGAACTCCGGCGCCCACGTCACCGTCGCCTGCATCGAGGTCGATACCCGCGATGCAAGCGCCTTCGGCGTGATGAAGGTCGACGAGTCGGATCGCATCGTCGATTTCCTGGAGAAACCGGCCGATCCGCCGGAGCTTCCCGGCCGGCCGGGCCGCACCCTCGCGAGCATGGGGGTGTACGTCTTCCGGCGCGACTTCCTCTTCGACCAGTTGCGCCGCGATGCCGCCGATCCCGCCTCGCAGCGCGACTTCGGCCGCGACATCGTCCCCTGGCTGGTGAAGAACGGCACCGCGATCGCGCACCGGTTCTCCGACTCGTGCGTCCGCTCCCCGGGCGAGACCGAGATCTACTGGCGCGACGTCGGCACGCTCGACGCATACTTCGCCGCCAACATCGACCTCACCGACGTCGTGCCGGAGCTCGACCTGTACGACGGCGACTGGCCGATCTGGACCTATGCCGGCATCACGCCGCCCGCCAAGTTCGTGCACGACGTCGACGGCCGGCGCGGGATGGGGGTGTCGTCGCTGGTGTCGGGCGGCTGCATCGTGTCGGGCGCGAGCCTGCGCAACTCGCTCCTTTGCGAGCACGTGCACGTCCACTCGTGGAGCTCGGTCGACCACGGCGTGCTCCTCCCGCACGTGGACGTCGCCCGCTATTCGCGGCTCAGCAACGTGATCATCGATGCCGGCGTGCGCATTCCGCGCGGCCTCGTCGTCGGCGAGGATCCGGAGCTCGACGCGCGGCGCTTCCGCCGCACCGGCAGCGGCATCTGCCTCATCACCCAGGCCATGATCGACCGGCTCGAGACGGGCTGAATGCGCATCGCGAAGGTCCGCGCCGGGCGCAATCCGGACGCGTTGCGCGCGGTGTTCCGGCTCGCCGCGGGCGTGAAGGGGCGTTCCGCACGCGAGCCGGATCCGCCGCACGCACTGCGCGGGGCCCCGGCATGACCGACCTGCGGGTGCTGACCGTCGCCTCGGAGGCCTATCCGCTGGTGAAGACCGGTGGTCTCGCCGACGTCGTGGGCGCGCTGCCGGCGGCGCTCGCGAAGGAAGGCGTGCGGGTGCGCACCTTGCTGCCGGGCTATCCCGCGGTCATGGCGGCGATCGGCGCTGCGCCCGTCGCACATGCGTACCCGGACCTCTTCGGGGGCGCGGCGACGCTTCGTCTCGCGTCGGCGGGGGAGCTCGAACTGGCGGTGCTCGATGCCCCGCACCTGTACGCCCGCGACGGTGGCCCCTACGCCGGCGCCGACGGCGTCGATTTCCCCGACAACGCGTTTCGCTTCGCCGCACTGGCGCGCGCCGCCGCCGACATCGGGCACGGCGCGATCGCCGCTTTCGTGCCGGCAGTCGTGCACGCGCACGACTGGCAGGCGGCGCTCGCGCCGGCGTATCTCCACTACGGCGGCCAGGCACGTCCCGCCACCGTGATGACCGTCCACAACCTCGCGTTCCAGGGGCGCTTCGAGGGCGTCACGCTGGACATGCTCGGCCTCCCCTGGCATGCGTGGGCGCTCGACGGGGTCGAGTACTACGGCGCGATCGGCTACCTCAAGGCCGGGCTCGCCCTTGCCGACCGTCTCACGACAGTGTCGCCCACGTATGCCGCCGAAATCCGCACGCCCGAGGCCGGCATGGGACTCGACGGCCTCCTGCGTCATCGCGAGGCGGTCCTGCGCGGCATTCTCAACGGCATCGACGACACGGTATGGGACCCCGCGACCGATCCGCGCATTCCGTCGCACTTCACCGCGGCGCGCCGCGCCGGCCGCGCGCGCAACCGCGTGGCGCTGCGCAAGCGCGCTGGCCTGTCGCCGCTGCCCGATGCTCCGCTGTTCGGCGTGGTAAGCCGCTTCTCCTGGCAGAAGGGGCTCGATCTCGTGCTCGCGGCGCTGCCTGCGATCCTGCGCGGCGGCGGGCAGCTCGTGGTGCTGGGGAGTGGGGAGCGCGATCTCGAGCAGGCGTTCGCCGATGCCGCGCGCGAACATGCGGACCGCGTGGCCGTGCGCCTCGGCTACGACGAGGATCTCGCCCACCTCGTGCAGGCAGGCGCCGACGTGATCCTCGTGCCCTCGCGCTTCGAGCCTTGCGGACTCACCCAGATGTGTGCGCTGCGTTACGGCGCGCTGCCGCTCGTGTCGCACGTCGGCGGCCTTGCCGATACGGTGGTCGATGCCAACGACGCCGCGGTGGCCGCGGGGGTGGCGACCGGTTTCCAGTTCTCGCCGGTCACCGGCGCGGAACTCGTCTTCGCGGTGGACCGGGCGCTCGCGCTATGGAAGGATCCGCCGCGATGGCGCCGCCTGCAGGCACGCGCGATGGCCACCGACGTGAGTTGGCGGCATTCGGCGCGGCAGTATGCGGACCTGTACCGGGAGATCGCGAGGGTCTGACCCGGCTACGCGCGCACGCCGTCGACCATCTTCCGCATCCGCAGCAACTCCCCCAGCGACCACGCCTGGAACGGGCATCCGCGCGGCGTGTGCGGCGGATCGCCATCGGCGATCTCGGGAAGGAATCCGAGCCCGCAGGTGGCGAGCTGGGCCTCGAGGGGCGCGACGAACCGGCTGCGGGCAAGCCCGCGCTGCGCGGCGCCGTCGCCATTCACGCGCAGCCACGCCTCGACGAACGGCCCCAGGAGCCAGGGCCACACCGTGCCCTGGTGGTAAGCGCCGTCGCGCGCCGACACGCCGCCCTCGTAGCGGGGACGATAGGCGGGATCGCCGCGCGCGAGCGTGCGCAGCCCGAGCGGCGTGACGAGCTCGCGGCAGACGATGGCGACCACGTTCGCCGCGACGTCGTCGGGCACGATCGCATGCGGCAATCCACCCACGGCGAGGATCTGGTTGGGCCTGATGCTGGCGTCGATCCTTCCGGCAACGTGATCGGCGTCGACGACGTCGCAAAGACCGCCCGCCGGCACGACGAATCGGGCGACGAACGCCGCCTGGGCGCGATCGGCGGCGGCATGGCGCCCGGCGAGGCGCAGTGCGTTGATCCACAGCGCCTGCACTTCCACCGGCTTGCCGATGCGCGGCGTGATCACGCGCCCGTCCACCCTGGCGTCCATCCACGTGAGCTGGACGCCGGGGACACCGCAGGCGAGGAGCCCGTCGGCGTCGGCGCGGATGCCGTAGCGGGTGCCGCGCGTGTAGCCGTCCAGGATCGCGTCGATCGCGCGGACGAGCGTGGCGCGCGCCGTGGCCGTCGGCGTGCCCTGCGCCATGAACTCCTGCGCGGCGACGACGAACCAGAGCGAGGCGTCGACGGAGTTGTACTCTGGATCGGCGCCGATGTCGGGGAAGCGGTTGGGCAGCATGCCTTCCGATACCGCGGCTGCCCATTGCAGGAGGATCGCGGCAGCGACGTCGAAGCGGTGGCGGGCGAGGAGGAGCCCGCGCATCGCGATGAAGGTGTCGCGGCCCCAGTCGGTGAACCATGGGTAGCCGGCGACGATCGTCGCGCCGGATCCGCGGCGCACGACGAAGGCGTCGGCGGCGCGCGCGAGCGCGTCGTGCGGGTCGCGGCGGGCATACTCGGCGGCGCGCAGCCGCGCGGCGAGGGCTGCGGGATCGCCGCCGGCATCGGCGGCGCTCGCCTCGCCCGCGCGAAGCACCACGGCGGCGTCGCCGGCACGCAGGTCGAACGCGAAGACGCCCGGCGCGCCCAAGTCCTCGGTGCAATCGAGGCCGCGCTCCGCTTCGGCAGCGTAGAGGAAATTCCGGTACCACACGGGATCGTGGCGGTACTCACCCGAGGCGAGCGCCGTCACCGCGGGCAGCGCAGCGTAGGGACGCCAGGTGATCGCGCGTCCTCGCGTTCGCGCCGTGAAGTCGAACGCGGCGTTCTCGCGCATCAGCGCGTGATGGTCGCGGCCGGACAGGAGCGGGCGCACGTTGAGGCGCGCGGATCCCGAGCCCCCGGTGCAGCGCCAGGTGAGCACCGTGCCGCCGCCGTGCGCCGCCACGACCGCTTCGTGCACGATCGTCGTGCCGTCGGGGAGCCTGAAGGTCCACCGCGGCCAGGGGTCGTAGGCGAAGAGCACGAGGTGGTCGAGCCCGCGCGGGTACAGGACGTCGGGTGCGTAGTGCTGGGTCGTGAGCCAGGACGTGCCGCTCGCGAGTTCGACCCAGGCCTCGACGCCGTTGACGAGCGCGATGCGTCCGGTGGGCGGGGTCGCGGACACGAGCAGCAGCGCGTGATAGCGGCGCGTCCGGTATCCGGCGACGGTGCCCGATGCGTAGCCGCCGTCGCCGTCCGCCTCGAGCCACTCCGCGCGGGGCGGGGGCAACGCCGGTCCGGGCGGCGGCCGCAAGGCGGGTCCGGGCGGCGGCGGCACGCGAGCGTCCGGCCTAGGGCCGGCTCCGCAATGGCGTGGCGCGCGCGGCGAGACCCAGGCCGAGCTCGGGCGAAGGCGTCGGCGTCGCAGGATCGAGCGCGTACTCGCCGTATTGCTGGATGAGCTTGGCCACCACGCCGGTCCAGCCGCACTGGTGACTCGCCCCCAGGCCCTCGCCGGTATCGCCGTGGAAGTATTCGTGGAACGTGATGAGGTCGCGCCAGTGCGGATCGCTCTGGAACTTCTCGCGATCCCCGTGCACCGCACGGCGGCCGTTGCCGTCGCGCGCGAAGATCGAGATGAGGCGGCGCGTCAGCTCGGTCGAGACCTCCCAGAGCGTCATCTCGGTCCCGGAGCCGGTAGGACACGGCACCGTGAACGAGCCGCCGAGCACGGCGTCGTGCTTCTGCAGGGCCTCGATCAGCAGGTAGTTCAACGGGAACCATACCGGACCACGCCAGTTGCTGTTGCCGCCGAAGAGCGGCGTGGTCGATTCGCCGGGCGCGTACTCGAGCGTGAAGGTCTCCCTGCCGATGGTGATCGAGTAGGGATGGTCGTGATGGAACTTGGACACCGAGCGCACGCCGTGGGGCGAGAGCAGCGCATCCGGGTGGAGCACGAGCCGCAGCATGCGCGCGAGCTTCTCCTTGTCCACCAGCGACACGCGAACGCGACCTTCGACGCCGCGCTCGCCCAGCTCGCCCAGGCCCCGCAGCAGTTCCGGCCGGTAGCGCGCGAACCAGCGCAGGCGCTTGCTGAAGTCCGGGAAGCTCGCGAGGGCCTCGCGGTCGGCCACCGCGACGGCGAAGATCGGGATGAGGCCCGAGATCGTCCGCGCGCGGATGGGAAAGCAGTTGCCGTCCGGCAGCTTCAGCACGTCGTAGTAGTAGCCGTCCTCCTCGCTCCAGAGCCCCCCGGTCTTCTCGCCCATCCTGTTGATGGCGGCGCCGATGTACACGAAGTGCTGGAAGAACTTGGTGGCGAGATCCTCGTAGACCCGATCCTTCCTGGCGAGCTCGAGTGCGATGCCGAGGAGATTGAGGCAGTACATCGCCATCCAGCTCGTGCCGTCGGCCTGCTCGAGGAGGCCGCCGGTGGGCAGGCCCGAGGTGCGATCGAACACGCTCACGTTGTCGAGGCCCAGGAAACCGCCCTCGAAGATGTTGTTGCCGGCCGCGTCCTTGCGGTTCACCCACCACGTGAAATTGATGAGGAGCTTCTGGAACACCCGCTCCAGGAAGTCGCGGTCGGTGCGCCCGTACATGCGCGCCTCGATCTGGTACACGCGCATCGCAGCCCAGGCGTGGACGGGAGGATTCACGTCCGACAGTGCCCACTCGTAGGCCGGGATCTGGCCATTGGGATGCATGTACCATTCGCGGGTGAGCAGGATGAGCTGCTCCTTCGCGAAGTCCGGGTCGATGAGTGCCAGCGGGATCGTGTGGAAGGCCATGTCCCAGGCGGCGAACCAGGGGTATTCCCATTTGTCGGGCATCGAGAGCACGTCGGCGGCGGACATGTGCTCCCAGGTGTGGTTGCGGCCTTCGAGGCGCGAGGCAGGAGGGGTGGGCTCCGCCGGGTCCCCCTCGAGCCAGCGCTGCACCATGTAGCGGTAGTACTGCTTGTTCCAGAGCATGCCGGCGAAGGCCTGGCGCTGGATGTTGCGCAGGTCATCGGGGATGTCGAAGGGCGTGACGCGACGGTAGAACGCGTCGGCCTCCGCCTTGCGCTGGTCGAGGATCGCGTCGAAGGGGGCGCCGAAGGGTTCCGCGAGCGCGGCGCCGCGCAGGCGCAAGCGCACCGTCACGGTCTTGCCGGCATCGACGTCGAACACATGATGCGTGGCCGCCCTGGAGCCCGCGCGCGCCGGATTGACGGCGTCATCGTGACCGGCGACCAGGTACTCGTGGAAGGCGTCCTTGACGTATGGCCCCGCGTTCGGCACCCTGAAGAGGCGCTGCTGGTTGGTCTCGTTCTCGGTGAAGAGCAGCGCTGCCGGGTGCTCGCAGTGCAGGAAGCAGGCGGGCAGCGAACGGTGAGCAGTGGCGAGCACGGCCACGCCGTCGGTCTCGCTGGCCACGCTGATGCGCGGCCGCGCCGCA
The DNA here is from genome assembly GCA_964439475.1 of uncultured Alcaligenaceae bacterium. Lineage (GTDB taxonomy): Bacteria > Pseudomonadota > Gammaproteobacteria > Burkholderiales > Casimicrobiaceae > VBCG01. Next base: position 9,451 of record CAYTOT010000053.1, read on the forward strand.
TCGCCGTTCCAGGACCAGTCGTTCTTGAACCAGAGCGTCGGCAGCAGGTGCAGCGGGGCTGCGTACTGGCCGCGGTTGGTGGCGGAGATCCGGATCAGGATATCGGTCGGGTCCGCCTTGGCGTACTCGATCACGATGTCGAAGTATCGGTCGTCCTCGAAGATGCCGGTGTCGAGGAGCTCGTACTCCGGGTCCTCGCGCGTGCGCCGGGCATTCTCGACCACGAGGTCCGCGTAGGGAAAGGCCCGCTGCGGATACTTGTACAGGTACTTCATGTACGCGTGGCTCGGAACGTTGTCGAGGTAGAAGTAGTACTCCTTCACGTCCTCGCCGTGGTTGCCCTCGCGGTTGCTGAGTCCGAACAGGCGCTCCTTGAGGATGGGATCCTGCCCGTTCCAGAAGGCCGGGGCGAAGCAGAGGTCCTGGTTGTCGTCGCATATGCCGGCGATGCCGTCCTCGCCCCAGCGGTAGGCGCGCGAGCGCGCGTGATCGTGAGGGAGGTACTCCCATGCCGTGCCGTCGGCGCTGTAGTCCTCCCGCACGGTGCCCCACTGACGTTCGGCGAGATAAGGCCCCCACCGCCGCCATGGCGCCGTGCCCTCGCGAGCCTGGGCGAGGCGGACCTCTTCCTCGGTGAGCGGGGGGGGCGCGGGCTCGCTCATCGGAGGGCGCGCCGCGAGGCAGCGCCGGCCGACCCGCCGGCGGGCGATTCCGCGCCGCAGGTCATCGCAGGGCGACGAGCCGTTGCGCGAGCACGTGCGACGCGCCCGCCGCCAGGGTGAGCGGCGCGCGGGCGATGGCCGCCTCGACGCACAGCATCGACAGGTAGCCATCGTCCGGCATGTCGTGCGGTCCGGGGCCGCCCGGCGGCCCGGGATTCCACACGACGGTGTCGGTGCTGCCCGTCGCGTGCACGGCGAGCGCGCGCCCCGGTTCGCGCACGCGAAGCTCGTCGGGCACCGCGTGATAGACGCGATCGAGGGGATCGTCGAGCGCGACTGCAGGCTGCGCCTCGACGAGGCCATCCTGCCGCAGCCGCTTGTCGCGATAGTGCGTGCCGGCGAGGCCGTCGATGACCGCCTTGCGCACGTCGTTCACGCGAAGGTAGGTGTGCAGGGCGGCGGTGATCTCGAAGGGCGTGTCCGCCGTGTTGACGACGGCCAACTCGACCAGGAGCTCGTTGCCGCGTGCGGTGGCGGTGAGCTCGCAGGCGAAGGCGCGCGGCCACAGGCTGCGTGTGCGGGGTGAATCGGCGATCCGCATGCGGATCTGCGCCGCGCCGTCGCCCGATCGGCCGGCGCTGAGCGGCGTCCACGCGACGTCGCGCACGAAGCCATGCATCGGCAACGGACCCTGATCGGCGAACTGCGGGAAGCACACCGGTATGCCGCCGCGGATCGACGCGCCGGGGCCGAACTGCGACAGGGGGCTCACGTAGAGGCGTTCGTCCCCGCCCGCCGGACACCACGATGTCACCTGGGCCCCGTGGACATAGGCTTCGATGCGAGCGCCGTCGTTCGCCGTGGCGGCCACCTTGGGCAAGCCACCGCCACCCGGTACGGTGACGACGTTGCTCGCAGGGGCGCTGTTCATATCGTGATCGATCGCTGCCGCGCACGGCACGGCCGGTGGTCGGATTGAGGGTGGCGCGAGGGCGCCCGGGCATTCTACTATCGGGCAGGGAATCGGCCGGATTGGACCAGGATCACGGATGAGCAGCGCGCTGCCGGTGGTGTACCTCGCGCGTCACGGCGAGACCGCGTGGAGCCTGTCGGGACAGCACACGGGGCGCACCGACCTCCCGCTGACGCCCGGCGGCGAGGCCGCGGCACGCGCGCTCGGCGAGCGCCTTTCGCGGGTGCGCGCCGACCTCGTGCTCACGAGTCCGCTCGTGCGCGCGCATCGAACCTGCGTGCTCGCGGGCTTCGGCGCCGTCGCGCAGACGGACGCCGACCTCGTGGAGTGGAATTACGGCGACTACGAAGGCCGGACCACCGCCGACATCCTGCGGGAGCGGCCCGGATGGAAGCTCTTTCGTGACGGTTGCCCCGGCGGCGAGATGCCCGCCGATGTCGCAGCCCGTGCCGATCGCGTGATCGCCCGCGTGCGCGCGTACGGCGGCGATGCGCTGCTCTTCTCGAGCGGCCACATCCTGCGCATGCTGGGCGCGCGATGGATCGGACTGCCGCCCGCGGGCGGGGCGTGCCTCGTGCTCGCCACCGCGAGCCTCTCCTCGGTCGGTTACGAGCACGATGCCGGCGAGCCCGTGATCCGCGGCTGGAACGACACGCGGCACGTGACGGCACTTGCCAACGCCGCTGGAAAGACGTGAAATAGAAAGACATTGCACTCTCTCCCGCCTGCAGCCCGGATCCGTCGGTGCGCCGGGCGCGGGCTTCGAAGGCAGCGCCGTTGCACGCGGAGCGTCGACGCACGATCCGCGCCGTCCATCATTGTGAAACTCTCCGAGGTGATTCGATGAAGGCCACCGCCAGGCTCCACGAGCTGGGGCAAAGCATCTGGCTCGACAACATCACGCGCGAGCTGCTGGAGAGCGGCACGCTCGCGCGCTACATCGCCGACCTGTCGGTGACGGGTCTCACGTCGAACCCCACCATCTTCGATCACGCCATGAAGGGTGGTGACGCCTACGACGCCGCCATCCGCAGCAAGCTCAAGGCCGGCAGGTCGGGGGAGGCGCTCTTCTTCGAGCTGGCACTCGAGGACCTCACGCGCGCCGCCGATCTCTTCCGGCCCGTGTACGAGCGAACCGACGGCGTCGACGGCTTCGTGTCGCTGGAGGTCTCGCCGCTGCTCGCGCGCGACACGGCGACCACGCTCGCCGTCGCCAAAGATCTCCACGCGCGCGGCGGGCGTCCCAACCTCTTCATCAAGATCCCGGGCACGCCGGAAGGCGTTCCCGCCATCGAGGAGGCCATCTTCGCCGGCGTGCCGGTGAACGTCACCCTGCTCTTCTCGAGCGAACAGTACGTCGCTTCGGCCAACGCGTACCTGCGCGGCATCGAGCGGCGCATCGCCGCAGGGCTCAACCCGAACGTCCCGTCGGTGGCCTCCATCTTCGTGAGCCGGTGGGACGTGGCGGTGGCATCCAAGGTGCCGGCCACGCTCGCCAACCGGCTCGGAATCGCGGTCGCGCGCCGCGCGTACCGGGCTTACTGCGAACTGGCGTCGTCGTCACGGTCGCTGCGAACCATGAACGAGGGTGCGCGGCCGCAGCGGCTGCTGTTCGCGAGCACGGGCACCAAGGATCCCAAGGCGCCGGACACGCTCTACGTCGGAGCGCTGGCGGCGCCGTGCACCGTGAACACCATGCCCGAGAACACGCTTCACGCATTCGCCGATCACGGCAGCTTCGACGGGCCGATCGCGTCCGACGGTGGCGACTGCGAGACGGTGATCGCCGAGTTTCGCAAGGCGGGCGTCGACATCGACGCGCTCGCGAAGAAGCTGCAGGACGACGGCGCCGATGCGTTCGTGAAGTCGTGGAACGAACTCCTCGGAGTGATCGCGGGCAAGAGCGCAACGCTGCAAGCCCGATGAAGGTACTCGTCATCGACGTGGGCGGCAGTCACGTCAAGATCATGGTCACGGGCGTCAGCGAGGAGCGACGCATGGATTCGGGCCCCACGCTCACCGGCGCGCAGATGGTTCGCGGCGTGAAGGCGCTGGCGCGTGGCTGGAAGTTCGATCACGTGGCGATCGGGTACCCGGGAGTGGTCGAGCGCGACAGGATCATGACCGAGCCCCACAATCTCGGCCGGGGCTGGACCACGTACGACTTCGCCAGGGGCCTCGGCTGTCCGGTGCGCATCGTCAACGATGCCGCGATGCAGGCGCTCGGCGGCTACGATGGCGGCAAGATGCTCTTCCTGGGCTTCGGCACCGGGCTCGGCAGCGCGATGATCGTCGACGGTGCGCTCGTGCCGATGGAGGTCGCGCACCTGCCGTATCGCAAGAAGACGTTCGAGGACTACGTGGGCGAGCGGGCGCTCCAGCGCGACGGCGTGAACAAGTGGCGTCGCCGCGTCGACGACGTGGTGCGCCGCCTCGTGGCCGCGCTGCAGCCGGAGGACGTCGTGCTGGGCGGCGGCAATGCACGGCAGATCATCGAGCTGCCGCCGCGCTGCCGCATCGGCGCCAACAGCAATGCCTTCCCCGGCGGCTTCCGCCTGTGGGGACAGAAGGCGCCGCCGATGCCGGTGGCGAAGCCCGGAAGAGGCGGCGACAAGGACCCCGTGAGGGGCGGCAAGAAGGGCGGCGGGCGCAGGAAGAAGGTCGCGCCAGCGGGTTCAGCCCCCCCTGGTCGCCGCCCGGCCGCCGCGTCTCGCACCGGGTCATCCGCTCCTGCAACGCCGGCGCGCAAGCGGAAGGCACGTCGCACGAGGAAAGCCGCATGACGCCTCCCGCCCTCACGTCGCGTCCCGCCTGGCAGGCGCTGCTCGCGCACCGGCGGCAGTTCGATGGCCTCACGCTGAAGGATCTCTTCGCCAGTAACCCTTCGCGCGGCACGCGCCTCGCGCTCGACGCCGCGGGCGTGTACCTCGACTATTCGAAGAACCGCATCACCGGCGAGACCGTGAAGCTCCTCGTCGACCTCGCGCGGGCCTGCGGCCTGCGCGAACGGATCGATGCGATGTTCCGCGGGGATCGCATCAACGTCTCCGAGAATCGCGCGGTGCTGCACGTGGCCCTGCGCGCGCCCAGGGGCGAGTCGATCGTGCTCGATGGCCACGACGTGGTGCCCGACGTGCACGCCGTGCTCGACGCGATGAGCGCGTTCGCCGACCGCGTCCGCAGCGGCGACTGGAAGGGCCATACGGGCAAGCGCATCCGCAACGTGATCAACATCGGCATCGGCGGCTCCGACCTGGGGCCGGTGATGGCCTGCGAGGCGCTGCGCTTCTACGCCGACCGGTCGCTTCGCTTCCGCTTCGTGTCCAATATCGACGGCACCGATTTTGCCGAGGCGGTGCGCGACCTCGATGCCGCCGAGACGCTATTCATCGTCTCCTCCAAGACATTCACCACGCTGGAGACGATGACCAACGCGCACACGGCGCGCGACTGGATGCTGAAGGCGCTGGGTGGCGACGCGCGCAGCGTGGCGAAGCACTTCGTCGCGGTGTCGACCAACACCGAGAAGGTGAAGGCCTTCGGCATCGACACCGCCAACATGTTCGGCTTCTGGGACTGGGTGGGCGGCCGCTACTCGATGGACTCGGCCATCGGCCTGTCCACGATGCTCGCCATCGGTCCCGCCGCCTTCCGCGACATGCTTGCAGGCTTCCACGAGATGGACGAGCACTTCCGCACGGCGCCGTTCGAGCGCAACCTGCCCGTGCTGCTCGGCCTGCTCGCGGTCTGGTACAACGATTTCTTCGGTGCGCAGACCGTCGCGGTCCTGCCGTACGAGCAGTATCTCTCGCGCTTTCCCGCGTACCTGCAGCAGCTCACGATGGAGAGCAACGGCAAGCACGTCACCCTCGACGGCTCGCGCGTGGACGTCGACACCGGTCCGATCTACTGGGGCGAGCCCGGCACCAACGGCCAGCACTCGTTCTACCAGCTGATCCACCAGGGCACGCGGCTCATCCCCTGCGACTTCATCGCCTTCGCCAGGGCGCTCAATCCCCTCGGGCCGCACCACGACATGCTGGTGGCCAACGTGTTCGCGCAGGCCGAGGCGCTGGCCTTCGGCAAGACCGCGGACGAGGTCAGGGCCGAGGGCACGCCGGACTGGCTGGTGCCGCACCGCGTGTTCGAGGGCAACCGCCCGTCGAACGTGATGCTGCTCGACGAACTCACGCCTGCCGCACTCGGGCGGCTCGTGGCGCTCTACGAGCACAACGTCTTCACGCAGGGAACGATCTTCGGCATCGACTCCTTCGACCAGTGGGGCGTGGAGCTCGGCAAGGTGCTGGCGCAACGGATCATTCCCGAGCTCTCCGGCACTGGCACGCCGGCGCACGACAGCTCGACCACGGCGCTCATCGAGCGTTACCGGAAGCTGCGCTAGGCGGCGCCCCGGCCCACACCCGCAAGCAGACCCTGCGACCCCGCATCTCAACCATCCACCAGACGAGCCTCCTATGCAACTCGGAATGATCGGCCTCGGGCGCATGGGCGCCAACATGGTTCGCCGCCTCATGAAGGGCGGCCACGATTGCGTGGTCTTCGACATGTTTCCCAAGGCGGTGGCGGCGCTGGTGGCGGAGAAGGCGACGGGCGCGTCGTCGATGGCCGACCTCGTGAGCAGGCTCGCGAAGCCGCGCGCGGTCTGGCTCATGGTGCCGGCGGCCGTCGTGGACCAGACGATCCACGAACTCGCGGCGCACCTCGAGCCGGGCGACACCATCATCGACGGCGGCAACTCGTACTACATCGACGACATCCGGCGCAGCAAGGAACTGGCGGGCAAGGGCATCGACTACCTCGACGTCGGCACGAGCGGCGGCGTGTGGGGGCTGGAGCGCGGCTACTGCATGATGATCGGCGGCCCGCCGGCCAGCGTGCGGCGCCTCGATCCGGTCTTCGTCACGCTGGCACCCGGGCGCGGCGACATCGAGCGCACGCCGGGCCGCGAGAAGAGGGCAGGCACGGCGGAACTCGGCTACCTCCATTGCGGCGCGAGTGGCGCCGGGCATTTCGTGAAGATGGTCCACAACGGCATCGAGTACGGCGTGATGGCCGCCTACGCCGAAGGCTTCGGCATCCTGCGCTCGGCCAACGTCGGCAAGCAGGATCACGCCGTCGATGCCGAGACCACGCCGCTGCGCGACCCCGAGCACTACCAGTACGACATCGACCTGCCCGACGTCGCCGAGGTGTGGCGGCGCGGCAGCGTGATCGCCTCGTGGCTCCTCGACCTCACGGCCGCCGCGCTCGCCAAGGATCCGGTGCTCGCGGGCTTCGCCGGCCGCGTGTCCGACTCCGGTGAGGGCCGCTGGACCATCAAGGCCGCCATCGACGAGGCGGTGCCCGCCCCGGTGCTCACGACCGCGCTGTACGAGCGCTTCAGCTCGCGTGGCGAGGCCGACTTCCAGAACAAGCTGCTGTCGGCGATGCGTTTCGAGTTCGGCGGGCACATCGAGAAGAAGTGACCATGGCCGATCCCGCACCCTCCGACGCGCTCGTCTTCTTCGGCGCTACCGGCGACCTCGCCTACAAGAAGATCTTTCCCGCGCTGCAGTCGATGATCCGCCGCGGCCGGCTCGACGTGCCGGTGATCGGCGTGGCGAAGTCCGGCTGGACCCTCGACCAGTTCCGCGCCCGGGCCCGCGACAGCGTCGAGAAGCACGGCGGCCTCGACGAGGCCGCATTCTCGAAGCTGTCGAGCCTCCTGCACTATGTCGACGGCGACTACGGCGACCTCGCCACGTTCAAGCGCCTGCGCACCGAGCTCGGCACCGCCGAGCATCCGGCGCACTATCTCGCGATCCCGCCGGTGCTCTTCGGCCCCGTGGTGGAGCAGCTCGTGAAGGCGAACTGCGCGCAGGGCGGGCGGGTGATCGTGGAGAAGCCCTTCGGCCGCGACCTCGCGTCGGCGCGCAGGCTCAATGCGATCCTGCTGTCGGCCTTCGACGAGACGCACATCTTCCGCATCGATCACTATCTCGGAAAGCAGGCCGTCGACAATCTGCTGTTCTTTCGCTTCGTCAACGCATTCCTCGAGCCGGTGTGGAACCGCAGCTTCGTGGAGAGCGTGCAGATCACGATGGCCGAGAACTTCGGCGTGCAGGGTCGTGGCAAGTTCTACGACGAGACGGGGACCATCCGCGACGTCGTCCAGAACCACCTCTTCCAGGTGCTGTGCAACCTCGCGATGGAGCCGCCCGTGCGCTCCGACGGCGAGACGCTGCGCGACGAGAAGGTCAAGGTGCTGAAGTCGATCGAGACGCTGCGGCCCGAGGACGTCGTGCGTGGCCAGTTCGACGGCTACCAGAGCGAGCCGGGTGTCGCGCCGAATTCGACGATCGAGACGTTCGCCGCGGTCAGGCTGTCGCTCGACTCGTGGCGCTGGCAGGGCGTGCCGTTCTACATCCGCGCCGGCAAGAACCTGCCGGAGACCTGCACCGAGGTCATGGTGCGGCTGCGCCGCCCGCCCACGATGTTTCCCAACTGCAGCACGCCGCCCAACCACCTGCGCTTCCGCATCGGGCCCGACGTCGAGATCGCGATGGGCGCGACCGTGCTCGACGCGCAGGCGCGCATGACGGGGCGCGCCGTGGAGTTGCTGGCCGTGCATCGTCCCGGCGCCGAGGATCAGGACGCGTACGAGCGCGTCCTCGGCGACGCCATGACCGGCAACGAGTCGCTCTTCGCGCGTCAGGACTACGTCGAGGAAGCGTGGCGCATCGTCGATCCGGTGATCGCGGCGAACACGCCGCTCTACGCGTACAAGCCCGGGGCCTGGGGTCCGCAGGAGAGCGCGCGCATCACGCCGCCCGGCGGCTGGGACGATCCCAGCGTGACCGACGATTCGACGTACTGAGGCATCACGGCCGGGGAGCGCGCGGTGGCCCTGCAGCTCGACGTGCATGCGGACGCTGCCGCAGTGGCGCAGGCCGCGGCCGCCTTCATCGCCGCGCAGTCGATGGCCGCGATCACCGCGCGCGGACGCTTCAAGTTCGCGGTGAGCGGCGGCCGCACACCCTGGCAGATGCTGCGGGCCCTGGCGGATGAGAACGTCGACTGGACCAACGTCCACCTCTTCCAGGTCGACGAGCGCGTGGCGCCGCCGGGGGATCCCGATCGCAACCTCACGCACATCCGCGAGAGCCTGCTCGCGCACGTCGACCTGCCCGCGGCCAACATCCATGCCATGCCGGTGGAGGCGAACGACCTCGCTGCCGCGGCCGACCGCTACGCGCAGACGCTCGCCACGATCGCCGGCACGCCGCCCGTGCTCGACCTCGTGCACCTTGGCCTCGGGCCCGACGGCCATACCGCCTCGCTCGTGCCGGGCGATCCCGTGCTCGCCGAGGACTTCCGCGACGTGGCCGTCACCCAGCCCTACCAGGGGCATCGGCGCATGACGCTCACGTATCCGGTGCTCGATCGCGCACGCTGCGTGCTGTTCGTGGTCACCGGTGCCGAGAAGGTGTCCGCCATGAAGGCGCTGCTCGGCGGCGACCGGCGCATCCCGGCCGCGCGGGTGACGGGCGGGCGCACGGTGGTGATGGCGGACTCGCTCGCCGCTACGCTTCCGCCAGGACGCAGGCCCCCCTGACCACGGAGATCCGGGATGACCTTTCCGCACGACCAGGACATCGACCAGCTCTGCATCGACACCATCCGCACGCTGTCGATCGACGCGGTGCAGGCGGCCAACTCCGGACATCCGGGCGCGCCGATGGCGCTCGCCCCGATGGCCTACGTGCTGTGGAACCGGGTGATGAACTTCGATCCCGCGGATCCGATCTGGCCCGGGCGCGACCGCTTCGTGCTGTCCAACGGCCATGCCTCGATGCTGCTGTGGGCGGTGCTGCACCTCGCCGGCGTGCGCGCGGTGAATCCCGACTACGAGGTACTGGGCGGCCCTGCCGTTTCGCTCGACGACATCCGCCGCTTCCGCCAGCTCGGCAGCCATGCCCCCGGACATCCCGAGTACCACCTCGTATCGGGTGTCGAGACCACCACCGGGCCGCTCGGCCAGGGCATCGCCACCAGCGTCGGCATGGCGATGGCGCAGAAGTGGCTGGCCGCGAGATTCGACCGGCCCGGCTTCACGCTCTTCGACTACCGGATCTACGCCTCGTGCGGCGACGGCTGCCTGATGGAGGGCGTGGGCGCCGAGGCGGCCTCACTCGCGGGTCACCTCGGCCTCGACAACCTCTGCTGGCTCTACGACAACAACCACATCACCATCGAAGGCAACACGCGCATCTCGTTCACCGAGGACGTCGCCGCGCGTTTCATGGGCTATCAGTGGAACGTGCTGCGCGTGGGCGACGTGAACGACCTCGACCGCATCGCGCAGGCGCTCGCGGTCGCCAGCGCCACGAAGGGGCGCCCCACGCTCGTCATCCTCGACACGCACATCGGCTATGGCTCGCCGCACCGGCAGGACACCGCGGCGGCGCACGGCGAGCCCCTCGGTGTCGAGGAGGTGAAGCTCACCAAGCGCGCCTACGGCTGGCCCGAGGATGCGCAGTTCCTGGTGCCCGACGGCGTGCGCGCGCACTTTGCCGAGGGCGTCGGCGCGCGCGGCGCGCAGGCGAGGGCGAAGTGGAACGCGCTCTTCGCGGCGTATCGCGCCGAGTTTCCCGCGCTCGCCGACGAGATCGACCGCATGCAGCGGCGCGACCTTCCCGAGGGCTGGGATCGCAACCTACCGGCATTCCCGCCCGATGCGAAGGGCGTCGCCGGCCGCGACGCGTCACATCAGGTGCTGAACGTCCTCGCCCAGAACATCCCGTGGTTCCTGGGAGGCTCCGCGGACCTGGGTCCCTCGAACAGGACGGCGCTCGAGTTTGCCGGCGCCGGCGACTACGAGCCGGGCAGCTACGGCGGACGCAACCTGCACTACGGCATCCGCGAGCACGCGATGGTCGCGGCGGTGAACGGCATGTCGCTGTCCAAGCTGAGGCCCTACGGTGCCACGTTCTTCATCTTCACGGACTACGCGCGTGCCGCGATCCGCCTTTCGGCGCTGATGGAGCTGCCCACGCTGCTCGTGCTCACGCACGACGCGATGGGCGACGGCGAGGACGGCCCCACGCACCAGCCGATCGAGCAGCTGGCCTCGCTGCGCGCCATGCCGGGCATGACGCTCTTCCGCCCCGGCGACGCCAACGAGGTGGTCGAGGCGTATCGCCACGTCGTGCAGTCGAAGCATCGCCCGGCGCTGATGGTGCTGTCGCGCCAGCCGCTGCCCACGCTCGACCGGACGCGGCTCGCCCCGGCGTCGGGCGTTGCGCAAGGGGCATACGTCCTCGCCGATCCGCCACAGGGCGACCCGCAGGTGATCCTGATGGCGTCGGGCAGCGAGGTGTCGCTCGCGGTCGACGCCTTCGATGCGCTTGCCGCGCAGGGCATCCGGGCGCGCGTGGTGTCGATGCCGTCGTGGGACGTTTTCGAGATGCAGCCCATGGACTATCGCGAACGCGTGCTGCCGCCGGCGATCACGGCGCGGGTGGCGATCGAGCAGGCGTCGACGTTCGGGTGGGAGCGCTACACCGGCACCACGGGAATCGCGCTCGGCATGCAGACCTTCGGCGCGTCGGCGCCCCTGAAGGCGCTGCAGCAGCACTTCGGGTTCACCTGCGAGCACGTGGTGGCGGCGGCGAAGGCGCAGATCGCGCGGTGATGGGCCTCCGGCTGGCCTGACCGCAAGCACATCGACGTCGGAAGCGGGCGGAAGACTCGAGACTCCTGACCTGGTTGCGCTGACAGGGATGATCAGGGTACCGGCGTCGGTTTCCCGGCTGGCCGCTCAGCGTAGCGCTGCCTGTTCTGGCCCACGGAGAGGAACTTCCATCAGATCTTCCCCAAGCACGATATGTCCCGGAAAGATCCGACTCATGTCCGCGACTACTCGCTCCCGAATGCCCGGCTGGTCAACCTGTTCGGTGAGGTGGGTCAGGACGAGGGTCTTTACACGCGCGGCAGCGGCCAGTTCGGCGAGTTCGATGTGCCCCATCACGGATTGCGCGAAGGCTCGGCTGGGCGACGTACCTGTGAGGTAATGGCACATGTGGACGAGCACGTCGCAGTCGCTCGCCAGTCGTTGCATGGACGCGCAAGGCCCGGTATCGCCCGAGTAGACGAACGAGCCATCCTCGCATTCGAGGCGATAGGCATAGGAGACGAGGTGAGGCCCGAAATGGGCGACGCCTGCACTGCGCACCGACCACCCTTCTCCGCGCACTTCCTCGTCCGCACCAAGTTCACGAATCACAGGCTGCGGCCGGGGCCGGTCTCCCACTCCGCCCCGCGCACGGTAGACGTCCAGGCTCACCTCGTTCCTGGTACGTGAAATGATGTCGGGACCGAATGCGCCGTCCTCGCCCCACAGGCGTTCGCAGATGGACTCCAGCGGCGGCGGGCCGTAGATCGCAAGCTCGCGTATTCTTGCGGCGCCCTGGTCCCATCGCGTGAGCACCAATCGCGCGAGGTCGCCCATGTGGTCATAGTGGTGGTGGCTGACGAAGGCATCGGTCACCTCGGTCGGGGCGATGCCCAGTTCGAGCAGGCGGTGATGCGCGCCGAACCCGTGGTCGAAGATGATCGTCGACTTCGCCACGCGAACGACATAGCCGGAGCACATGCGCTTCATCGATGGTGTCGGCGTGCCTGTGCCCAGCAGGTGAATACGCATGGCGGTCACTGCTCCTTCAGGCCGAGACCGTCGATCACCGCACCGTACTTCTTTTGCTCCGCAGCAACGAATGCGGCGAACGCTGCAGGCGGGCCGGGAATCGTCTCAACGCCCTGTTTGGCGAGTGATTCCCGCAAGTCCGCTTGCACCACGGCATCGGCGATGACCCCGTTCAGCCGCTTCACCACGGCGGGCGGCGTTCCCTTGGGTACGAAGAAGCCGAACCAGCCCGAGAGGTCGAAGTTCGAAAGACCCGCCTCGTCCATCGTAGGCACGTCGGGAAGCGCAGGCGAGCGCTTCGCCCCCGTGACCGCGAATGCCTTGAGTTTTCCGGCTCGCACATTCGAAACGGCGGGCGGGAAGCCCGAGAAGTACACGTCCACCACACCCGCCAACGTGTCGCCCACGGCCTGCGCACCACCCTTGTAGGGGACGTGCAGGAGGCTGATGCCTGCGGAGCGTTCAAGTTGCTCGCCGGCGAAGTGCGCGGGGCTGCCCTTGCCGGCCGAAGCATAGGAATACTTGTCCGGCGCGCTCTTCGCGGCCTTGATGAAGTCGCCAAGCGTCGCGCCGGGCGCGGAAGGACTGGCGACCAGCAGCAATGGACTCACGCCGGCGAGTGCTACCGGCTCGAAATCGCGCAGCGTGTCGTAGGGTGGATCCTTGGCGATCTGCGGGACGACGGCCATCTCCGAGGTGTAGCCGAGGAGAATCGTGTACCCATCTGCGGGGGCCCTGGCGACCATCGACGCGCCGAGCGTGCCGGCGGCGCCGGGCTTGTTGTCGACCACCACCGGTTGGCCAAGCGCCTCTCCCATCTTCTTTCCGATGGTGCGTGCCAGCACGTCACCGAGCCCGCCAGGCCCGTAGGGCACGACGATCTTCACCGGCCTCTCGGGCCAGGTCTCGGATGCAGTGACTGGGGCTATCCCAATGCCGAGGATCAGCGTGACTGCAGTCAGGACGAAGCAGCGACGGTTGGTGTTTCGCATCTTGTGCTCCTTGTGCGTATAGGCGCTCCAGGGAGTATACGAATTAGCGATAGCCAGTTGGCGCCAAAGATAGATAGAGTGATAACCTGATTGGCATGTCACAAGCCGACACCTTGCGTCGCCTGCGCTCACGCCTCAAGGTGCGGCAACTCGTGACCCTCGTAGCAATCGCGGATGCGGGAAGTCTCAGACGTACCGCGGCTGCGATGGCGGTAAGCCAGCCGGCCTTGAGCAAGTCGCTGGGGGACATCGAGAGGAGCGTGGGACGCGTGCTCTTCATGCGCACCCGGCAAGGGCTCGTGCCCAATGCGCATGGCGTGGCGATGATCGATCATGCGCGCCGCCTGTTGCGCGATGTCGATGCGCTGGCAGCGACCTTGGACGCCGTCGATAGCGGCGCAGGGGGCCGCCTTCGCCTGGGTGTGAATCCGTACGTGTCGTCGGACTGGCTGTGTGACGTAGCGAAGCGCCTCCTCGAAGCAAGTCCGCCCATCGCGCTGCAGGTCTCGGAAAGCGCTACCGACGGCCTCCTGGAGGCCATGCGCCACCGCCAGCTCGACTGCGTGATCGGACGCATTACGCCCGCCAATGCGGGCGAGGATCTCGCCTGGCGACCGGTGTTCGATCAGACCCTTCGCATCGTGGTGCGGGCGAAGCACCCCCTGCTCCGGCATGGCTCGCGTCTCACGCTTGCGCATCTTGTCGGCCAGCAATGGCTCATGCCGCCCGCTTCCACGCCCACGCGGCAGCTTCTCGATCGCATCTTCCTCGAAGCGGGACTGCCGGTGCCGGTGACCCGCCTCGAGACCTACTCACTGCCCATCATCGAGCGCTTCGTTGGCGACGGCGACATGCTCGCGGCCGTCCCCGACGACATCGTGCGTCAGCTCGAGCGAAGGGGCCGTTTCCAGGCGCTGCCCTTTCGCTGGGTGATGCCGCCGATCTGCCTCGCGTGGCTTGCCGGCGAAGGTTCGAGTCCGCTGATCGATCGGTTCGCGCGAGCAGCGATCGTGGCGAGAGTGCGATAGCGAGCGGGAGCACAAGGCCGGCGATCTGTCTGCATCTTGAATCGTCGCGAACCTGCTCGTGTACAGCGATCTTTTTGCCCGTCGCGTCGGTCTACATCGTGTTCCACGAGCGAATCACTGGAACGATCGCCGGTAGACCAGCCCCACGCTGCTCACGAACCCCGCTTCCGCGCGCAGCGTGAGCGTGCGCGAGAGCGCGTACTCGATCCGCAGGGCGTTCGACGCTACGGTCAGGCCCTGTTCGTACACCAGCGACAGCCGGTCCGAGATCCGCTTGCCGAACGCCACGACCTGCGACGAGGTCCCGCCTGCCACTCCCGAATCGCGGTTCTGCACCGAGATGTCGTCCAGGCCGAAGGTGTTGGCGATCCGCGTCGTGATCGGGCGGTTGCCGCCGCTGAGCAGCGAGGCCGAGGCAGCGCCCAAGAGGGCGATGTCGTTGCGGCTCGCGCGGTCGAGGCCTTGCCCGGTGAGGATCCAGGAGAGCTTCTCGCCGTCGGACACCGGCGGGTTCGAGACGAGCCGCACTCGCGGCTGGCGCACCGTGCCGCTGATCTCCACGCCGGCTTCGACGGCGAGGTTCCTGCGCAGCGCCACCACGTCGAGCGCGGGATTGGCCATGGGGCCGTCGAAGATGAGGCGCCCGCGGTCGATGTCCAGACGCTGGCCGAAGAGGTAGTACGTCCCCGCGACGGCGCGGATCGTGCCGGTGGCGTTGAGTGCGCCGGTGGGCGACGTGACCACGTGCACGCGCCCAGCGAGGCGCGTGTCGAGACCCTCGCCGCTGAAGCGGAAGTCGCGCCCCAGGGCGACCTGAAGGTCCAGGATGAGCGGCAATGCGGCAGTGTCGTCGCCGCGGCGCGGCTCGCCCACGATCACCACGTCGTCGGAGAGGCGGCCCACGCGCGTGGGCTCGTACTCGATGCGTCCCTTGTCGATGGTGATGCTGCCGGCGAGCCGAAGCTTGTCGTCCGCGAGCGTGACGGTGCCTGTGCCGTCGGCGACGAGTTGCAGGTCGGGACGGTTGACGAGCGTGAAGTCGCTGGCTTCCCACTGCACGCGGCTCGACGGCGCGGCGGCGCCGCTTCCCGGCACCGCGATGGTGCCGCTGGCCTTGAAGCGTCCGTTACCCCCCGAAAAGGCGAGTTCGTCGAGCGCGATCGCGCGGTCGACGATGCGGGCCCGCAGCGACCCATCGCGGAGATGCATGCCGTACTGAGGCAGGTCGAAGCGGAGCGCGTCGCCCGTGAGGCTGCCGGTGAACACGGGATCGGCGAGTGTGCCGCGGCCGGCGGCATCCATGCGCGCACGGCCGTCGAGCACGGCGGCCGTCCCGAGCCAGGGTTGCAGCGGCCGCAGCGACGACAGGTCGGCCACGAGCTTCGCGGTGAACGGCGTGGAAGCCTCGATGCGCCCTGGCGCGGAGCCGGCGCCGAGCTCGAGGCTCGCATCGGCGGTGCCCGCCCGCGCCGAGCGGAAGCGCGCGGTGGCGGCGAGCGCATCATCGGTGAAACGTGCATCGACGTCGAGCGCCGTGATGCCGAGCGCAAGGTCGCCCGCATCGAGCGTGGTGCTCTGCGACGCGAACCAGTCTCCGCCCTCGCGCGCGAGCGTGAAGCTGCCGTTGAGCCGCGGTGTGGCAGCGATCTTCCAGTCGCCGCCGACCACGAGCGTGGACTGGAACGGCAACGGGCGGCCGAGGAGCCTGGTTACTGCCGCCACCGGGATGCCGGTGAAGCGCCCCTGCGTGTCGATGCGGCCCTCGTCGAGCGAGACCCTGGCGATCTCGACGCGGCCCTCGGCCACGCGGATCGCTGCGTCGGCGAGATCGACGTGGTGACTCGAGACCACCAGCGCGGCCGGCGCGAGGAGCGTCACCGCGTACGTGCCCTTGTTGCCGAAGGTGTCGAGCGTGCCGCGCCAGCCGCGCTCCGTTCCGCCGCGGTACGGAAGCGCCACGACACCGCCGCTGGCGGTGGTCGCGAGGTCGATGTCGGCGCCTTTCGCCGCGAGGGCGAGCTTGTGCCTGGCGAGGGTGCCATCGATGCTTGCCTCGACGTTCGCAAGCTCGCCCTGCGGGAGGGCGAGCCTGGTCGCGCTCACTCCAAGGGTGATCGGGCGGGCGTCGAGGGCGAGCGCGTCCTTGCCGGTGTGCCCCGCGGCGAGCGATCCGCGGACATCGAGGGTCGCGGCACGGACGACGTCGCCCCACACGAGATCGGCGGCGTGCGCATCGATGGTGAGGCCGGGCGCCGATGGCTCGCCGCTGACCTTGCCGCGGGCGCGTACCGATCCCGCGACGTGCTTGGGCAGCGCCACGTCGGGCGCATAGCGCTCCACGAGCGGCCGCAGCTCCGCGAGCTTGCCGATGGCAACGTCGTAGGCGAGGCTGTCGGCGGGCGCGCCGTAGCCACCGTCGAGCGCGACGCGCGTGCTGCCGAGGACGGCCTTCACCTGCGCGTTGCGCACGGTCGCCGGCGTGAGGTCGGCAACGGCACTGCCGGCGAGATCGAGCCCGGCGAAGCGGCTGCCCTTGGCGACGTCGACCTCGGCGTGGATCGCGAACGGCCGCGCGATCGTACCGCGTGCGCGCAGGCTGCCGTCGAGCCTGGCGGCCGGCATCTGAACGAAGCGTGATGGATCGAATGCGGCGACCCTGGCATCGACGGTGAAGACGCGCGGGTCGTCGAGCGCGAGGTTCGCGGTGCCGGTGAGCGTTCCGTCGCCCGCGCGCGCGCGCAGGCGCTCGACGGTGACGCGGCGGTTCTCGATCGTCGCCGTGAAATCGGCCGCGAGGTCGTCCTGGGTGAGGTTCGCGCGCACGACCTGGCGCGCCTGCTCCACGTCGGCCTGCACGCTGCCGGACAGGCGGGTGGCGATGAGCGTGGTCAGGAGGCGCTGCGCATCGACGTTGGCGAGCGCGAGATCGAGTCGCACCGGGCCGCCGGGCACGGTCACGGCGACGTTGCCCTGCGCGCGTCCGCCGGCTCCGCGCTCGCCGAGTCGGGCATCGATGCCGGTGAAGGTCACGCTGGTGCCGTCGAAGGCGAACGCGCTCGCGAGCGACGTCACCGGGATATGGCCGGCGTCGATGGCGCCTGCCGAGTCGTTGCGCGCGCTGAGCGTGCCGGCGAAACCGTTGCCTTCGGGGCGCGCCTGCGCGGTGAGCGTCAGCGCCGTCGCGGGCAGGTCGGGAAGGAACCGGGCGAGGTCGACCGCTTCCGCCTCGATGTCGGCACTGGTGAGGATGGCCGGCGCGAACGGAGTCACCGCCGCCTCGATCCTGACCTTCGCATCGTGCCAGGTCCCGCGCGCGCCCAGCCCGAGTTCGGAAAGCGTGCCCGAGACCGCGAGGTCGGCGCGGCTGTCGCGCCAGGTGCCGTCGCCCTCGAACGAGAGCGTGCCGTCGACGGCGAACGGGGGCAGCGCGCCGAGCGTGGCCGTGCCGCCGAGCGTGCCCCACTCGGTCACCAGGCGCAGGTTGCGCACGGCATGCTCGCGAGCGCCGCCGGCATAGCCGAACGAGATCCCGCTGATCGAGCCGCCCTGCGTGGCCGTTCGCCAGGTGAGCTCCTGCACACCGATGTTGCGCACCTCCACCTCGAGCGGCAGCGCGAGGCTCGAGGGGAGCCCCCCCGGCGCGCCTGCCTGCGATTGCCTGTCGAACACGAGCGAGAGCGACTTCACGCCCAGACCCCGGACGATGAGGCGGCGTGACAGGAGATCCCACGGCGACCAGGTCAGTGCCGCGTCGCGTGCCTCCACCTGCACGTCCTCGCCCTTCCAGGCGATGCGCGACACCACGACGGTGGACAGCAGCGAACCCCGGGCCCCCTCGATCGCGAGCTGCCCGCGCGATTCGTCCACCGCGCGCTGCACGACGTAGTCGAGCGCGCGCTGCGTGCCGAGCGCGAGGTACGCGGCCACCGCGAGCAGCACCACGAGCGTGACCAGGGCGCAGAGCGCGAGCACGAGGCCCGTCAGCAGCCGCCGGGCGCGACGCCGGGACGGGGGTGGCGATGCCGCCGAGGCGTCGGCGTTCAAAACGCGAGCCCCACCGAGAAGTGGACGCGCACCTTGTGGTCGTCCTGGCCGTAGGCGAGATCGAGGCGGAACGGTCCGATCGGCGTGCGCAGCCGGCCGCCGATGCCGTAGCCCAGCGCGAAATGGAAGTCGGTGAGCTCGTCGGCGGCATTGCCGGCATCCACGAAGGCGGCGAGGCCGATCGACGGCGTGATCCAGTGGTTGTACTCGCCGCTTGCCAGCGCGTAGTAGCGGCCGCCCACGATCGCGGCACCCTGCTGCACGCCGAGGCTCTCGTAGGCATAGCCGCGAACCGTGGTGTCGCCACCGGTGCGGAACAGGAACACCGAAGGCACGCCTACGCGCGATTGCGCGAGCACCGCGCCCATCTCGGCACGGCCGACGAGATCGTCCTTGCGCGTGAGCGGCCACCAGGCCACGACCTTGCCGATCACGCGTCCGAACTGCTCGGTCGACGCCCCCGGAATGCCCCAACCCGCCTGCACGTTCGCCATCCAGCCCCTGGTGGGTTCGAGGAGGTCGTCGACATTGCGCCAGGTGTACTCGACGTCGGCGAAGAGCGCGTGCGAGGAGATGGTCGGCTGGTCGAGCGGCGCCTCCTCGTCGACGTAGTAACCGAGGCCGAAGGCGGGCGTGCGCCGTTCGTCCACCGAGCGCCGCCGCCACGTCGCCGCCGCGGTCCTGGTGACGAGATTCTCGATATCGGTGCGCTTGGCCCCCACTCCGTAGACGTCGATCCAGCCGCCGGGGCGTGGCGGCCGCACGAAGCGCACGGTGGCCTCCTGCAGCAGGGATTCGAGGCGCAGCGAGGTGTACATCTGCATGCCCTTGCCGTCGACATTCATGTCGCTGTACGCGGCACTCGCGCGGAACTCGGTGTCCGTCGAGTACCCGATGCCGAGTTCGACACGCTTCGGCAACGCCTCGATCACGGAGATCGTGACCGTCGCGCTGTCCGCGTGCGCGACGTCGGTGTCGATGGCCGCCTGCACGCTCGCGAAGTAGCCGGAAGCGAGGAGCCGCCGCACGTAGGTGTCGAGCGATTCGCCGCTGTACAGCTCACCCGGCTGCATGTTGGCGAAGTTGGCCACCATCTCCGGTGCATAGCGCTTGAGTCCACGGAAGTCGATGCGTCCGATCCTGAACGCCGGTCCGCTGTCGAGCGTCACCGAGAGGTCCGCGGCGCGCTCCGGCGGATCGACGAGCGCCTGGCTCGCGGTGAGCTTCGCCGCCGCGTACGGACTTGCGGCGAGCGTGTTCACGGCGCCCTGCTTGGCGGCAGTCCACTTCTCCTGATGGAATGGATCACCCCGAGGCAGCAGCCACTGCTCGCGCAGCCGCGCGATCGCCGCGGTGCCCTGCGGCGTGTCGTTGGCGGGCCCATCGACCCGGATGTCGACCCCGCGGATCGTGGTGACGGGCCCCGGCGTGACGGCAAGGCGCACCGTCACGGGAGTGGTCGAGCGGTCGATCGTCACCTCGACCTCGGCGGAGAAGAAGCCTTGCGTGGCCGCTGCCTCGCGTGCCTGCGGCACGGCATCTCGCGCCAGACGGTCGAGGAGGTCCTCGTTCATGTCTTCGAAGTCCTGCCAGCGCACGAGATCGACCGCGCCGCGGATCGCGTCGGCGATGGGGCCCGGTGCGGAGACGTCGACGCGATAGCGGACGGCATCGTCGGCATCGGGTGTCGCCCGCGGGGCGCCGGAAGGAGGAGCCGACGCTGCGTCGCCCGCGGGAGTGGCGGACGTCGTGCCGGCGGCAGGAGGCGTCGGTGCCTCGCCGGCGGGAGGTTCCGGGGAAGCGGCGAGGGGAGGGCGGGCGGGCGATTCGCCCGCGACCGCTTGTGCGCTAGCGGACGGCGCGCGTGTGCCGACCGCCGCGATCGTCAGCGCGAGGAGCAGCCAGCGCCAGGCGCGCGGTCTTGTCGTTGCAGGCGACACAGGCGGCATTATCGCCGACGCCGGCAATCAGCGCGGTGATGCGCGTGGTGATCGGCTCGGGCTCCTGCAGGAACGACCACTGCGAAAGATCGGTGAAGTCGTAGGGGCTCGGAACCGGCCACAAGTCGGTCGACGGGCGCTGCCGCGGCAGGATGGGCATGCGCGGATTGCTGTAGTCGATGTCGCGGCTCGTGTCCTGGCCGAACTGCCACACGTAGATCTGGTTGCCCGCGGTGTCGTAGCGCGTGGCGCAGCCCGCCGCGAGTGCGGTGACGGCGATGATGGCGGCGGCGCGCGCAACGGCGCGGATTGCGGGGTGAGCCATGTCGTCTCCTCGACGCGTCCGGGTCAGAACCGGTAGCGCAGCGTCAGTGCAAGGGCCGGGGCGAAGGAGTAGTCCTCGGCCACGAGATCGTCGGCATTGCGATTCTTCACGGTCAACCGGCCATTGGCAAGACCGCTCGCGTAGAAGTCCACCTGGGCGCGGGGTCCCAAGTTGCGCGAAAGACGCAAGAACAGGGGAATGAAGCGCTGCTCGCCGATGCCGTCGGCGACGGGCCCGTTGCGATCGAGGCGGAATGCGTACGAGCGGTAGCTGCCGCCGAAGCCCGCTTCCCAGTTGTCGTCGAACGTATACGACAACTCGAGGCCTGCAGGTCCGGTGGGCCCGGCGGCAAACGGATTGGAGAGCTTCCAGTGCTTGTCGATCTGCCAGTCGATGGCGAGAAAGGGATACGTTTGCGTCTCGTAGATCTGCCGGAACACCGAGACGCCAAGGCCGACGGAGAGCGTGGGTGAGAAATCCTTCGTGACGGCGACGACGCCGCCGTACGCGAGTGCTTCGCCGGTATCGGCGCCGCTTTCGTAGGCCCATGCGACCGACGGCGATGCCATCACGGTCCAATCCTCGCTCAGTGCAAGGAAGAGCGTCGCTCCGACCTGTGGTTGCTGCACGTTGCGCCAGGGCGCGATGCCGTGGAATGCGGTCGGCGCGTCGAAGCTGTAGCTCTGGTACTCGTACTGCACCTGGAAGCCGGCGGCGATGTTGCGCGTGAGCTGGTGCAGCACCGTCGCGGAGGCCAGGCCTCCCGACCAGCGGAACTGCCCACCTGAATCGAGATTCGTATCGAACTGCGCGATCCCCGAAAGCGCGGCGCTCGTGACGGTGCCGCCTACCGGGATGTCCTGAGCATGCAGGGTCGACGCCAGCGTGCCCGCCAGGAGGGCGGACAGGCAAGGGAGCAGGGGTGTTCGCCTCGGCAGCGGCATTGCGATCCTTTTGGGTGCAGGCAGGAGGGTGGTGCCGCCGGCGTTCCGGGGTGGCAGGCGCCGCCGGCATCCTACGGCATCCCGACTGGCGGCCCTGGATCGACGCAAACGTCATGCCGGACCCAGGCGTGGGTCAGGGTCGGGACGTGTGCGTGCGGTGGGAAACGCGATCGCTCCGTGTCTCGAACGAACGTTCCATGGGCGCGGCCCATTCCCGCATCGTTCCTCTGAAATAACGTTCGAAATCTTCGCTAAGTCTATATTTATTATTGGAAAAAATCTGCACCGCAACAGTCAGGCTAAGTCCTTGTTCGGAAACCAGAAAGTGGTTGACCTCCGCCTTTTGTCGCGCGTATAGTGCGCCAGAGTGGTAAAAAGTGGGATGAAGTGGGTCGAAGGTAGGGCTTTCATGACGCCCGACTGATGCGGTCGGGCGCCCCGAAAGGGGCCATCGACCGGCGCGCGAAGGCACACGAGGGGCGGGCGTGGCAGGTGAGGCTGAACAGGGTGGGCTGATGCCGGCGGGGGCAGGGGGGCGCGAAGGCGAGTCCTGCCCGGTATTCCGCGGCGTGACCGCCCTGGTGCTCGACGCCAAGGGGCGCCTTGCCATTCCCACCAAGTACCGTGAAGCACTCGCCGGACCGTCCGGCGGCCTCGTCGTGACCGCCGACCCTTCGCGCTGCCTCCTGCTGTTTCCGCGGGCATCGTGGGAGCCGAAGCAGGCGCAGCTGATGGCGATGTCGTCGTTCGACGCCCGGATCCGCGGGCTGCAACGCCTGCTCGTGGGCTACGCCGACGACGTGGACGTCGACGCGGCGGGCCGCATCCTCGTCTCCCCCGAACTCCGCCGCTACGCGAACCTCGATCGCCGCGTGGTGCTGGTCGGCCAGGGCCAGAAGCTGGAGCTGTGGGACGAGGCGCAGTGGGAAGTGCAGACCGCGCAGGCCATCACGTTTCCGGCGGACGGGTTGCCCCCCGAACTCGCCGGCTTCTCGCTGTAGATGGGCGATAGCATCCATGTTCCCGTCCTGCTCGACGAAGCCGTGGCGGCGCTGGCGGTCAGGCCCGCCGGCATCTACGTCGACGCGACGTTCGGGCGCGGCGGGCACGCCACCCGAATTCTCGCCTCCCTCGGCCCAGATGGCCGTCTCCTTGCGGTGGATCGCGACCCCGCTGCCGCGAGCGCAGCGGATGCGCTCGCGGCTCGCGATCCCCGCTTCCAGTTTCGCCGCGCGTGGTTCTCGGAACTGCCTGCCGTCCTCGCCGAACTTGCCCCGGCTGGAGTCGACGGTGCGCTTTTCGATCTCGGAACCTCCTCGCCGCAGATCGACGATGCCACGCGCGGCTTCTCTTTTCGCTTCGACGGTCCGCTCGACATGAGGATGGATCCGGCGCGCGGCGAGTCGGCCGCCCAATTCCTTGCCCGCGCCACCGTGCGCGAATTGACGGAGGTCATCCGCGACTATGGTGAAGAACGGTTTGCTCAAT
>CAYTOT010000054.1:0-32454 GCA_964439475.1 uncultured Alcaligenaceae bacterium
TCATCGCCAGCGCGCCGAGCGGCCAGCCCTCGGCGCGCAGCTTGTGGAACTCGGAGATGCGCTCCTCCAGCGGGCAACCGGCGAGGGTGACGTTGAACGGTGACTTCTTGAACGGGATCTCGGGGGGCTGCGCCTTCTTCTCGGGCAGTCCCTGCGCGCACGAGTCCTTGCCCTGCTCGTGGCACCAGATGCAGTAGTGCGCCTGGTCGAGGCTGCCGGCGAGGTCCGTGCCGTGATCGGTCAGCGCGAAGCCGTCACGCCCGCGCGGCGGGTGGTGGCTGTCGAGCTTCCACGAAGACACGCCATGGCGCTCCTCCGCCTCGATGGGCACGAGCCGCATGTAGTCGAGCTTGCGCGGCGCCCTAAAGAGCACGCCACCGCGATGCGCGGTGCGGCCCGCCGGCGTGTGGGCAGCCCATGCGGCGTAGCGGGTCGCGAGATCGAGTGCCGTCGCGTTCGCAGCCTCGTCGGCCTGCCACGCCGTGACCGCCTGCGCAAAGCCCAACTCGGAAAACGGCGCACCCAGCAGCCCTTCCAGCCCGGCCCGCAACGCGGGGCCGTCGAAGGTCAGCGCCACGTCGGCCTTGTACGCATTCATCGCCTTGCGCTGGACGAACTGGCGCTTGACCGCGAAGATGGGTGCAAGCTCGTGATGGCGCGCTTCGAGTGCGTGCACCTCGGTGGCGATGCCGAAGAGCCCGGCGAGGAAATCCTCGAGATGCGGCGCGACGGCGATGAGCAGGTCCGCTTCCGCCTTGCGCTCGAGGGTGCCGGGTTCGGCGCGCGCGGCCGCGTAGCGCGCAGCGAGTTCGGCATCGGCCGCCTCGAGGGCGGCCCTGAACGTGGAGTCCAGGCGACGCGCCCCGTCGACCGAATACAGGTCGGCAAAGGCAAGGCCGTGGGCGAGCGACAGCGAGGCGGACATGGGCGCGAAGCAAATGCGGCGCGCCGTTCACGCACGCTGCAAAGTAGCCTATTTTACCCGGGCGGGCATGCGGCTTCCCTGCGCTCGGACAATGAACCCCCTGCGCCGGCGTGCGCCATCGACACCCCGCGGAAAACCCTTCGCACGGGCGGGATATCGGCGCGCCGCATAATGCGGGGTGCCGGCAGGGTCAACCGCTCCGCGTCGCGGACGTTGAGGGCCCTTTCCATTGCCGTCACAGGGAGACCGCATGTCCGTCCGTCGCTTCGTGGCTACCGTCGCCGTGCTCGCCGCACTTCCCATGGCCGCACCCATGGCTGCCGCGCAACCGATCAAGCTCGGCGAGCTCAACAGCTACAAGGTGTTCCCGTCGTTCCTGGAGCCGTACCGGAACGGCATGACGCTCGCCCTCGACGAGATCAATGCCGCGGGCGGCGTGCTCGGCCGCAAACTCGAGATCGTGGTGCGCGACGACAACGGCACGCCCGGAGACGCGGTGCGCGTGGCCGAGGAGCTCCTGTCGCGCGAGAAGGTCGTGATGCTGATGGGCACCTTCGCCTCGAACGTGGGCCTCGCCGTCGCCGACCTCGCGCGCCAGCGCAAGGTGCCCTTCCTCGCCTCGGAGCCGCTCACCGACAAGATCGTGTGGGACAACGGCAACAAGTACACCTATCGCCTGCGACCATCCACCTTCATGCAGACGGCGATGCTGGTGCCCGAGGCGGCGAAACTCCACAAGAAGCGCTGGCTCATCATCTATCCCAACTACGAGTACGGCCAGTCGGCCACGGCGGCTTTCAAGAAACAGCTCAACGTCAGGCAGGATGGCGGCCTCGAGTTCATCGAGATCGCGGTGCCGCTGGGCAAGATCGATCCGGGGCCGGTCGTGCAGGCGGCCCTCGACGCCAGGCCCGACGCGATCTTTTCCTCGCTCTTCGGACCCGACCTCGCGCGCTTCGTCCGCGAGGGACAGCTTCGGGGCCTCTTCAAGGACCGCGTGGTGTTCAACCTGCTGGGCGGCGAGCCCGAGTACCTCGACCCGCTCAAGGGGGAGGCGCCGGTGGGGTGGTACGTCACGGGCTACCCGTGGGACTCGATCGCCACTCCCGAGCACACGAAGTTCAAGGCGGCGTACATGGCGCGCTTCAACGACTACCCGCGGCTCGGCTCGGTGGTGGGATACACGGCGGTCGTCGCCGCCGCCGCTGCGATCCGCAAGGCCGGGTCCACCGATCCGGAGAAGATCGTCGCCGCCATGTCCGGCCTCCAGTTCGGGTCCCCGTTCGGTCCCGTGACGTTCCGCGCCATCGATCACCAGTCGACGATGGGTGCCTACGTCGGGCGCACCGCGGTGAAGGACGGCAAGGGCACGATGGTCGACTGGAAGTACGCCGACGGCAAGGACTACCAGCCCGAGGACAGCGTCGTGCGCACGCTGCGGCCGCCGCAGCCGTAGCCGGACGCCCACCCCCGACGCGCGCCTCGCGTCCGCGCCCGTCTCGCCCACGTGACGCTCGCGTCGTTCCTGCTGCAGCTCGGCAACGGGTTGTCGTCGGCATCGGCGCTCTTCCTCGTCGCCGCGGGGCTGACGCTGATCTTCGGCGTCACGCGCATCGTCAACTTCGCGCACGGCTCGCTGTACATGCTGGGCGCGTACCTGGCCTACGCCGCCGGCGCGTGGCTCGCCGGCATGGGACTGGGCGGCGCCGCATTCTGGCTCGGCGTGCTCGCCGCGGCGCTCGCGGTGGGCGTACTCGGCGCGCTCGTCGAGGTGCTGCTGCTGCGGCGCCTGTACGCCGCCCCGGAGCTCCTGCAACTGACCGCCACCTTCGCGCTCGTGCTCATCGTGCGCGACGCCGTGCTCGCGGCCTTCGGCGCCGAAGACCTGCTGGGTCCGCGCGCGCCGGGACTCGCCGGCGTGATCGAGGTCGCCGGGCACGCGATCCCGCAGTACGACCTCTTCCTCATCGTGGTGGGACCGGTGGTGCTGGTGGCGCTCACCCTCCTCGTCACCCGCACGCGCTTCGGCGTGCTGATCCGCGCCGCGAGCGAGAATCGCGCCCTGACCGCCGCGCTCGGCATCGATCAGGCGAGGCTCTTCACCGCCGTATTCGCCCTCGGCGCGTTCCTCGCGGGGCTGGCCGGCGCGCTGCAACTGCCGCGCGAGCCCGCCAACCTCGGCATGGACCTTCCCACCGTGGCCGATGCCTTCGTGGTGACGGTCGTGGGCGGCCTGGGCTCGATCCCGGGCGCGTTCCTCGCGGCGGTGCTGATCGGAATGACGAAGGCGCTGTGCATCGCACTCGGTACGCACGAGATCCTCAGCCTCGAGATCGCCTTTCCGAAGCTCACGCTCGTTGCCGAGTTCGTGGTGATGGCGATCGTGCTCGCCGTGCGGCCGCACGGTCTGCTCGGCGCGCCGCCCGCGACGCCGGTCACCACCCCGCTGCCGGAACAGCGCGAGCTCGTCGCCGGACCGGGACGGCGCGATGCGATCGTCGCCGGCGTGGTGCTCGCCGCACTCCTTCTCCTGCCCGCCCTCGGCGCGGAGTACACGGCCGTCCTCGTCACCGACATCCTCGTCGCGGCGCTCTTTGCCGCGAGCCTGCAGTTCCTGCTCGGGACCGGCGGCATGGCGTCGTTCGGGCACGCGGCTTACTTCGGCGTCGGCGCCTACGCCGCCGCGCTGGCCTTCAAGGCGGGCGCGCCGATGGGACTCGCCATCCTCGCTGCACCGGCAGGGGCGCTGCTCGCCGCTGCCGTCTTCGGCTGGTTCTGCGTGCGCCTGTCGGGCGTGTACCTCGCGATGCTCACTCTCGCCTTCGCGCAGATCGTCTGGTCGATCGCGTTCCAGTGGGATGCTGTCACCGGAGGCAGCAACGGCATCGTGGGCATCTGGCCGCCCGAAGCCCTCGCCGGACGCAAGCCCTACTACCTCTTCACGCTCGCCGTGATGGCCGCTGCACTGGCGGCGCTCGTGCGCATCGCGCGATCGCCGTTCGGCCTTTCGCTGCGTGGCGCGCGCGACTCGCCGCTGCGCGCAGGCGCCCTCGGCATCGACGTGCGGGCGACGCAGTGGGCTGGCTTCGCGCTGGCCGGGACCTTCGCCGGCCTCGCGGGGGGCGTCTACGCGTTCTCCAAGGGCAGCATCTCGCCCGAGGTCCTCTCCATCCCGCGCTCGGTCGATGCGCTCGTGATGGTGCTCCTGGGCGGGCTCAACGCGCTCTTCGGCCCCCTCGTGGGCGCGGCGGCCTACACCTGGCTCGCCGACGCGCTGCCGCGGGTGACCGAGTATTGGCGCGCGCTGCTCGGTACGCTGGTGGTGGTGCTGGTGCTGCTCTTCCCGGGCGGTGTCGGAGGCGTGGCCGGGCGGCTGTCCCGCAAGGGGCGCGCATGACCGGGGGACGCGCATGACCGAGGGACGCGCATGACGCCGTCTCGCACACACGCCGAACCGGTGCTCGCCGTCGCGCGGCTTGCCAGGGCCTTCGGCGGGATCCGCGCCGTCGACGACGTGACCTTCGCCGTGGACGCGGGCGAACTCGTCGCGCTGATCGGCCCCAACGGCGCCGGCAAGTCGACCTGCTTCAACCTGATCAACGGCCAGCTCGTACCCGACGCCGGCGAGGTTCGCCTCGCCGGTCACCGCGTCGACGGCCTGCCGCCGCACGCACTTGCCCGTCGCGGCATGGGCCGCACCTTCCAGGTGGCCGCCACCTTCGCTTCGATGACGGTGCGCGAGAACGTCGCGCTCGCCCTCATCGCGCACGAGGGCCGCAACGGCAGCCTCGTCACCCTCGCAAGCGCCGTTCCACGGATGGCGACCGATGCGATCCTTTCGCGAGTCGGCTGCGGGCCGCTCGCCGACACGCACTGCGCGACCCTCGCCTACGGGGACGCGAAGCGCGTCGAGCTCGCGCTCGCGCTGGCCGGCGCGCCGCGCCTCCTGCTGATGGACGAGCCCACCGCCGGCATGTCCCCGCGTGCCCGCGCCGAACTCATGCGGGTGGCCCGCGACCTCGCGCGCGAGGACGGCATCGCCGTCCTCTTCACCGAGCACGACATGGACGTGGTGTTCGGCTTCGCCGACCGGGTGATCGTGCTCGACCACGGCAAGGTGATCGCCGCGGGCTCGCCCGGCGAGGTGCGCGCCGATGCGCGGGTGCAGGCGGTCTATCTGGGAGAGTCCGCGCCGGGCGCTTCCCCGTGATGCGGCACGGAACCTCCGCGCTGCGCGCCGCCAGACGCTATCCCGCGAGCTGCCGGAGCCCGCTCTCTAGGTCGGCGATCAGGTCGGCGGGATCCTCGAGCCCAATGGCAAGGCGCAGGCAGGGACCCCGGGCGCGCCACGCGGTGGCGGTACGCGAGCGCTCCGGATGCGTGGGGATGACGAGGCTCTCGAAGCCCCCCCAGCTGAAGCCCATGCCGAAGAGCTCGAGCGCGTCGAGCATCGCAGCCACGCGTTGCTCGGCAACGGGCTCGAGGACCACGCCGAACAGCGACGATGCACCCGTGAAGTCGCGCTTCCACAGCTCGTGGCCGCGTGCGCCCGGCAGTGCCGGATAGAGCACCTCTGCCACTTCGGGACGCTCGCGCAGCCACGTCGCGACGGCCATCGCACTCGCCTGCTGGCGCTCGAGGCGGACCGCGAGCGTGCGCAGTCCGCGCAAGCCGAGGAAGCAATCGTCGCCCGACGCGGTGACCCCCATGTCGGTCCACATGCGATGGAGCCGCGGATAGGTCGCGGCATTGGCGACGATCGCCCCCAGCAGCACGTCGGAGTGGCCGCCGATGTACTTGGTGGCGGCCTGCACCGACACGTCGACCCCATGCTCGAAGGCGCGGAAGAACAGGGGCGTCGCCCAGGTGTTGTCGATGATCACGGTCGCGCCGCGCTCGTGCGCCACGCGGGCGATCGCCGAGATGTCCTGCACCTCGAAGGTGAGCGAGCCAGGCGACTCGCAGAAGATCGCCTTCGTGTTCGGTTGGAACAGCGCGCCGGCATCGGCGCCGATCAGCGGGTCGTAGTACGTGACCTCGACCCCCAGCCGCTGGAGGTGGAGGTTGCAGAAGCGGCGTGTCGGGCCGTACACCGAGTCGGTGACGAGCAGGTGGTCGCCCGGATCGAGCAGTGCGAGGAGCGGGAGCGTGGTGGCGGTCAGTCCCGACGGAACGGCAAGCGCGGCGTGGCCGCCCTCGAGCTCCGCGATGGCCGCCTGAAAATCGGTGACCGTGGGCACGCCGTGCAGCCCGTAGGAGAGTCCGGCGAACTGGTGCGCCTCCGCGAGTTCCACGTCGCGCGCCGACTCGAAGAGGATCGTCGATGCACGCAGCACCGGCGTGTTGACGGCGCCGAGCCAGCGGCGTGGGCTGCGGCCAAGATGCCCCACGCGGGTTCCGGGACGGTAGGTCGGCTTGCTCACGTCAGTGGCCCCGGGCCGCCGGAAGTCCATGACGTTCCGCCGCGGCGGGCAAGCAGCGCAGGGAACGCGGGAACCGATTCATGCCAGCGCGAAGTGGCGTCGGATGAACGCCACCTGCTCCGGCACCGACAAGCGAACGTCCACGGAGAGCGCATCGGGAGGCCGCTCCAGGGTGGCGAACTGCGAGTCGAGCAGCGAGGCGGGCATGTACTGGTGCTTGCGCGCGGCGATGCGCGCGGCGATCGTGGCCTTGTCACCTTCGAGATGGACGAATCGCACGTCCCCCGCACGGGTGAGCCGCTCGCGGTAAGACCTCTTCAGCGCCGAACAGGCGAGGACCGCACTGTCCCCCCGGTCGAGGATCGCCCGCATCTCGGCCGCGAGAATGTCGAGCCAAGGCCAGCGGTCGTCGTCGGTGAGCGGGGTTCCCGCTTTCATCTTCGACACGTTCGCCGGCGGGTGGAAGGAGTCGGCATCGAGGAAACGCCATCCCAAGGATGAGGCGAGCGCTTCGCCGACCGTCGACTTCCCCGACCCGGACACGCCCATCACCACCAGCATCACGGCGGGCACTCCTCGTGCGCATTGGACGGATCGGATGATACCGCGCCCGCCCGCTGCCTCGCGGACTTCATCCCGCCGCGCCCGCCCGCTACCTCGCGGACTTCATCCGGCCGCGCGCGAGCGCCAGGAGGCGACGAGCGCGGCCGCCACCAGCAGCAGGACCCCTGCCAGCACGCGGGCCGCAGGCACCTCGCCCAGCAGGAGCCACGCGAACGCGATCCCGTACACGGGTTCGAGGGATGCGCACACGGCGGCCGTCGTGGCCCCGACCCGGGACAGGCTCGCGGTGTAGAGCGTGTGGGCGAGTGCGGTGCACAGCACACCGAGCACGAGCACCAGCGACAGCGAGTGGGCGTCGACGGGTCCGCCCGCGCCGCGCACGATGGCGAATGGCAGCAGCACCAGCGCGGCGACCACGTTCTGCCACAGCGCGATGGCGGTGGCGCGATGCCGCGTCAGGAGCTGGCCGCTGCGCACGGTGAGGAGCGCAAACGTGAATCCGGAGACGAGCCCCAACGCGAAACCCTGCGCAGTTCCGCTGGCCCAGGTCACGTCGGGTACCACGAGCACGAGACCCAGCGTGACGAGCGCCGCGCCCGCGACCTTGGCGCGAGTCACCGGCACGCCTGCCACGATGCGCTCGAGCCACGGGACGAAGAGCGGAAAGCTCGCGAAGCCCAGCAGCCCGATCGCCACGGTCGACGCCTGGATCGCGGCGAAGAACGCCGTCCAGTGCACGGCGAGGATCACGCCGTTCCGCGCGAGTGCGAACGTCGGCGGCGGCAGCCGTCCCTGGGTGAGGCGCATCACGATGGCGAGTGCCGCCGCGGCCACGATCGTCCGTCCGAGCACGATCGCGGTGGCATCCCACGGAATCCACTTGCCGAAGAGGCCGGCGAGACCGAAGAGCAGGATCGCCGCGTGGCACGCGGCGAGCGCCCGTTCCGGCGTGGGGGAGACCGGGGACCGCGTCGATGTCACCGGGCGCGCCGGACCTGCTCGAAGAGCATGGGCCCTGTCATCCGCGCCCGCGATGTGGGATGCAATGGCATGTCGCGATCATGCCACGCCGCCCCGGCACAACTGTCGAACGGCCGCGCCCGCGCAGGGCATCCGGGCTAGAATGTTCGATTGCCCCGCGCGTGCACGCGCCGCGCCCACCAATCCCAGAAGAGTCCCAGGAGACGCCACGATGCCCATGCCGACCACGGCCGAGAAGGTCCTCGATGCGGTGCGCGAGGCGCCGGGAACGCGCGTCAAGGTCGCGGTCTCGGACATCGACGGCATCCTGCGCGGCAAGTATATCCACAAGGACAAGTTCGCTTCCGCCGTCGAGGGCGGCTTCGGCTTCTGCGACGTGGTCTTCGGCTGGGATTCGCAGGACGTCTGCTACGACAACACCACCCTCACCGGCTGGCACAAGGGTTATCCCGACGCGCTCGCGCGCATCGACCTCGGCACCTCGCGCACCGTGCCCTGGGACGGCAACGTGCCCTTCTTCCTCGGCGACTTCGTCATCAGCGAAGGCGGGAAGCACGTGCCGCACCCGGCGTGCCCGCGGCAGGTCCTCAAGCGCGTTCTGGCGCGTGCCGGCAAGCTCGGCTACATGCCCATGTGCGGCATGGAGTTCGAGTGGTTCAACTTCGCGGAAACACCGCAGTCGTGGGCAGCGAAGAAGGGCGTCGGTCCGGAACCGATCACGCCGGGCATGTTCGGGTACTCGCTGCTGCGCGCCAATGCTTCGCAGCCCTTCTTCGAGGCGCTCTTCGACGAACTCGGCAAGTTCGGCATCCCCATCGAGGGCCTGCACACCGAGACGGGCCCGGGCGTCTACGAAGCGGCCATCCTCTTCAGCGAGGCGCTCGAAGCCGCCGATCGCGCGATCCTCTTCAAGACCGGCGCCAAGGAGATCGGCGCGCGCTTCGGCATCATGCCGAGCTTCATGGCCAAGTGGAGCCAGCAGTATCCGGGCTGCTCGGGCCACGTTCACCAGTCGCTGTCCGACGGCAAGAAGAACTGCTTCCACGACCCCAAGGGCCGTCATGGCATGAGCAGCCTCTTCGAGAGCTACCTCGCCGGGCAGGTCGCGGTGGCGATGGACATGGCGCCGATGTTCTGGCCCACCATCAACAGCTACAAGCGGCTGGTCGACGGCTTCTGGGCGCCGGTCAAACCGACGTGGGGCGTGGACAACCGCACGGCGAGCTTCCGGGTGATCCCGGGCTCGGCCAAGTCCACGCGTCTCGAGACGCGCTGCCCCGGCGCCGACGTGAATCCGTATCTTGCGATGGCAGCGGTGATCGCGGCCGGCCTGCACGGCGTCGAGAAGGGATTGCGGCTCACCACGCCGGCCATCTCCGGCACCAACGAGGGCGCCGAGGACATTCCCCGCGCGCCGCGCACGCTGATCGAGACCACGCGCATCTTCAAGCGATCCGACGTCGCGCGCGACTGGTTCGGCGACGACTTCGTCGATCACTTCGCCGCCACCCGCGAGTGGGAGTGGCGTCAGTGGCTCGACGGCGTCACCGACTGGGAACTGAAGCGCTACTTCGAGATCATCTGACCGCGCCGCATTCGTCGCCGCGGTCCTTCACCACACGGCAGGTATCCAGAACGCATCCCATGGCCATCGACAAGTTCGCCTTTCCCACCACCATCCACTTCGGCCCCGGCGCGCGCAAGCTGGTGGCAGAGCACCTCCTGGCGCAGGGCGTGCGGCGGCCTCTCGTGGTCACCGACCGCGGGATCGCCGCCCTGCCCCTCCTGGCGCAGTTCATGGCGGAACTCGGCGGCCTCGACGCCACGGCCTTCTCCGGCATCTCCGGCAATCCCGTCGCCTCGCAGGTGATGGCAGGCGCCGCTGCCTACAAGGCGCATCGCGCCGACGCGGTGATCGGCCTCGGCGGCGGTGCGGCGGTCGACGTCGCCAAGGCCGTCGCGCTGATGGCGCGGCATCCGGGCGACGTGCTCGAATACGCTTGGGACCACCCCGGCGTGCGTCCGATGGACCAGGGCATGCCGTATTTCGTGGCGGTGCCGACCACCGCCGGCACTGGCTCGGAAGTCGGGCGCTCGTCGGTCATCTCCGACGACGTCACCCACGTGAAGAAGATCCTCTTCTCGCCGCTGCTCCTCGCCAAAGCGGTGTTCGCCGATCCCGAACTCACGCTCGGCCTGCCGCCGGCCGTGACCGCGGCCACCGGCATGGACGCGCTCACGCACAACGTCGAGTCCTATCTTTCGCCCGCGTACCACCCGCTGTGCGACGGCATCGCGCTCGAAGGCGTACGCATCGCGGCGCGCGCGCTCCCCGTTGCCGTGAAGCACGGCAGCGACATCGCGGCGCGGGGCGACATGCTCATGAGCTCGATGATGGGCGCCATCGCCTTCCAGAAGGACCTGGGCGCCGTGCACTCCTGCGCGCACGCGCTGTCCACGGTGAGCGACATGCACCACGGCCTCGCCAACGGGATCATGATCGACCACGTGATGCGCTTCAACCTGCCCGCCGCCACCGGCAAGCTCGCCGAGCTCGCGCGCGTGGCGCGTGTTCCCGGCGGTGAGGCGGGCAGCGACGAGGCACGCGCGCAGGCGTTCGTCGACTGGCTCGGCAAACTCAAGGCGGACGTCGGCATCCCGGCCAAGCTCTCCGGCTACAAGGCCGCACGCAGCATCGCCCGCAGCGATTTCCCGCGTCTCGTGGAGGTCGCCACCGCCGACATCTGCCATCAGACCAACCCGCGCAAGTGCACGGCGGCGGACTTCGAGCAGCTCTTCGCAAGCGCGTTCTGACGCGATGTCTTCCCCGAGATCCCTTGTGCCAGCCGCGCCACGAAGGAGAGCGCGACCGCCTGCGAGCGCGGGTGCGTCATGCTGAAGATCGGTATCTCCGCGTCGTTCATGCACCCCGACCCCGAACAGCCGCGGAAGCTCTTCCAGGGCATGACGTTGCAGTACATCGAGCAGAACGTCGCGCACTGGCTCATGCAGCGCGACGTGCTCGCCTTCATGGTGCCCTCTCCCGACGGGAGCACGCGCCGCGCCGGCAGCGGCGTGACCGTGGCCGACTACGCACGCGAGCTCGACGGCCTGGTGCTCATGGGCGGCTCCGACGTATGTCCCGCGACCTACGGCGAGACGGCCATGAAGCCGGAGTGGAACGGCGACCGCATCCGCGACGAGTACGAGATCGCACTCCTGCGCGCCTTCGCCGCCGAGCGCAAGCCGGTGCTCGGCGTGTGCCGCGGTGCGCAGGTCATCAACGTGGCGATGGGCGGCACGCTCTACCAGGACATCCCGACGCAGCGGCCCGATGCCCTGCGGCATCGCTCGCAGGCGCTGTACGACCGGAACTGCCACGCCACGTCGATCGTGCCGGGGAGCGGCCTCGCGGCGCTCTATCCCGGTGCCGCGATCGTCAAGACCAACTCGGTGCACCATCAGGCCGTCAAGGACCTGGGGCGCGACCTCGTGGTCGAGGCGTGGTCCGAGCCCGATCGCATCGTGGAGGCCATCCGCTGGACGGGCCCCTCGTACCTCTTCGGTGTGCAATGGCACCCCGAGTTCCACCCGCCGGGCGACCCCTCGTTCATCGACGACACGCCCCTCCTCGACGACTTTCTCGCCATCGCGCAGCGCCACAAGGCTGCCGCCTACGCCCTCTGAAGACCACGCCATGAAGCTCACCAACCCCGCCACCGGCGCCGTGCTCCGCGACGTCGCCACCGACGACACGAAATCCATTCGCGCCAAGTACAACCGCGCCCGCGCCGCACAGCCGGCATGGGCTGCCCTGCCGATCGCCCGGAGGATCACCGCGATCCGCAGGTTCCGCGACATCGTGGGCGATCGCAGCGAGGAACTCGCGCGCACGCTGTCCACCGAGATGGGCAAGCCGATCCGCCAGGCGCGCAATGAGATGGCCGGGCTCGTGACGCGCATCGACTTCTTCCTCGCCGAGGCGGCGAAGACGCTGCGCGAGGAGAAGGTCTTTGCCGACGGCGCGATGGAAGAGCGTATCGGCCACGATCCGCTGGGGGTGATCGCCAATATCTCGGCGTGGAACTATCCGTATTTCGTGGGCTGCAACGTTTTCGTTCCGGCGCTCCTCGCCGGCAATGCGGTGCTCTACAAGCCCTCGGAGTTCGCAACGCTATCGGGCCTCGCCATCGAGCAGATGCTGCACGAGGCAGGCGTACCCGCCGATGTCTTCATCGCGGTGATCGGCGACGGCAAGGTCGGCGGCGCGCTGCTGCGCCTGCCCATCGACGGCGTCTTCTTCACGGGCTCCTACGCCACCGGCGCGAAGATCGCCGCCGCCACGGGCCGGCGCATGATCAAGACGCAGCTCGAATTGGGCGGCAAGGATCCCGTGTACGTGGCCGACGACGTCGACGTGAAGGCCGCCGCCGCCGCGGTGGCCGACGGCGCGTTCTACAACACGGGGCAATCGTGCTGCGCGGTCGAGCGCGTGTACGTGCACGAGAGGATCTACGAGCCCTTCGTGAAGGCCTTCGCCGCCGAAGTGAAGGGTTTCAAGGTCGGCGATCCGCTCGATGAAGCGACCTACATCGGCGCCATCACCCGCAAGCCGCAGCTGGACGTCCTCAAGAAGCAGGTCGCGGATGCAAAGAAGAAGGGCGCGCGCCTCGTCACCGGCGGCGCGCCGATCAAGGGCAAGGGCAACTGGTTCGCGCCGACCGTGCTCGCCGACGTGAACCACTCGATGGCGGTGATGCGCGACGAGTCATTCGGCCCCATCATCGGCATCATGGCCGTCGCCGACGACGAGAAGGCGGTCGAGCTCATGAACGACACGGACTACGGCCTGACCGCCGGCGTCTTCACCCCCGACGAGAAGCGCGCGCGCCGGATCCTCTCCCGCATGCAGTCGGGCACCGTGTACTGGAACTGCTGCGACCGCGTGAGCCCCCGCCTGCCATGGTCGGGGCACAAGCATTCGGGGATCGGATTGACGCTGTCGACCTACGGAATCCAGACGTTCACGCGGCCGAAGGCGTGGCATTTGCGGAGCGCGTAAGGCTGACCCGACGAAGGCTAGCGTGCGAGAGCGCCCGCCGCTCCCGGCACGCAGCCGATCACACCGATGCCACTGCCTTCGGGTATCCATCCCTTGCCCTGCATCTGTGCGCGCAGGTCTAGGCTCGTGGTGTAGCGATGATTCGGCGCGCCGCCCTGCCCGTCGTTGTAGAGGCGGTAGAGCGGAACCTCCGGCGGCGTGCAGCTGCCGTCGGCCGCGGGAAGCGTGACGTTGAAGACCTCGTCCTCGAACTGCCAGACGGGATTGCTCTTGACGGTGGCGCACTCGCTCGCCACCGGCGTGTAGAAATGCGAGCTGCGCAGGCCGAATGCCGTACTGAAGAAGCGGCAGGTCGCCGCCGTCCCGGCCGTGCCCGACGCGTAGACCGGGAAGGTCGCGCCGGTGCGGGTCCAGCCCGCGAGCGTACCGTCGTCGAGGAGCGTGATCTCCTTGGCGAGGGTGGTCACGAAGTAGTGGTCGAAGGCAGCGTGGTGGAACTCGACGGCGGTTTGCGTCGAGCGGCAGTTGCGCGGTGACGATACGCCGCGCTGGGGCTCTGTCGCCCGGCGTGCCTCGACGAAAGCGCCGTCGGGCAGCCTGTACCTCGCGATGCGGGGCTCGGGGGTGTCCTCGACGACGAGCAGCGCATCGCCTTCGGGAGCCAACGCCATCGGATCGAGGAATGGCACGCCGGTGAATCCAGCGACGTTCTCGATGCGAAGCACGGGCACCGATCCGATCGCCCCCGTGTCCGGGTTGAAAGTGAAGCCTTCGATGACATCGGGCGCCACGGCACGCCGGCCGCTTCGTGCGTAGACCCGGTCTGCGCTCGCGCCTACCACCAGCGCATTTCCGGTGCCACCGGCAAGGGTCACCGAACTGCGGATCACGAGCCCTGGGACGGAGAACGAGATCAAGCGGGTGACACCGACTCCCACCAGTGCGAGTCCGAACTTGCCGCCCGGTGCCACACGCACCTTGCGGACGAACTCCGAACCGAAGGCCAGTTGTTCGCCGGTGTCCGTGAGCGTTCCCTGGCCGATCGCCACCCGCCGGATCTCGTTGCTGGTGTTGTTGACGGGATCGTCGAGCACGACAAGCGCATAGGTCGCCGCGTCATCCACGGCCACCGCGCGCCCCAGCCGGTTCGCGTACGGCGCCGTGGCCACCTCACGTCCGAGTGTCAGGTCGACGAGGGAGACGGGCGTCGCGCTATTGGCTCCGACCACGACCATGGTGCGCGCGTCGCAGGCAGTGGCGAAGGCATCGCCGTCGTTGCTAACCGGAATGTCGCGCACGGATGATTCGGACGCGAGCCGCCGGGCGGAGGACGTGAAGGCGCTGGCGCGCAGAGCCCCGATCCACTTATCAGCCACCGAAAAAGCGATGGTCGGTTCGGCGAAGGTGTCGAGCAGCCCGACAGCGACGATGTACTGTTTTGCTTGCAGTATCTTCTCGAAGAGGTCGGGAGACCGAGCCCAGAGCGCCAGCGAAGTGTCTCCGTGCGAGACGTACGCACGATTCGTCCCTTCCGCCCACGATGCCGCCGACCCGGCGATCGACAACAGGGTGCAAAGGCTGAGGCGATCTGACCGTTCGGTGCCATGGTCGAGCCCTCCAGACACCGGCGCATGAGCGCGTCCGGAGCAGCGATCCTACTCCGCGCCGTGCGCGGGGGCGAGTGCGCGGCGGAGCACTACGGCGCGCGGAACTGCAGATCTAACGCATTTCTGCTATTCTGCAATGCATGAAAGCGACGCTCACCATCACCAGCCGAGGTGTCATCACGCTGCCGGCGAAACTGCGACACGCACTGGGCCTGAAACCCGACGATCAGCTGATCGCGGAAACGACACCGGACGGGTTGCTCCTGCGACCCGCAGTGACGTTGCCGGTGGAGATCTATTCGGCCGATCGAGAGCGAGAGTTCGACGTGGGCGAAGCCGAGCTCAGCGTCGTTCTCTCCCGTGGCCCCAAGGTTCGGACGCGATCCGTATCGTCGCCGCGATCCAAGGCATAGGTCGGTTCCGGCGCCGTGCGCCTGTTCCTCGACGCCAACATCCTGTTCTCCGCGGCCAAGACCGCGGGGGCCGTGCGGGAGTTGTTGCGTCTGCTGCATGAAGCGGGCCACGAGTGCTGGGTTGACGAGTTCGTCGTCTTCGAGGCGCGTCGCAATCTCCGCGTCAAGGGTCCGGATGCGTTGGAAGCGCTCGATCGGCTGCTCGAAAGCTGTTGCCTTGGACCGGCGCAAGCGGGGGGATCGAAAGTGCGACACGAGGACGTGCATTGGCTACCCGAGAAGGACAGGCCGGTGCTCGCAGCAGCGATCCGCTTGCGCTGCGACGTGCTTCTCACCGGGGATCGCACATTCTTCGGATCGAACTACGGCAGGGCCTTCGATGGCGTCGTGATTCACTCATCGCGATCACTCGCCGAAGCACTTTTCCGTTGAAACCGCCTGCGCCCGCCGCCCGGTCGGTCTCCTCCAGGGCTATAGCCAACGTGCAGTGTCACACCACCTGCCACCTTGCCGCCCGCAACGTATTCGCCAGCAGCGTGGCGATCGTCATCGGCCCCACCCCGCCCGGCACCGGCGTGATCCACCCCGCGCGCTCCTTCGCCGCCTCGAAGTCGACGTCGCCCACGAGCTTGCCGTCGGCGCCGCGGTTGATGCCGACGTCGATCACGATCGCCCCGGGCTTCACCCAGTCGCCCTGCACGAAACGCGGCGTGCCCACACCTGCCACCACGATGTCGGCCTGCCGCACCAGCCCCGGCAGATCACGCGTGGCAGAGTGGCAGATCGTGACGGTGCAGCGCGCCATGAGAAGCTCGAGCGCCATCGGCCGGCCGACGATGTTCGACTGGCCGATCACCACGGCGTGCTTGCCGACGAGGTCCTCGCCGGTCTCCTTCAGGAGCCGCATGCAGCCCCACGGCGTGCAGGGACGCAGCACGGGCATCTTGAGCACGAGGCGGCCGACGTTATAGGGGTGGAAGCCGTCGACGTCCTTCTTCGGATCGATGCGCTCGATGACGCGTTCCGCGTCGATGTGCTTCGGCAGCGGCAACTGCACGAGGATGCCGTTCACCGCCGGGTCGGCATTCAGGGTGTCGATCAGCGCGAGCAGCTCCGCTTCGCCGGTCGACGCCGGCAGGTCGTGCGCGAAAGAGCGCATGCCCACGGCATCCGTGGTCTTGCGCTTGTTGCGCACGTAGACCTGCGAGGCGGCGTTCTCGCCCACGAGCACCACGGCGAGCCCCGGGGCGGCGTGGCCCGCGGCCACGAAAGCGGCGACGTCACGGCGTACCTCGTCGGTGACTTGCTGGGCGATGGCCTTGCCATCGATGATCATCGGCGACCTCGCTTCATCCACGATTCCTGTTGCCGGCGGCAAAGGGCGGCATTCTACCTTTCACGCGGTCGGAGGGGACCCGAGGCGCTCCGTGGCACGGCGAGCGCCGACGGGACACGCAACGTGGCACGGCTGGCGCTGCGTAGAATCGGCGCCATGCTGCCCACCGAACTCGCCGATCGCATACGCCAGCGCCTGAGGCGCGCGCTCGACCTTGGGCGCGAGCCTCTGGTCGCCTTGCGGATCGGCGATCACGTCGCCGGCCGCCTCACCGCCGGGCGCGCGGACCGGCTCGCGTCGCTTCGCGCGGTCTTCCGCCGCGACCGCGACGGCTCGTTGCGCTTCGCCTGCGATCTCGATACGTTGCCGACGCGATCCGACGCGCTCGCCGGCGTGGCCCGCACGCTCGCGGTCGAAGGCGCGCTCACGGCCTGGCGCGACGAGCTCTACGCGGTGGCGCCGGCCTTCGGCGCACCGGCCTGGTTCCACCTTGAACGGGCGGCGGCGCGCTACTTCGGCGTGCGCACGTACGCCGCGCACGTGAATGGTCTCGTCCGTGACGGCACGGCTCCGTCGATGTGGATCGCGCGGCGCAGCGCGACCAAGGCCATCGATCCCGGCATGCTCGACAACCTCGTGGGCGGCGGCATCGCGGCCGCGACCAGCGTCGCGCGCACCGTGATCAAGGAGTCGTGGGAGGAAGCGGGAATACCGGCGCCCCTGGCGAGTCGCGCGCAGCCCGGCGGCATCCTGCATGTCGTGCGACCGCTCCCCGACGGCCTGCAGGACGAGATCGTGTTCGCCCACGACCTGTGGCTGCCACCCGGCTTCACGCCTGCGAACCAGGATGGCGAGGCGGTGGAGCAGCGCCGGCTTTCGTTCGAGGCCGTCGCCCGCCTGCTCGACCGGAACGATGGTCGTGATGCGATGACCGTCGATGCCACCCTCGTGGCGCTCACGGCGCTGGTGCGCGGGGACTGCTTCGACGCGACGGGGCGTAGGGCTCTCGGTGGACTGCTGCGCCGGATATCGGCGACGTCCTGAAGGCACCGTCCTTCGCAGCGGGCTGCCTCACGGCACGACCCCGCGCGTTACGCGCTTCGCGGTGGCGCCTCGGGGCGACCCTTCGGGATCATGCCACCGCGCGCGCCGCCACTTGCGCCACGTTGCGGATCCCCATGTCGGCCAGCGTGTCGGCCACCGCATTCACCGCGTGCCGCATCTCCGTCGCCGTGATCGCGCCGATGCAGCCCACGCGGAACGTCTCCACCTGCGTGAGCTTGCCGGGATAGAGGACGAAGCCCCGGTCGCGCACGCGCTCGTAGAACTCCTTGAAGGTGTAACGTGCGTCGGCCGGCGCGTGGAAGGTGACGATGATCGGCGCCTGGATCGCGGGCGGCAGGAACACGCGGAACCCCAGCGCGCGCATGCCCGCGGTGAGCGTCTCGCAGTTGGCGGCGTAGCGTGCGAGCCGCGCCGGCTGCCCGCCCTCCGTCCGGTACTGCGCGAGCGCCGCATCGAGTGCCACCACGACATGCGTGGGTGGCGTGAAGCGCCACTGCGTGGTCTTCTCCATGTAGACCCACTGGTCGAAGAGATCGAGCGCGAGCGAGGTGCAATGGCCCTCGCACTTCTCGAGCACGCTCCTGCGCACCAGCACGAAGGCCATGCCCGGCGGCCCCTCGATGCACTTGCCGGACGCGGCGATCAGCGCATCGAACGGCGTGCTGCGCGCGTCGATGGGCAGCGCTCCGAACGAGCTCATCGCATCGACGATGAGGCTCCTGCCGTGTCGAGCCACGACCGCAGCGATGTCCTGCAGCGGATTCTCGATGCCGGTCGACGTCTCGCAATGGATGAGCCCGACGTGCGTGATCGACGGATCCGCCGCGAGCAGGCGGTCGACATCAGCCGCGGTGGTCGGCACGTCGTCGGCGGTCTCGAACGTGCTGCAGCGCCGGCCCATCATCTGCGTCAGCTTCGCCATGCGCTTGCCATAGGCCCCGTTGACGAGCACGAGCACGTGTCCGTCGCGCGGCACGATGGTGTTGACCGCCGCCTCCACGGAGAAGGTGCCGCTGCCCTGCAGGGGCACGCACACGTGCGTCTCCTCGCCGTGGATGATCTCGGTGAGATGCCTGCGCACGCGTGCGGTGACCGCATTGAAGGCGGCATCCCAGGACCCCCAGTCGCGCAGCATCGCGGTCTTGGTGGCGAGCGTGGTGGTGAGCGGTCCGGGCGTGAGCAGGACGGGATCGCGATCGAGATTGCTCATGGTTGCTCCTGTCGGGCGTGGCGGCGGGTCGTCGCGGGTCAGACGAGGCCGGTGGCACGCCACTGTTGGGTGCGCGTCAGCAGGAAGCGCGTGATGAGGGCGTAGACGATGCAGACCATCGTCGACGACGCCACGATGAGCGTGGCCATCGCGGCCGCAGCGCCGATCTCGCCCGCCTCGTCCATGTTGAGGATGGCCACGGCGGCGAGCTGCGTGTCGGGCGAATACAGGAACACGACGGCCGAGATGGTGACCATCGCGTTGACGAAGAGGTAACGGCCGATGTCGAGGATGGCCGGCAGGCACACCGGCACCGTCACCCGGAAGAACGTCTTGTAGAACGGCACCTTGAGCGATGCCGACACGGCCTCGAACTCGTTGTCGAGCGCCTTCAGCGCGGTGACCGCGGTGAGGTGGCTCGACGTGTAGTAGTGCACGACGGTGGAGAGCACGAGGATCGCCATCGTCTGGTACAGCATGCCCAGCGGGTTGTCGGGGTCGTTGAAGAAGAGGATGTAGCCCAGGCCCAGCACCATCCCCGGCACGGCCATCGGCACCGAGGCGAGGAGGCGCACGGCACCCTTCGTCAGGTTCATGCCGCGCGTCTTCTCGAGGAGATACGCGGTGGCGAAAATGAACGCCGTTCCGAAGACCGCCGAGAAGAGGGCCATCTTGAGACTGTTGAAGAACGACGAGATCACCCCCGCATCGATGAGACCGTACTGGTAGTGGCGCAGGCTGAACGACTTGTCGTAGGGCCAGAGCTTGATGAACGACGTGTAGACGGCCATGCCCAGGACGAGCAGCATGAGGACCGCCACGATGGCGCAGTACACGAACATCGCGCTGTCGAACCACCGCTTCTTCTTCGGCACGTACGGAACCGCCCTCGCGGTGAACTGCGAACTCATGCGCCCCTGCATCCACCAGTCCACGAGGAACGCCACGAGGACCGGCAGCAGCAGCACGAGGCTCACCACCGCGCCCTTGTTGAAGTTCTGCTGGCCGATCACCTGCTTGAAGATGTCGACCGCCAGGATGTTGAAGTTGCCGCCGATCACCTTGGGAATGCCGAAGTCGCTCACCGTGTACGAGAAGACGACCATCGCCGCGCTCACGAGACCATACTTGGCGCCGGGCAGGGTGATGGTGAAGAATTTGCGCCAGGTGGGGGTACGCAGCGATTCCGCCGCCTCGTACAGGCGGCCGTCGGACAGGAGCAGCGCGGTGAGGACGATCATGAGCGCGTGCGGAAACGTGGCATAGATCGAGCTCAGGATGATGCCGATCGGCCCGTAGATCGACGTGCTGCCGAGCAGGCCCTTCAGCAGTCCCTGCGTGCCGAACCACTGGATGAAGGAGATCGCCGACATGAGCGACGGGGCGAGGATCGGGGTGAGCGCGATCATGCGGAACGCGAGCTTGCCCGGCATGCGCGAGCGCGTGAGTGCGTAGGCGTAGACGAACGCCGCTGGCACCGTGATGCAGGTGACGGTAGTGGCGACCCACAACGTGTTCCAGATCGAGAGCTTCAGCGCCGGAGTGGCGAAGTACTCGCGAAAGTGCTGGAGGCCTACGAAGGCGCCGTCCTTGTCCTGCACGCTCTTGACGAGGATCGCCGCCAGCGGGCCCAGGAGGAACACGGCCAGGGCGAGGCAGGACAGCAGGAGCAGGCCCTGCGCGAGCCGGTCCTGCCAGTGCACCTGCGGCACGATGCGAGGCGCACCCGCCGCGCTGGTGGAGACGGAGGCGGCAGCCGTGCTCATGACCGCTGGCGACGCCTGTCAGGCCAGGACACGGATCGCCGGCGCCGGGAGCGTAACGCCCACGCTGCGGCCCGGCGCGAGTCCGCTGCCGTCGGCGAACTGCCGCGGCACGTTGGCCACCAGCGACGCATTCTCGTTTCCGTCGAGGACCACGCCCACGAGGCAGAACGCGCCCAGGAACTCGATCTTCGACACGCGCGCCGGGAGCGCGTGCGCCGGAGCCGTATCGTCGACGTGCACGCCGACCTCCTCCGGACGCAGGTACAGGCGCGCCGCCGCGCCCGCGGGAAGGTCGGTGCCGGCGGGCAGGCTCACGGCCCCCACGCGAAAGCGTCCCCCGCCTTCGGATACGGCGGACAGCACGTTGATCTTGCCCACGAAGTCGGCCACGAACGGCGTGGCGGGAATGCCGTAGACCTCGCGGGGGGTACCTACCTGCTCGATGCTGCCGGCATTCATCACCACGATGCGATCGGCCATCGACAGCGCCTCTTCCTGGTCGTGCGTGACCATGATCGTGGTCACTCCCAGGCGCTGCTGGAGCGCGCGGATCTCGCCGCGCAGGCGGACGCGCTCGATGGCATCGAGGGCGGACAGCGGCTCGTCGAGAAGCAGCAGCCCGGGCGCGGTGGCGAGCGCGCGAGCGAGCGCGATGCGCTGCTGCTGGCCGCCG
The DNA here is from genome assembly GCA_964439475.1 of uncultured Alcaligenaceae bacterium. Lineage (GTDB taxonomy): Bacteria > Pseudomonadota > Gammaproteobacteria > Burkholderiales > Casimicrobiaceae > VBCG01. Next base: position 21,026 of record CAYTOT010000054.1, read on the forward strand.
GAAAGCTGCCCGGGGTACTTGCCACCCGAGTCCGGAAGGCCGACGAGCTTCAGCAGTTCCTGCACCCGCCCGGCGATCGCCTTGCGCGGTTGCCGCCGGTTCACGAGGCCGTAGGCCACGTTGTCGAAGATGGTGAGGTTCGGAAACAGCGCATACGACTGGAAGACGATGCCGTAGTCGCGCCGGATGGCCGGCAGGCGAGAGATGTCCTTGCCGTCCTGAACGATGGTGCCGGTGTCCTGCGTCTCGAGGCCGGCGATGATGCGCAGGAGCGTGGTCTTGCCGCAGCCTGATGGTCCGAGGAACACGACCATCTCGCCGCGTCCGATCGTGAGGCCGACGGCCTTCAGGGCCTCGAAGTGACCGAAGCGCTTGGTGATGCCGGCAAGCCGCAGGAATGCGGTGTCGTTCGGAGCGGCAGGCACGGCCACGGGGAATCCCTTGCGAATGGAGCGGCGCGCTCCCGCTGGTGAACGGGCGCGCGCCGCTGCGATGGCGCTACTTTACTTCGCTTCCGACTTGGAGTCGTAGCGCTTGAGCCACTCGGCCAGGATCTTGTCGCGATTCTTGGCCGACCATGCGAAGTCGTTCTTGATGAGACGCTGCTCGTAGTCCGCCGGGACGAATTCGAGCGGCTTGGCGATGCCGGGCACGGCCAGCACGGCGAAATTCTTGCCGTAGAGTTCCATCGCGGCCGGCGTCACCATCCAGTCCATGAGCGCCTTGGCGGCGTCGAGCTTCTTGGTGTTCTTCATGATGCCCGACGACTCGAGGTCCCAGCCCAGGCCCTCCTTGGGGAAGATGATGTCGACCGGGGCACCCGACTTCTTGGTGGTGACGGCGCGATACTCGAACGAGATGCCGATCGGGAACTCGCCCGCCCCTGCCTGGCGGCAGGGCTTGCTGCCGGAGTGCGTGTACTGCGCGATGTTCTGGTGGAGTCCGTCCATGTACTTCCACGCCTTGTCCTCGCCCCACATCTGGATCCAGGCGGTGACATCGAAGTAGCCCGTCCCCGACGAGGCCGGGTTCGGCATCACGATCTTGCCCTTGTACACCGGCTTCAGCAGGTCCTCCCACGTCTCCGGCTTGGGCAGGTTGTGCTTCTTCGCCTCGACGGTGTTGAAGCAGATCGCCGCGCCGTACACGTCCATGCCCACCCACGCGGGCGGATTCTTGGGATCGCGGTACTTGGCCGAGACCTTGTCGAGACCCTTGGGTGCATACGGCAGGAGCATGCCATCGTTGTCGAACACGGCGAGGCTCGATGCCGACACGCCGAACACGATGTCGGCCTGCGGATTGGCCTTCTCCGCGAGGAGCTTGGCCGTGATCACGCCGGTGGAGTCGCGCGTCCACTTGAGCTCGATGTCCGGATGCACCTTGTTGAAGCCCTCGGTGTACGCCTTCAACTGGTCGGTCTCGAGCGCGGTGTAGACATTGAGCTGGGTCTTCTGCGCGAGCGCCACGCCCGATGCCGTCGCGAAGGCGATGGCGACCGAGGAAGCGACACAACGCATGGTCCTTGCGAGTTTCATCGTGATCTCCCGAAATGGAATGATGCCCGTCGACTGCAATCCCCGTGGCGGCATCTCCTGGTCCGCCGAACGGGCGAGGCGCTTGTTCCAGGCCGCCGGTGACCCCATCGCCTCCCGGTGGCGCCGCTCCCTCGTGACGCGCCTGCGCATTGTGCCTGCGCGTCGATTGCAGATTGTTGACAATCTACATCCCCCCGCGTCTAATCGCAACATGCTGAAGATGGCCAATCCGCCGAGCTCCGTCACGCGCCGCAGCAACGGCGCCGGGCCCGCGGTCCCCGTGGGCGCCCCTCGTGCATCGCACCAGGGCAGCGACGCCGATCGCACGATCGCGGTGCTGCGCACGCATTCGCTGCCCGGACTCGTGCAGCAGGAGCTCACCCGGATGATCCTGGCCGGTGAGTTTCCCGCCGGGGCCAAGCTCAACGAGGTCGACCTCGCGCTCCGCCTCGGGGTCTCCCGCGGACCCGTACGGGAAGCCTTCCGGGCGCTCGAGGAATCGGGGCTCGTTCGCCTCGAGAAGAATCGCGGCGTGTTCGTGCGCGAGATCGCGGTCGAGGAAGCCGACGAGATCTACGAGCTGCGCGCCGTGCTCGACGAGCACGCTGGCCGGCGCGCGGCCCAGTCGATCACGCCGGTCGACCTGAAGTCCCTGCGCGCCCTGGTCGAGCGCATGGACCGTGCCGTGTCGCGGCGGGATCTCGATGCGTATCACGCCGCCAACGTCGAGTTCCACGACACGCTGGTGAGTCTGGCTGGCAACGGCAAGCTGCTGGCGACGTATCGCCGGCTCGTCAACGAACTCCATCTGTATCGTCGTGCCGCGATCGCGCAGCGCGGCGCCCTCCCCCAGTCCGTGCGCGAGCACCACGAGATCCTCGATCGGATCGAGGCTGGGCAGGCCGCGGCCGCCGGCCGCGCGCTGTTCGAGCACGTGATGGGCAGCCGCGAGCGCATGCACCGCGCGCGCGAGGCGAAGCCCGCTCGCACCGAGAGAAAGCGATGAGCACGCAAGGCAAGCACGTCTCCGCCAATGGACGCCAGTATCGCTGGCCCGCCCGTCCCACCGTCGTCGTCTGCGTCGACGGCTGCGAGCCCGAATACATCAACGAGGCCATCCAGGCCGGCAGCGCCCCCTTCCTCGCCTCGCTCGGAGAACGGGGCACCTGCCTCACCGCCGAGTGCGTGGTGCCCTCCTTCACCAATCCCAACAACCTGTCCATCGTCACCGGCGCGCCGCCGGCCGTGCATGGCATCTGCGGCAACTTCTTCTGGGATCCCGACACCCGCGAGGAGGTGATGATGAACGACGCCAAGTACCTGCGCGCCGGCACCCTCCTCGCTGCCCTCGCCGATGCCGGCGCGAAGGTGGCGGTGGTCACGGCGAAAGACAAGCTGCGCTCGCTGCTCGGCCACCAGTTGAACGGCATCTGCTTCTCGGCGGAGAAGGCCGACAAGGTCACGCTCGCCGGCAACGGCATCGCCGACGCACTGGGACTCGCCGGCATGCCGGTGCCGTCGGTGTACAGCGCCGCGCTCTCGGAGTTCGTCTTCGCCGCCGGGGTGGCATTGCTCGAGCGCGAGCGTCCCGACATCATGTACCTGTCGACCACCGACTACGTGCAGCACAAGGCGGCCCCCGGCACGCCCGCCGCGAACGCATTCACCGCCATGCTCGACCGCTATCTCGGGCGGCTCGACGCGCTCGGCGCGGCGGTCGTGCTCACCGCCGACCACGGCATGAACGCCAAGACCGACGCCCTCGGACGCCCCAACATCGTGTTCCTGCAGGAGAGGCTCGATGCGTGGTACGGCGCGGGCTCGGCGCGTGTGATCCTCCCGATCACCGACCCTTACGTCGTGCACCACGGCGCGCTCGGCTCCTACGCCACGGTGTACATCGCCGATGCGCGCACCCGCGACGCTGCCGCCGGACGCATCCGGGCACTCCCCGGCATCGAGTCGGTGCACTCGCGCGAGGAGGGCTGCGCGAAGTTCGAGCTGCCGCCCGACCGCGTGGGCGACCTCATCGTGGTCGCGGAGCGCCTCACCGTGATCGGCACGAGCCCCGAGCGCCACGACCTGTCCGGGCTCGATGCCCCGCTGCGTTCGCACGGCGGCGTCTCCGAGCAGAAGGTGCCGCTCATCGCCAACCGGCCCGCCGCGGACCTTCCCGAACGGCGCTGGCGGAACTTCGACGCTTTCGACCTCGCCCTCAATCACCTGCAGTGAGCGCGCCATGAACATGATGACCGAGCTGTCCGGGGTGGCAAGCGGCGCTCCGATCGCGGCGAAGATGCGCATCGCCGGCGACCTCGTCGGCAACACCCGCACCATCGAGGTTCGCAATCCGTTCAGCGGCGCGGTGGTAGGCACCATCCCCAAGGGGACCGTCGACGACATCCGCCGCGCCATTGCCGCCGCCATGGGCTATCGCGCGAAGCTCACCCGCTACGAGCGCTCGCAGATCATGCTTCGTGCGGCGGAGATCATCAGGAGCCGCACCGACGCCATCGCCGACCTCATCACCGCCGAGTCGGGGCTCTGCAAGAAGGACACGCTCTACGAGGTGGGCCGTGCCTGCGACGTATTCACCTTCGCCGGGAACGCCGCGTTGCAGGACGACGGCCAGATCTTCTCCTGCGACCTCACGCCCCACGGCAAGTCGCGCAAGGTCTACACGCTGCGCCAGCCCCTGCTCGGCGTCATCAGCGCGATCACGCCGTTCAACCATCCGCTCAACCAGGTGGCGCACAAGATCGCGCCGTCGATCGCCACCAACAACCGGATGGTGCTGAAGCCCACCGAGAAGACGCCGCTCTCCGCCCTGCTGCTCGCGGACATCCTCTATGAGGCGGGGTTGCCGCCCCCGATGCTGTCGGTGGTCACCGGCGACCCGCGGGAGATCGCCGACGAACTGCTCACCCATCCGGACATCGACCTCGTCAGCTTCACGGGCGGCGTTCCGATCGGCAAGTACATCGCCGCCAAGGCCGTCTACAAGCGCCAGGTTCTCGAGCTCGGCGGCAACGACCCGCTCATCGTGATGGAGGATGCCGACCTCGACGAGGCGGCGGCGCTCGCCGCCAGCGGTTCGTACAAGAACTCGGGGCAGCGCTGCACGGCCGTCAAGCGCATGCTGGTGCAAGCGTCGGTGGCCGACACATTCGTCGAGCGGCTGGTGGCGCGAACGAAGGCCTGGACCTACGGCAATCCTGCCGATCCCGCACTCGACATGGGCACGGTGATCGACGAGGCTGCCGCGCGCAACTTCGAGGCGCGGGTGAACGAGGCCGTCGCCCAGGGTGCCCGGCTGCTCGCCGGTAACCGCCGCGAGGGAGCGATCTACTCACCCACGGTGATCGACCACGTGCGCCCCGAGATGGAGGTCGTGCGCACCGAGACCTTCGGCCCCGTGTCGCCGGTGATCCGCTTCGACACCATCGACGACGCCATCCGCATCTCCAACGGCACGGCGTACGGACTCTCGTCGGCGGTATGCACGAATCGCCTCGACTACATCACCCGTTTCGTGTCCGAGCTCGACGTGGGCACCGTCAACATCCGGGAGGTTCCGGGTTACCGCCTGGAGCTGACGCCTTTCGGCGGGATCAAGGACTCCGGCCTGGGCTACAAGGAGGGGGTGCAGGAGGCGATGAAGAGCTTCACCCAGGTCAAGACCTACTCGCTGCCGTGGTGACGATCGCCGCCCGGATCCGGCACGCCCCCGCGGTGCGCGCAGCGCGGCACGCGCCCAAAGGAGGACAATAGGAGGCCTTGCTCACCCTGCTCAACCTGCTGGCCGGCGTCTCCCTCCTGGTGTGGGGGACGCACATCGTCCGTACCGGCATCCTGCGCCTGTACGGCGCCGACCTGCGCCGCGTGCTCCGCAAGAGCATCAGCAAGCGCTTCAGCGCCTTCTTCGCGGGCCTCGGGGTCACCGGACTCATCCAGAGCAGCACGGCCACCGCGCTCATCGTCGCCGCCTTCGCGGGACAAGGACTCATCAGCACGGCGCCGGCATTGGCGGTGATGCTCGGCGCCGACGTCGGCACCTCGCTCGTCACGGTCATCCTGTCCTTCGACCTGTCGTGGCTCGCCCCGCTCCTGATCTTCGTCGGCGTCACTCTCTTCCTCGCCATGCAGTCGACGAACGTCGGGCGCTTCGGCCGCATCCTGATCGGCCTCGGCCTCATCATGTTCGCGCTGCAGTGGATCTCGGTGGCCGCGCAGCCATTCGTGCAGGCAGCCGGGGTGAAGGTGATCTTCGCCTCGCTCACCGGCGACGTGCTCCTCGACATGCTGGTGGCGGCGCTGTTCACCATCCTCTGCTACTCGAGCCTGGCGGTGGTGCTGCTGATGGCCACGCTCGCGTCGCTATCGATGATCTCGCTGCCCGTCGCCCTCGGTCTCGTGCTGGGCGCGAACCTCGGCAGCGGCATCCTCGGCATGCTATCCACCCTGCGCTCCCCGCCCGAGGCGCGCCGGGTCACGCTGGGGAACTTCATCTTCAAGGTGATCGGTTGCGCCCTCGCCATTCCCACGCTCCCCTACGTGGAAGGCTGGGTGGCCGGCCTCGGACTCGATCCGGCGCGCGAGGTCGTGCTCTTCCACCTTTTCTTCAACGTGGCGCTCGCGCTCCTCTTCATCTTCTGGACCGAGCGGATCGCGACGCTCGCCGAGCGCCTCCTGCCCGACAAGCCACTCGCCGACGATCCCGCCAAGCCACGCAACCTCGATCCCTCCGCCCTCGACACGCCGCCGCTTGCCATCGCCAATGCTGCCCGCGAGGCGATGCGCATCGGCGACCTCATCGAGGACATGCTGAGCGGCATGCTCACCGTGATCCGCACCAACGACAGCGCCCTCGCGCAGCGCCTGCGCAAGCAGGACGACGTCGTCGACGATCTCTACACGGCGATCAAGCTCTACCTCACGCAGGTCTCGCGCGAGGCGCTCGACGAGAAGGAGAGCCGCCGCTGGGCCGACATCGTGTCGTTCACCATCAATCTGGAGCAGATCGGCGACATCATCGAACGCGTGCTGAACGACATCGAGGACAAGAAGATCAGCAAGCAGCGCAGCTTCTCCGATGCCGGCATGGCCGAGATCTGCGACCTGCACGCCCGCCTGGTCGCGAACCTGCGCCTCGGCATGAGCGTGTTCCTGCACGGGGACCTCAAGAGCGCGCAGGAACTCCTGGCGCAGAAGGTGCTGTTCCGGGATCTCGAGCGCGCCTACGCCGACTCGCACCTGTCGCGGCTGGCGGGAAACACGATCGAGAGCATCGAGACGTCGTCGTTGCACCTCGACCTCATCTCGGACCTGAAGCGCATCAACTCGCACATCTGCTCGATCGCCTATCCGATCCTCGAGGAGGCCGGTGTGCTGGCGCGCACGCGGCTCAAGGAGGCGGACCCGGCAGCGGTCGTCCGGCCATCCGTCGAGCCTGCTCCCCGCGCCCGGACCCGCAAGCCGCGCACGGCCTGAAGCGCCGGTCTGACCCCATCCCGTGGAGCTGACCCTCGGCGTGACGCTGGCCGTGCTCGGCGCGGGCCTGATGCACGCGTCGTGGAACGCGCTCGTCAAGGGCGGCAGCGGCGGCGATCCGCTGCTCGACACCTCGACGATCGTGGCGGGGAGCGCCGCCTGCTCGCTGGTGCTGTTGCCGTTCCTGCCGTTGCCGCTGACGGCGGCGTGGCCGATGGCGATCGCGTCGATGCTGATCCACTTCGGCTACTACCTCACGCTCACCGAGGCGTACCGCGCCGGCGACCTCTCGTTCGCCTATCCCCTCATGCGCGGCACCGCGCCGCTGCTGGTCACGATCCTCGGCATCGTGTTCCTTCGCGAGCTGCCCCCGCTGAACGTCGCGGCAGGCATCGTGCTGATCTGCGCCGGCATCTTCGCCATCGCCTTTTCGCAGCGCCATCGGCATCCGCGCGCGGCGGTGGGGTGGGCGCTCGGCAATGCCGGGATCATCGCGCTCTACACGCTGGTCGACGGCGCCGGCGCGCGCGCGTCGGGCAATGCGCTGGCCTACGTCGCATGGCTCACCTTCCTCGAAAGCGTCCTCTTCCTCGCGTGGGTGCGCTGGTATCGCGGCCCCGCGGCCGTGATCTACGTGCGCGACCGGTGGCGACGGGGTCTCGTCGGCGGCTTCTTCAGCGTCGCGGCCTACGGCATCGTGCTGTGGGCCATGACCCGGGCGCCCGTCGCGGCGGTGGCGGCGCTGCGCGAGACCTCGGTGCTCTTCGCGGCCATCATCGGCGCCGTGGTGCTCAAGGAGCGGCTCGGGCCCGGGCGGCTCGCCGGCGCGGTCGGCGTCGTGCTCGGCGTCGCGGCGCTCAAGCTGTGACGCTCGCCGCGACGGGCATGCTTCGTACGCCCGATTCCCTCAGGACCCCATGAACCCATGACCTCGATTCCCTCCCACGCCCGCGTGGTGATCGTCGGCGGCGGCATCGCCGGCGTCTCCACCGCCTATCACCTCGCGAAGCTCGGGATCACCGACGTTGTGCTGCTGGAGCAGGGCAAGCTCACCTGCGGGACCACATGGCACGCGGCCGGCCTCGTCGGTCAGACGCGCGCCAACCGCAACGCCACGCGGATGAGCCGCTACGGCATCGAGCTCTATTCGTCGCTCGAAGCGGAGACGGGGCTCGCCACCGGCTGGAAGCAGTGCGGCAGCCTCAATGTGTTCCGCACGCCCGAGCGATTGAAGCTCGCGCGACGGCAGATGGCGCGGGCGAAGAGCTTCGGCGTCGAGTTCGAGTTCATCGCGCCATCGGAGGTGCCGCGCCACGCGCCCATCCTGCGCCACGACGACCTCGCCGGCGCCGTGTGGATCCCGGGCGACGGCAAGGCCAATCCCACCGACCTCACGCAATCGCTCGCGAAGGGCGCGCGCAGCCGCGGCGTGCGCATCGTCGAAGGCGCGAGGGTCACCGCGGTGCGCGTGCACAACGGCCACGTGGCAGGCGTGAGCTGGTCGCACGGCGGCGAAACGGGCGAGACCACCTGCGACACGCTCGTCAATTGCGGTGGCCAGTGGGCGCGGGAGTTCGCGCGACGCTCCGGCGTCACGGTGCCGCTCCACGCCGCCGAGCACTTCTACATCGTCACCGGGAAGATCACCGGGGTGACGCCCGATCTGCCCGTGATCCGCGATCCCGACGGCTTCATCTACTACAAGGAGGAGGTCGGCGGCCTCGTGATGGGCGGCTTCGAGCCGGTGGCCAAGCCGTGGCACGTCTCGCCGATCCCGGACGGCTTCGAGTTCCAGCTCCTCCCGGAGGATTGGGACCAGTTCGAGGTGCTCATGACGAACGCGATCCACCGCACGCCTTGCCTCGAAACCGCCGAGATCAAGATGCTGCTGAACGGCCCCGAGAGCTTCACGACCGACGGCAACTTCATTCTCGGAGAGGCGCCCGAGGTCCGCGGCTACTTCGTGTGCGCGGGCTTCAACTCCGCCGGCATCGCCAATTCGGGCGGCGCCGGACGCCTCACCGCCGAGTGGATCGCCGGCGGCGAGGCGCCGCTCGACCTGTGGGACGTGGACATCCGCCGCTTCTCGCCGCTGCACGCCAATCGCCGGCACCTTGCCGACCGCACCGTGGAGTCGCTCGGGCTGCACTACGCCATGCGCTGGCCGCGCGAGGAGCTCGTCACCGTGCGGCCCTTGCGCCGCTCGCCGCTTTACGACCGCCTCGCGGCCAGGGGTGCGGTCTTCGGCAGCAAGATGAACTGGGAGCGCGCGAACTACTTCCTCCCCGGCGGCGCCGTACCTGCCCCGCCGACCCTCGACACCCCGGCATGGCTGCCGTGGGTCCTCGAGGAGCAGCGCGCCTGCCGCGAGGACGTCGTCGTGTTCGACCAGACGTCGTTCGCCAAATTCGTGCTGAAGGGCCGCGACGCGCTCGCCGTGTTGCAACGCCTGTGCGCCAACGACATCGACGTGCCCGTCGGCCGCATGGTGTACTCCGCCATGCTCAATACCCGGGGCGGCATCGAGAGCGACCTCACGGTGACGCGCCTTTCCACCGACACGTTCTTCATCATGACCGGCTCGGCGCAGGGTACGCGCGATGCCGCATGGATCGAGCGTCACATCGGCAGCGGCGAGTTCGCCGCGCTGGTCGACGTCACGAGCGCGTATTCGGTGATCTCGCTGATGGGTCCGAAGGCGGAAGCGCTGTTGCGTACGCTCGGTCCCGACGACCTCTCGCAGGCCGCGCTTCCCTTCTCCGCCACCGCCCTGATCGACGTGGGATACGCCCGCGTGCGCGCCGCCCGCATGAGCTACGTGGGCGGTCCCGGATACGAGATGGTGGTGCCCACCGACCAGTGCGCGACGCTCTACGACGCACTGGTAGAGGCTGGCGCGCCCTTCGGCCTGAAGGACGCCGGCTACTACACGATCGATGCCCTGCGCATCGAGGCCGGCCGCCGCGCGTGGGGCGCCGAGCTCTCGCCCGACGAGACGCCCTTCGAAGCGGGCCTCGGCTTCGCGGTCAGGCTCGACAAGGGTTGCGAATTCACGGGTCGCGACGCGCTGGTGCGCCAGCGCGCTGCCGGCGTGCGCAAGCGTCTCGCCCTCTTCACCTTCGACGATGCCGCCGCGTTCCCCTGGGGCGGCGAGCCCATCGCCATGGACGGCCGCGCGCTCGGCGAGCTCACCTCCGCCGGCTACAGCCGCGCGCACGGACGCGCCGTGGCGATGGCATACGTCCGCGCGCCGGAGGGTGCACCGGCACTCACCGACGAGGCGATCCTCGCCGCGCGTTACGAGGTGGACATCGCGGGCACGACGTTCGCCGTGACGCCGCACCTCACCTTGCGTTGACGACGGGCCGCGAGGCAACGATGACGCAGCACCTTGCCGGAGCGACGTCCGCGTTGCCAGCCGGGCCACGCGCGTCACGCGCCTCGTCGCGCGCCTCGTCACACGCCTCGTCACGCGCATCGTCGCGTGCCTCGTCGCGTGCCGTGTCACGACGCCCATGCCACGAGCCGGTGATCGCACACCTCACGGTACACTGACGAGATGTCCCACCAGAAGCATCCGCCTGTACCGTTGACGGCGACCACGCCGCGCCGCGGCCGCACCCCGTCGACCCCGGGGGCCGCCACCGTGCAGGTGCAAAGCCTCACCCGCGGCCTCTCGCTGCTCGAAGCGCTCGCGCGCGCGGAGGGTGGCCTCACCCTCACCGACCTCGCCCAGCGCGTGCAGCTCGCGCCATCGACGGTGCATCGTCTGCTCGCCACGCTGGAGAAGATGGGCTACGTCTACCAGGCCGGTGAGGTCGGCCGCTGGTACGTCGGCCTGCAGGCGTTCACCGTGGGGGCGAGCTTCCTCACCAACCGCGACTTCGTCGCGCAGAGCCATCCGTACATGCGCCGGCTCATGGAGCAATCCGGCGAGACCACCAATCTCGGCATCCTCGACGGCACCGAGGCCGTCTTCATCGACCAGGTGCAGTGCCGCGAGACGATGCGCACGATCGTCAAGCTCGGCAGCCGTGCCCCGCTGCACGCGTCTGGCGTGGGCAAGGCGATCTTCGCCGCGATGCCGGACGACGAGATCGACGCCATCCTGAAGGTGAAGGGCCTGCCGCGCATCACCGCCAACACGATCACCTCGCCGGAGACGATGTGGGCGGCGATCCGCGTGATCCGCCAGCGCGGCTGGTCGTTCGACGACCAGGAGCACGCGATCGCCACGCGCTGCGTGGCGGCGCCCGTCTACAACGAGCACGCGGAAGTGCTGGGCGCGATCTCGGTAGCCGGGCCCGTCACGCGCCTGCCGGACGATCGCATCAAGCAATTGGGACCCCTCGTGTCGCACGTCGCCGAGGACCTCACGCACCGCCTGGGCGGGCGCTGGCC
>CAYTOT010000055.1:0-30304 GCA_964439475.1 uncultured Alcaligenaceae bacterium
AAAGCGTGCGAGGGTTAATGGCCCTCCGCGGGTTCGAATCCCGCCCTCTCCGCCAGAACGGCATCCGGCAACGTCCTGGCAAGTCCGGCCTTTCTCCCAGTCTCCCTATGAAAACGACCCGCAGGCGATCCAAGATCGTCCGATGCAGGCCGTTTGCATCCGGCGCATTTTGGGGGTAACTTTGGGGGTAGGCGCCAAGCGCGACAGCGGAGTTACCCTCACATGCCAATCACCCAGAAGGCGCTCGAAGCGGCGAAGCCGAAGGCGAAGGTGTATCGGCTCTATGACGCCGATGGCCTATGCCTGCAGGTCGCGCCGTCCGGAGGCAGATGGTGGCGCTTCAAGTATCGGTACGGCGGCAAGGCCAAGCTGTTATCCCTTGGCACCTACCCTGCCGTAACGCTGGCGAAGGCGCGCAGTCGGCGCAATGCGCTGCGGGAACTGCTGGCCGATGGCATCGACCCTGGCGAGCAACGCAAGGCCGAGAAGCGGGAAGCACTCGGCCGCGAGATCAATAGCTTCGAGTTTGTCGCGCGCGAGTGGTACGGCAAGCAAGCCAAGGCCTGGACCGCGAAGCACGCCGACGACGTGCGGCGCCGGCTGGAAAGCAACCTGTTTCCCGACCTTGGCGGCGAGCCTATTGCCGAGATCACGGCGCCTATGCTGCTGGCGACGGCGCGCAAGATCGAGCAACGCGGCGCGCACGACTTGGCGCATCGCATGCTGGCCGTGGCCGGTCAGGTATTCCGCTACGCCATTGCGACCGGCCGTTGCGAGCGCGATCCGACGCCGGACCTGCGCGGTGCCCTGACTGTGCACACGCCGAAGAATCAGAACGCCATCAAGGCCGAGGAACTGCCGGCGCTCCTGCGCGCGATCGACGGCTACGATGCGATCGGCGACCGGCAAACGGCGCTCGCGCTGCGCCTGCTGTGCCTGACCTTCGTGCGCACGTCCGAACTGATCGGCGCCACGTGGGAGGAATTCCGCGACCTGGGCGGTACGGCGCCGACGTGGGAGATACCCGCCGAGCGCATGAAGATGAAAGCGGCGCACGTGGTACCGCTGGCGTCGCAGGCCGTGGCGATCCTCATGGAACTACGCGCCATCGGCGGCGGATCGAGGTTCATCCTGCCCGGTCGCAACATGGACAAGCCCATCAGCAACAACACGCTGTTGTTTGCGCTCTACCGCTTGGGCTACAAGGGAAAGATGACCGGGCACGGCTTCCGCGCCGTGGCGTCGTCGGCATTGAACGAAGCCGGCTACCGGCCGGACGTGATCGAGCGGCAACTGGCGCACAAGGAACCGAACAAGGTACGGGCCGCGTACAACCGGACGGAGTACCTGCCGGAACGCCGGAAGATGATGCGGCAGTGGGCGGGCATGGTGGACGCCTACGCACGCGGCGCCGACGTGGTACCCATCAAGCGCGTTACCGCGTAACGTCCATGCAAACGCCGAACGCACGCCGGCAACCTGCCTACCGGGCGTGGGCACTGCGCAGAAGGGCGCAACGCAACGCAACGAAACCGAAGCCCCTGCGCTGCAGGAGAACGTGATTCCTTCCGATGCGGGCGCATGGCGTAGGTGGCCCCCCGCTGTCGCCTGTTCCAATAGTAGCCAATAAGCTACAATGACGGCCATTGAGATTCGGCACTATGTGACGCTGGACGGGCGCGACCCCGTAGCGGAGTGGCTGTCGGGGCTGCGCGACCGGCGCGCCGTGGCTGCCGTTCTGCTGCGCATCGGCCGCTTGGAGCGTGGCCTGTTCGGCGACTGCAAATCCGTGGGCGACGGAGTGTCGGAACTGCGAATCGACGTAGGTCCGGGGTATCGGGTGTATTTCGGCCGCCATGGCAACAAGCTTGTCCTGTTGCTGTGTGGCGGCGACAAGAGGGGGCAACATGGCGACATCGCGCGCGCCAAGCGTTACTGGGCGCAATTCTCGCAAGGCACCCATTCGCACTAGGGCGCATGCCGACTTCCTGAAACGCCACCTGGCGGAGGACACAAACGCGGCCGCACTGTTCAATGCCGCGCTGGAAAGCGGCAACGAAGGCGACATCATGTACGCGCTGCGCGCTATCGCGGCCGCGCGTGGTGGCGTTGCCCGCATTGCCGAGACAACCGGGCTATCGCGGGAGACGCTGTACCGCACGCTAAGTCGGTCCGGCAATCCGCGCCTTTCGACCCTGCTAGCTGTCATGCGCGCGGCGGGCGTGCGCCTGAAGGCGGAACATGTCGGATGACGTTACGGCGTAACGCCTATGCCAACGCCAAACGCACGCCGGCAAGCTGCCTACCGGGCACGGCATTTCCAGTCCATCGATGGCGAACTGGAACGCCTGAACCTCGCGCTGTCCGTGTCCGCCAAGGCGCAATTGCTGCGCTTGGCGAAGCATTACGGCGTAACGCTGCGGGAGACGATTGAACGACTGGCAGCGGATGCCGAGGGCGAGGCCGTCGAGCGCATGCCGGCGGCCGAGCAACGGCGCTACTTCGATGGCCGATAGCGTTACGCGGTAACGGTTCAATGCCGCGCCTAGTAGGCCGACGGGAGAACGTCGTTCCGCTGGCGGCGCATGGCGTAGCAGGAGAACGAGAATGCCAATAGCACTTCCATCGGGAATCCTTATCGGCTCGTCAGCACTTCACATCATGGAGCCTGATCGCAACTGGGTCAGGGCGCCAGAGAATCATTTCTGGCATTCAATCCCTGATGAAGACATCAGCCCACCCCCGTACACCCGAGACGACACGATCATGATGCAGTACGTTCATGCGCCGATCCCGGAGTCTCGCGACGAAATGGCGCGTTACGTTCATGTCACCTTCGGTTTGCCGGACGGCATGATGTATTGGCGAGGCGACCTGCTCTCAGACTTTCCGCGCTATGGCACCCTGGACGCCGCAGACTACGCGGCATGGGAGACATGGAAGGCGTCAGACGAGGTTCAAGCCTTTCTCGATCACGTCATCGTTCATTGCAAGATGCAAGCGACGATCAATCGGGAAGCACGTGACTACTTGCTTATTATCGTGACGCATACCGAGGACGGCCTCACTCATGGAACGAGGGTCATCGACAATCCGCTGAAGGGCTCCCATTGAGGGGAATTTCCCACGCCGCGCCTAGCCCGACGGGGCGAATGCCGGGCACCCTACCCGGCCGGCGCGGCACCTACCGATAGGGGCGCCGAGGGGGCGCCATGTTTCCCGATCTCACGCTCTTACGTTCACGAGCAATCGCCATCGCGGCGGAGTACGCCGAACCCTTGTCGAAGAAAGAGAAGGCGCGCTTGCTGCGGTGCTTGGATACCGTCTTCGAGAGGTGGAAGACCGAGCAAGCGGATTCGGATGGCCTGATCGAAGTAGGTTCGCTGCCACTGCCTGGCGGGCTTGGGTACACGCTGGCTGAACTGGCCCGGCACACGCCGAGGCGCATTCACTCGACCAAACTCCGCCCCGAGCAGTGCGCCGGTCCATTGGTAACGAGCCGCGCTGACCTGTTCGGAAAGCTGATCTATGAGAAGGCGACAGCGCTCCAGCACCTTCCGTCCGCAATTCCATACGATCTAGCGCTTGCGGTCCTGGTGGAAGACGATGGCAATGCAATGGCTGGCGATTCGTTGATTCTGGCGGTTCATCTTATCTGGTCCGCCATGTTCGCCCGCGCGGACGCCTACCGGGAGTTGCTAGGAGACGAGGCGGCGAAGAACGCGGCGCACGAGGCCGCCCAGCATTCCAGGCAGAAGCACGCGGCCGCACACTTGACCTTGATGCGTGACCGGAGTGCGCAGTCGCGTCGTGCGCTTGTGGCGAAGCGGGACGGCATGCTACGTGCGAGCGCTGCGAAGGAGTTTCGCAAGAGGCCGGGCGCGACCGTGAATGATGTAGCCAAGGGCATCTACGACGCCGCCAAACGTACGGGATGGGAAGGCTTCGAGCGTCTTACGCTGTCTGGAGTGAAGCGCATCATCAAGGGCACGAAGGCCCGCGCCTTTCAGTCTGTTGCCACAGACTGACCATCGCTGGTTAGTCTGTGACACAGCCTAACCAGTAATCCGCCCGTTCCACGAAGACAAACGCCAGCCGCGCTTCCTATCCTGCAAGCCATGTGTTCCCGGACTGGCCGGGGACGATCTACAGGAGCGGAACATGGCCGAGTCAATGCGCGCGGCGGTGGTAATGCTGCGGCGCCGACAAGTGGAGGCCCGCACGGGACTATCCCGTTCAACGATCTACCAGCGCATCGCCGATGGCGAGTTTCCTGCGCCGGTAAGCCTTGGCGGCCGTGCCGTCGGATGGCCGAGCGACGAAATCGACGCCTGGATCGCTGATCGCATCGCGCAGGCGCAGAAGGTGGCAGCGTGAGGCCAAACGGAAGCGCCGCGACGACCCTGGCGGGGGAGCGCGGCGCGGATACCACAGGACAGCAAGCGAGCCGTCATCCTGTCACACAACGCGCGCCCGCGGCGCAAGTCCGGCGCCTGCGATTGACGGCGCGCTGTCTCGACCTGCGTCCCGTGTTCACGAACGATTGGCCGCTGACGGCGGAGATGTTCGATCCGCGCGGCGCGCGCGTGGAGACGTGGACATGGTGAACGCGACCGAGCAATTCCGCGCTGCCATCGTCGCGGCCGGCATCAATCCGCCAGACATGATCGAGGCCGACGGCAGATTGCGGGGCTTCGCCAGCAACGGCAAGCGCGGCGACGATAGCGGCTGGTACACGCTGCACGCCGACGGTATCCCTGCCGGCGCCTTCGGCTGCTGGCGCTCCGACTTGTCGCAGGCGTGGCGGATGGACATTGGCCGCAAACTGTCGGCCGTTGAGCATGCTGCGCACGCCGAGCGCGTGCAGAAGATGCGCGAACAACGCGAGACCGACACGAAGGCGCGCCACGCCGAGGCCGCGCGCAAGGCGGCGGAGCTCTGGAAGGCCGCCACGCCGGCCGGTGCGGATCATCCGTACCTGGCGCGCAAAGGCGTCAAGGCGCACGGCATCCGCGTGCATGATGGTGCGCTCGTGGTGCCAATGCGTGACGCTGCCGGCGAGGCGCATTCCCTGCAATTCATCGCACCGGACGGCGACAAGCGATTCCTTCCCGGCGGCAAGGTGGCCGGCTGCTACTTCAGCATCGGCACGCCGGCCGGGATCGTCTGCATTGCCGAAGGCGTCGCCACGGCGGCGAGCATTCACGAGGCAACCGGCTACGCGGCAGCGGTAGCGTTCAACGCCGGCAACCTCGAGGCCGTCGCGCGCGCTGCGCGAGAAGCTGCCGGGCGCGAGCATCATCCTGTGCGCCGACGACGACTACCGCACCGACGGCAATCCTGGCATGACGAAGGCGACGGTGGCCGCGCGCGCCATCGGCGGATTACTGGCCGGTCCCGACTTCGGCGCCGACCGACCGGATGGTGCTACCGACTTCAACGACCTGCACCAGCATGCCGGCGCCGAGGCCGTTAGAGCGGCCGTAGAGCGCGCGAGCGAGCCGGCGAAGGTGGACGGTCACGCCGACGCGCAGGACGCGCCACAAGGCGATTCTGGCGGCTGGCCGGCGCCGCACCCGCTATCCGTGAAGGTTGAACCGGAACCCTATCCATTGGATGCGCTGCCGGACACGATCCGCGCGGCCGTCGAGGAAGTAGCGGGATTCGTGAAGGCGCCTATCCCGCTCGTGGCGAGCTCGGCGCTTGGCGCATTGTCCCTCGCCTGTCAGGCGTTCCACGACATGCAGCGCGCCGACAAGCTACACGGACCCGTCGGATTGTTCCTGCTGACCATCGCCGATTCCGGCGAGCGCAAATCGACCTGCGACGGATTCTTCACGAAGGCGATTCTGGACTATCAGGACGAGCAAGCCGACCTCGCCAAGCCGGCATTGAAAGAGTACGCGGCGAGCATCGCGGCATGGAACGCCGAGCGCGATGGCGTGTTGTCGGCCGTGAAGGCTGCCGGCAAATCAGGCAAGCCGGCCGACAAGCTGCGCGGCGAGCTCGTGGAACTCGAGAAGCGCAAGCCGGAGGCGCCGCGCATTCCGAGGCTGCTACTCGGCGACGAGACGCCGGAGCACCTTGCCTGGTCGCTCGCCAAACTCTGGCCGTCGGCTGGCGTGCTGTCGAGCGAAGCCGGCATCGTCCTAAACTCGCATGGCATGGGTAAGGATTCCGTCATGCGCAATCTCGCGCTGCTCAATGTCCTGTGGGACGGCGGCACGCATTCGGTCGGCCGGCGCACGTCGGAATCCTTCACGGTACGCGGCGCGCGGCTCACCGTCGGCTTGCAGATTCAGGAAGCGACCCTGCGCGAATTCTTCGCACGATCCGGCGCATTGGCACGCGGCACCGGATTCCTGGCGCGATTCCTTGTGGCGTGGCCGGAATCGACCCAAGGCAATAGGCCATTCACCGAGGCGCCGGCGCACTGGCCGCACCTGGCCGCGTTCCATCGGCGGATGACCGCGATCCTGAATCAACCCGTGCCGATAGACGAGGATGGCGCGCTGGCGCCGGCAATGCTGACCTTCACGCCGGACGCCAAGGCGTCATGGATTGCCTTCCATGATGCGATAGAGGTTGATCTTCGCAGCGGTGGCGAGCTCTACGACGTGCGCGACGTGGCGAGCAAGACCGCCGACAACGCGGCACGGCTGGCCGCCTTGTTCCAAGTGTTCGAGCATGGCGCCGGTCCCGTGGGATTGGATTGCTTCGACCGCGCAAGCGGGATCGCGGCATGGCACCTGTCGGAATCCCGTCGATTCTTCGGCGAGCTGGCGCTACCCGCCGAACTGGCGGACGCGGCGCGGCTGGATGGCTGGCTAATCGAGCATTGCCGGCGCGAGCGCCTGCATATCGTCGGGAAGAATCACGTTCGCCAGCACGGACCGCTGCGTGACGGCGCACGCTTGGATGCGGCGCTTCGGGAGCTCGCGCAACTGGACCGCGGAACGCTCGACAAGGCCGAGAAGCGGCTGATGGTCCGCGTCAATCCGGCGCTCGTGGGAATCGCTGTATGAGCCTGGCCGACCTGATCCGGCGAAAAACTCAATCCGTGAAGGTTGCTACTGCTATTCCTGCTATTCGTGCTACTCCAGAGGGTGAAGGCGCGGCATCAGTAGCAGGAATAGCAACAATAGCAGTAGCAGACTCTACGGAACGAGAATCCGCCTACCCGGCACCGGACCCTCTGCCGGCGACGCACGAGGCCGCCGTCCGTGCCTGGCTGGACGCCATCGGCGAGACCGACCCGGAAGCGATTGCCGTTGTCCTGCGCCAGTGTCGGGAAGATGCCGAAGCGCGGTGCTGGTACTTCGACCCGGAGCGAGCCGGCGCGCTGGTGCTGCCGGACCCGGACCCGCAGGACTGCCGGAACTGCACGCACTGGCGTCGGCCGGGACTGTCGGACGGCTACTGCGTGGCGCGCCATGACCTGCCGGCCGCGACCGCGCTACTGCACGAGCTACCGGCGGACAACGGCGCGAGCTGCTCCCGCTTCGTGGACTGGCGCCATGCATGGGTAGGCGCGGCGACGGCGGCAAACTGCGATCAAGTGCCATGCCGCGACCGGCGATCTAAAGTAGAGGGGATAGAAAGCCGCAGGGACGCGCCACGGCGCTAGGTGGCACACCCTACGTCGGCTCGCCTGCATCGTCCTGCTTTTAAGGACTGACAGAAGTCGGGATGATCCGCGGCGATATAGTCGTCGAGCGAATCCACCCAGGCATCAGGCGTCGGCGCCGGGATGCCTGCCTGCACGCATGCGGCGCAGTGTGCGCGGTAGAGCTCGTGGAAGTAGGCGGCGCCGTCCATGTGCTGATGCTACGCGCTGGCGGTGCCGAGCACCGTACCCGGCGAATTGGCTAGAGTAGCCTTGAATAGCAAATGGCGCAGGGACAGGACAGTGTTAAATCTGCTTCGGTATCAAAGTGATAGGAAGTGAATGATTCTGTTGTTCTTTTCATGGCATACCCGGCGGTGCGTCGTCTCGCTTAACCTGCATCGGCGCCACCTGAACGAATCGCAGCGGGCAATGGTGGCGGCGAAGCTGGCGAATCTCGGTGAGGGGCGGCCGAGGGAAACTGCTTCAATTGAGGCAGTTTCGCAGTCGCGAGCCGCGGAATTGTTGAACGTGAGTCGCGCAGCCGTGCAGCGTGCGACAAGGGTTCGCGACGATGCCACCCCCGAGCTCGCGCGCGCCGTCGAGGCCGGGCGCGTAAGCGTATCGGCCGCCGCCGACGTTGCCACGCTGTCCAAGCAAGATCAGGCCGAGATAGTCGCGATGACCCGCACGGCATCCAATCCCGATTGACCGGCGCCGATGGGGGTACCTTTGGGGGTAACTTTCCATCGCGTGCGGCTCTACGCCACGCAATGTGAATGTCGCCCTCCCGCCAGGACCGCATCCGGCACCCCTGGCCGCATCCCGGCCCGGATGCCGGATTGCCTGAGCCTGCCGCAGAGGCCTTGGCCGTGGACAGCATGTTTGTCCAATGGGATCCCTCCTCCTGTGCTCGTCGGGCGGCGGTTCGGGCATGCCCCCACGATGTGATTGGAGGTGTCGAGCACCATCATGAATTCGCTGTCTCGGTTCGCCACCCGTGCGCCGCCGATGGCTCCGACCTCGTCATCGGGCACCCGGGGCAATGCGCCGCCGATGATCTCGGTCATGGCGATGGCCGGCGTATCGGCCTTCGTGCGCGAGGCGTTCGGAGACAGGGTTCTGCGCCGGGTCAACGCGGCGACGATGCTTGACATCGAATCGATAGAACATCTCGACTGCTTCATTCCACAGGCCACGGCGACGGCCTTTCTCGATGCGGTCGAGCGGGGCTCTGGCGAACCGAACCTCGGGCTCCTGTTCGTGCCGGAGGTGTCGATGTCCAACCTCGGCCTTTGGTGGCGACCGCGGATGATCGGACTGGACATTCCGCGGCCACGCTCCTCGACGCCTTCCTCGATGTGGTCACCGCGCAGATATGGGCGCAGTTCCTTGCCGGCGCGGCGTCGGTCGACAGCACTGCGCGGGCGCTCGACACGAGCGTCCGGTCGCTGCAGCGCGCGCTCAGTCGGGAGGGTGCCGATTTCCGCACGCTGACGAACGCGATCCGCATGCAACGCGCCCGCGGGTTGCTGGAAGGAACCCGGGCTTCGATCACCGACATTTCCACCGCGCTCGGCTATTCGGCCCCAACCCACCTTGCGCGCACGTTCCGGAAGGCGACAGGGGCGGCGCCAAAGGAGTTCCGGCGGCACGTCTGGCGGGCTGGCGCCGTCGCATGAGGCGACGAACGCGAGACCGGCGGCCGCCCTGGGCCTGACGCTCCCACCCCCTTCCTGGCGTCGCGCTGCCCGCCGTCCGCCACCGTCAGGGGCGCCGGGCACCGAAGTCCCGGCGCGAGCATCACGTCTGGCCGGCATGGGCTTCGGCATGACGTTAGAATGCACTGCGCCGAGCCCCTGCGCGTCCATCCGCCGACCGATGAAATTCTCCGACCTCCGCCTTGGCATGTCCGCGACGATCGAGCACCCGGTCACGGCCGAGGTCATCGAGATGTTCGGCGCGGCGACCGGCGACAGGAACCCGCTGCACTTCGACGACGCCTATGCGGCAACGTCGCAGTACGGCGGTCGCGTGGCGCACGGCGCGCTCCTCGTCGGCTTCGTCTCCGCGGTCCTGGCCAACGAGCTTCCAGGCCCCGGCTCGGTCGCGCGCGAAATGTCGATTCGCTTCAGGAAGCCGGTGCGTCCGGGCGACGTGGTGGTCAGCAAGGTCGTCGTGCGCGAGCTCGTCGAGAAGACCCGCAAGGTCACCTTCGATTGCTACTCATACGTCGATGGCGATCTCGTTGCGAGGGGAGAGGCGAGCGCGCTCCTGCCGGACTGACGCAGGAGTTGGCCGCGCGCGTGGCTGCACGCGCCGGCGCGGCCCCGTCAGCCGCGCCGGGGCGCCTCGATGGCCGCGACGTCCCTCACCGGATCAGCCCCGCCAGCGTCCCCTCCTGGAAATGGCCGTCCACGAAATCGGCCAGGCCGTCGAACACCGAATCCAAGGTCGGCGTCGTGGCGCCGAACAGCGCCGCCAGCACCTGCGGGTTCTCGAACAGTCCATGCAGATACAGGCCGAGCACGTTGCCGGCGCCGCCCTGCCATGCCAGTGCCGGCTCCATGACGGCGTGCGCGACGTTGCCGGCTGCCGCCATGTCCGGGCGCTGCCGTGTCTCCCCGTGGTGGATCTCGTAGCCGTCGATCGCCGTCCCTGACAACGCCTGCCAGGGTTCGACGAGTTGCCCGAAGGTCGCATTCGTGCGCCGCACCGTCTTGTCGCGTGCGAACGTGGTGACCAGGGGCAGCAGTCCAAGGCCAGGTCCGTTGCCGTCGATGTCGTGCGGATCGATCA
Organism: uncultured Alcaligenaceae bacterium; assembly: GCA_964439475.1. Taxonomy (GTDB): domain Bacteria; phylum Pseudomonadota; class Gammaproteobacteria; order Burkholderiales; family Casimicrobiaceae; genus VBCG01. Next base: position 10,406 of record CAYTOT010000055.1, read on the forward strand.
GCGCCTCGCCCAGCATTTGCAGCCCGCCGCAGATGCCGAGCACGCGCCCGCCGCCGGCCGCGTGGTGGGCGACGGTCCAGGCGAGTCCTCGTGCCCGCAACCAGGCGAGATCGGCGGCGGTGCTCTTGGAGCCCGGCAGGATGATCCAGTCCTGCGGCCCCCAATCGACCAGTTGCGCCGGGCTGCGCACCCATTGCACATGCACGCCCGGTACGCTGCGCAGCGACTGGAACTCGTCGAGGTTGCTGATGTGCGGAAACGCGACGATGGCGATGCGTGTGTGTACCGCGCCGGGACAGCTGTTGCGCTCGTCGAACAAGCCGTCTTCCTCGGGCAGGCCATGCTCCCGCCACATGGGCAATGTCGCCACGGTGGGCACGCCGGTGCGATCCTGCAGCATCCGCGGCGCCGGCGCGAGCAGGGCGGGGTCGCCACGGAACTTGTTGAGCACGAAGCCGCGCAGCAACGCGCGGTCGCGCTCCGGCAACAGGGCCCAGGTGCCGTAGAGATGCGCAAATGCACCGCCGCGATCGATGTCGGCGACCAGCAGGCAGGCAGCGCCGGCATGGCGGGCCACGCGCATGTTGACGATGTCGCTGTCCATCAGGTTGATCTCTGCCGGTGAACCGGCGCCCTCGATCACCACCACGTCGTGGCTGTCCATCAGCGCGTCCAGCGACTGCACGACCTGCGGCCATAGCGCGGCACTGCGCTCGCGCCACGGCGTGGCGCCCAGCGGCGTGTGCACCCTTCCGAGCAGCACCAGCTGGCTTTGGGTGTCGCGCTCTGGCTTGAGCAGGACCGGGTTCATCTGCACGGTCGGCTCGGCGCCCGCGGCCAGGGCCTGGAAATACTGCGCACTGCCGATCTCGCCGCCGGCCACGACCCGCGCGTTGTTGCTCATGTTCTGGGCCTTGAACGGCGTCACCCGCAGGCCGGACCTGGCATACCAGCGGCACAAAGCGGTCGTCAGCCAGCTCTTGCCGGCGCCGCTGCCGGTGCCGAGGATCATCACGGCACGAGCCGTCACGCGAAGGGGTCCAGCACCTTGACGCGCGCTTTCCTGAAATCGCGCGTGCTCCTGGTGACGACGACGAAATCGTGAACGAGCGCAGTCGCTGCGATCAGGCTGTCCTTGATCGGCATCGCTTCACCGGACTTGCGCAGATCGGCCAGGAGCCTGGCCCATCGGAGGCCCGTGCCCGCGTCCCAGGGAACGTAGACGATTCTCGCAACACCCTCATCGAACCAGCCTTCGAGCCGGCGGCGTTTCGCTCCCGCCGGCAGGCGATGAATGCCGAAGCGAATCTCCCCCAAGATGATGGGGTTCACCGCTATGGCGCGTTCGTTGTGCCGCAACCACTCGATGACACGGGAACTGGGGGCAGGCGTGGTCGCCTCGCTCAGGACGTTCGCATCGACCAGATAGGTCACAGCGTATCGGTCACAGCGTATCGGTCGACTCGGATTCGATCGGAACGAAATAGCCCTGCTCGGGACACGCCAGCAGCCAGTCGAGGAGCCCCTCGTTGGCAGGAGGCTCCCGGCGCAGGAGGCGGTACTCGCCACGAGCGATACGCTCGACCTCGAACTCCTGGCCCGCCTCGATGCCGTCCCGCTGCCGGATCTCCGCAGGCAGCACGAGTTGCCCCTTCGTGGAAACCGTCGTCTTCATCGGTCGGCGGCGGGAGAAGTCGCGGGATGCGAGCTTTTCTGGCAGCGCCGGCCGCGACGGGCAACCACGCTACTCCAGGACGAACGTCACCTTCAGGATGACCTTGTAGCCGGTCACCTTGCCGTTGTCGATGGTGACCTCCTGGTCCTTGACCCACGCGCCCTTGACGTTCTTCAACGTCTGGTTGGCCCGTGCGACGCCCTGCGTGATGGCGTCCTCGAAGCTCTTGGTGCTGATGCTGCTGATCTCCGTGATGCGCGCGACGGTCATGATCGGTCTCCTCGTTGACGGGGAACGTCGCCCCGAGAGCGCATCTTAGTCCTCGTTGCAGGAGCGGGAGACTTGCAAGGGGCGCCGGGGGCGTCCGGACGTCGCGCCTTCCGTGAGGGGGCGGCCGGGTACTCGGGCAAGCATGCGTGCGTCGCACCTCCCGTGACATGCCGGCCGGGCGGTCGGGGCCGGGTCGCCGCACATCGCAGCATGGGCCGGAGCAGCGCCGGTCGAGGGCCCGGTCCCCTGCGCAGGGCGAATCTTCGCGTTGACGCTGCTCCCGGCAAGAGCCTAGACTCGCGCGCGTCCGTGAGATTTCGTCCACTCGGCCAACCGTCGTCTCCCGCACGCACCCATCGTCGAATGTCCCTCAGGCACCTCTGGCTCGCCGCCGCCCTTCTCAGCAGCCTCCTCGCCGCGTCACTCGCCGCTGCCGCCGGCATGGTCACGCTTGCCGACCCCGGCGCGCGGCTCCTGCGCGGTGCGACCTTCTATCGGATCGCACCGGGTGTCGCCATTCAGGACGGCGACATCGTCACCGTCGACGCGAAGGAACAGGTCCAGGTCGAACTCGCCGGGGGCTCGATCCTCGCGGTCGCCGGACCCGGATCGCTGTGGCTCACGATGTCCAAGAACGGGCTGGTGACGCTCGCGCTGCCGACGGGCGCGCTCAAGGCCGTGATCAAGGTCTCGGCACCGCGCCTGCATACAGCCGCCTTCGATGTGATCCCCGCCGCCAACACCATCCTCACCCTGACGGCGGAAATTGCGGCGAGCGCGCTCTTTCTCGAGACCGGCTCGGCCCGTCTCGTGAATCCCACGTCGCCGCCGCGCGATGCCAAGCGAGGCGAGTACTGGCAGAAGGCCCTCGGCGGTGCGTTCGTCACCCGCACTTCGCCGCCGCATGGTTTCGTCGATGCGTTGCCGGGCAACTTCCTCGATTCGCTTCCGGCGCTGGCGGGAAAGACGAAGGAAAGACCGCTGGGCGCGGCCGATCACGACATCACCTACGCCGAGGCGCAGCCCTGGCTGGCGCTGGACCGCCATGCCTTCGAGCGGCGGTTCTCCGTGCGCTTGCGCGATCCGGCGTTTCGCAAGGCCGCGCTCGCCCAGATCGGGCGCTATCCCCTCTGGGACCGGATGCTGCACCCCGAGAAATTCCAACCCAAGCCCGTCACCCCAAAGTGAGGATCACGGCGTGAAGCTCATCTGGAAGTTCAACCTCGTCCTGATCGGCATCTTCATCCTCGGATTCCTCACGGCGGGATACGTGTCCTACCGCGCGCTGCAGGACAATGCCCGCGAGGAGATCCTGCAGAACGCACGCCTCATGATGGAGGCGGCACTGTCGTCGCGCAATTACACCGCCAGCCAGATCAAGCCGCTGCTCGATACCCAGCAACGCTACAAGTTCCTGCCGCAGACGGTGCCGGCGTACGCGGCAACGGAGCAGTTCAACGACATGCGCAAGAAGCATCCCGACTACACGTACAAGGAGGCGACGCTCAACCCGACGAACCTTCGCGACCGCGCCACCGATTGGGAGGCCGACGTGATCAACGTCTTCCGCGGGAACGCCGCCATGACGGAGATCGTGGGCGAGCGAGACACGCCCACCGGACCGTCGCTCTACCTCTCCCGTCCCATCCAGATAAAGAATCCCGCCTGCCTCGAGTGTCACAGCACCGCCGACGTCGCGCCGCGGACGATGATCGACCTGTACGGCAGCGGCAACGGCTTCGGCTGGCGCATGGACGAGATCATCGGCGCGCAGATCGTCTCGGTGCCCACGACGGTGCCCAAGGCGCGTGCCGACCGCGCCTTCCGGACCTTCATGGTGTCGCTCGCCGGCGTCTTCATCGCGCTCTTCGTGCTTCTCAACGTCATGCTCTACACCATGGTCATCCGGCGGGTGACCGCGCTCGCCGGCATCGCCGACCAGGTGAGCCTCGGCAACCTCGATGCGGGCGAGTTCAAGTCGAAGAGCCACGACGAGATCGGCGTGCTGACCGAAGCGATGGGCCGCATGAAGGCGAGCCTCGTACAGGCCATGAAGATGCTGGGGGCGTAACAGCGCATGGCCGACCCCGACCGGCTCGGCAAGTACGAGGTCAAGGGCACCCTCGGCAAGGGTGCCATGGGCGTCGTCTACAAGGGCTACGACCCCGCGATCGACCGCTTCGTCGCGCTGAAGACGGTGCGCAAGGACATGGTCGAGGCGGAGGTCATCGCCCAGTACATGGGACGCTTCAAGAACGAAGCGCGCGCGGCGGGAAGGCTGCACCATCCCAACATCGTGGCGGTGTACGAGTACGGCGAGGACGATACCGCCGCGTACATCGCGATGGAGTACGTCGAGGGCGCCGGCCTGCGTGACTATCTCAACCAGCGCGAGAGCTTCGAGTTCGCCGAGCTCGTGCGGCTCTTCGGTCAGCTCCTCGACGGCCTCGAATTCGCGCACGCGCGCGGCGTGGTGCACCGGGACATCAAGCCGTCGAACCTCATGGTGAGCGTGGACGGGAGCCTCAAGATCGGCGACTTCGGCATCGCGCGGGTCGATGCCTCTAACCTCACGATGGCGGGCATGGTGATCGGCACGCCCTCGTACATGTCGCCGGAGCAATGCCGCGGCCTCGACGTGGACGCGCGCTCCGACATCTTCTCGACCGGCGTGGTGATGTACGAGCTGCTCGCGGGCGAGAAGCCCTTCCGCGGCAACCTCGAGTCCGTGACCTACAAGATCTGCCACGAGACGCCTCCGCCGCCATCCACGCTGTCGAAGCTGAGCCTTCCGCCTGCCGTCGACGCGCTGGTGGCCAAGGCGCTGGCGAAGAACGCCGCCGACCGCTTCCAGGGCGCACGCGACTTTCACGACGCGCTCGACGAAGTGTCGAAGATGTCGGTGGAGGTCGACAACGGGCTCGGCACGACGATGGTCAACATCGGCACCCTGATGCTCGCGCGTCCCGCGCCGTCGTGGGACGACGAGACGCTGCGCACCGCGGAAGTGGCCCTCGCTCGCGCCGTGGGACCCATGGCCAAGGTGATCGTGCGCCGTGCGGCGACGCAGACCACCGACCGCTCCGAGCTTTGCTCCATCCTGTCCGAGAGCATCAGCGACCCTGATTCGCGCCGTCGCTTCGTGGATGCCTTCACGCGTGCCGGCGGCACGCAAGGCGTCGCCGGCACGACGCACCGCAGCGGCTCGCTGTCGGTGTCGCAGAGCCGAAGCGGCGCACGGGTGCCGGCCGCGGCCGCCTCGCTGGTCCCGATCGATCCTGCCTACGTCGATACGGTCGCCGCGAGGCTCGCGATGCACGTGGGCCCGATCGCGCGCGTGCTGGTGCGCAACGCGGTGAAGTCGGCGACGTCCCGCGAGGACTTCGTCCGTCTCTGTGCGGAGAGCCTCGACGACGCCCAGCGGGCGGCGTTCCTGCGCGACTGCGCCGCCGGCAGCCCAAAGCGGCCGTGACGGAACGCCGGCCGCCTGCCCGGCCGCCCACCACCCGCGGCGGGCGGACCGACGCGGGGCACGCCGGCGCAGGCGGAGCGTCGGGCTCCCGCGCCGCTCCGGCTTGACCATCGTCAGTGTCGCGCCGCCCGTCCGCGGGCACACTGCCCTCCACAGCGCGTGAGGCGCCCCGTGCATCGGTTGCCCGGCGCGTTCTCCGCGCGGAAGGCACCGCCATGACCGCTGCACCCTTCACCATCGACCCTGCGCTCCTTCGGCGCTACGACCGCCCCGGCCCGCGCTACACGTCCTATCCGCCGGCGCCGCACTTCGGCCCCGGCTTCGGGGCCGCCGCGCTGCGCGACGTCATCGCCGAGAGCAACGGCGATCCCATTCCGCGCGCGCTCTCCCTGTACGTGCACGTGCCATTCTGCGCGAGTCCCTGCTTCTATTGCGGTTGCAACCGGATCATCACGCGCGACCGCAGCCGCGGCCCGGCGTACGCCGCGCGCATCGTGCGCGAGCTCGCGACCGTCGGCGCGCTGGTCGATCGCGACCGCGAGGTGGTGCAGGTCCATTTCGGAGGCGGCACGCCCAACTTCCTCGCGCCGTCCGAGCTCGCCACGATCCTCGATGCCGTCAGGGGCAGCTTCACGCTGTCGCGGCGGCCCGATCGCGACATCTCCATCGAGATCGATCCGCGCACGGTATCGGCGGAGGACGTCGCCGAACTCGCCGCGCTGGGCTTCGACCGGGCGAGCCTCGGGGTGCAGGACTTCGATCCCGACGTGCAGCGTGCGGTGAATCGCGTGCAATCGGTGACGCAGACGCTCGACGTGATCGAGGCCTGCCGGGCCAACGGCATGCGCTCGGTCAGCGTCGACCTGATCTACGGCCTGCCGCTGCAGACGGTGGCGAGCTTCACGCGCACCCTGACCACGGTGGTCGAGGCGCGTCCGGATCGGGTCGCGGTCTACGGCTACGCGCACCTGCCGCAGCGGTTCAAGGCGCAGCGGCAGATCGTGGCCTCCGACCTGCCTACGCCCGATGGCAAGCTCGCGCTGCTCGCCTGCGCGATCCGCTCGCTCACTGCCGCCGGCTACGTCTACATCGGCATGGATCACTTCGCGCTGCCCGACGACGAACTCGCCCGCGCGCAGAGTCACGGGACGCTGCAGCGCAATTTCATGGGCTACACCACGCACGCGCAGACCGATCTCGTGGGCGTGGGCGTGAGCGCGATCAGCCATGTCGGATCGACGTTCAGCCAGAACCCGCGCGAGCTCCCGGCGTGGGAAGCGGCGGTGGATGCCGGAGACCTGCCGGCGTGCCGCGGTCTGCGGCTCGATGCCGACGACAGCCTGCGCGCCGACGTGATCCAGTCGCTGATGTGCCACGGCAGCGTCGCCTTCGACGACATCGAGGCCCGGCACGGCATCGATTTCGCGCGCTACTTCGCGGACGCTCTCCTGCGGCTCGAACCGCTGGCCGCCGACGGGCTGGTGGAGATCGGGCGCGAACGGTTGAACGTCACGGCGATGGGCCGGCTGCTCCTGCGCAACGTTGCCATGTGCTTCGATCGCTACATCGACGCGCCGGCGGTGCGCCTGCTCTCGCGTGCAGTCTGAAGGCGCGTTGGCGTTGCCTGCGGTGACCCGATAGCGGTACACCGCACCCGCCCGGAGGACGCGCGCTATGCTTCGCGGGTGTCCGACCTCGCCGACATCGCCGCCTTCGTCGACCGCCATCCGCGCCTCTTCGTGCTCACCGGGGCGGGATGCAGCACCGGGTCGGGCATCCCGGACTATCGCGACGCCAATGGCGAGTGGAAACGCGCGGCGCCGGTCATGTACCAGGATTTCGTCCGCGACGAGGCCACCCGCAAGCGCTATTGGGCACGCAGCATGGTCGGCTGGCGAACGATGTCGACGGCCCGGCCGGGCCCGGCGCACCATGCCCTCGCGGCGCTGGAGGGCGGGCGCAGGATCGGCCTCCTCGTCACGCAGAACGTCGATGGGCTGCACCAGGCGGCCGGCAGCCGCGGCGTCCTCGATCTGCACGGCCGCCTCGACACCGTGGGTTGCCTGCAGTGCGGCGCACGCACGTCGCGCGCCGCGTTGCAGACGCGCCTGATCGACGGCAATCCGGCCCGGGCGGCGGTGGGGGCGGCTATCGCCCCCGATGGCGATGCCGACCTCGTGACGGACTTCTCGGCGTTCGAGGTGCCGGCATGCGCGTCATGCGGCGGCATGCTCAAGCCCGGCGTCGTGTTCTTCGGCGAGAGCGTGTCGCGCAGCCGGGTCGAGGCGGCGTTCGCGGCGCTGGACGCGGCGGACGCCATGCTCGTCGCGGGGACCTCGCTCATGGTGTACTCGGGCTATCGCTTCGTGCAGGCGGCGGCTGCGGCCGGCAAGCCCATCGCCAGCGTGAACCTCGGACGCACGCGGGCCGACGCGCTCTTCACGCTCAAGGTCGCAAGGGAGGTCGGCGAGACGCTCGCTGCCATCGCCGGACGCCACGCGGGATCACCGCTCGCCGCCACGCCATGATCGTCCACCTGGTCGACGGCACCTACGAGCTCTTCCGCCACTTCTACGGCCTGCGGCGCTTCACCAAGGGCGAGGACCGCCCGTACGGCGGCGTGGCCGGCGTGCTGCAGACCGTGGTGCAGATGCTGGAGCAGGGCGCGACGCACGTGGGCGTGGCCACCGATCACGTCATCGAATCGTTCCGCAACGACCTGTGGGCGGGTTACAAGACGGGGGAGGGCATCGAGGCCGCGCTGTGGCACCAGTTCCGCCCGCTCGAGGACGCATTGCGTGCGATGGGCGTGGTCGTCTGGCCGATGGTCGAGCTCGAGGCCGACGATGCGCTCGCCTCTGCCGCGCGCATCGCGGCCGACGATCCGCGCGTGGAGAAGGTCGCGATCTGGACCGTCGACAAGGATCTTGCCCAATGCGTGCGCGGCGAGCGCGTGGTGCAGGTCCATCGCCGCTCGCAGGCGGTGGTCGACGAGGCGGGCGTGATCGCGAAGTTCGGCGTCCCTCCCGCGGCGATTCCCGACTGGCTCGCCCTCGTGGGCGACGCCGCCGACGGCTATCCGGGCATCCCCGGCATCGGTGCCAAATCGGCGGCGCGCCTGCTCGCGAAGCACGGCAGCATCGACGCCTTTCCGCCCGAGATCCTGGGCGAGCGGCGCGGCGATGCGCTGCTCTTCCGCAAGCTCGCCACGCTGGTGAGCGATGCCCCGCTCTTCACCGACGTGGAGACGCTGCGGTGGCGGGGGACCACGCCCGACTTCGAGGGTTGGGCGACGCGCATCGATGCGCCCGGACTCCTGACGCGTTGCCGCAAGCTCGCGGCCGCGCTCGCGCCGGACTGACGCAGCAAGCGGCGCCTCAGTTCCCCTCGAAGCGCGGCTTCTCCTTCGCCACGAACGCATGGTAGGCGCGCTCGAAGTCGTTGGTCTGCATGCAGATGGCCTGCGCCTGCGCTTCGGCCTCGATGCACTCGCCGAGTCCCGAGCTCCATTCCTGCCACAGCATCGTCTTGGTCATCGCGTGGCCGAAGGTGGGGCCGTCGGCGAGCGAGCGCGCCATCGCCGTGGCCTCGGCGAGCACGGTATCCGGTTCCACGAGACGGTTGTAGAAGCCGATGCGCTCGCCCTCGTCGCCGCCGACCACGCGTCCCGTATACAGGAGGTCGGCGGCGCGCGACAGGCCGATGAGCCGCGGCAGCAGGGTGCACGCCCCCATGTCGGCGCCAGCCAGGCCCACGCGCACGAAGAGGAAGGCGAGCTTGCTGCGCGGCGTGCCGAAGCGCAGGTCGGAGGCGCAGGCGATCATCGCGCCGGCGCCGGTGCACACGCCGTCGATCGCCGCGACGATCGGCTGCGGACACGCCCGCATCGCCTTCACGACGTCGCCCGTCATCCGCGTGAAGCGCAACAGCCCGGTCATGTCCATGGCCACCAGCGGGCCGATGATCTCGTGCACGTCGCCGCCGGAGCAGAAGTTGCCGCCGGCGCCGGTGAACACCACCGCCTTCACGTCGGTGGCGTACACCATCTCGCGGAAGAGGTCGCGCAACTCGCCGTAGGAGTCGAGGGTGAGCGGATTCTTGCGTTCGGGCCGGTCGAGCGTGATGGTGGCGACCCGATCGTCGACCGCATAGCCGAAGTGCCGGGCGCGATAGCCCGCGAGCGTGACTTCCTTCATGACGGTGTTCCTCGCGTAGGCGCGGACTGCCCACCGTGCGCGGGCCTTGCCGCCGTCACGATGTCCTGTCCGCTGGTGAATCGGGTGCGGCCGCACCACGAGCCCGGATGGAGCGCGACGTCGGTGAGTCCCGCCTGCGCATGCATCGCCTCGATCGTGTGCTGTGGGTAGGCGATCGCGGCTTCCGGCACCGCGGGGTCCATCACGAGGCAATCCCCGAAGGCATGCGCGAAGGGGATCGCGGAGCGTCCCGCGCGGATCGCCGCCTCCGCCTCGGCGTCGAGCACGAACCAGGTCACGAGACAGCGCCCGCCGGGTGTCAGCACGCGTGCGATCTCGCGCACGTAGTTGCGCGCCTCGTCGGGCAGGAGGTGCGTGAAGAGCGACGTGGCCACCACCACGTCGAAGCTCGCGTCGGGGTACGGGAAGCGATACGTTGCAGCCGATCCTCCGCTGCGCTTGCGATACGCGCCGTTGCCGAGATCGGCCAGCGTGAAGCGGAACGCGGGGTGACGTGGCGCGATCTCGCGCTCGCACCAGCGGATCGCGCGCGGGACGATGTCGAAGCCATCGTAGCTGCCGCGCGGCGAGAGCACGTCGAGCAGCGGTATCGCGATGCGGCCGATGCCGCAGCTGGCGTCGAGCACGCGCGAGTCGGGGTTGAGACCTGCGAGGCTGCGCAGGTGGTCCGTGAACTGGCGGCCGATCGCGACGAAGTCGCCGTCCCCCACGAAGCGCAGGCGGCGCGGCGGCACCAGCGGGGGCCGTCGCCGCGCGAGCGTGTCCCAGGCATCGAGGACGAGGTCGCGGGTGCCGCGCAGCTTGCGATGGGCGATGTGGCGCAGCGCCATGTCGAGGGTTCGTGACGGGAACTGGACGGGAGGATAGCGCAGCGGTGTGATATCGCGCTGCACGGCGACGATTTCGGAGAGAATGCGGCGCATGCCTTCGCCCGAGCCGTCTTCCGACGCTGCGCATCCTGCTGCCGCGGAGCCGGTGACCGCAGCGCCCGTCGCCGCAGATGCCGTGTCCGCACCATCCACGACCGCGCAGTCGGTCACGGTGCAGTCCGTCGGTCGCCTGCAATCGTGGCTGCGCGCCATTTTCGGCCTCCTCGCGTCCATCGTCGCGGCCGGTGCGGCATCGATCGCCCTGCGCCAGGACTCGAACTGGGACCTCATGAACTACCACTACTACAACGCGTGGGCGTTCGTGCACGACCGCTACGGCCTCGACTGGGCGCCGGCGCAGCTCCAGTCCTTCCACAGTCCCTTCCTCGACCTTCCGTTCTACGCGATGGTGGCGGCCGACCTGCCGCCGCGCCTCATCGCCTTCGCGCTCGCCATCCCCACCGGCATCGCGTGGTACTGCTTCGCGCGCATCGTCACGACCCTGTTCGCCCCGCTCGAGGTGGCGGTGCGCCGCCCGGCGATCGTCGCCGCGCTCGCCATCGGCATCACGGCGCCGATGGCGGTGAGCCTCATCGGCACCACGATGAACGACTGGCACGTCGCCGCATTCGTGCTCGTGGCGCTGTGGCTCGTCGTGCGCACGCCGCAGCCGGCGACGGCGACGGCGACGGCGACGGCGACCGGAGCGGCAACGATGGCGTTGGCCGGGCTGCTCGTGGGCCTCGGCGCCGGGCTCAAGCTCACCGGCAGCATCTACGCGGTGGGACTGGTGGCGGCGCTGCTGCTGACGGGTCACGGTGGCTGGCGGGCGCGCTTGCGCCGCGCCGTCGCCGCGGCTGCGGGGGCGGCCGCGGGTCTCGTCGTCACGGCGGGCCCCTGGATGGTGCTCATGGCCGAGCGCTTCGGCAATCCGCTGTTCCCGTACTACAACGACCTCTTCCGCTCGCCGTGGGCCGATCCGGTGTCGTTCTCGGCCACGCGCTTCGGGCCGCAATCGTGGCTCGAATGGATCGGCTTCCCGTTCGTGATGCTGTGGAAGATCGAGGGCTTCGTGGCCGAGCCCGCCTTCCGCGATGCGCGTCCGGCGCTGCTCTACGTGCTCGCCATCGTGGCACTGCTGTGGCGGCGTCCCGCGCTCGGTGTCGGGGCGGATCCGCGCTGGCGCTTCCTCGTCGCCTTCTTCCTGGGCTCGCTCGCGGCGTGGGCGGTGGTCTACCGCATCTACCGCTATCTCGTGCCGCTCGAGCTGCTGGCGGGCGCCTTCATCGCATTGCTCGTCGTGCGGCTGGTGCCGTCGCGCCGCGCGGCGCTGGCGCTCGCGAGCGCCTTCGTGCTCGTGGTCGTGACGTCGACGTATCCGACCTGGTGGCGGCAGCGCTTCGAGGACCATTTCCTCACGGTGAAGCTGCCGCCGATCGACGCCGATGCACTCGTCCTCCTCGTGACGCCGGAGCCGATGTCCTACGTGCTGCCGTCCTTTCCCGCCGACGCGCGCTTCGCGGGCCTCGTCTCCAGCTTCAACGATCCGTGGCGGCGCAACCGGCTGCAGGCGACGATCGCGGCGACGATCCGGGATCACCGGGGAGCGCTCTACAGCCTGGCCAAACCGCCGGGTCAGGGCGTGGGTGACGACGCGCTGGCGGCGATGGGGCTCGCCCGCACCACCTGCGAGGAGATCCGCACGAATCTGCGGGCGTCGCCGCTGGAGTTGTGCCGGTTGCGGCGGAGCTGAGCGCATCCCTGATCGCGGGCTGGCATCCGCTCCGCCTGGTCAATGGCGTGCCCGCCCTCTCCGGGACGGACGCGGACCGGACCCAGCCCGCGCGCGGGTCACGCGACCCCTGGCTAATCGAACTCGAGCGCGTCGGCGATCGCGGCCGCGCCGGCCTTGGCGCAAGCGTCGTCGGCTTCGCCTCCCGGAGCACCCGATACGCCGATCGCGCCGACCAGGGCACCCTTCGCATTGACGGGAATCCCGCCTCCGAGCGCCACCACGTCCGCGATATCGCGAATGCCGCTCTGTGGGCGCCCGGCTTGCGTTTGCGCAGCGAGCTCGGTGGTCTCCATGCGAAAGCTCGCCGCCGTCGCCGCCTTGCCGATTGCCGTGCGCGGCGTGTGCGCACCGGCCAGGTTGTCGCGCAGCAACGCGAGCGTATGACCGCTGCGATCCACCACGGCGACGCTCACGGCATACCCCGCCTTCTGGCAGTCGGCGAGCGCAGCTTGCGCCGCCCGCAGCGCGGCTGCCGTGGTCAGCGTGGAGTAGGTCGCGAGGGACGTTTGCGCCGCGGCCGGCAGGGTCACGGCGGCACCGGCGATAGTGAGCGCGAGCAGGGCAGGGGAGAAGGAACGCATGCTCCAAGTATAGGGGAGCTGGCCTTCTCTCGCCTCCCGGGACAACGGGCACCCAGGACAGGAGCTTCGCATGCGTGGGCCGACCCGCTATCGCGCCCGGTGATCGTCCGCCGGTTTGGGCAATGGCCACACCCTGGACAGGATCCACGCGACGACGATCCCCACCACGCAGCCGAAGAGCACCTCGGCCACCCGGTGCAGGCCCTGCTCGACGGCCGTCAGCCTCTGGTGGTGTTGCAGCCCACCGGCGATGACGATGGCCGCCGTGATCGGGGCTTGGCGCCACATCGCCGGAACACGAACGAAATAGGAGGAGAGGATCACGGTCGCCGCCATGGCGAACGGCAGCTGCCACTGGGTGTGTCCCAGGACGACGAAGGTGAGTCCGACGGCACAGCCGAGAAGCGTGTTGACGATGCGCCCTCGAAAGGTGGACAGCGCCTGCTTCACTTGCGGGTCGCTGGTGGCCACCATCGAGCTGATGGCCCAGATAGGGTTCGCGTCGCCGAATTCCTCGACCAGGACCCAGAGGACGGTCGTCGCGATGAACATGTTCACGGCGTAGTGAACGCCGCGCATGTCGTCCGCCAGGAAGCGCTCGAACGGAATCACGAGTCGCCTGCCTGATCCTGACGTTGGCGCGGCCGACGCTCTGCGCGCCGCGCATGAATGGCCGATAGCTGGGTGCTCTGGAAGTCCTGGGCAAGGGTGAACAGGATCCCGGTTGACCACGCGAAGGTCATGAGTCCGGCCATCGGCAGCATGCCCTCGAGCAGTCGCCAGCGCAGCGGCAGCGTCACGCTGCTGCCGACGGTCGTGTACTGCATCAGCGCGAAGTAATACGAGTCGCTGGCGTTCGGCATCGCGTGCTGCCAGAGGAAGAATGCCGCCCATACGAGCAGCTCGACGAGGTGCACGAGAGCGATCATCCAGCTCGCCAGGATGAGTACGGCGCCGCCACGGAGGAAGGATATCGGGCTCGTGGCCTCGCGCCTCGCGGCATGACATGCGACGAGCGTCGCCAGCATGCCGCAGCCGTGAATCGCCATCGTAATCGCGAGGAGGGCGATGCCGCAGAGAACCTCCTCCAGTGACGTGACGGTGCCCATCGGTGCTAGTTGCTCATGAAGCTACCCTTCGCGCTGACGCGCTCCGGAGCTTGTGGACCTCGGGGCGGCCCTTCGGGCTCACTCGTGGGCTTGCGGTGGATTGCCCTTGAGGTGATACACCATGCCGGTCTTGGTCGCGCCGAGGTGGATCCATGAGGCGCCGATCTGCTGCAGGTGCACGAAGAGCCTGGCGCAGCGTGCGCGCGCCTTGTCGTGCACGTCCGCCCGCCGCTTGAACTTGACCTGATATGCGAACTCGCCCACCAGCGGCAGGTGCTCGCCGCGGGTGCGCCACAGCGCGACGTTGGCATCGGCCGTGACGCCCTTGCCGAAGTCGAGCGTTCCCAGGTCCTGCAGCACTTCCTCGACGATGGTCTGGTTGACGAGTGACACCCTGTCGTTCTTGTCTTCCCTGACTGTCTTCAACGCGGGAAATATTTCCGACAGGCGCTCCATCGCCAGGCGGTCCCCTCCGGGAGCGTGGCTCAGCGGGAACTGCACGTTGTGCGAGAAGAGCAGCCGATAACCGCCCAGGCGATCCTTCAACGGCAGGGCCTCGGCCTTGAACTTGATGCGGTGATCGCCTGGGAGATTCGGGCGCACGTCCACCTCCGCGGCCCGCTGCTGGTCGGGATGGCGGAACTTGAAGACGATCTCCGGTTCCTCCGCTGGAAACCCGTCCTCGAAGCGAACGCGGCGGCGCAGGATGAACGCATTGTTGTAGAGGCGGAAGTCCTCGGTATCCATGAACATGACTTCGCGGATGGCGGGCCGCGTGCCTCGCGCCGGAGAGGTGTCGAATCCCACGCCGCATGCCTCGGCCGCGCGCGCGACGAGTCTCGCGTACTTGCCGAATCCCTTGGCCGACGTGAACTCGTCGGTCTTGAGGATCAGCTTGCATTCGAGGTACTGGATATCGTCGAGCGGACTGCCGTCGGCATATTGACCCGGCGCGAGGTCGTCCACGCGGGTGGCACGGGGATCTGCCATCCTGGCTTTCTTCATGTGCATCTCCGTCGCAGGCTGGGGATCACGACGCGGGACGCTTCATCTCGCGCGACGCCTCCCGCTTCGAGAAATACAGCGCCACCATGTCGCGAGCCCCCAGGACACGGACGATCTCGCCGAACGCAAAGAACGGCACCAGGGCCAGCATGAGGATGAGCATGCGTGCGCCAAGCTCGTAGGCACCGACCTCCCCGAGGCTCCGCAGTCCCGTCAGCAGACCCTGCTTGTGGATCCACCCCTGGACCAGGTGCTCGACGATGCCGAAGGCCGCTATCAGGACGCCGAACAGGATCGTCTTGTAGAGGACCGGCACGATCAGCGGTTCGTCTTCGAAGCGCCGGCTGAACCCGAACAACCTGCCGACCACGATGACCTTGGCGATGACGAGCGCCTCGACCACCGCGATCCCATAGTGCAGGTAGGCGTCCCCGGCCTGGGCCAGGATCAGCCTTCGATAGATCGTGAACGCGCCCAGGACCAGCCAAAGGTAGACGGCAAGCATCCAGAAGACCTTGAACTCCCGGATCGCCCGTGCCTTGATTTCGGCCTTCGTGCTCACGTTGTCAGCCCTCTTGCAGCGCGTCCTTCGCTACAGGATGCTCACGGGATTCGTGCGCGGGCTCGCCACCTTAGGAAGCCGTCCGTCGGTGTCGTAGGTAAGGAATCCCTTGTAGCCCTCCGGCCGGTTCGGCGGCAGGCCGAGCTTCATCAGCGTTTCCTCGACCGTGTCGTACCACACCCCGACCTTCATGATCTTGCGTGCCTCGTCGGCGTTCGCCACCTTGCGGCCGAACTGTTCGCTCTGCTTCACCGCCCACTCGATCTGCTTGGGCGTCGACCAGCGCTTCCTGTGCATGTCCCAGATGTTGTCCTCGTTGCCGACGCGCACGTGCTGGCCGAGGATCGTCGCCAGCGTCTGGATCGCGATGTTGCCGCGCATGCTGCTCCAGAAGGTGACGCTCGACGCGCCGTGCGGCGCGCGGCGCAGGAACTCCATCCAGTCGAACGGATTGCGACCCAGCGAACCACCGCCGTAGCCGCAGATCGCCATGTTGAGCGGCCCCATGTACACGCCCGAGCGGATCAGGCGCTCGATGATCTCGAGCTGATGCACGTGGGCAGGCACGAAGTACGGCTGGATCTTGTTCTTGCGCAGCCGTTTCAGGTGCTCGACATAGAAGGCCGGCGTCGAGTCGATGACCATGCCGCTCCAGGCCTGGGCGACTTCCGGCCTGGCCAGGTGCGTGCCGTCGGCGTCGCCCGGGATCATCGCCTGCGTCACGTCCCACAGCGTCGTGCCGGTCGTGACGGTGACGAACTCGGGCTTCGGGTCGAGCTCGGTCAGCATGTGGCGCGTGTCGTAGTCCAGCCACTTGGCCTTGGCGCCCTCGGTGTGCGGCGCGAAGGAGATCGAGCCTCCCACCTGGATGATCATCTTCGGCACCGCCTGCCGGATGCGGCCGAGCATCTCGTTGTACTGGTCGAAATTGCTCGAACCTTCGCCGGTCTTGGGGTCGCGCACGTGGAAGTGCAGCATCGTCGCGCCGGCGTTGTAGCAATCGACCGCCGCCTGCACCTGCTGGTCGAAGGTGACCGACAGCTCGTCGACATCACCCGGGAGCCACTCGGGGCCGTACGGCGCACCGGTGATGATCGTGGGTTGCATGTTTTCGGGGAACAGCGAGTCATCGGTGAAGTACATGACAGATCTCCTTGGTCAGATTGAAATCGTCGATGGGCGTTGTCGCTCGCGGCGGCCGCCGCCCCGAAAGCGGCCCCTGGTCACAAGCGTTCCTCGTGGAAGTGGAACCTGGAAACGAGGCCTGTTGCTGCCGCCGGCGAAACGTAGCGTCCGCCAGCGAGCAGGGTGTCGATCGCCTGCAAGAACTCGCTGGCGATCTCGCGAGTCAGGACCAGTCCATCGGCACCTGCGGCGAGTGCCGCGGAGGCGGCAGCACTTTCGTCGTGCACGCTCAGCAACAGCACCTTGATGGCCGGCGCTCGCGTCCGGAGCATGTGGAGGAGGCCGGGCAAGTCTCCCTTGGCCAGCACCAGGTCGAGGACGACCAGCGCCGGCTGAAGACGCGCAACGCCTTCGATCAGCGATGTTTCGTCGGCGACCATGAATACCGCGCCGAACGCCGTATCGAGCAGGCCACGGACGCCGCTGCTCAACTCGTGATGCTGCTCACCGAGCAGCACACATTGCATGCTGTCAGCGGTAGTGGTCATTTCTGCGACGCCCATGGTCGAAGAATGACCCGCGGCCGGTCTATCGTCAGCTCGGACGATTCCGCGCGAAGGCCTGGGAAATTACTGCATCGCCGCCAGTAAGATTACGAGCCGCGGCCTCGTAAGGCAGGTCGGCCGTATTGCCTTCACCTTCGGTGCTAGACGATGCCTCGCTTGACTGCGAACTGGATCAGCTCGGCGCTGCTCTTGATGCCGAGGGATTCCATGATCTTGTACTTGTGGAACTCGACGGTCCGAGGCGAGAGGTCGAACGCCTTCGCGATTTCCTTTGCCGAGCGGCCGTTTGCCAGCAACCGCAGGATGTCGCGCTGGCGCGTCGACAAGGCTACGCCGACGTCGCGCTCGCCTCGTCCACGAGACGTCGTCGCCTGGAACAATTCGCCGGCAAGCGAGGGGCTGACAAACGTTCCGCCCTGCAAGGCGACGCGCACCGCACTGACCAGCTCCTCCGGGGCCGCGTGCTTGAGCACGTAGCCCGCGGCCCCGGCCTCCAGCGCGAGCGAGGCGTATCCCACGTCGCGG
The DNA here is from genome assembly GCA_964439475.1 of uncultured Alcaligenaceae bacterium. Classification (GTDB taxonomy): domain Bacteria; phylum Pseudomonadota; class Gammaproteobacteria; order Burkholderiales; family Casimicrobiaceae; genus VBCG01. The sequence goes on from CAYTOT010000055.1 coordinate 28,177, forward strand.
TGCATGGTCAGGAAGACGACGGGGATCTCGAGACCATCCTTCCGGAGCAGTTCGAGCGCCTCGATGCCGCTCAGCAGGGGCATCGAGATGTCGGCGACGATCGCGTCCGGCCGGAGCGTCTTTGCAGCATCCAGCATCCCCTGTCCGTCTTCGACCACGCCGATAAGCTCGAATTCGGCCGCGAGGATACCCTTGAGGCCCTCCGCCACGATCCGGTGGTCGTCGGCGAGCAGGATACGGGCACGCGTCACGCCGCCTCCCGCAGCGGCACCCACGCGACCACCGACGTGCCGTGATCGGGCCGGCTGACGATGTCGAGCTCTCCACCCACCAAGCGTACCCTCTCACGCATGCTGACGAGACCGAGGCTCGCCCGTGCGCGCTCGGCAGCGCTGAAACCCGTGCCGTCGTCACGCACCGCCAGCGCGATGCCTCCTTCCTTCGTCTGCAGGGAGACTTCGACGTTGCTGGCATTGGCATGGCGCACCACGTTGCGCAACGCTTCCTGCGCCACTCGGAACAGGCAAATGGCAGTGCTCGGTGGAACCACCCTTGGGATCCCGGTCGATTCGAAATCCACCCGAATGGGCTCCTGGCGACCCACGCGGTTGCATTCCGCCCTCAATGCCGCGACGAGACCCAGGTCCTCGATCATCGAAGGATGCAGGCGGTACGACAGCGCGTGAACGTCTTCGCTCAGTTTTACCAGGCGCTGGCGGATCGCGTCCAGCGCGTTGCCGACCGCGGAGCCCCCCGCACTGCTTTGCACTTGCGCCGCATCGATCGCGAGCGCGGCCAGGCGCTGGGTGACATCGTCGTGCATCTCGCGGGCGAGGCGGCGCCTTTCGTCTTCCTGCGCGGTCAGGATGCGGCCTCCCAAGTGTTGCATCTCCCGCTCGGCGCGGCGGCGGCGGGCACGCTGCAGGAGCAGCGCGGCAATCAGCGCGGCCTGCAGAGCGAGCGCGGTTGTCGTCGCAATCATGGCGACACGATGCGCCTCCCAGATCGACGGCGGCTTGAACCGGATCTCGCTGCCGGAAGGAAGCCTCGCCCTGTCGATGTTCCATCGCTGGAGTTCTCGCCAATCGTAGATCGGAACCTCGAATCCAACCACGTCGACCCGCGGCTGCGATCCCGCGGGGCCACCCAGTGCACGCAGCGCGGCGGTGGCGATGTGCTCGCCGCGCGTTCGCTGTGAAGAGTAAGGGCCACCCACCACGCCCTTGCCGAGCTCGTTCTCGTACAGGCCGAAGATGGGCGCATTCGCCACGTCGTGAAGGCTCGCCAGGCCATCCTGCCGCTCATGGGGAATCCCCGCGGCGTCGACGATCAGCAATACATAGAGCACGGCGGAATGGGGGGGCAGCGTCGCAATGCGCTGCTGCATTTGCGCCAGCGAGAGATCGTCGAGCCACTCAAAACGGACTCGCCCCGCGAACTGCGCGAACTCGCGTTTCAGCTCGTCACGCCAGTAGCGCTCCAGCTCCGAGGCGCCGATCACGATGGCGATCGTTTCGGTCTCGGGAAGCAGTTGCAGGATATTGTCGACCAGGCTGGGGAGATTCAGCCGACCGGCTACCACCGCGTCGGTCGGTGAGATCGGGAGTTGTTTCGCGAGCCGGTCGTCCAGCGCCGCAATGACCAAGGGCGCGCCCGGAAACAGCTTCTCCCGGTGTCGGAGGTAGAAACGGGCAGCCGGGGGACCTATCGTGACGACGATGTTCGGTGCGGCGTCGTTGAACCGCGAACGCAGATACTCGGCCAGTGCTCGTTCCTCGCGCTCGTTGGTCGCGCGACTGAAGTCGAGATTCGCTTCGGCGAAGACGACCGGCTCCGCCGACCGCCGTGCAAGCTCGGTACGGAACACCGACGTGATCGTGTCGTAGGGCGCAAAGTCGCGTCCGAAGGAATGGAGGATGAGTACACGTTGCGGATCGGCGGCTTCGGCGCCGAGAGCGAAGCAGAGAGCAAGCAACACCGAGGCGAGGGCAGCACGTGCTCGCGAGCAACGAGGTGGGGCTGGCATAGCTGCGAATGATGAAGCGCCAAGGCCGTTGCGGCAACTGGCCGGGCCCCTTAGAGTCTATCCGTAAATTATGTTGACGCTGACGGGTACTTTTCGGAACGC
>CAYTOT010000056.1:0-27816 GCA_964439475.1 uncultured Alcaligenaceae bacterium
GTCTTGCGCAGGATCGCCGGCCGGCCGGCGGCGAGGTTGCGCTTGTCGACGTAGAACTCGTCGGGATTGACGGCCCCCTGCACGATCGTCTCGCCCAGACCGTAGGCGGCGGTGATGAACACCACCTGGTCGAACCCCGACTCGGTGTCGAGGGTAAACATCACGCCCGCTGCGCCGAGGTCGCTGCGGACCATGCGTTGCACGCCGGCCGACAGCGCGACGTCGTCGTGCGCATACCCCTTGTGAACGCGATAGGCGATGGCCCGGTCGTTGTAGAGCGAGGCGAATACTTTGCGTATCGCATCAATAATATTCTCTAACCCACTGATATTGAGGAATGTCTCCTGCTGGCCCGCGAACGACGCATCGGGCATGTCCTCGGCAGTGGCCGACGAGCGTACGGCGAAGGTGGTCCCCGTCGATCCCTTCGCGAGCTCGTCGTAGGCCTTGCCTATCGCGTCGGCGAGGGCCGGCTGCAACGACGCGGTCGCGATCCAGCCGCGGATCTCCTGCCCGGCCGCGGCAAGCGCGCGGACGTCGCCCACGTCGAGCCCTTCCAGCCGCTTCGCGATCCGTGCGCGGAGGTCGTTGTGGGCAAGAAACTCGCGAAAGGCGGTCGCCGTGGTGGCGAAGCCCCCGGGGACCCGAATCCCGGCCTGCGCGAGCTGGCTGATCATCTCTCCCAGCGAGGCGTTCTTGCCGCCGACTTCCTCCACGTCGGACATGCGCAGGAGTTCGAAGGGAATGACCAGCGAGCGAGCTCGATTCATGGGCGGCCTGGAGGGGTTTTGATGCGCCGCAGCGCAGAAGGCCCGATCTTACCTGTTGGCGCCGGCGGCTTCGCCGCCTCTACGCAACACAGCCGCTCCGGTTGCCGGGCGCCGATGGGTACGGTTTGCGTCATCCAGATGCAACGGCCGCCCGGAGGCGGCCGCGACGCGCTACACCCGACGACGCCGGCGATCAGCGTCCCGGTTCGGCCTGCGACGGGGGCTGCAGCAACGAATCGTCGTCGTCGGCATAGGTGGCCGTATCGCCGTCCTGTCCCAGGTTGACGCCACCATCGGCGGCCGGCCGGTGGCGGCTCTTCACCGCGCGGCGCAGCGTGCGATACAGGTCAGGATGCGATTCCTTCAGGTAGCCGATGATCTCGAAGTCCACCCGCTTGACCTGCGAGAGATCCAGCTGCTCCACGTGAACAAGTCGCAGCAACTCCTTGACGGGACGAGGCATGTCGCGTCCGCTCTCGTAGCGCGATCCGCCGCTTTGGGTGACTCCGATCTGCGTCCAGAACTGCTCCTGGTTCATGCCCAGGCGGCGCCGGATTTCGCGGGGATTGAGAACGCGGTCGAGGATTTTCACGGTGGTGAACACCTTCTGCAATGAGCCGGACAGCAACGCCATGGCGCGCTATACCAATGGCATATTTTTGACCCTTTCACGGCCAAGCGCAAGTGGCCGGAGACAGGCGGCGCCGCACGGCGTTGCTAGAATGCACCTGCCGCGCTGCGGGAAGCGACGTTTCGCATGCCGCGCATTCCGCGAGCCTCCGTGACTTTCGACCTCCACGCGCACTCAACGGTTTCCGACGGGCTTCTGTCACCCGCGGCGCTGGTCCAGCGCGCCGCGCAGAACGGGGTGGCGGTGCTCGCGCTGACCGATCACGACGACACCGCGGGCTTGGCCGAGGCCGCGATCGCCGCGGGCGCGGGCGGACTCACGCTCGTCCCGGGGGTCGAGGTATCGGCCACCTGGGAACGGCATACGGTGCACGTGGTCGGCCTGCACGTCGACATCGCCGAGGCGTCGCTGGCCGATGGTCTCGCGCAGGTCCGCGCGGGCCGGGATGCCCGCGCCCGCCTCATCGGACAGTCGCTGGCGCGCGCCGGCATCGAGGGCGCGTACGAGGGCGCGCGCCGGCTGGCTGCGAACGACCGCCTCGTCTCCCGCGCGCACTTTGCCCGCTATCTCGTTGCGCAGGGCCGCGCCTGCAGCACTCGCGACGTGTTCCGCCGCTACCTCACGCCGGGCAAGCCCGGCTATGTCGCGCATGCGTGGGCACCTCTCGCCGATGCCGTCGGCTGGATCCGCGCGGCGGGGGGGCAAGCGGTGCTGGCCCATCCCGGGCGCTACGAACTCACTGCGACCGGCATGCGGCGTCTCCTGGGTGAGTTCCACGACGCCGGAGGCGATGCCATCGAGGTCGTCTCCGCCGCGCACACGCGCGCCGAGTACGAAACCTTCGCCGGGCATGCCCGCACGTTCGGATTCCTCGCGTCGGCGGGCTCCGACTTCCACGGACCCGGCGAGAGCGCGCTCGACCTCGGCCGGTTGCCGCCCCTGCCGTCCGGCGCCGTTCCGGTGTGGTCGGCATGGTAGGCGGCGCTCCCCGTGCGCGCGGCAAGCGCACCGTATTCTTCATCTCGGACCGCACCGGCATCACGGCGGAGATGCTCGGCAACAGCCTGCTCACGCAGTTCGACGAGTTCGACTTCGAACGCGTGACGCTGCCGTTCGTCGACACCCCCGAGCGCATCACCGAGGCCGTGCGCGTGGTGAACGAGACCGCGCACGCCAGGGGCGAGCGGCCGATCGTGATCAGCTCGATCGTCGACGAGGCGATGAGCGAGATCGTCCGCCGCGATGTCGATGCGCTGACGCTGGACCTCTTCCAGGTGTTCATCCAGCCGCTCGAGGCCGAGCTCGGCGCCAAGAGCTCGCACGCGGCAGGGCGCTCGCACGGCATCGCCAACAGCCACGAGTACTTCGCGCGGATGGAGGCGATCAACTTCACGCAGGCGCACGACGACGGCGCGACCACGCGCGAGCTCGACAAGGCGCAGGTCGTGCTCGTGGGTGTATCGCGTTGCGGGAAGACGCCCACCTCGCTCTACCTGGCGCTGCAGTTCGGCATCCGCGCCGCCAACTTTCCGCTGACGCCCGACGACTTCGACGCCCGCCGCCTGCCTGCCTCCGTGCTGCCCTGGCGCAGCAAGCTCTTCGGTCTCACCATCCAGCCGGAGCGCCTGCGCGAGATCCGCGAGGAGCGACGTCCGGGCAGCAAGTACGCCGCACTCGACAGCTGCCGTCACGAGATCCGCGAAGCCGAGGCGATGATGACGCGCGAGGGCATCCCGATGCTCGACACCACGACGAAGTCGATCGAGGAGATCGCGACCACCATCCTCCACCGCGCCAAGCTGCAGCGCCACATCTACTAGGCCGCAGCGCGTCAGCACCCCGGCATGCACCGCGCGGCCGGAAGCGCATGGATCCGGAACCTCACGAGCACCGGATCCTCGACGCGAATCGCACCTCCCAGCACGGCGAAGGGAGCGATGCCGAAGTCCGTCTGCCGCACGGTCAGCTCGCCCGCGGCATCCAGGGCGTCGTCACGCGAATCGACCGCGACGGGAACCTCGACGGCACGGGTGAATCCATGCAGCGTGATCTCGACCCGCATCGGCGATGCGGCAGCGGCGGCGCGACCGTCGATGTGGATCGTCGCGAACGGGAAGCGGCCGGTTTCGAGGACCTTGGACAGCATGTTCTCGCCCGTCGCAGCGACGTCCTCCGCCGTGGGTTGCGTCGCGAATCCGGCGCGTCGACGCAAGGCCGGCTCGTCGACGGTCAAGCGGTCGAGGCGAACGTGAAGGTCGGCGCGCCCCAGCTCCGGCGCGACGTACCCCTGCACGTCGTGGCTCGCCACGACATGATCGTGGCCAAGCGATGCGAGCGAGCCGCCGCGCCTGACTTCGATGGTGACGAGCGAGGCCCCGGGGTCGACGCGGAAGACGCGATCGCCACGCCGCGCGGCGGCGGCGTAGTCGGCTTCCGGAAATCCGGGCGGCGCCGCGGGCCCCTCGGAGAGCCTGCGCGCGGGCTGGGGCGCGCAGGCCGCGAGGGTGGCAGCGAGCAGCAGCGCCCAGCGCGAGCCGCGCACGCTACATGTCCTTCCGCAACCGCAGCCTGAAACGGACCTTGACCTCGGGGCCGATCACGTCCGTTCGCGCCCATTCGCGAACGCCGACGTTGAAGGCGGTGCGCTCGAGCGTGAGTTCACCCTCCATCGACGCGGCGTCGCCGGCCTCCGACCAGGTGAATGGAACCTCGACCGGACGCACCACGCCCTTGAGGTCCAGCGTCCCGCTCGCGACGAAGCGCTTCCCCGCCAGGGCACGGACTCCGCTGGAGCGAAACCGCGCCAGCGGAAAGCGGGCGGCATCGAACCAGTCCGGACCGCGGATCTCGCGGTTCACGTCGGCGTTGGCCATGTCGGCACTCGCCAACGTGACCGAGACGTCCACGCGGCCACCGGCGGCTTGTCCCTCATCGAGGCTGACACGCGCGTCGAACGTCCTGAACACGCCTGGCGCAGGCGCCTTCTCGAATGTCGCGACGAACTCCAGCGAGCTCGCCGCCGTGTCCGCGTGCCATTCGGCAGCCGCCGCCGCCACTGCATGGAATGCCGCGAGGGTCATCAGGATCCGGCAGGCAGCCGCTGTCACGGGGCCCTCCGGATCGACGGCAACATGCGCTTCAGCACATCGTCGCCTCGACGGTAGTGATGCCACAGCGCGGCGCCCACATGCACCAGCAGGACGGCGGCCAGCACGAGGAACAGGCCAAGGTGCACGCGGGCCCCGATCCTTGCCAGCGGCTCGTCCGGCGCGACGAGCGTGGGCCAGGGCACGTGCCAGAAGATCCGGAAGGGAACGTTCGCGGCCGACGCGGTGAACCACCCGGTCAGCGGCAGCGCGAACAGCAGCAGGTAGAGGGACACGTGGCTCGCATGGGCCGCACGCCTCGTCCAGGCGCTCATGTCCGCCGGCAGCGCCGGGGTGGGATTGGCGAGGCGCCAGGCGAGGCGAAGCGCGGCCGTCAGGAGGATGAGGATGCCAAGCGACTTGTGCAGGACGAAGAGATCGAGCTTCGTCGGCGAGATGCGCCACCACACCGCCGCGAATCCCAGCAGGACCTGCACGGCGATCGCTACCGCGATCAGCCAATGCAACCCCTTGGCAAGGCTGCCCCAGCTCGCGAGCGAATTACGAATCACCGTTGCGGGAGCGGCGAACGCCGGCGCTCGCCTGCTCCATCTCCTCGACGAGCGCCCGAAACTGGCGCGCGGCGCGCTTCTCGTTCGCTTCGAGCGGCCCGACGAACTCCACGCTCCAGCCGATGCGTCCCTCGTAGTGAAGGCGCAGCCCATCGCCGGACGGCGTCAGCGTATAGCTGCTTTCGAGCGTGGCGAGCGGACCCGAGACGGCGCGCGAACGCAGCCCTGACGGCGGGTCCTCGACGATCTGGTAGGTGATTTCCACGGGAGCCCTCAGCAGCCAGAACGTGGCGTCGCTGGTCTGCCTGACCGTGACCTCGCGACCACGACGCGCGACGACGCGGCTGGACTTCACGTCCGGCAGGAACTCGACGTAGCGATCATAGTCGGTGAGGACCCGCCACGCCGTCGCCGGGTCCGAATCCAGCACGGCGTCCGCTTCGATGACGATCACGTCGTCGCGGCGATCGACGTTGATCGTCACCGTCGCCGCGGCAGCCGGGCCCGACAGCACCGCGGCGAACGCGAGTGCAAGCACCATGCGGCGGCCGACGCGTGCCGGCCGATTCGACAGGACAGCCATCCAGATCGCCTGAAACGGTCACCCGCAGACATCCGATCCTCCATGAACAGCGCCAGATGCGAAAAGCTTCCGTGGCGCGGAAGGCGCGTCAAAGTCCGTAGAAGCGCCGCGCGGTCTCGCCCATCAGCGCGGCGCGGTCCGCGGCGGGCCATCCGGCCGTCAGGGCCTTCGCGGCCGCGTACCAGCTCTGGTAGGTGCCCGCGAGATTGACCACGGGCCAGTCGCTGCCCCACATGAGGCGCCGCGGTCCGAAGGTCTCGGCAAGGTGGTCCACGTAACGACGCAACGCGTCGACGGTCCAGCCCGGACCCGCCTCGGTCACGAGCCCCGACAGCTTGCAACGGACGCGAGCATGCCGGGCCGCCGCGCGCATCCCGCCCGCCCACGGCTCCCACATGCCCCGGCGGATGTCCGGCTTCGCCGCGTGATCGATGACCACCGCGAGATCCGGATGGCGCTCGAGCATGACGAGCAGCGAGGGCAGTTGCGCCGGCGTCACCAGCGCGTCGAAACGCAACCCCAGCCGAGGCAGCGCCGCCAGCACGCGATCGACGTCGGCGCGCAGGATCCACGCGGGGTCGGCCAGGTCCTGCAGCATCGGACGCACCCCCTTCAGCAAGGGATCGCGAGCGAGGTGCGCCAGCGTCGGTATCGCGTCCGCCGCCGTGAAGTCCACCCAGCCGACGACGGCGCGCACGAGTCCGCCGCTGCGTCCCGCCACGTCGAGCAGGTAGCGCGTCTCGGCGACGGTCGGCGCCGCCTGGACGAGCACCGTCGCCTCCACCCTCGCCTGTGCGAACAATGGCCGCGCATCGTCGAGCGAGAAGTCGCGATGGATGGCGGACAGCTCCGGCGTCAGCCAGCCGTAGTCACCGCGCGCCAGCGACCACAGGTGATGATGCGAGTCGACGTGGCCCGTCATCGGGATGCCCCCGGGAACGGGGCGAGTGGCGCCACCAGCGCCTGCGCGCGCAGGGCTTCCCAGAAGGAGCGCGGCACCGGAAGACGGCGCATCGCCACGAGGTCGTCCACCTCGCCGGCGGTGCGTGCCCCGGCGAGGACCGCGGCGGTGGCCGGGTGCGCGGCGGCAAACTGGAGCGCCGCAGCGCGCAGCGGCACGCCGTGGCGGGCGCACAGGGCCTCGATGGCCGCGACTTTCGCCACGATCGCCGGCGGCGCCGGCGCATAGTCGAAGTACGCCGCGGCGCCGGCAGGTGGGTGCGCCCCGGTGGCCAGGATGCCGGAGTTGTACGGAGCGCCATGCACGACCGCGACGCCGCGTTCCTCGCATAGCGGCAGCAGCGCGGGCAGCGCCGTCTGGTCCGCGAGCGTGTAGCGGCCGGCAAGCAGGATCACGTCGAGGTCGGCGTGGCGCAGCGTCTCGAAGCAGATGTCGATGCCGTTCACGCCGATGCCGAAGGCGGCGATGTCTCCGGCACGCTTCAGCTCCGCCAGTGCAGGCAGGCCCTGGTCGAGGAGCGTCCGGAACCGCGCCTCGAATGCGCCTGCGTGGGTGACGCGATCGAGGTCGTGCACGTAGACGATGTCGATGCGGTCGATGCCGAGGCGCGCGCGGCTGTCGTCGAGCGAGCGCAGCACGCCCGCGCGCGAGTAGTCGTAGGTCGCCACCTGGCGGGGGATGCCGACGTAACCGTGCTGGTCGGTAGGGGCCGATGCATCCGGGCGCAGGAGGCGGCCCACCTTGGTCGACAGCAGGAAGGCATCGCGCGGCCGGCTGCGCAGCGCCCTGCCGAAGCGTCGCTCCGACAGCCCGTGACCATAGTGGGGCGCGGTGTCGTAGCAGCGCACGCCGCGCTCCCAGGCACGTTCGAGCAGCGCGTCGGCGTCCGCCTCGGCCACCGCGCTGAACAGGTTGCCCAGCGGCGCGCCGCCCAAGGCCACTCCGGCCTGCGCCGTCGCCGTCCGTAGCCTCGGTCCGATCACTGGTTGCGTGCTGACATGTTAGTGACTAGACTGCGCCATCCTACGCGACGCCGTTGCCGTGACGCAAACGGCCATCGCGATGCTCTCACGACGACCTCACTGACCGAAGGGGGAACCATGCAATCCGCCAGCCGCCGTTCGCTCGCCTTACCCATGATCGTGGCCGCCGCCCTCGCCTGGCCGGCGAGCGTGCTCGCCCAGGAGATCGTGCTGCGCTGGTCCGACGTCGTACCCGCCTCGCACCCCTCCGTGCAGATGATCGAGCGGATTGCCGCGGAAGTGAAGGCCAAGTCCGGGGGCCGCATCGCGATCCAGGCGTTTCCGGCCGGCCAGCTCGGCTCGTCGCGGGACACCATCGAGGCCGTTGCGAACGGCACGCAGCAGCTCGTGACCGAAGGTGCGGCCAACTTCGGTGCCTGGGTCCCCGCCATCTCGGTGGTCGAGAGCCCCTACGTGTGGCGCGACGGCGATCACCTCGTGAAGGCCATGGCCGGCCCCGTCGGCAAGGCGTTCAACGACGAACTCGTGGCCAAGCGCGGCATGCGCATCCTCGGCACCACCTATTACGGCACGCGCCACCTCACGACGTCGAGCAAGCTCGTGCGCACCCCGGCGGATCTCGTCGGTTTCAAGCTCCGCGTGCCGGAGAACGACGTGTTCAAGGCCATGGCGGAGGCCTGGGGGGCACGGCCCACGCCGATGAACTTCGGCGAACTCTACCTCGCCCTGAAGCAGGGAACGGTGGACGGCCAGGAGAATCCGCTGCCCACCATCAAATCGGGGAAGTTCGACGAGGTGCAGAAGTACCTGATCCTGACCGCGCACATCATCACGCCGCGCGTGATCGTCGTGAACGAGAATTTCTGGAAGGGGCTGAAGCCCGCCGACCAGAAGATCATCCAGGACGCCATCGACGCCGGCGTCAAGTGGCAGAACGCCGAGCTCGCCAGCCAGGAGAAGGCGCTCGTCGAATCGATGAAGGCGAGCGGCATGACCGTGGTGCCGGTCGACATCGAGGCCTTCCGCAAGCCGGTGGTCGACGCGGTCGTGCCGAAGTTCGAGGCGCGGTGGGGCAAGGGCACCTACGAAAAGCTGCAGCAGATCAAGTGAGGCGAGCCCTCGCGGGCCGGAGATCGGAACGGCGAGGCGAGGCGGGGCTCGGCCTCCCGCGCCCCGCCCTGCCGGCCACCCGGCAAGCCTCGCGGGCGAGCAGCGCATGAGGGCGGCGCTGCGTCTCGCCGAGCGCACCATCGACGCCACGGCGATCGTCGTCTTCGCCGGCATCTTCCTGTGCGTGATCCTGCAGGTGGTGTTCCGCTACGTCTTGAACAGCCCGCTCACCTGGAGCGAGGAACTCGCCCGCTACCTCTTCATCTGGTGCGCGTTCCTGGGCTGGATCATCGCGTCGCGTCGGCGCAGTCATCTCGCCATGACCTTCGTCGTCGATCGCCTGCCCGGCGGCGCGCAGCGCGGCGTCGCCGTCGCCATCCAGCTCGCGACCCTCCTCTTCGCATGGCTCCTGGGCTCGCGCGGCCTGCAGCTCGTGCGCAACAACTGGGACGTGGAGAACGTGGCGGTGCCGTTCAACCTCGGCATCGTGTACCTCATCGAGCCCATCGCCGCCGTGGTCATCGCCACCTACGCGATCATCGCGCTGGTCGAGGCGCTGCGCGGCGGCGGTACGGCGTTCGCGGCGGGCGACGACGAAATCGCGAAAGCCGAGCGATGACCACGCTCATGCTGTCCATCCTCGCGGTGTGGTTCGTCGCGATCTTCCTCGGCCCGCCGCTGTGGCTCGCGATGTCGCTCGCCGGTTGGGCGTTCCTCGTCTTCGCCGGCATTCCCGACCTCGCGCTCGCGCAGCGCATCGGCAAGGCGGCCGACTCGTTCCCGCTGCTCGCCGCACCGCTGTTCATCCTGATGGGCAACGTCATGAACTCCGCGGGCATCACCGGGCGCATCTTCCGCTTCGCGACGGTCTGCGTGGGATGGATGCGGGGCGGCCTGTGCCACGCCAACATCGTCGCCAGCGTGTTCTTCGCCGGCACCTCGGGGTCGGCGGTGGCGGATGCCGGCGGCCTGGGCACGCTCGAGATCAAGGCGATGACCGACGAGGGCTACTCGCCCGACATCGCCGCCGCGCTCACCGCCTCCTCGGCCACCATCGGCCCCATCATCCCGCCGTCGCTGCCGATGATCATCTACGGCGTGTCGGCCGAGACCTCGATCGGCGCCCTGTTCCTCGCCGGCGTGATCCCCGGCGTCCTCATGGCCGGCGCGCTGATGGTGATGGTGCGCGCGATCTCGGTGAAGCTCGACCTGCCCCGCCACCCGTTCCCCGGGATGCGCGACCTGTGGCGCGCGTTCCGCGATGCGTTCTGGGCGCTCATGACGCCCGTCATCCTGTTCCTGGGACTGTTCGGCGGCGTGTTCACGCCCACCGAGGCCGCCGCCGTCGCGGTGGCCTATGCGCTCGTGCTCGGCCTCTTCATCTACCGCGACTTCCGGCTGGCCGAACTCCCCCGCATCATCCTCGACACCGTCGAGACCACCGGTGTCGTGCTCGCGCTGGTGATGGCGGCGTCGCTGCTCGCCTATTGCCTCGCGCTCTCGCAGCTGCCGCAGGCGGCGGGCGCGTACCTCACGGGGCTCGCCACCAGCCCGCTCGTGTTCCTGCTGATCGTGAACGTGATCCTGCTCGTCGTGGGCTGCTTCATGGAGGGGCTCGCGGCGATGCTGATCCTGATCCCGATCCTGGTGCCCGCGGCGATGAAGCTGGGCATTGATCCGGTGCAGTTCGGGCTCGTGTTCGTGCTGAATCTCATGATCGGCACCATCACGCCGCCGGTCGGAGTGGTGCTCTACGTCACCGCCAAGGTCGCCAACATCTCGTTCGAGCGCGTCACGCGCGCCACCATGCCTTTCCTGGTGCCGCTGCTGGCCGTGCTCGCCCTCGTGACGCTGTTCCCATCGCTGTCGACATGGCTGCCCGGGGTCCTGCTCGGCAAATGAGGATGCGCCCGGCGGCCGCCGCGCCAGCGCCCTCACGCCACTTGCGCTGGCAGGCGTACGACCGCTTCCAGCAGCAACTGCTCGCCGCGAACCTCCGCCCCGGCCAGCTCGTGTCGCAGCGCGAGCTGGCCGCACTCACGGGGCTGCCGCTCGGCGCCATCCGCGAGGTCATCCCGCGCCTCGAGGCCGAGGGTCTCATGGTGACCGTGCCGCAACGCGGCCTGCAGATCGCCCACGTGGACGTGAAGCTGGTGCGCAATGCGTTCCAGCTCAGGATCGCCCTCGAGAAGGAAGCGACGGTGCAGTTTGCGGTCACCGCGAGCGATGCGGAGCTCGATACCCTCGAGGCCACGCATCGCGACATCGTCCGGCGCGCCGCGCACGGCGTGACGCCGGCGCTGCTGGCCGCAGCGCAGGAGGTCGACTGGGGCCTGCACGACACCATGATCGACGCGCTCGGCAACGAGATCGTATCGTCGATCCACCGCGTGAACAGCCTGCGCATCCGGCTCATCCGGCTCGATCGCGTGACGCTTTCCTCCGATTCGCTGCTGCCGGCGATGGAGGAGCACCTCGCCCTCCTCGCGGCTCTGCGCACGCGCGATCCGGCGCGCGCGGTCGCCGCCATGGAAGCTCATCTCACCCATGCGCGCAGCCGCGCGCTGGGCGTTTGAGGACCCCATCATGAACGGACACCCCGCCCGCCTGATCGAAGGCCTGTGGTGCGCGACGCTCACGCCGGTCACGGCAGCAGGCGGCATCGACCATCGGCGCCTCGCTGCCCACGTGAAGCAGCTGCTTGCGAAGGCTGTGGCGGGCATCGCGCCCTTCGGCACCACCGGCGAGGGGCAGTCGCTGTCGCTCGCCGAGCGGCGCGCCGGACTCGACGCCCTGCTCGGTGCCGGCGTCCCGGCCACGCGCGTGCTGCCGGGGACAGGCTGCGCGTCGCTCGCCGAGACCATCGAGCTCACGCGTCATGCGGTGTCGTCGGGCTGCGTGGGCGCGCTGGTGCTGCCGCCCTTCTTCTGGAAGGATCCCGCCGACGACGGTCTCTTCACGTGGTATGCGCGGCTCGTCGAAGGCGTCGGCGATCCGCGGCTGCGGATCGTGCTCTACCACCTGCCGCAGGTCTCCGCGGTCCCGCTTTCGCCGGAACTCGTCGCCCGGCTGGCGACGGCGTTCCCCGGCGTCGTCGCCGGCGTCAAGGACAGCGGGGGCAAGTGGGAGAACACGCAGGCCCTCCTCACGCGTGTCCCGCAGCTCGCGGTGGTGAGCGGCCACGAGCCTCATCTGCCAAGGCTCATGCGGGCGGGCGGCGCCGGGACGATCTGCGGGGTGGCCAACGTCTACCCGGACCTCGTGCGCGCGCTGCTCTCTCCGGACGTCACCGCAGCCGACGAGGCGCGCATCGCCAGGTTCATCGAGATCCTGTTCTCGGTGCCCTTCCTCGCCGCGTTCAAGAGCATCATGGCCGATCGCACGGGCGACGAGGACTGGCGGGTGTCGTGTCCGCCGCAACCGACGCTCGACGGGGCGCAGCTCGCAGCGCTCCGCGCGGCGCTGCGGGCGAGTGGATTCGACTGATCGCACTCCCGTGCGTCGTACGCGAGGGCTTCGCAAGGAAAGCGAGGCCGGGCCCTGCGGTTAGAATGCGTCGTTTCCTCCATCCACCGCTCTCCGCCATGCCTGCCCTCCTCCGCCTGCGCACCTTCGCCGTCGCCCTTCTCGCCGCGCTCGCCTTCGCGCGGCCGGCCGCGGCCGTCGATTACACCGACATCTGGTGGAATCCCCTCGAATCCGGCTGGGGGGTCAACTTCATTCAGGCCAGCGACTTCATCTTCGCCACCTTCTTCATCTACGCGAACAACCAGCAGCCGACGTGGGTCACCGCCCAGCTCACCCGCGGCAACAACAACGTGTGGACCGGCCCGCTCTATTTCACGACCGGCTCCTACTACGGCGCGCCGTGGGATCCCGCACAGCAGACCGTCACCCAGGTCGGCACCGCGACGTTCGTCCCTACGGACTCCGCGACCGGGACGCTCACCTACATCGTCGGCCAGGTGACGGTGGCCAAGACCATCACCCGGCAGACGCTCAAGACGATTCCCGCCGGCGGCAAGTACGCGGGCGCCGTCACGCTGGCCTACAGCGGGTGCACGAACAACGGTGCGGCGAGCTACTGGGCAGAGCTCGTCCTGTCGCAGACGACCGACGGCGTGATGCAGTTCACCTGGCAGGCCTACGACAACAACGGCCAGCCCTTCAACTTCGTGATGGCCGGGTCCTCGATCCAGCAGGGCCAGTTGTACCGGCTGCCGAACGCGACGTATACCTTCGGCAGCACGACGCTCCGGGCAGACGTTTCCGAGGTCCGCGTGACATCGCAGGGCATCGAGGGCGTCTGGGTCTCGAACTTCGGCCAGGGCTGCACGGAGAACGGCCTGTTCTCCATGCTCTTCCTCCAGCCCTGACCGCCTGGCTCGAGGCTCCTCAAGCGAGCTGCGCTCGCCTCCCCCGCAGGGGGCGCGCCTTGGGGTGGCCCGGCGGCGCTAGCGCGGCATCGCCGCAGCGCGCTGCCGGCGGACGAGTTCGAAGAGCACGACCGCGGCGGCTGCGGCGGCGTTGAGCGATTCCATGCCGCCCGGCATCGGAATCGTCACTGTCGTGCTCGCGGCCGCGGCGAGGTCCGCCGACAGCCCGGCCCCCTCGTTGCCGATCGCCACGGCCCATGGGCCGGCGATCGGCGTCGCGTAGAGGTCATCGCCTTTCCCCACGCCGGTCGCCACGACCATGCCCCCCGCCGCGCGAAATGCGCGGGCCCACGCGGGGAGGTCCACATCTTCCACCACCGTGGTGAGGAAGTGGGCTCCCTGGGCGGCACGCAGTACCTTGGGCGCCCACGCGAAGGCGCAGTCCTTCGACAGCAGTACCTGCGTGACGCCCGCCGCTGCCGCCGTACGCAGGGCGGTGCCGACGTTGCCCGGATCCTGCAGCCCATCGAGCAGGAGGTGGCTCGCGCCGGGCAGCGGGAGCGGCGTGGATGGCGTTGCCACCACGGCAAGCACCCCCACGTCGGGGGACGTCGCGGCCAACGTGGCGAGAATCGCCCGCGGAACGTGAAGGACGTGCTGCGCCGGCATGGCCGCGACGAGCGACGCCACTGCGGGGGTGGCATCGCGCCCCTCGAGCACCGCCAGCATGAGCGGCACACCCACACGCTCGAGGTAGACGGTGACGAGATGCTCGCCTTCGAGCACGCAGCGCCCGCTCTTGCGCCGATCGCGCGACGAGGCGAGCAGACGGGCAAGCTCGACGAGACGCGGATTGTCCCGGGACGTGATGCGCGGCACGGGACGGGCGCGCCGCTATCGTGCGGCGCTGTCGGGAGCCGCGCGTGCCGCGGGCTCCTTCGGCGCCGGGCCTGCAACGGCGTCTTCCGGCGCGGCGCCTCCCACCGCTTCCTTCGGCGTCGCCACGCCCTTGGCCGCCGCGGACGCTGCACCGCCCTTCGATGGCGCGGACGCCGCACCGCCCTTCGATGGCGCGCCCCTGGGCGGTGCCACGGCCTTCGGCGCGCCGTCCTTCGCCGCAGCGCCACTCATGACGGCCCCCTGCTGCAGCTGGAAGAACACCTCGTCGGAGCGAATCATCCCGAGCTCCGAGCGCGCGCGCTCCTCGATCGCCTCGGACCCCGTCTTCAGGTCGCGCACGTCGGCGTCGAGCGCGGCGTTGCGCGTCTTGAGCTTCTGATTGGCTTCGCGCTGCAGCGCCAACTGACGATCGGTCTCGCGGACCTGCAGCCAGCCGCCCTTGCCCAGCCACATCGGGTACTGCAACCCCACGATCAGGGCGCCGAAGACGAGGGCGAGCCAGCGCACGCCGTCAATCCCCGTCAGGCGATGTTGAAGAAGGCGTCACGGCCGGGGTAGGACGCGGCATCGCCCAGGTCCTCCTCGATGCGCAGGAGCTGGTTGTACTTGGCGATGCGGTCGGAACGCGAGAGCGATCCCGTCTTGATCTGGCCCGCATTGGTGCCCACCGCGATGTCCGCGATGATGCTGTCCTCGGTCTCGCCGGAACGGTGCGAGATCACCGAGGTGTACTTCGCGCGCGTGGCCATGGTGACCGCGGCGAACGTCTCGCTCAACGTGCCGATCTGGTTGATCTTGACGAGGATGGAGTTGGCGATGCCCCTGGCGATGCCCTCCTTCAGGATCCTGGTGTTGGTCACGAAGACATCGTCGCCCACGAGCTGAACCCTGCTGCCCAGGCGGTCGGTGAGGTACTTCCAGCCGGCCCAGTCGTCCTCGGCCATGCCGTCCTCGATGCTGATGATCGGGTACTTGTCGCACCAGGTAGCGAGCATGTCGGCGAACTCCTCGCTCGCCAGCGCCCGGTTCTCCGCCTCCAGCGCGTAGCGTCCCTCCTTGAAGAACTCGCTGGCGGCGCAATCGCAGGCCAGCGCGATGTCGGTGCCGGGCGTATAGCCGGCCTGGTCGATGGCCTCGATCAGGAGCTGCAGCGCCGCCTCGTTGCTCGGCAGGTCGGGCGCGAATCCGCCCTCGTCACCCACGGTGGTGTGCCAGCCGCGGGCGTCGATGATCTTCTTGAGGGTGTGGAACACTTCGGCGCCGTAGCGCAGCGCCTCGCGGAACGTGGGCGCGCCGATCGGCACCAGCATGAATTCCTGCAGGTCCACGGCATTGTTCGCGTGCGCCCCGCCGTTGATCACGTTCATCATCGGCACCGGAAGCTGCATCTGGCCGGCGCCGCCCAGGTATCGGTACAGTGGCAGCGACGCTTCCTCCGCCCCGGCCTTGGCCACCGCGCAGGACACGGCGAGGATCGCGTTGGCGCCCAGGCGTCCCTTGTTCTCGGTGCCGTCGAGATCGATGAGCGTCTTGTCGATGAAGCCCTGCTCGCTCGCATCGAGGCCGAGGATCGCCTCGCAGATCTCGGTGTTGACGTTCTCCACGGCCCGGGTGACGCCCTTGCCCTGGTAGCGCGCCTTGTCGCCGTCGCGCAGCTCGACGGCTTCCTTCGAGCCCGTGGAGGCTCCCGATGGCACCGCGGCGCGGCCGGACACGCCGGATTCGAGGACGACGTCGGCCTCGACGGTGGGATTGCCGCGCGAGTCGAGGATCTCGCGGGCGATGACATCGACGATGGCACTCACCGGAGGGCCCTCCGCGCGGCGCGCCTCGAAGCAGCTTCGCCCCCGGAGGGCAGCCAGTGGAGGGACGGTTGGGGCTGTGTCATGTTCATGCCTCGTAGTCGCAGATGATCCAGTCGGCGATCTCGCGCAGCGCCGCGACCACTTCCTGGTGCGCCGGATGCGGTCCGTAGGCGACGAGGTTCTCGCGGGTGTCGAACGCCATGTTGATGCCGATGTCGTAGGCCACCGGACGATCGGTGAAGTTGAACCCGTACTCGAAGCGGACGATCCCGGGGCACTTGCGTTCGAGGCCCTTCAACATCGCCTCCCAGGCGGATACGCGCGGATCGTCCCGGGTGACGCCGGGCTTCAGCTTGATGAGCACGAGGTGAACGAACATCGATCTTCCTTGGACAGTGGTTGCAAACGAAAGCGGTGTGAGCGATAGGGGACGGCGAGCGCCCGGAGGAAGCGGGCGACGATGACCGAGCACCCGCGTCGACGGATCGTCAGCGGGTCATGAGGTCGGCTTCCGCGAAGCGCCGCCGCTTGACCGCGGCGTCGAGCTCGACGAGCGTTTCCAGGAGCTCCCGCATGCGCGGCAGCGGCCAGGCATTGGGACCGTCGGACAGGGCCTTGTCGGGATCGGGGTGCGTCTCCATGAACACGCCTGCCACCCCCGCGGCGACGGCGGCGCGCGCAAGGACCGGGACGAACTCGCGCCGCCCGCCGGTATGCGTGCCCATGCCGCCCGGCTGCTGCACCGAGTGCGTCGCGTCGAACACGACGGGGCAACCCGTTTCGCGCATGATCGCCAGCGCCCGCATGTCGGACACGAGGTTGTGATAGCCGAACGATGCGCCGCGCTCGCACACCATGACGTTGTCGGTGCCGCTCGCCTTGCGCGCCTTCTTCACCACCTGCAGCATGTCTTCCGGCGCGAGGAACTGCCCCTTCTTGATGTTGACCGGCTTGCCCGCGGCTGCGACCGCCTGGATGAAGTCGGTCTGGCGGCAGAGGAAGGCGGGCGTCTGCAGCACGTCGACGACCTCGGCCACCTGGTCGATCTCGTCGATGGCGTGCACGTCGGTGAGCACGGGCACCTCGACGTGCCGGCGGACGTCGGAGAGGATGCGCAGCCCTTCCTCCATGCCGAGGCCGCGGAAGGCATCCACCGAGCTGCGATTGGCCTTGTCGTACGACGACTTGAAGATGAAGGGAATGCCGAGCGAGGCGCAGATGACCTTGAGCTCGCCGGCGACATCCATCTGCAACGTGCGCGACTCGATCACGCACGGCCCCGCGATGAGGAAAAAGGGCCGGTGCAGCCCGACCTCGTAACCGCAGAGATTCATCCGCCCACCTAGATCGACGCCACCAGCTCGGTCACCGCATGGATCACGTCGCCGCGGCTCTTCTTGCGATGCTCGAGCGCAGCCTCGACGAACGCCACGAACAGCGGATGGCCGCGCCGCGGATTGGACGTGAACTCGGGGTGGAACTGGCAACCGAAGAACCACGGGTGGTTCGGAAGCTCGATCATCTCCACGAGGTCGCCGGCGGTCGCACTGTGCGCACGCGCGCCCACCACCATGCCTGCTGCCTCGAGCCGCGGCAGGTAGTGATTGTTGACCTCGTAGCGATGGCGATGCCGCTCGGCGACCGTCGTCGCGCCGTAGATGCGGTGGGCGAGCGACCCCGGCACGACGCTGCACGGCTGCGCTCCGAGGCGCATGGTGCCGCCCATGTCCGAGCTCTCGCTGCGCCTCTCGATGCTGCCGTCGCGGTTCTGCCACTCGGTAATGAGCGCCACCACCGGATGCGGCGAGGCGGGGTCGAACTCGGTGCTGTTGGCGCCGGCGAGCCCCGCCTTGTGGCGCGCGTACTCGATCATGGCAACCTGCATGCCGAGGCAGATGCCGAGGTAGGGGATGCCAGCCTCGCGGGCGAGCTTCACCGCGGCGATCTTGCCCTCGACGCCGCGCTTGCCGAAGCCTCCCGGGACGAGGATCGCGTCCATGCCGCGCAGCACCTCCACGCCATCGCCCTCGATTTCCTCCGAATCGACGTAGTGGATGTTGACCTTCGATCGCGTGCGCATCCCGGCGTGGATGAGCGCCTCCGACAGCGACTTGTACGCCTCGGTCAGGTCGACGTACTTGCCGACCATCGCGATATCGACGGCCTCCGCCGGATTCTCGAGCTGGTCGACCATCGTGTTCCATACCGCGAGGTCGGCCGGCGGCGGATCCATGGCGAGCTTGCGGCACACGATCACGTCGAGCCCTTCGGCGTGCAGCATGCCCGGAATGCGGTAGATCGAGCTCGCGTCGAGCGCGGGGATCACGGCCTCGGGCGCGACGTTGGTGAACAGCGCGATCTTGCGCCGGTCCCCCTCCTGCACCGGGCGATCGGCGCGGCAGAGCACGATATCGGGCTGGATGCCGATCTCGCGCAGCTCCTTGACCGAGTGCTGCGTGGGCTTGGTCTTCATCTCGCCGGCCGACGGGATGTACGGCACGAGCGTGAGATGGATGTAGCAGACATTCTCGCGGCCCAACTGGATGCCGAGCTGCCGGATCGCCTCCAGGAACGGCAACGATTCGATGTCGCCGACCGTGCCGCCGACCTCGACCATCGCCACCTCGGCATCGCCCGCCCCCGCGACGATCCAGCTCTTGATCTCGTCGGTGATGTGCGGGATGACCTGCACCGTGCCGCCAAGGTAATCACCGCGCCGCTCCTTGCGGATCACCGACTCGTAGATCTGGCCGGTGGTGAAGTTGTTGCGCTTGCCCATCCGCACGTCGGTGAAGCGCTCGTAGTGGCCGAGGTCGAGGTCGGTCTCGGCGCCGTCGTCGGTCACGAACACCTCGCCGTGCTGGAACGGCGACATCGTGCCGGGATCGACGTTGATGTACGGATCGAGCTTGAGATTGGTGACGCGGACGCCGCGGGAGGCCAGGATGGCGGCCAGGGAGGCAGCGGCGATGCCCTTGCCGAGCGAGGAAACCACCCCGCCGGTCACGAAGACGAACTTCGTCATGGTCCGATCTCTCGTGGAAATTCGCATTCTACCGGAATCGCCGCCCCTCGTGGCAGCGGAGCCCGCGCCGGCCCGCCCGGGCCCCGCATGAATCGCGGTGCGCCGCCGGTGCGCGAGCGCTACGGCTGCAGGTCCATCTCGAGCCGGATGTACTCGCCGCGGTAGGTCACTTCGCCCAGGTAGATCACGGTACCGCCCGCATCGACGCATACACGCCGCACTTCGGCGACCGGAGCATTGACGGGGACGTCGATGAGGCGCGCCACCTCCACGTCGGCGGCGCCGATGACGAGCGTTTGCCACGCCCGGGAGACGACCACGCCGGGCAGTTCGAGCAGCACGGGGATCACCGTGTGCCTGCGAAAGCGCTCGGCCGCCCGGCGAAAGATGCGTTCGTCCAGATAGATCGAGATCACGCAGTACGCCACGCCGTCGCGGGTATGCACTCGCCGCAGGTACCGGTAGCGCTGCGCCGGCGCGCCGTCCTCGGGGCGAAGCCGGGGCATGGCCTCCGTCTCCTCGATCAGCGTGAGCTTCGGCGCGTCGTTGCGGTACATGTCCGCGATGGCCGCGAGCGTGGTGGCGAGGCGCAGTCCGCCACGAGCCGGCGGCGGCGCGGTCACGAACGTGCCACGGCCACGCTGCGCCGACACGAGGCCCTCCTGCGCGAGGCGCTGGACGGCCTGGCGCACCGTGACGCGGGCCACGCCGAACTCCGACATCAATGCCTCGAGCGTTGGCATCTGCGTCCCCGCCGGCCACTGTCCGCGTTCGATGCGACGGCGAAAGAGCTCCGCGAGCTGCGCGTAGCGCGGCACCGGGCTGGCGCCGAAGAGCGCTTCGTCGTCCTTCGGGGATGGGGAGGCGGGAGTCGTCACGATGGGGTATTGTGCATAAGGTTCTGACTATAGTACCTTTCGACAGCGCTCGCCGAAGCGGGATGCCGACCCGCCGAAACGACGGTCCGGGTCGGCGTCCCGCGCAACGGTCGCCGGCGCAGGACGAATCCCTGGCTTCCCGATCCACCACGACCGCACCCGGCCCAATCGTGCATCTCCCATGACCCGCCTCGCCCTCGTTGCCGCACCCTGGGTCATCGTCATCGCCCTCTGGTGGGGTGTCGCCCTGTCGGGGCTCGTCAATCCCGGCCTCGTGCCCACGCCCACGCAGGTCGCCGCGAGATTCTGGAACCTGCTCACGCAAGGGACGCTCCCGCTCGACATCCTGATGTCCACGGGACGCGTCTTCATCGGCGTCACGCTGGGCATCGCCTGCGCGGTGCCAGTGGGCTTCGTGCTCGGCTGGTACCGCAATGTACGCACCTTCGTGGACCCCCTCCTCAACTTCTTCCGCGCGCTTCCCCCGATCGCGCTCATTCCCCTGGTGATCGTGTACTTCGGCATCGGCGAGCCGGCAAAGGTGATCATCCTCTTCTACGCGTCGTTCTTCGCCGGGGTGATCGTGATGTACGAGGGCATCGCGCAGATCAGCCCGATCTACGTCCGCGTGTCGCGAACGCTCGGCGCCACCGACGGCGAGATCTTCCGCAAGGTGATCGTCCCGCTCACGGTCCCGCACATGCTCACGGCCTTGCGGGTCGCACTCGGCGTGGCGTGGGCGACCCTCGTGGCATCGGAGCTCATCGCGGCCCAGCGCGGTCTCGGCGCGCTCATCCAGAACGCCTCCGCCTTCTTCCAACTCGACATCATCTACGTGGGCATCGTGTGCATCGGACTCATCGCGCTGTGCATGGATCTCGCGCTGCGGGCGCTCAGCCGCCGCATGGTCGCGTGGCAGGAGCGGATCGCATGAGCACCGCCGGCGGGACCCCGGTGCCCGGAGCGGCCGCCCCCGCGGCGCCCGGTGCTGCTTCCCCCCTCTCCGGCCCGCCCTCTCCCCGCGCGGCCGGTCGCGTCCGCATCACGTTCGACCGCGTGAGCGTGGAGTTTCCGACGCCCCGCGGGACGATGCGCGTCGTCGACGACGTGACCTACGACATCCACGACCGCGAGTTCGTGTCGATCATCGGGCCCTCCGGCTGCGGCAAGACCACGATGATGAACATCGTCGCGGGTTTCGTCGCACCCACGAAGGGAACGGTGCTGCTGGACGGCCAGCCGGTCCCCGGGCCGGGACCGGACCGCGGCGTGATGTTCCAGGAATACGGGGTGTTCCCCTGGCTCACGGTCCGCGACAACATTGCTTTCGGGTTGAGGCTCGCCGCGAATCGCGTCGGCGAAGGCGAGCGGCGCGGGATCGTGGACCGCTACATGAACCTCATGGGCCTCACCGACTTCGCGGATGCCTGGCCGAAGACGCTGTCCGGCGGCATGCGCCAGCGGCTCGCGCTGGCCCGGGCGTATGCGGTGCGCCCCCAGTTCCTTTTGATGGACGAGCCCTTCGGCGCGCTCGATGCCCAGACCCGCAGCGCGATGCAGGACCTCCTTCTGGAGGTGCTGCAGGCCGAGGGCAAGACCGTGATGCTCATCACCCACTCGGTCGAGGAGGCCATCTACCTTTCCTCGCGCATCGTGGTGATGAGTGCCCGGCCCACTCGAGTGCGCGAGATCATCGACGTGCCCTTCGGCTATCCCCGCCACGAGTCGCTGCACGAGGATCCCCGCTTCAACGAGCTGCGTTCGCACGTCCGCGAGCTCGTGATGCTCGAATACGCCGCGCAGGCGCGGCAGTCCAGGCAGTCCACCACAGGAGGAGGAAGCTCGTCATGAAGATCACCCGCCGCACGATCCTGAAGTCCGGCGCCGCGCTCGGCGCCACGCTCGCCATGCCCGCCATCGCGCAGGCACGCACCAAGGTCAAGCTCGGCTACCTGCACACGCTCGCCGTCGACGGACAGATCTGGACCGGCATCGACCGCGGCTCGTTCGCCAAGCATGGCGTCGAGTTCGAGATGACGCAGTTCAACACCGGGCTCGAGCTCTTCCAGGCGATGATCGGCGGCAGCATCGACATGCTGTCCACCGGCGCCGTGATCTCCAATTTTCCGGCGCGCGGCCAGGGCATCATGTTCCTTTGCAACGGCATCGAGTTCGCCACCGCGCAGCTCTGGGTGCGGGAGGATCAGGGCATCAAGTCGTTCGCCGACCTCAAGGGCAGGAAGATCGCCACCACGACCGGCACCACCGCGCACGTATTTCTCGACCGGGCGCTCGCCGCGAACAACCTCGGCAAGCCGGGGGACGTGGAGATCGTGAACCAGCGCATGCCCGATGCGGTGACCGCGTTCATCTCGGGGGCCGTCCCGGCCGTGGCCCTCTGGGTCCCGTTCAACGTGCAGGTCAAGGCCAAGGTCCCGGCCGCGCGGATGCTGGTCGATGCGTCGAAGTTCTACCCGGAGGCGGCGATCGTCGCCGGCTGGGCCGCCGGCAACGCGTTCTACGCGAAGAACCGCGCGGTGTGCGCGAACGTGATCCGCGGCTGGGCGGAGGCCAACGACTACATGGTCGGCAACCCCGACGCCGCGCTGGCCGCGCTGCAGAAGGCGCACTACCCGACGGTCCCGCTCGAGGAGCTCAAGAACCAGTTCGGGGCGCAGAAGATGTTCACGTCGGCCCACTGGCGGCCGAAGTACGCCGACGGCACCGTCACCACGTGGCTGCAGCAGGTCAGCGACTTCTTCATCCGCTTCGGCAAGATCGAGAACCCGGTGCCGGCGTCGAAGTACTTCGACGCATCGCTGTATCTCGAGACGATCAAGGGCTGACGCCCGCGCTGCCATCGTGGAAGACGTCTACGACTTCGTCGTGGTCGGCGCCGGTTCGGCGGGGTGCATCCTCGCCAACCGGCTGTCGGCGGACCCGTCGGTCCGGGTGCTGCTGCTCGAGCAGGGCGGCCCCGACCGCGGGTTCTGGGTCAGGCTTCCGGTCGGTTACTTCCGCACCATCTACGATCCGCGCTACTCGCGCGTCTTCGACACCGAGCCGTCCGAGGGGACCGCCGGGCGCAGCGTGCCGTGGCCGCGCGGGCGCATCGTCGGCGGCTCGTCGTCGATCAACGGCCTCATCTTCATCCGCGGCCAGCACGAGGACTTCGACGACTGGGCGCGGCAGGGTGCAACGGGTTGGGGTTACGCCGACATCCTGCCCCACTTCAAGCGCATCGAGACCTTCGAGGGCGGCGCCAGCGAATGGCGCGGCGGCAGCGGCGAACTGCGCGTCTCGCGCCTGCGTAACGATCACCCGTGGTGCGATGCGTGGATCGACGCCGCGGCCACGGCGGGGCTGCCGCGCAACGCGGACTTCAACGGCGCCTCGACCCATGGCGTGGGTGCCTACAACCTGACCATCCATGACGGCTGGCGAGAGAGTTCGGCGCGCGCGTTCCTGCACCCTGTGCTCGGGCGCGCCAACCTCACCCTGGGCACGGGTGCGCTGGTGTCGCGTGTGCGCTTTGCGGGCCGGCGCGCCGAGCGCGTCGAGTGGCACGATGCGAACGGCGCGCACGTCACCCGCGCGACCCGCGAGATCATCCTGGCGGCGGGTGCACTGCAAACGCCGCAGATCCTCCAGCTCTCCGGCGTGGGTCCGGCCACCCTCCTGCGCCGGCACGGCATCGACGTCGTCGCCGATCTGCCTGGCGTGGGCGAGAACCTGCAGGATCACTACCAGGCACGGACCATCCTGCGCATGCGCGAGCGACGATCGCTCAACGACGACGTGCGCAATCCACTCAAGCTCGCCGCGATGGGACTCGCGTGGCTGCGCGATCGCGCCGGGCCGCTCACGGTCGGGGCCGGCCAGGTAGGCGGCGCCGCGTGCACCCGCGACGCCGTCGGAGGCCGGCCCGACGTGCAGTTCAACGTGATGCCGCTCTCGGTCGACAAGCCCGGGACGCCCTTGCATCGCTACTCCGGCTTCACCGCGGCCGTATGGCAGTGCCACCCCGAGTCGCGGGGACGCGTGACGATCACGGGTACCGATCCGCGCGCCGCCCCCCGCATCGAGGCGAACTACCTCGCCACGGAGCGCGACCAGCGCGCGATCGTCGGTGGCCTGCGCTGGCTGCGCGAGATCCAGAATCGTCCGCCCCTGCGCGAGCTGGTCGATGTCGAACTCCTGCCTGGTCCTGCGGCAAGCGACGATCGGGCCCTGCTCGACTTCGCGCGGCAACAGGGGGGCACGGTCTTCCACTGCGTGGGGACCTGCCGCATGGGCACCGATGCCGCCGCGGTCGTCGGGCCGGACTTGCGCGTGCACGGCGTCGAGCAGCTGCGCGTGATCGACGCCTCGGTGATGCCGCAGGTGACCTCGGCGAACACCAATGCCGCCGCGCTCATGATCGGCGAGCACGGCGCCCGCATCGTGCTGGGTCGAGCCGCCCCAGGGGAGAGACGCACGCCATGACCTTCGACTACGGAATGCTGCACGACGGCCGATGGCACGCGGGCGACGGCGCAGGGTTCACGACGCACAACCCGGCGCGACCCGCGGAGCTGACCGGTCGCTACACGATGCCGTCTGCCCGGGGCCTCGATGCGGTGCTGGCGAGCGCCGTGCGGGCGCAGGCGGGCTGGCGGCGGACGACGCCCATCGAGCGTGCGGCACGGCTCGTCCGCTACCTCGACGTGCTCGCCACGCGCGCGGACGAGATCGCGATCGCCATCACGCGCGAGCAGGGCAAGCCCCTGGCGGAGGCGCGCAACGAGACGGCCAAGGCCATCGCCGAGGGCCGTGCGATGGCGGCCGCGGCCGCCACGACCGAGGGCGACGTTCGCCCCTCGGCGCGACCGGGTGTACGCAATCTCGTGACGCGCCGGCCGCGCGGTGTGATTGCCGCCATCACGCCGTGGAACTTCCCCATCCTCACCCCGATGCGGAAGCTGGCGCCGGCGATCGCCTTCGGCAATGCCATCGTGCTCAAGCCCTCCGAGTTCGCGCCAGCGGCCGCGTGCATCGCGGCCGAGGCGGCAGCAGGCGTGCTGCCCGACGGCGTCGTGCAGATCGTCAACGGCGATGCCGGAGTCGGTGCCGCGCTGGTGAGCGATGCACGGGTGGCGGGCGTCACCTTCACCGGATCCGTGGCGACGGGCAGGCGCATCTACGCGCTGGCCGCGGAACACCTGGCCGAGATCTCGCTGGAACTCGGCGGCAAGAACGCCGCCGTGCTGAACGATGCCCCCGACCTCGCCGGCGCTCTCGACCAGATCATGCTTGCCGCCTGCATGTGCGCAGGCCAGCGCTGCACCGCGATCAGCCGTGTGATCGTGCGGCGAGAACTCCACGATGCCGCGGTGGAAGGTCTCGTCACCCGCGCCAATGCCTATCGGCTCGGGGATGGCGCCGCCCCCGGGGTGACGATGGGGCCGCTCACCACGGCGCGGCAACTCGACAGCGTGGAACGCAAGGTGAGCGCCGGCCTGCGCGCCGGGGCGACCCTCGCCTGCGGCGGCGGCCGCGTGACTGTCGACGGCTGCGATGGGGGCTACTTCCACTCCCCGACGGTGATGACGAACGTGACGCCGGACAATCCCGTGGCGAGCGAGGAGATCTTCGGTCCCGTCATCAGCGTCCTGCCCTACGACAGCCTGGACGAGGCCTTCGCGATCCTGAACGGAGTGGACTACGGGCTCACGTCGGCGCTGTTCTCGCAGGACGCCGCGGTGATCCGGCGCTTCATCGACGAGAGCGAGAACGGGATGATCCACGTCAACCACGGCACCATCCCCGACAACCACATGCCGTTCGGCGGCATCAAGGACTCGGGCGTCGGTGCCTATTCCGTCGGGCCGTCCGCGATGCATTTCCACACCACCGAGCACGCGGTGTACGTGGGGTAGAAGGCCAGGGCCGCCCGGCCCCTTGCTTCGGGTCCGGCCAGAGGTCCGATGGCGTGCACGGCGCGCGCCGGCCCGTGCGCCCGGCTCTTCGCGGGCGTCAGCCCGCCGCGAGCCCGCGTTCGAGGCGGACGCGTGCCTCCTCCCGCGGAAGCAGCGCGAGGATCGCATCGATGGCGGGCGTGTGCCCGGTTCCCGTCACCAGCCAGCGCACGGGCATCATGACCTCGCCGGCCTTGAGGCCGTGCTCGCCGGCGACCGCCTTCAGCAACGAGGCGATCGCTTCGCGCGTCCACGCCACATCGGCGAGCCGGCCCCGGACCTCGGTCACCGCCGCGCGCACCTGCGGCGTGAGGAGTTCCGCAGCCTTGGCCGGCGCCAGCGCCGGCCGCGTGTAGAAGTACGCCGCGGCATCCGCCATCGCCACGAGCGTGTCCACGCGGTCGCGCAGCAGCGCCGCGACCGCTCCCGTCTCGGGACCGGCCGCGGGATCGAGCCCCGCGCGCCCGAGATACGGCACGAGGCGCGCTCCGAGTTCCGCGGGCGTCATCCGCTTCATGTGCTCCTGGTTGACCCAGGCGAGCTTCTCCGCATTGAATCGCGACGGCGCCGGGCTGATGCCGGACAGGTCGAACCATTCGATGAGCTCGTCGCGCGAGAAAATCTCGGCATCGCCGTGCGCCCAGCCGATTCGTGCGAGGAAGTTCACCATCGCCTCGGGGAGGTAACCGGCGGCCTCGTACTCCATCACGCCCACCGCCCCGTGCCGCTTGGAGAGCTTGGCGCCGTCCTCGCCGAGCACGGTCGGCACGTGCGCGTAGCGCGGCGGCGCGAGGCCCAGCGCACGGAAGATGTTGATCTGCCGCGGTGTGTTGTTGACGTGATCGTCGCCGCGGATCACGTGCGTGATCCCCATGTCGGCGTCGTCGACGACCACGCAGAAGTTGTACGTCGGCGTGCCGTCGCTGCGTGCGATCACGAGGTCGTCGAGCTCGGCGTTGGCGAATTCGATCCGTCCCTTGACGCCGTCGTCCCAGGCCACGGTGCCATCATCGGGGTTGCGAAAGCGGATCACCGGCCTCACGCCTGCGGGCGGCGTCCTGCCCGCGGCGTTCTCGGGGCGCCAGCGGCCGTCGTATCGCGGCTTCTCGCCGCGCGCCATCTGCTCGGCGCGCAGCGCATCGAGCTCCTCCGACGTCATGTAGTCCCGATAGGCGAGGCCGCGCGCGAGCATGTCGTCGATCACCGCGCGATAGCGGTCCATGCGCTCGCTCTGGTAGAACGGACCCTCGTCGCAGCGCAGGTCGAGCCACGCCATCGCGTCGAGGATCGCCTGGACCGCCTGCGGCGTGGAGCGCTCGCGGTCGGTGTCCTCGATGCGGAGGACGAAGACACCCCCGTGATGCCGCGCGAAGGCCCAGGCGAAGAGCCCCGTGCGGAGGTTGCCGAGGTGCATGTACCCCGTGGGACTCGGGGCGAAGCGGGTGCGGATCATGACGGATGAAGGCGCGGGTGGTCTTGTGATTGTCGCAAATGTCCGCGCTTGAGGCCGCGCTCGAGCGAGTCCTACTCGTCCGCCAGGACTGCGCGCTTCTGCGCGATGCGCGTTGCGTCTGTGCGTCGAGCCCTGCGAGGGCCCGATCGTGTCGGCGGACCCGAGTGGCCGGGTCGGTCATCTCATGGTGGAAGCGGGTTCGACATGTGTGTTCGGGACGAAAAGCGACACATGCGCCAGCAAGTTCCAGGTCGAAGCCAGGTTCCGTTGTTTATCAATCACTTGGCGCGACCCCGTGGCAACCCGGATGCGGCGTCTGCCCAAGATTGGGGCACATACGCACCATTCGGGTGCTATCGTGACCCGACCCGCCGCTGCCTTCGGCACAGGCCGTTTGCCGAAGGGACCCGGCTATGGTTAAATCGCGGCTCCTGTCTGGGTTCGCGGGGCGTTTAGCTCAGCGGTAGAGCACTCCCCTCACACGGGAGGGGTCGCTGGTTCGAACCCAGCAATGCCCACCACACTGAACCGAGGGTTGCGTGAGAGCGCAGCCCTTTTTTTTTTGAGATGCGACCGCGCGACGCGCATGGCGACGGGGCCGGCATTGGAATCTGCGGACGGGGGAGCGGCCATGGCCGTCCCCCGCCGCATGCGCCTTACTGGCAGGTCGTCCAGGTCGTGGGACCGGTAACGGCGCAGACCGGGCCCCCGGCCACCGTGCTCATG
>CAYTOT010000057.1:0-26386 GCA_964439475.1 uncultured Alcaligenaceae bacterium
GCCGCCCAGCACGATGTCGGTGCCGCGGCCCGCCATGTTGGTGGCGATGGTGATCGACTTCGCCTTGCCGGCCTGCGCCACGATCTCGGCCTCGCGCGCGTGCTGCTTCGCGTTGAGCACCTCGTGCGGCAGCTTCTCCTTCTGGAGGTATTGCGAGAGGAGCTCCGAGTTCTCGATCGACGTGGTGCCCACGAGTACCGGCTGGCCGCGCTCGTGACACTCCTTGATGTCCGCGATGATCGCATCGACCTTCTCCTGGAAGGTGCGGAAGACGAGGTCGTTCTCGTCCTTGCGGACCATCGGCTGGTGGGTGGGGATCACCACCGTCTCGAGGCTGTAGATCTGCTGGAACTCGAAGGCTTCGGTGTCGGCCGTGCCCGTCATGCCGGCGAGCTTGCCGTACATGCGGAAGTAGTTCTGGAAGGTGATCGACGCGAGCGTCTGGTTCTCCTTCTGGATCGGCACGCCCTCCTTCGCTTCCACGGCCTGGTGCAGACCGTCGGACCAGCGGCGCCCGGCCATGAGGCGGCCGGTGAACTCGTCGACGATCACCACTTCGCCGTTCTGCACCACGTAATGCTGGTCGCGGTGATACAGCGCATGGGCGCGCAGCGCGGCCATGAGGTGGTGCATGAGCGAGATGTTCTGCGTGTCATAGAGGCCCGATCCGGCCGGAATGAGGCCCGACTGGCCGAGGATGCCCTCCGCGTGCTCGTGGCCCTCTTCCGAGAGCAGCACCTGGTGCTGCTTCTCGTCGACCCAGTAGTCGCCGGCCCCCTTCTCCTCCTCCTGCCGGGTGAGCTTGGGCGCAAGCTCGTTCAGCCGGTAGTACAGCTCGACGTTGTCGTCGGCCTGGCCGGAGATGATGAGCGGCGTGCGCGCCTCGTCGATGAGAATCGAGTCCACCTCGTCGACGATCGCGTAGTTCAGGCCCCGCTGCACGCGCTCGCCCGGCGCGAACACCATGTTGTCGCGCAGGTAGTCGAAGCCGTACTCGTTGTTGGTGCCGTAGGTGATGTCGGCGGCGTAGGCGAGCTGCTTGTCGGCATGACTCATCTGCGACAGGTTCACGCCGACGGACAGGCCGAGGAAGCGGTAGATGCGGCCCATCCAGTCGGCATCGCGCTGCGCGAGATAGTCGTTGACGGTCACGACGTGCACGCCCTTGCCGGACAGCGCGTTCAGGTACGCGGGCAGCGTGGCGACGAGCGTCTTGCCTTCGCCGGTGCGCATTTCTGCGATCTTGCCGTGGTGCAGCGCCATGCCGCCGATGAGTTGGACGTCGAAGTGGCGCATGGACAGCACGCGCTTGCCCGCCTCGCGGACCACGGCGAAGGCCTCGGGCAGGACGTCATCGAGCGACTCGCCGTTGGCAACCCGGCCCTTCAGCTCCGCGGTCCTGGCGCGCAGGTCCTCGTCGCCGAGGGCGGCCATCGTGGGCTCGAGGGCATTGATCTGGCGCACCGCCTGGCCGTACTGCTTGAGCAGCCGCTCGTTGCGGGAGCCGAAGATGCGCGTGAGGATGTTGGAGATCATCGGATTGGAACCGGAAAGGACGCGGGCGTCACGACAGGGTTACGTTCGGCCGACGGGCGCCGAAAACAAGGGAGCGCGGGGGAAGCCGGACGCAAAAAGGGCACGACCGTCATGGCGTGCCCTTCGCTTGCCGTCCGGCGACCGCCCGACGCCGGAACTCACCGCGAGGCCGAGGCCTGCAGGAAGCGCGCCGGGTTCTGGGGAACGCCGTTCTGCCGCACCTCGAAATGCAGGTGGGACCCGGTGGAACGGCCGGTCGAACCCACCAGCGCGATCTTCTGGCCGCGCACCACGAGATCGCCCTCCTTCACGTACATCACCGAGGTGTGTGCGTAACGCGAAACCAGCCCGTTGCCGTGGTCGATCTCGATCATTTTACCATAGGCCGCATGCCACTCGGCGGCGGTCACCTTGCCGCTCGCGGTCGCCACGATCGGCGTCCCCGTTTCGGCCGGGAAGTCGATGCCCTCGTGCATCGATTGCTGGCCGGTGAAGGGATCGATGCGATAGCCGAAGTTCGACGAGAACCAGCCGTCGGGCACCGGTTGCAGCGTGGGCATGAACTTGCGGTTGGCGGAATCGTGCACGAGCAGCGCGTCGAGTACCGAGAACTGGTCCTGACGCAGGCTCATCTCGCGCGAGAGCGTATCCACCAGGCCGCCGAACTCGCCCATCGTCAGGTTGCGCGACGGCAGCGACGGCATTGCGCCGCCTCGCCCCGGGACCTTGCTGTCCATGCTCGGCATGTCGGAAGGCTTGAGTCCCGCCGCGCGGGCGAGGCGCTCCCCGACCGTCTCGAGGCGCAGCATCTGCGCCTGCAACTCGCCCAGCCGGATGGCCATCGCATTGAGGTGGCCCTGCACCCGCTCCTGGACCTTGGCCGCCTCCACCCGCTGGTCGGCCAGCACGATGGCGGCAAGCAAGGGATGCTGCGTGGCCGCTGCCCAGCGCAGGGTGACGAAATTGAACGCGAGCGTGAAAACGAGGAAGAGGACCAGCAGGACGAGTCCGCCGGCGGTCCAGTGCCGCCAGTCGAGCGTGATGGTCCGCGCCTTGGCGTGGGCATCCGCGACAAGGATGATGTTCACTCTTGCTGCCTCCCCGCCTCCACGCGTGCGAGACTTCGCGGAAGCGCTCGTCGACGGCGACCGTGCCCGTCTCCGCGCGATGCTTCCGGAATCCATGCAGGGCGCAAAGGCATCTCCCGATGAAATCCCCACCGGCCCGTCCGCTGCACCGCGTCCTGGCGGACGATGCGCTCCTCGCCCAATGGCACGAGCGCATGCAACGGGAGAACCGGCTGACCACCGCCGTGCGCCGCTTGCTGCCGCGGGCGCTGGCCGATCGAGTACGGGTGGCGGAAGCCGTACCGCCCTTGCTGGTTCTGGCGGTGCCGACCGGTGCGGTCGCGACGGCGTTGCGTCAGCGATCACCCGATGTTCTCGCCGGCCTGCGACGGGAAGGGTTGCACTTTACGCAAATCGACGTGCGGGTGCAAGTTCGGGCAGACCCGCGGTCCGGGGTCAAACTCGAGTCAAATCAAGTGGCTACGATCGTTGCCGCGCCGTTGCGCGAACTCGCGGGGCGCCTCCCGCCGGGGCCACTGCGGGAGGCGGTGGCGCGGCTGGCGCGGCGCGGACGCTAGCACCATCCCCGGGCGAGGCGCCGGGCACCCCTGCTGCGCGACGTCATGAGCATCGCGGCCAGGCCCATCGCGAGCAGCGCCAGGCTGGCCGGTTCCGCCACGGCAATTGCGGCGACGAAGACAGGTGGCGGCGTGAGTTCGCTGGCATAGACGAGGAACGTGGGGTTCGGCACTCCGAGATCGAGGACCAGGAGCAGGTTCGCACCGCTGGGATCGGCGGTCGGGACCGGCGTACCGTCGGCTTGCAGCAGCACCAGCGAGAACTGGTCGGGCGTGGGGCCGGCATTCGGGCCGTGAGACGCTGCAAAATCGAACGCCAGCAGGTCGCCTGCGGTGAAGAACGCCGCGAGGACATTGAAGAACGCGCTGTCGGTGAGGGAAAGTCCGCCGACGAAGTCCCCACTCACGCCTCCCGTCGACAGGAGCGGGTCGACCAGGCCGGGACGGCCGCCGGCACCGAACGAGAAGTTGCCCGCCGTGACCACGGTGCTGGCGTCACCCACTCCGCTGCCGTCATCCACTCCGCTGCCGTCGGTGAGCACAAACGCAAGCTCGAAGTCTCCGCCCCCCAAGCCGGAAGTGTCGAGCGTCACCGTGCCGACGGGGTCGGCGCGCGCGGACGGGGCAGGCGCGGCGAGCGCCGTGAGCAGCACCACGATCGGGAAGATGCGCAGCGCCGGATGCAGTTGCATGGTCATGGCGGGGACTTTCGTCAGCGAGGCGTCGTGCCCGCGAGCACGCGCGGGGTGTACGTGATGCCGGCCCGACTCGGGTTGGTGAACTGCAGCGTGATCGTGACACTCGCGCCGCGCGCGAGAGCGCCTGCGTAGTTCACGAAGGGCGCACCCGCCGGCGTGGCGCACGACGTCCGGCCCGATTCGTTGAATAGGGCGGCGTTGCTGGCCAGGGCGTCGAGGACGAGGGAGATCGGGCCGGCGATCGCGCTCGCGCCGGCGTTCTTGAGCGTGACCGTCTGCACGAAGCGTCGTGTGGCGAAGTTGTACGCGTACCCGGAGCGCGTGACTTGCACGCCGGCGGTGACGTTGGATGCGCACGCGGGCGGCGTTCCGGAGCCCGCGTGCGTGGTTGCCTCGGCCACGGTCTTCATCGGCTCCGTATTGCCGACGCGATCTTTCCCGATGGCGAAGAATGCGTAGCCATGGCCCGCCTGCCCGGGGTAGATCGACGCGACCGTGGTCGTGTTGTCGAGCCACACTCCGAACGGACCACCGTTGTCGGATACGTAGATGGTGTACGACGCAATCCCGGACCCGGCATCGACTCCGCTCCACTGCACCGGGAATGAGGCCCCCGCCTGCGTCGCGGCGAGCGCGCCGACGCGCGTTTGTGGCGCGTCCTTGTCCAGGGTATTGACGAAGACCGGAGTTTCGATCGCCGCATTGGTATCGAACACGATCGAGGCGCGGTTGGCGATCACGGTATTGGTAGGCAGCCCGGTTTGGGGGAGCACGTCGAACAGCACGCTTCCCTCGCCTGCTGGTGGAGACGTGTTGGGCGGCAGCAGGCCCGCATCGGGATCCTCGGTGAGCTGCATCGTCGCCGGGTCGAGCGACATGAAGGACCAGGTGACGAGCCCCGTGGCGCGATCGAGCCTTGCGTCCACGCTCACGATGAGCGGCTGTGCCGGCGTGAGATCGAGCGCGCCCTTGAACGCCTGCGACGCGGGCGGCGGCACCAGCGTGTACTTGCCGAAGGTGATCGGGCCGAAGGCGAAGCTGCCGAGATCGACCTTCTGGGCATCGAGCTGGTCCGTGATGACGACGATCTGCGCAGCCGCGTTCGCGCTGGGAAGATTCTCGAACTGCACCACGTAGTTGAGCGGCGTCGCACCGGGCACGTAGCCGGCGGCGTCGGTGCCGAGCGTGCCGGACTTCACGTTGGGATCGACCGCGCGCCTCGGCGTGATCGGAAAGGCACGGCACTTCGGATTGTTGAGAACGGGATTGGCGATAGGGATGCGCGGGCACTCCTCTGGCGTCTTTTCGGGCACGCAGAACGGGCTGCCGTCGCTCGCGGTGACCACGATCATGCCCGGCAGGCTGGCGCAGCTGCAGGGCGTGAGTTGAGAACACGCACCCACCGTGCTCGACTTCTTGGGGTCGCAGCCGGGGGGTGGATCGCAGTAGCCGGGCAACACGGGTTCCTTCGGATCGGGGCAGGATGATTGCCCTTCGCCGAGCACCGCCGAACAAGGCGGTTTCACTTTCCCTGCCACGGCCGGCGCGGGGGGCAGGGCGAGGCACGCCAACGCCAGCGCGACGGTCGTCGAGATTGCGCGGCGAAGGACGGACATGCGTCGGATCCTCGTGTCGCCGTCAGGGCACGGTGCCGCCGATGCGCTGGGCGGTGTACAACGCGAGGTCGAGTTGAAGCTGCCCGATGCTGTACACGGCAGGTGCGCTGCCGAGACTCGCCGCATACGCGCCGGACCCTGCCGTCACCACGTCGGTCAGCTGCTGCGCGGCGTACTGGATGAGCTCGGGTACCAGCGCGGCAGGGGTGGCGAGGCCGAACTGCTGCGTGAGCAGGCCGCGCGCACCCGTCACGGCCTGCGCCACGTAGCCGCTCGACGGACCCGCGGCGAACACCGGATCACCGATGCTGGCCAGCATGAAGGTATCGACCGCGGCGACAGGCATCGTGAGCGCCACCCGCAGGATGCCGCTGTATCCGGCAGGTACGAGCGGCAACAGGAGCGGCATCTGCAGGAAGCGCGCGCTTGGCGGCCCGCCCGCCACCACCGGCACCTGCGCCCAATCAGGACGAGACTGGCCCGCGCGGGACGGCGGTGCCGTGACCGCGAACAAGCGCTGGAACTGGTGGCCTGCGGGAACCGAGAGGGTCAGTGGCACCCCGCGGGCGTCGGCGTCGCCCTGGTTGCCATAGAGGACGGTGACGGTGCTCTCGGTCCGCCTCTTGATGATGCCGATCACGTCCACCCAGAGCTTCGGTCCCTTGCCGGCCTGCACCGCGAAGGCACCTGGGAGGACGCGCGACGTGCCGTCGGGATTCGTGACGGCGATGTCCCACGCCCCCAGGAGCTGTCCGGTAAGGTCGAACGTCGCAGCTGCCGTGCTGCCGCTGTCGTCGACGCCGACACCCGTACCCAGGATGTCGGGCCGGCCGCTACGGCGGAGCGCCACGCGGGCGCCGCTGACCATGCCCGAGCCGCCCACCTGGACCGACACCTGGCCGGCGTTGCCGCCGCTGCGCGGGACGACGCCCGCGAGCGCGAACTCGCCGCTGCGCTCGGCTGCGCCGATATCGCAGCGGGAACCGATCGGACGGAGGAAGCCCCGCTGGTCGGCAAGCGCGCAGGCGGGGGTACCGCTGCCCGGCAGGGCCGGGCTCGCGGCATCGATGGCGGGGCTGCTGGCGGTGGGCATGTGCGTCGGCGTGACGCCACCGCTGAAGGCGAGCACGGACAGCCTCGCGTCCACGTTGGTGAGGTTGCCGGTGGCGTCACCCACGATGTCGCACGCCGCAGCGGTGCCGATGAGGTTGTATCCGCGAGAGGTGACGCCCGCGTTGCGCGGCGCGAAGGCAAAGCAGTCCGTGCCGGGGGGAGCGCAGCCGTTGAGTCCGCAATTGCCGGCCGCGAAATTGCCGGCGATGATCGTGTTGGCGATCGTCACCACGCCGTTGTCGCCGTTGGTGAGCCCGCCGCCGATCCCGCTATTGGGGTCCGACTCCCACTGCGCCGTGTTCGCCGTGACGGTGACGTTCACGAGGTCCATCGTGGAATACGTCGCTCCGCTGTTGACGATCCCGCCCCCGGTCGGAGCGCGGTTGCCGCTCACCGTGACGTTGGTGAGCTTGACGTGCCAGGCGGAGTTGTAGATGCCGCCGCCCGACCCGTTCGCGCGGTTCCCGCTCACAGTGCTGGAGACCAGGTCCGCCGTGCCCACGTAGTTGTAGATGCCGCCGCCCAGCTCCGCGAAGTTCTCGCTGATCACGCTGTCGCGCACGCGCAGCAGGCCCTCGCCGTTGTGGCACGGGCTCGTCGGGCAGCTTCCGACGAGGTTGGTGTTGACGATGCCTCCGCCGGACTGGCCCGAGAAATTGCGCGAGACGACAGAGCGCGTCAGCGTGAGCTCGCCCTGGTTGTAGATGCCGCCCCCGGACGAACTGGACCAGTTCTCGGTGACCACCGAATCCTCGAGCACGAGCACACCGGCGTTGTTGATGCCGCCGCCGTGCCCCTCGAAGCTCGAGCCCGAGAAGTTGCCGCGACGCAGGGTGACACCGCGAACCGTCACGCGGCCGGTGGTCGCGACGATCGTGACGGGCGCTCGAACCGAGATCGAACCGGCCGGCTGGGCAGCGTCGATCACCGTAGCGCCGCTGCCCGCGCCGGCGATCGTAACGTTGCCGACCGGGCATAGCGCCGGCGTCTGCCAGGACACGCCCAGCGCGGTGCCACGAAACGCACAGCCGGTCGCCTGACTCAGTACGTAGGTGCCCGCCGGCAGGTTGATGGTCACCGCTTCGGCGAGGGCGTTGGCGCGCAGGAGCGCACCACGCAGGCTGCAGTCGCCGACGGCGTCGGTACATCGTGACAATGCGCCGTCGTCGACCACGGTGTCGACGTCGAGGACGGCAGCACCGATCGGCGCGGCGAGGCACGCGACGCATGCAAGAGAAGCAACGAATGCGAAACGCCGCATCTCCGCCACTCCCGATGATGACAGGCCACCCCATGGTGCGAGCGCCGTGGGCGTCAAGTGGACACCCCAGTGGACCAGATGTCAACTCTCTCTCGGGCGTCGACACCCGGCGTCGAGCGTGCCGCGAGTCTGCCCCGAGCGCCCTACACCATCAGCACCAGCCGCTCGAACACGTAGAAGAGCATCACCCCCACCAGCAGGGCCACCGTGAA
The DNA here is from genome assembly GCA_964439475.1 of uncultured Alcaligenaceae bacterium. GTDB lineage: Bacteria > Pseudomonadota > Gammaproteobacteria > Burkholderiales > Casimicrobiaceae > VBCG01. The sequence continues at coordinate 8,082 of CAYTOT010000057.1, forward strand.
CTTGGCCACCTGAACGATGAAGCGCAGGTAGCGGCGGTCGCGCTTGAAGAAATAGAAGAGCGCCGCGACGAGGATCGTGCCCAGCGCGATGAAGAGCAGGAGCCTGACGATCAGCATGCGGCGGATCCGATCAGCATGCGACCTTCCCTTCGCCCGGCGGCCGAACGGCCAGCCCCGTACGGCCAAGGGTCGGGAACGCGGGCGCAGCCGTGCCCGCCGGGCGCAAGACGCGGCGGGACCGCGTCACCCCGCCTGCGGCGCCCAGTCGAGAAACGCTCCCGGCGCCGTCGCGGCATCCGAGAACGTGGCGATCTGCCAGGCGTCGGTACGCGCGAGCAGCGCGCGGCACAGGGCGTTGTTGAGCCCGTGGCCCGACTTGTACGCCGTGTACTGGCCGATCAGGGGATGGCCGAGGAGATAGAGGTCGCCGATGGCGTCGAGCAGCTTGTGGCGCACGAACTCGTTGTCGTAGCGCAGCCCTTCGGTGTTCAGCACCCTGAACTCGTCGAGCACGATGGCATTCTGCAGGCTGCCGCCGAGTGCCAAGCCCGCGGCTCGCATCGCGTCGACGTCCTGCATGAACGCGAAGGTGCGCGCCCGCGCGACTTCCTTGGCGTAGGAGTCGCTCCCGAAGTCGACCACGACGTTGCGATTCTCGGATCCGAACACCGGATGCGGAAAGTCGATCGTGAAGTCGAGGCGATAACCGTCGAACGGCGTGAAACGTGCCCACTTGTCGCCGTCGCGCACCTCCACTGCTTCCTTGACGCGCAGGTAGCGCTTGGGTGCCTTCTGCTCCACGAGTCCGGCCGACTGCAGCAGGAACACGAACGGGCCTGCACTGCCGTCCATGATGGGCAGTTCGGGACCCGCGATGTCGACATGAAGGTTGTCGATGCCGAGGCCGGCGAGCGCCGACATGAGGTGCTCAACGGTCGCCACGCTCGCCTGTCCGATGCGCAGCGTCGACGCCAGCCGCGTGTCGCCCACGTTGGTCGCGAGCGCCGGCAGTGACGGCGAATCGGCGAGATCGACGCGATGGAATACGATGCCCGTGTCCTCGGGGGCCGGGCGCAGCGAAAGCTCCACGCGGGCGCCGGTGTGCAGGCCGACGCCCGTCGTGCGGGCGGCCTTCTTGAGCGTGCGTTGCTTGAGCATTGTCTTATTCCCGTCGCGTCAACGGGTTAGCTTTACATTGTAGCATGAGCGGGGGGGGGCCGAGCGAATGCGCCACCCCGCCCGCCGCCGACACCGTCTAGTCCGCCTGCTTGCGCAGGAAGGCGGGGATCTCAGAGGCGTCGAACGATGGCGCCACCGAGGGACCTGCACCCGCCCGACCCTTGCGCATCACCGCCGGCTGGTCGAGGCGGTCATAGTCGATCGTCTCGACCTGCACGCCCATGCCGTCGGTGCCGGTGCGCTCGATCACCACGGTGTCGAGCACCTCGAGCCTGGGACGCGGCTTGGCCTGCTGCGTCACCGCTCCGCCCAACCCGGTGGCGATCATCGTCACGCGCAGGTTGTCGCCCATGCTGTCGTCGATCACGGTGCCCACGATGACCATCGCATCCTCGGCGGTGAACTCCTTCAGGGTGCTCATGACCTCGTGATACTCCTTCATCTTGAGGCCGGCCGAGGCGGTCACGTTCACCAGCACGCCGCGCGCACCGGCTAGGTTGACGTCCTCGAGCAGCGGGCTGCGCACCGCCTGCTCGGCCGCGAGCTTGCCGCGATCGGCGCCGTTGGCGGTGGCCGAGCCCATCATCGCCATCCCGACCTCGCCCATGACCGTGCGCACGTCGGCGAAGTCGACGTTGACGAGGCCGGGATTGTTGATGACCTCGGCGATGCCGGAGACGGCGCCGTACAGCACGTCGTTGGCGGCGGCATAGGCGTCGAGCAACGGGATGTCGTCTCCCAGCACCTGCATCAGCTTGTCGTTCGGGATGATGATGAGCGAGTCGACCTTCTTCGACAGCTCCTCCACGCCGGCCGCCGCGACGCGCTGGCGCTTGCCCTCGAAGGCGAACGGACGCGTGACGACGGCCACGGTGAGGATGCCGAGGCTCTTCGCGATGTCGGCGATGACCGGTGCCGCACCCGTGCCCGTGCCGCCGCCCATGCCCGCGGTGATGAAGAGCATGTCGGCGCCGCCGATCATCTCGGCGATGCGATCGCGATCCTCCATCGCGGCGTCGCGGCCGATCTCGGGCTTGGCCCCGGCGCCGAGGCCGCGCGTGAGCGTGGACCCCAGTTGCAACTGCGTGCCCGCCGTGGATCGCTTCAACGCCTGCGCATCGGTGTTGGCGCAGATGAAGTCCACGCCGGACAAGCCGCGCGCGATCATGTGCTCGACCGCGTTGCCTCCGCAGCCGCCTACCCCGATGACCTTGATGACCGCGCCGTCGTCCTGGCTGGGATCGATGATTTCAAACATGGTGCTCTCCTTCTCCTGTCGTTGAACCGATGAACCGATGGACCGCAATGCCCCGAATCACTGTCGTTCTTGTGTTTTCGTTCCGCCCTTTCCGCGAAGGATCGCCGGCCTCCGCCCGCGATACTTCGGTGGCCCGTACCCGAAGGAAGGAGGAATTCACTTGCTTCCGCCCCTTCAGAAATTCGCCTTGAACCACTGCCGCATCCGCTCCGCCGCGCCGCCGATGCCGGCGGTCTGCGCGCGCGCCGCCTGGCCGCGCAGGTACTGGTCGCGCCCTTCGAGCAGGAGGCCCATGGCCGTCGCGTAGCGCGGGCTGCGCACGACGTCGGCCAGGTGCCCCGAGTACGTGGGTGAGCCGACGCGCACCGGCATGTGAAAGACCTCCTCGCCCAGCTCCGTCACGCCCTGCAGCAGCGCGGAGCCGCCGGTGATCACCACGCCGGAGGAGATCATTTCCTCGAAGCCGCTGCGCCGCACCTCCGACTGCACGAACTGGAAGAGTTCCTCGATGCGCGGCTCGATCACCTCGGCGAGCATCGGCCGCGAGAGCTTCCGCGGGGCGCGCTCGCCAACGCCCGGCACCTCGATCACGTCGTTCGGATCGGCGAGCTGGCGCAGCGCGCAGCCGTGGCGCACCTTGAGCTCCTCCGCCTCCTTGGTGGGCGTGCGCAGCGTCATCGCGATGTCGTTGGTCACCTGGTCGCCGGCGATCGGGATCACCGCGGTATGTCGGATCGCCCCGTTGGCGTAGACCGCGATGTCGGAGGTGCCGCCCCCGATGTCGATCAGGCATACGCCGAGATCCTTCTCGTCCTCGGAGAGCACCGCGGTCGCCGAGGCGAGCGGCTGCAGGATCACGTCGCGCACCTCGAGCCCGCAGCGGCGGATGCACTTGGTGATGTTCTCCACCGCCGATACGGCGCCGGTGACGATGTGCACGTCCACCTCGAGACGCACGCCGCTCATGCCGAGCGGCTCCCGCACGTCCTCCTGCCCGTCGATCGTGAACGACTGCGGGACGATGTGCAGGATCTGCTGGTCGTTCGGAATCGGGATCGCCCTGGCCGTATCGACCACGCGATCGATGTCGGCCTGCATGACCTCCTTCTCCTTGATGGCGACCATGCCGTGCGACGTGTAGCAGCGGATGTGGCTGCCCGCGATGCCGGTGTAGACCTCCTTGATCTGGCAGTCGGCCATCAGCTCCGCCTCTTCCAGCACGCGCTGGATCGAGGCCATCGTCGCCTCGATGTTGACCACCACGCCCTTCTTGAGGCCGCGCGACGGCGCCTGTCCGAGCCCGATAATGGCGAGCTCGCCTTCCGGCGTCGCCTCGGCGACGATCGCGACGATCTTCGACGTTCCGATGTCGAGGCCCACGATCACGTTCTTGCTGTCCTTCATGTACCGTCCCGTTCCCGTCCGTTCCCTGATGCCTTCGTCGCCTTCTCCGTCGCGGCCCGCGCGTCAGGCCGCGGGCTTCGCCGCCTTCTCGCGAAACCCGGGCACGCGCGCCGCGAATCCGTTGCGGTAGCGGAGGTCCACGGCCTCGACCCTGGTGCCCGCCCGCGCCAGTGCGCCCAGCGTGCGTCCGTGCACGCCCACGAAGCGCGCGAGACGGCCCTCCGGATCGTCGCGCCCGAGCTCGAGCACCAGCGGACCGGCGGCGCCTTCGGCGCGCAGCCGCCATCCGCCGCGCGCCGACAGGCGCACGTCGGTCAGACGCAGGCCGAGCGGACGCAGCGTGTCGCCGAAGCCGCGGTAGCGCTCCACCATCTCGGCGGCACGCGATTCCGGTCCCTCGAACTGCGGCAGCGCGTCGGCGGACCGGGCGTCGAAGACCTCGCCGCGCCGGCTCACGAGCCGGCCGTCGTTGAAGCGGGCGAGCGGCTCGTGCTCGTCGACCGTGACCTCGAGGCGGTCGGGCCACTGGCGGCGTAGCGCCACGTCGCGCACCCACGGCACCCGGGCGAGCGCGGCGCGCGCACGGGCGAGATCCATGGTGAAGAACGTGCCGGAGAGGTCGTCGCGGATCACGGCCTCGAGCTGAGCGGCATCGGCGCGCGCGAGCGGCCCGGTCACCACGACCTCGTTGAAGGCGAAGACCGGCAGACGCACGACGAAGATCACGCCGGCCACGACGAGGCCCAGGACCGAGACGAGCGCCAGCGTGAGCGCGAGCGCGTCGAGCTGGCGGGCGTCATCCCACACGGGCGCCTCGCAAGATCTCGACGCAGAGGTCGGGATAGGACATGCCCTCCGCCTTCGCGGCCATCGGGACCAGGCTGTGCCCCGTCATGCCGGGCGAGGTGTTCACCTCGAGGAGCGAGTAGCTGCCGTCGGGCCGCAGGATGAGGTCGATGCGCCCCCATCCCGAGCAGCCGACGATCTCGAAAGCGCGCAGGCAGGTGGCGCGTATCTCCATCTCCTGCCCGGTGGGCAGGCCGGCGGGGCAGAAATACTTCGTCTCGTCGGAGAAATACTTGCTGTGGTAATCGTAGTTACCCTGAGGTGCCTCGATGCGGATCAGCGGCAGCGTCCGGCCATTCACGATCGACGCGGTCAGCTCCTGGCCCGTGACGAACTCCTCGACGAGCACCAGCGGATCGTGCGTCGCCGCCGCCCGCCAGGCGGCGGCGATCTCGTCGTGGTCGGCGGTGGTGACCTTGGTGATGCCGATGGTCGATCCCTCGCGCGCCGGCTTCACGATCAGCGGAAGGCCAAGCTCGGCGATCACGCGCATCCCGTCGGTAGCGGCATCGAGCACGCGATAGGCGGGCGTCGGGATGCCGCTCGCGAGCCAGACGAGCTTGGTGCGCCACTTGTCCATGGCGAGCGCCGAACCCATCACGCCGCTGCCGGTATACGGGATGCCCAGCGTCTCGAGCGCGCCCTGCACGGTGCCGTCCTCGCCGAAGCGTCCGTGGAGCGCGATGAACACGCGCGTGAAGCCGTCGCGCCGGAGCTCCCACAGGTCGCGCTCCGCAGGATCGAAGGGATGCGCGTCCACGCCCTTCTCGCGCAGCGCGGCGAGCACGCCGTTGCCCGACATGAGCGACACCTCGCGCTCCGTCGACGGCCCGCCGAGCAGAACGGCCACCTTCCCGAAGTCCAGGCCCGCCGCGCTCATCGGCGCGCCTCGCCGACGATGCGCACCTCGGGCTCGAGATCCACGCCGGTCTTCATGCGCACCGTCTCCCGCACGACATCGATCAGGGCCTCGATGTCGGTCGCGCGCGCGGCGCCGTCGGGGTTGACGATGAAATTGGCATGCTTCTCCGACACGCGCGCGCCGCCGACCGCGTATCCCTTGAGGCCGCAGTCCTCGATGAGGCGCGCGGCGTGGCCCCCCGGCGGGTTGCGGAAGACGCTGCCGGCGTTCGGCAGCGACAGCGGCTGCGTCGCGATGCGGCGCGCCAGGAGCTCCTTGATCCGCGCCCTCGCGGCCGTGGTGTCACCTGGCGGAAAGCGGAACCAGGCCGAGGTGAATATCTCGGGTGACGACGACGGCGCGCGCGCGCGCGCCGTGCGGTAGCCGATGTCGTAGTCGTCCGGCGTGCGTACCACGAACCTGCCGTCGCGAAGGAGCACCTCGACGCGGGCGACGTGCCGCCAGGTCTCGCCGCCGTAGCAGCCCGCGTTCATCGCGAGCGCGCCGCCGACCGTGCCCGGGACGCCGGCGAGGAACTCGGCTCCGGCGCAGCCGTGCGTGGCGGCGAAGCGCGCGAGCTTGGGGCTTGCGGCACCCGCCTCCGCGTAGACGAGTCCGTCGGCGACGGCGAGCGCGGCGCCCGCATCGTGCATCACCACCACGGCGCCGCGCAGGCCTCCGTCGCGCACCAGCGTGTTGCTGCCGAGGCCCAGCACCGTGACGTCCGTGGCGACCGGCAGCGTGCGCAGGAACGCGGAGAGGTCGTCGCGGTCGGCAGGGACGAAGAGAATGTCGGCGCGGCCCTCGCCGGCGCGCCAGCTCGTATGCCTCGCGAGCGGCGCATCGTACGCGAGCTTGCCGCGCAGTCCCTCGAAGCGGGCGGGCTCGAACATCATCATCGTGCCCCCGCTCCGGCCGCGAGCTGGGCGGCCACGCCGCCGATGGAACCGGCACCCATGGTGACGACGACGTCCCCGTCACGAAGCACCGCGCGCAGCGATTCCGGCAGGGCCGCGACATCCTCGACGAACACCGGCTCGACCTTGCCCGCCACGCGCACCGCCCGCGCCAGCGCGCGCCCGTCTGCGGCGACGATGGGGGCTTCTCCCGCGGGGTACACGTCGGCGAGCACGAGCGCGTCGACCGTCGACAGCACGGCGACGAAGTCCTCGAACAGGTCGCGGGTCCGGCTGTAGCGATGCGGCTGGAAGGCAAGCACGAGGCGCCTCCCGGGAAAGCTCGTCCGCGCGGCATCCAGCGTGGCCGCCATCTCCGCCGGGTGATGGCCGTAATCGTCGACCAGCGTGAAACTGCCCCCCTCCGCGAGCGCGATCTCGCCATGGCGCTGGAAGCGGCGGCCGACGCCGCGGAAATCGGCGAGCGCCTTCGCCATGGCCGCATCCTCGACACCCGCCTCGCGTCCCACGGCGATCGCCGCCAGGGCGTTGCGCACGTTATGGACGCCGGGCACGGCGAGTTCCACCGGCAGGTCCGGTGCGTTCTTCGCGCGCGCCGTGAAGCGCATGCGGCCGCCGTGGTTGGCGACGTCGATCGCGCGCAGGTCGGCGTCCTCGGCGAGACCATAGGTGACGAGCGGCTTCGAGACATCGGACAGGATGCCGCGCAGGTTCGCGTCGTCCACGCACACGATGGCCACGCCGTAGAACGGCAGGCGCTGCAGGAAGTCCACGAAGGCGCGCGTGAGGCGCGAGAAGTCGTGGCCGTAGGTCTCCATGTGGTCGGCGTCGATGTTCGTGACGACGGCCATCACCGGCGTGAGATAGAGGAAAGAGGCGTCGGACTCGTCGGCTTCGGCCACCAGGAACTCGCCGCTGCCGAGCCGGGCGTTGGCGTCGGCCGAGAGCAGGCGGCCGCCGATCACGAACGTCGGGTCGAGCCCGCCCTCGGCCAGCACCGAGGCGATGAGGCTCGTGGTGGTCGTCTTGCCGTGGGTGCCGGCCACCGCGATGCCCTGCTTCAGCCGCATGAGTTCCGCCAGCATGAGCGCGCGCGGCACGATCGGCACCCCGCGCTCACGGGCGGCGGCGACCTCCGGGTTGTCGGCGGCCACCGCCGTGGACACCACGACCGCGTCGGCGTTCGCGCTGTTCTCCGCCGCGTGTCCCACGACGACGCGCACGCCGAGACGCGCGAGGCGCCGCGTCGCCGCGTTGGCCGCGAGGTCGGAGCCCGACACCGCGTAGCCTTGCGTGGCGAGCACTTCGGCGATGCCGCTCATGCCGGCGCCGCCGATGCCCACGAAGTGCACGCGCTTGACCTTGTGCCTCATCGGAAGGCCTTCCGCGCCGATGCGCTTCGGGGGGATTCGTTCTCGGGGCGGCCCATCGGGCTCATGCGTTCGCTCCGAAGGCGAGGCACACATCGGCCACGCGAGCCGCGGCGTCGCGCTTGCCGTGAGCGTAGGCCGCCTGCGCCATCGCGAGGCAACGCGCGCGGTCGAGCGATTCGATGCGGGGGAGCAGGCGCTCGGGGGTCAGGCTGTCCTGCGGCTCCTTCCATGCCGCGCCGGCGTCGACCAGGAACTGCGCGTTGGCGCTTTGCTCGTCGGCGATCGCCCCGGGCAGCGGCACCACGATCGCGCCGAGGCCCACGGCCGCGAGCTCCGAGACGGTGAGCGCTCCGCCGCGGCACACCGTGAAGTCGGCCCAGGCATAGCGCGCCGCCATGTCGTCGATGAAGGCGACGCATTCCGCTTCCACCCCGGCACGCGCATACGCCGCCCGCAGCGCCTCGATGTGCCGCTCGCCGGCCTGATGCACGATGCGCGGACGCAGCGCCGGGGCGAGCTTGCCGATCGCGGCCGGAAGCAGCGTGTTCAGCGCCTGCGCGCCGAGGCTGCCTCCCACGACCAGCAGACGCAACGGGCCGTCGCGGCCGGCGAAGCGCTGCGCCGGCGCCGCGAGCGCGCACACCGCGTCGCGCAGCGGATTGCCGACCCATTCGACCAGCTTCGCGTGGCGGCCGCGCAGGGCCTGTGGAAAACCGAGCAGGATGCGGTCGGCGCCGTACGCGAGCACGCGCGTGGCGAGGCCGGCGACGGCATTGGAATCGTGCAGCACCACCTTGCGCCCCGTGGCCGTGCCCATCAGCCCGCCGGGAAACGATGCGAAGCCGCCGAAGCCCAGGACCACGTCGGGCATGCGCCGGCGGATGATCGAGCGCGCCGCGAGGCATGCGCCGAGCAGCGCGTAAGGCCCGAGCAGCAGCGTGCGCAGGCCCTTGCCGCGCACGCCGCGGAAGGAGATCCCCTCGAACTCCACGCCGTGCTGCGGCACGAGCTTCGCCTCGATGCCCTCGCGCGTGCCGAGCCAGAACACGCCGGCGCCGCGCGAGGCGAGCTTGCTGGCGACCGCGAGGCCGGGAAAGACGTGTCCGCCGGTGCCGCCCGTCGTGATCATCACGTTCATTCAGCGAAGCCGCGAAGCAACCGGCGGTTCTCGTAGTCGATGCGCAGGAGGATCGCGAGCGCGACGCAATTCGCGACGATGCCGCTGCCGCCGAACGACAGCAGCGGCAGCGTGAGTCCCTTGGTGGGTAGCACGCCCATGTTCACCCCGATGTTGATGAACGTCTGCACGCCGAGCCACACGCCGATCCCTTGCGCCACCAGCGCGGCGAACGGGCGCGACAGGCGCGCCGCCTGGCGGCCGATGCCGTAGGCGCGGAAGAACACCCAAACGAAGAGCGCGATGACGACCGCGACGCCTACGAAGCCGAGCTCCTCCGCGATCACCGCGAGGAGGAAGTCGGTGTGCGCCTCGGGCAGGAAGAGCAGCTTCTCCACGCTCGAGCCCAGCCCCACGCCGAACCACTCGCCGCGGCCGAAGGCGATGAGCGAATGCGAGAGCTGGTAGCCCTTGCCGAGCGGGTCGGACCACGGGTCGAGGAAGGCCGTGAGCCGCTGCAGCCGGTAGGGCGCGGCGACGAGGATGCCGGCAAGCGCGACGGGGAGCAGCGCGGCGAGTCCGATGAAGAGCCGCCAGTCGAGACCGCCCAGAAACAGGATCCCGAAGGCAATGGCGACGATCACCACGAAGGCGCCGAAGTCGGGCTCGAGCAGCAGCAGGCCGCCGACGACCACCATCACGGCGAATAGCGGAAGGAAGCCGCGCACGATGGTCTGCCGCAACGGCTGCTCGGCGTGGAGGAAGGCGGCGCGCCGCACCGCGTAGCTCGCCGCGTAGAGCACGACCGCGAGCTTCATGAGCTCCGAAGGCTGCGCGTTGATCACCCACAGCGAGAGCCACCGGCGCGATCCGTTCACCGACTTGCCGATGCCCGGGACGAGCACCAGCACCAGCAGCACCACGCCGGCGATGAAGAGCCACGGCGCGAGCCGTTCCCACGCTCGCATCGGCACCTGGAACGCGACCGCGGCGGCGGCGAGTCCCACCGCCACGAACATCGCGTGCCGGGCGAGGAAGTACCACGCACGGTTTCCCGTGTGCGACGAGGCCTCGGCGGTCGCGATCGAGGCCGAGTACACCATCACGAGCCCGATGGCGAGGAGCAGCAGGCCCGCCCAGGCCAGCGAGGCGTCGTAGACCGCGAGCGAGCGGGCGGCGCTGCCGCGCGCCTCCGGTGCGTCCGGCCGCAACGCGCGGGGCGCGCGAAGGCCGAGGGGCGCCTGCGCGGTCACCGCCTTACGCATGCTGCGTCATCCCGGCGAGACGGACCTGCACGCGGGCGACGAAGCGCTCGCCGCGCTCGACGTAGCTCGCGAACTGGTCGAGGCTCGCGCATGCGGGCGAGAGCAGTACGGCGTCGCCCGCCTCGGCGAGTTCGAACGCCCGGTCGACGGCCCGGTCGAGGGTGCCTGCGATCTCGACGCGGGCGGGCGTCCCCTCGAGCGCCTTCGCGATGACCGGCGCGTCGCGCCCGATCAGCAGCACCGCGCGGCAATCGGCATCCACCGACGACTTGAGTGGGCGGAAGTCCTGGCCCTTGCCGTCGCCGCCAGCGATGAGCACCGCCGGCCGCTCGATGCCGTCGAGCGCTGCCTGCGTGGCCACGACGGTGGTCGCCTTGGAATCGTCGATGTAGGCGACGTGGCCTGCCTCGGCGATGCGCTGCATGCGATGCGGCAGCCCCTCGAACGCCTTCAGCGCATCGAGCACGCCGCGGTCGAGGCGCGTCACGCTGGCCGTCAGCGCGAGCGCGGCCAGCGCGTTCAATGCGTTGTGGCGGCCCATGAGCGAGAGCGACTCCACCGGCACGAGTAGCGCACCTCCCTGCGCCAGCCAGCTGACGCGCTCGAAGCGCACGAGTCCCCACTCGCCCTCGTTGGCCGGAACGCTCGTCCCGAACGTCTCCACGGTGCGGCCCGGGATGCGCATGGCAAGGGAGCGCGCATCGTCGCGATTGAGCACCTGCACGCCACTCGCCGCGAAGATCCGCGCCTTGGCGGCTGCGTAGGCCGCGAGATCGGCGTAGCGATCGAGATGGTTGTCGGTCACGTTGAGCACGGCAGCGGCCGTCGGCACGAGCGACCACGTGGTCTCGAGCTGGAAGCTCGACAGCTCCAGCACGAATGCGTCGGGCCACGCTTCCTGCGCCGCAGGGCCGTCGTAGCGCGCGAGGACGTCGAGCACGGCATCGCCGATGTTTCCCGCCACCACGGCGCGCAGCCCCGCTGCGCGGCACAGCGCGCCGGTGAGCGCGGTGACGGTCGTCTTGCCGTTCGATCCGGTGATCGCGAGCACCTTCTGCTCCGGCGGCATGGCGCGAGCGAAGAGCTCGATGTCCCCGACGAGCTCGGCGCCGCGAGCCACCGCCTCGGCGATGGCCTGCTGGTCCTTGGCCACCCCGGGGCTGATCGCCACGAGATCCGCGCCTTCCAGCGTGGCGGCGGTGAAAGGGCCGGTGACGAGCGTGACGTCCGGAAACTCGGCGGCGAGCTCATCGGCGAGCGGCGGCCGCGCGCGGGTGTCCGCCACGCGCACCCGGGCGCCCTCGCGCACGAGGTGACGGGCGAGCGAGCGCCCGGTGAGTCCCGCACCCAGCACCACTGCATTGCGGCCGGCGTGGCGCATGGTCAGCGCAGCTTCAGCGTCGAAAGGCCGAACAGCACGAGCAGCATGGTGATGATCCAGAAGCGCACCACGACCTGGTTCTCCTTCCAGCCCTTGAGCTCGAAGTGATGATGGATCGGCGCCATGCGGAACACCCGCTTGCCGCGCGTCTTGAACGAGACCACCTGGATCATCACGGACAGCGTCTCCATCACGAACACGCCGCCCATGATCAGAAGCACGATCTCCTGGCGGACGATGACCGCGATGGTCCCGAGCGCCGCGCCGAGCGCCAGCGCGCCCACGTCGCCCATGAACACGTCGGCCGGATACGCGTTGAACCAGAGGAAGCCCAGCCCGGCGCCGCCGATCGCGCCGCAGATCACCGCGAGCTCGCCAGCGCCGGGGATGTGCGGAAAGCCGAGGTAGCGCGCGAAGATCGCGTTGCCGATCACGTAGGCGAAGATGCCGAGCGCGCTCGCCACCATCACGGTGGGCATGATGGCGAGGCCGTCGAGGCCGTCGGTGAGGTTCACCGCGTTGCTGGTGCCCACGATCACGAAGTAGGTGAGCGCGATGAAACCCCACACCCCGAGCGGATACGACACCGTCTTGAAGAACGGCACGATCAGGTCGGCGCGGGCGGACAGTCCCGCGGGGAAGCCGCTTTGCACCCACTCCGAGAAGAGGCGCGCGAACTGCGGATTGTTCTCCGCCGACACCGAGAACGCGAGATACACCGCGGCGACGAAGCCGATGGTCGACTGCCAGAAGAACTTGGCGCGTGCCGACAGGCCCTTGGGATTGCGATAGACGACCTTGCGCCAGTCGTCGACCCAGCCGACGGCGCCGAAGCCGAGCATCACGAGCAGGACCACCCACACGAAGCGATTGGTGAGGTTGCCCCACAGCAGCGTGGTGATGACGATTGCCACCAGGATCAGTGCGCCGCCCATCGTCGGCGTGCCGGCCTTGACGAGGTGAGTGCTCGGCCCGTCGTCGCGCACCGACTGGCCGATCTTCATGCGGGCGAGCCAGGCGATCATGCGCGGCCCGATGAGGAACGAGATGACGAGTGCGGTCATCGTGGCGAGCACCGCGCGCAGCGTGATGTAGCCGAACACGTTGAAGACGCGCGCGTACTGGTCGAGCCACTCGGACAGGAGGAGCAGCATCAGTGACCCCCTCCCCCGCGTCCCGTCAGCGCCGTCACGATGCGCTCCATGCGCATGAAGCGCGAGCCCTTGACGAGGATCGTGACTCCCGCGGTGGCCTCCGGCACCAGGGCCGCTGCCAGGTCGGTGGCGCCGGCGAAATGCGCGGCGCCGCTGCCGAAGGCGGCGACGGCCCCGGCCGACATGACGCCCAGCGCGTACAGGCGATCGACGCCGCGCTCGCGCGCATACGCACCGATCTCGCGGTGCCAGGCCGGTCCCTGCGCGCCCACCTCTCCCATGTCGCCCATCACCAGCACGCGCGTGCCGGGGACCGCGGTCAGCACGTCGATGGCGGCGCGCATCGAGTCGGGGTTGGCGTTGTAGCTGTCGTCGATCACCTGCGCACCGCCGCTGGCCTGCGTGGCGGCGAGCCGCCCCGGCGCCGCGCGGAACGCCGCGAGACCGCGCTTGACGGCCGCGATCGACGCTCCCGCCGCCACGCCGACCGCGGCGGCCGCCAGCGCGTTGCGCGCCATGTGCGTGCCGGGAACGGCCAGGCTCACGTGCGCGTGCCCGACGGGCGTGTTGAGCGCGAGGATGCTGCCGGCGCCGCCGCTGCGCACGCCCGCGGTGACGTTCGCCGCAGGATCGAAGCCGAAGGTGACGACACTCGCCCCCGCCCGCTCCGCCGCAGCGCGCCACACGCCGGCATGCGCGTCGTCGGCGTTGACCACCGCCACGCCCTCCGGCGCGAGCGCCGCGATCGCATCGGCATGCTCGGCCGCGACCTCGGCCACGCTCGCCATGAACTCCTGGTGCTCGCGCTGTGCGTTCACGACGACGACGATGGTGGGCCGCGCGATGGCCGCGAGCTCGCGCGTCTCGCCGCGATGGTTCATGCCGAGCTCGATCACCGCCGCACGGTGCGACCCACCGAGGCCGAGCAACGTGAGCGGCAGCCCGATCGCATTGTTCAGGTTGCCGGGCGTGGCGAGCACGCCGCCCGCGCCGAACTCCTCGCGCAGGATCGCCGCCGTCATCTCCTTGACGGTGGTCTTGCCGTTGCTGCCCACCACCACCGCGAGCGGGATGGCGAACTGCGCGCGCCAGTGCGCCGCGAGGCGGCCGAGTGCCGCCAGCGGATCGTCGACCGCGATGAGCGCGCCGCTCATGCCGGCCGCACGCTCGTCGGCCACGACGGCCGCCGCGGCGCCCTGCGCGAGCGCCGTGCCCACGAAGTCGTGGCCGTCGAAGCGCTCGCCGCGCAGCGCGACGAAGAGATCCCCTTCGCGCAGGTCGCGGCTGTCGGTGGTCACCCGCAGGAAGGGCACGCTGCCGCCGAGGGTACGACCCTGCACCACGCGGGCGGCGGTGGCGGTATCCATCATGCCGCGCTCCACGCCGCGAGCGCTGCGTCGGCCTCGCGCGAATCCGAGAACGCCCGCCGCTCGCCCATGCGCTCCTGCCAGGCTTCGTGACCCTTGCCGGCGACGAGCACCACGTCGTCCCTGCCGGCGCCCGCGATGGCGCCGGCGATGGCGGCATGGCGGTCCACCTCGATCGTCCAACGGCGATGCCCGGCATCGAGCACGCCCCTGGCGACATCCTGCGCGATCGCCTGTGGATCCTCGCTGCGCGGGTTGTCGCTCGTCACCACGATGCGGTCGGCGTGCGCGGCCGCGACTGCGCCCATCTGCGGCCGTTTGCCCGGATCGCGGTCTCCGCCGCAGCCGAACACGCAGACGAGCTCGCCGCCCGGCGTCACGGCCGGCCGCAGGGCGACCAGCACCTTCTCGAGCGCATCGGGCGTGTGCGCGTAGTCCACGACCACGAGGGGCCTGCCGTCGCCGCCCAGGCGCTGCATGCGGCCAGGCGGTGCGTCGAGCGTGCCCAGGACCTCGATGGCGGATGCGAGCGGCACGTCGGAGGCGAGCAGGACGCCCAGCACGCCCAGGAGATTCTGCGCGTTGAACGCGCCCACGAGGCCGGAGCGCAGCGTCGCGCGGCCCCACGGCGTGGTCACGTCGAGCACGATGCCGCGGCGGTCGACCGACAGCGGGGTGGCCACGATGTCGGCGTTGCCGAGGCCGTAGGTGAGCGTGGCCTGGCGGCGCTCGCGCAGCGTCTCGATGAGGCTGCGCCCGAAAAGATCGTCGGCGTTGATCACTGCGGTGCGCAGGCCGGGCCAGGCGAAGAGCCGCGCCTTGGCGGCACCGTACGCGGCCATGGTCCGGTGATAGTCGAGATGGTCCCGGGTGAGATTGGTGAAGAGGGCGATGTCG
Source organism: uncultured Alcaligenaceae bacterium (assembly GCA_964439475.1). Taxonomy (GTDB): domain Bacteria; phylum Pseudomonadota; class Gammaproteobacteria; order Burkholderiales; family Casimicrobiaceae; genus VBCG01. The sequence goes on from CAYTOT010000057.1 coordinate 23,141, forward strand.
AACGCCGCGCCGTTGACGCGCCCCTGGTCCAGGCCGTGCGACGACACCTCCATGGCCACTGCCTTCGCCCCCGCCGCGCGGAACTGCGCCAGGAGCTCGTGCAGCATCGCCGCGTCGGGCGTGGTGTGCGCGGCCGGCGCGGTCGCGCCGACGAGGCCGTTGCCGATCGTGCCCAGCACGGCCGCGCGCGTGCCGCAGGCGTCGAGCGCCTGTGCGATCCACTGCGCGCACGACGTCTTGCCGTTGGTGCCCGTCACGCCCACGAGCCACAGGTCACGCGAGGCGCTGCCGTAGATGAAGTCGGCGATGGGACCCACGCGCTGCTGCAGGTCCTCGACGCCCATGTTGGGGCCGGTGAGCGTCCTGTCCCACTGCCACGCGCGAGCTTCCCATAGCACCGCCGACGCGCCGCGGGCGACCGCGTCGGGGATGAAGCTGCGGCCGTCGGCAGCGGTTCCCGGGTAGGCAGCGAAGGCGACGCCGGGCTCGACGCGGCGGCTGTCGGAGGTGATGCGGCGCGGGTGCGCCCCGAGACGCGCCAGGAGCGCTGCCACGTCGAACTCGCGCACGGCGTCAGGCATGCCTCGCCTCCGCGCGGGGCGCTGGCGGCAAGCAGGGAATCGATCGACCACCCATGCGCGCGCTCACGTCTCTTCGTGCACTTCCATGCCCTCGGGCGGCAGGATGACCTTGTCGAGAGGCGCGTCGGTGGGCACCCCCAGCATGCGCAGTGCCGCGCCCATCACGTTCGAGAACACGGGACCCGCGACCGAGCCGCCGTAGTACTTGCCACCCGCCGGCTCGTCGATCATCACCGCGACGATGAGCCGCGGCTTCGACGCCGGCGCGAAACCCACGAACGACGAGACGTACTTGTTGGGGGCGTAGCCCTTGCCCTCGAGCTTGTGCGCCGTGCCCGTCTTGCCGGCCACCCGGTACCCCGCCACCTGCGCCTTGGGTGCGGTGCCTCCCGGCAGCACGGCCATCTCCAGCATGTGCCGGACGGCCTTCGCGGTGGCCGGCGAGATGACCTGCCGCCCCTGCACCTCGCCCTCGGTGCGCAGCAGCGTGACCGGCTTGACCTCGCCATCGGTGGCAAACATGGTGTAGGCGCGGGCGAGCTGCACGAGACTCACCGAGATGCCGTGTCCGTAGGCCATCGTCACCTGCTCGATCGGCTTCCAGGTGCGGGCGGGCCGCACGCGTCCGCCGACTTCGCCCGGGAAGCCCGTCTTCGGCGCCGCCCCGAAGCCCACGTTCGTGAACATCTGCCACATGGTCTCGGACGGCATCATCAGCGCGATCTTTCCCGACCCCACGTTGGACGACTTCTGGATCACCTGCTCCACGGTGAGGGCACCCGCCGGATGCGCGTCGCGGATGGTGTTGGGCCCGATGGTGAGCGTGCCGTTGCCGGTCTGGATGACGGTGTCGGGGCGGACCTTGCCCGCCTCGAGCGCCGCGGCGATCGTGAAGGGCTTCAGGGTGGAGCCCGGCTCGAAGATGTCGGTGAGCGCGCGGTTGCGCATCTTCTGCGGCGTCACCTTGTCGCGGCGGTTGGGGTTGTACGTGGGCCAGTTCGCCAGCGCCAGGATCTCGCCGGTGGCGACGTCGACGATCACCATGCCGCCGGCCTTGGCCTTGTTGACCTCCACCGCCGCCTTGAGCTCGCGGAAGGCGAGATACTGCAGCCGCGTGTCGATGGCGAGCGCCAGGTCGCGGCCAGCCTGCGGCGCACGGATCGCGGCGACGTCCTCCACCGCCTCGAAGCGGCGGTTGATGATCACGCGGCGGCTCCCCGGCACGCCGGCGAGCCATGCCTGCTGGGCGAGCTCGATGCCTTCCTGGCCTACATCCTTGTCGCCGGTGAAGCCCAGGATCTGTGCCGTGACCTCGCCGCCGGGGTAGTAGCGGCGATACTCGTTCTGGTCGTGGAGGCCCTTGATGCGCAACGCCATGGCGCGCTCGGAGGTCTCCGGCGCGACCTGCCGTGCGATGAACGCGAAGTCCTCGTGCGCGTCGAGGCGCGCCGCGATGCGCTGCGGCGTGGTCTCGAGGATGCGCGCGAGATCCTTCATCTGTCCCGGTGTGGCTTCGAACTTGTCCGGAAACGCCCACAGCGAGCGCACCGGGGTGGATACCGCGAGCACCTCCCCGAAGCGGTCCACGATGCGGCCGCGATGGGCGGGCACCTCGAGGTCGCGCGAGTGGCGCGCGCTGCCTTGCTCCTGCAGGAACTCGTTGTCGATCCACTGCAGGTAGAGCGAACGTCCCACGAGTCCGGCGAAGAGCAGCGCGAGCACGCCGAACACGATCGGGGCGCGCAGCCGCGGCAGTTGCGGCGGGGGCGGCGCGGCGGCCGCGAAGCGCGGGCGAGGGGTGCCGGCGGACGTCATCGCGTGCCCTCGGGACGGGGAACCGGCATCGGCACGACCTCGGTGCGCGCCGGCGTGGGAAGCTGCATCCGCAACTGCTCGCGCGCGATCTTCTCCACGCGCGCCGGCATGCCCCACGTCGACTGCTCGAGCTGGAGCTGGCCGTATTCGGTCTCGTAGGCACGCTGCTCGGCCTGCGCGCGCTCGAGCTCGACGAAGAGCCGCCGCGCCTGATGGCGAGAGGTGACGAGCGACAGTGCGCACAGCACCAGCACGGCGAGCAGCAGGAGATTCACGCGCGTCATGCGAGCCCCGCCTCGACGTAACCCCGGGGCCAGCCGGGGGGCAGCGCGGCAGGCGTGCGTTCCGCCACGCGCAGGATCGCGCTGCGAGAGCGCGCGTTGCGTGCGATCTCGGCCGCCGACGGCCTGACCGCGCGACCGACGAGCGCCAGCGGCGCCCCGGGCAGCGCGTCGGCGCGAATGGCGAGCCGTGCCACCTCGGGATCGCCGGCGAACGGCTTCGCGGCACGCTGGAAGAAGCGCTTGACGATGCGGTCTTCGAGGGAATGGAAGGCGATCACGACCAGGCGCCCGCCGGTGTTGAGCAGCGGCACCATCGACGGCAGGGCGCTCGTGATCTCGGACAGCTCGCGGTTCAGGAAAATCCGAAGGGCCTGGAACGTGCGCGTGGCCGGATCCTGACTCCAATCACCCCGCGTGAACGTGCCGACGGCTTGGCCCACGATGCGCCGGAGGTCCCCCGTGCGCTCGATGGGCCGCTCTTGGCGCGCCGCCGCAATTGCCTTTGCAATGGATTGAGCAAACCGTTCTTCACCATAGTCGCGGATGACCTCCGTCAATTCGCGCAC
>CAYTOT010000058.1:0-25404 GCA_964439475.1 uncultured Alcaligenaceae bacterium
ACGGCTTCGGTGTCGGTCTCGCGGCGCTGGCCGGCGTGATGGCCGCGCCGATCTACCAGGTGAGCCCGCAGATGGGCGCCAACCTCATCATCGTCGTGTTCGCGGTGGTGGTGATCGGGGGCATGGGCTCGATCCTGGGCGCGATCCTTACCGGCTTCGGCCTGGGCGTCGTGGAGGGCCTGACCAAGGTCTTCTATCCCGAGGCGTCGAACACGGTCATCTTCGTGATCATGGTGCTGGTGCTGCTGGTCAAGCCCGCCGGCCTCTTCGGCAGGGAGCGCTGATCGTGGCCACCGTGATGTCCACTTCCTCCGCCGCCTCCGTCGCGACACCGGGCCGCAGCCAGTTCGCGATCGCCACCGCGGTGATGGCGGGGCTGCTCGCGATCGCGCCGTTCGTGGGCATCTATCCGATCTTCCTCATGAAGGCGCTGTGCTTCGCGCTCTTCGCGTGCGCCTTCAACCTGCTGCTCGGGTTCGGCGGCCTGCTGTCGTTCGGGCATGCGATGTTCCTGGGCACCGCCGGTTACGTGGCGGCGCACGCCGCGAAGGTGTGGGGCTGGCCGCCAGAGGCATCGATCCTCGCCGGCACCGCAGCCGCCACCGCCCTCGGCTGCATCACCGGGGCGCTCGCCATCCGCCGCCAGGGCATCTACTTCGCGATGATCACGCTCGCCCTCGCGCAGATGATGTTCTTCTTCTACCTGCAGGCGCCGTTCACGCACGGCGAGGACGGCATCCAGCAGGTGCCGCGCGGCAGGATCCTCGGGTTCATCGACCTGTCGAACGTGTACGGCATGTACTACACGGTGCTCGTGACCTTCCTCGTCGCGTTCGTCTTCATCTACCGGATCGTGAACTCGCCCTTCGGCCAGGTGCTCAAGGCCATCCGCGAGAACGAGCCGCGCGCCATCTCGCTGGGCTACGATGCCGACCGCTACAAGCTGCTTGCGTTCGTGCTCTCGGCCGGGTTGTCGGGCCTCGCCGGCTCGATGAAGGCGATCGTCTTCCAGCTGGCTTCACTCACCGACGTCCACTGGACGATGTCCGGCGAGGTCGTGCTGATGGTCCTGCTGGGCGGCATGGGGACGATCTTCGGCCCGGTGGTCGGCGCCTTCGTGATCGTGGCCATCGAGAGCTATCTCACCGCGGGCATCGTGATCGGCACCATGCGCTTCGGACCGGAATGGGCGATCGTGCTGACCGGCACCATTTTCGTGGTGTGCGTGCTCGCCTTCCGTCGCGGCATCGTGGGCGAGCTCGGCGCCTGGTGGGCGCGGCGCAAAGGATAGCCGCCGCGCCACGTCGCGGCGCAAGGGATTGCCACCGCGTCACGTCGCGGGGCACCGGGCCGCTTCGAGGGCCCGCGCCTGGCCCGCCATGCGGCACCCACGCCTTTGACGTCGTGCATGCGGATGCGCTAGATTGATCCGGCACGGGGCCCTTCGGCACCGCGCTCTTCCTTCGCTCCGGCGCTCCCTTTCGCATGCTCGTCTTCATCGTCCGCCGGAGCATGCAGAGCATCGTCGTGCTGTTCGCGATGTCGCTCATCGTGTTCGTGGGCGTGTACGCGATCGGCAATCCGATCGACATTCTCATCAACCCCCTGGCCGACCAGCTCGAGCGCGAGCAGGCGATCGCCGCGCTCGGCCTCGACAAGCCGCTTTGGGAGCAGTACACGACGTTCCTGAAGGGGGCGGTGACCGGTGACCTGGGCAAGTCTTTCGTGCACGCGACTCCGGCGCTGCCCCTGATCCTCGAGCGCATGCCGGCCACCCTCGAGCTCGCCATCGCCGCCATGCTGATCGCGGTCACGATCGGCCTGCCGCTCGGACTGTGGGCCGGATTGCGCCCTCACGGTGTCGCGGGCAGGACGATCATGGCGGGATCGATCCTCGGTTTCTCGCTGCCCACCTTCTGGGTGGGGCTCATGCTCATCATGGTGTTCTCGGTGATGCTGGGCTGGCTGCCGTCGAACGGCCGCGGGCCCACCACGCTGCTGTTCGGCCTCGTTCCCGTGTCGTTCCTCTCGCTCGAGGGCCTCTCGCATCTCGTGCTGCCGGCATTCAACCTCGCGCTCTTCAAGCTCGCGCTGCTCGTGCGCCTCACCCGCGCCGGCACCCGCGAGACGCTCCTCACCGACTACGTGAAGTTCGCGCGCGCCAAGGGACTTTCCGATCATCGCGTGATCGGGGTGCACGTGCTGCGCAACATCATGATTCCGATCGTGACGGTGATCGGGCTGGAGTTCGGCAGCGTGATCGCCTTCGCGATCGTGACCGAGAGCGTCTTCGCGTGGCCCGGGATGGGCAAGCTCCTCATCGATTCGATCAATCTCCTCGACCGTCCGGTGATCGTGAGCTACCTGTTGGTGATCGTGGCGCTCTTCATCGCGATCAACCTCGTCGTCGACATCGTGTACTCGGCGCTGGACCCGCGGGTTCGCCTGGCCGACGCCGCGACATGATGCCCGCGCCAACGCCTGCCACGGACGGCGCCGCGCCGGCGGCCGCGATGGCGGCAAGCGAGGGGCCGCTGCGGCGAACGCTCGCGCAGTTCGCCGCCGATCCGGTGGCGGTTGCCGGCGGCCTGCTCCTGCTCCTCATCGTGCTCGCGGCCATCTTCGCGCCCTGGTTGTCGCCGCAGAATCCCTACGACCTCGCACAACTCGACGTCATGGACGGCAAGCTTCCGCCAGGATCGAAGTCGGCGACCGGCGCCACCTTCTGGCTCGGCACCGACGATCAGGGGCGCGACATGCTCTCGGCCATCCTCTACGGCCTGCGCATCTCGCTGGTCGTGGGCGCTGCGAGCACCGCGATCGCGCTCGCTATCGGGCTTGCCGTCGGACTGACCGCGGCATACGCTGGCGGGCGCCTGGAGACGGCGCTGATGCGCCTCGTCGACATCCAGCTGTCGTTTCCGGCGATCCTGATCGCGCTCATTCTCATCGCTGTCCTGGGACAGGGGGTCGGCAAGGTGATCACCGCCCTCGTCACCGTGCAATGGGCCTACTATGCGCGGACGGTGCGCGGCGCCGCACTCGTCGAGAAGCGCAAGGAGTACCTGGAGGCCGCACGTTGCCTCGCACTGTCGCCACTGCGGATCGTCCTCCGGCATCTGCTGCCGAATTGCATGCCGCCGATGCTCGTGGTCGCCACCGTGCAGGTCGCGGGGGCGATCGCCCTCGAGGCCACGCTCTCCTTCCTGGGCCTCGGGCTGCCGATCACCGAGCCGTCGCTCGGCCTGCTCATCGCCAACGGCTATCAATATCTCCTGTCTGGCAAGTACTGGATCAGCTTCTTCCCCGGCGTGGCGCTGGTGCTCACCATCGTCAGCATCAACCTCGTCGCCGACCGGTTGCGCGACGTGCTCAACCCGCGGCTGTCCCGGTGAGTGCGAGCTTGCGCTCGAGTCCGCCGACGCCCACGAACGATCCGCTGCTGCGTGTCGAGGGGCTGTGCACGCATTTCTTCACGCGTGCGGGTGTCGTGAAGGCCGTCGACGACGTGTCGTTCACCCTCGATCGCGGCGAGGTGCTGGGGCTGGTGGGGGAGTCGGGCTCGGGCAAGTCGGTCACCGGATTCTCGTTGCTTGGGCTGGTCGACCCGCCGGGACGGATCGTGGCCGGTCGCCTGCTGCTGGGCGGGACGGATCTGCGCAAGCTGTCGCCCGAGGCCATGCGCCACGTGCGCGGCAACCGCATCGCGATGATCTTTCAGGACCCGATGATGACGCTCAATCCGGTCCTGCGCATCGATACCCAGATGATCGAGGCGATCCGTGCCCACGACGACGTGAGCGAGGCATCGGCTCGCGCCCGCTGCCGGGCGGCGCTCGTGAAGGTCGGCATCGCCGCGCCCGACGAGCGCCTGCAGGCGTACCCGCACCAGTTCTCGGGTGGCATGCGGCAGCGGGTGGCCATCGCCATCGCGCTCCTGAACGATCCGGACCTGATCATCGCCGACGAGCCCACGACGGCGCTCGACGTCACGATCCAGGGGCAGATCCTGCACGAGATGCAGACGCTCACGCGCCAGTCCGGCACGGCGCTCGTCTGGATCACCCACGACCTGTCGGTAGTGGCCGGACTCGCCGACCGCGTGTGCGTGATGTACGCGGGGCGCATCGTCGAGCAGGGGAGCTGCGAGGACGTGCTGGCGCGTCCGGCGCATCCCTACACGCAGGGACTGCTCGACTCGGTGCCCGCCGGCCAGCAGCGCGGCCAGCGCCTGCGGCAGATCCCCGGCATGACCCCGTCGCTCATCGACTTGCCCGCTGGCTGCGCCTTCGGCGAACGCTGCGCCCATGTCGACGCGGCGTGCGGCGTGACGCCGGCGATGCGGCCGGCGGGCGGTTCCGGCCAGACGGTGCGCTGCGTGCATCCGCTCATCTCGCTGTACTGATCCGGATCTCCCGTGCAGCCCGCCGCTCCCGCAGATCCCGCCGCTCCCGTCGCGCACCCCGACGCGTTCGTCGCGAACCCCGACGCGCTCGTCGAACTGCGCGCGGTGTCGAAACGCTTCGTGAAGCCGCTCGATGCCGCGGCAAGGGTCGCCAACCTGCTCGGTGCGGGCGCACGCGAGGAGGTCGTGCATGCGGTCGACTGCGTGGACCTTGCGGTGATGCCGGGCGAGGTCACAGGTCTCGTGGGCGAGTCGGGCTGCGGCAAGTCGACCGTCGGCCGGCTCGCCGTGGGCCTGCTGGCCCCCACCGAGGGGGAGCGCTTCTTCTGCGGTGCGCGCATCACGGATCCGCGCGCGCCCGCGGCGCGGCGTGCCCAGCTCGCGCTGCAGATGATCTTCCAGGATCCGCACGCCTCGCTCAATCCGCGCATGCGCGTACTCGATATCGTCGGCGAGGCGCCCGTCGCGCACGGCGCGATCCGGCGGCATCAGCAGGTCGAGTACGTGGGCCTGATGCTGAACCGGGTGGGTCTCGATCCCACGCTCATGCGTCGCTATCCGCACCAGTTCTCGGGAGGGCAGCGCGCCCGCATCGGCATCGCGCGCGCGCTCGCGGTGCGGCCGCGCTTCCTCGTGTGCGACGAGTCGGTGGCGGCGCTCGATGTGTCGATCCAGGCGCAGGTGCTCAACCTCTTCATGGAGCTGCGCGCCGCCCTCGAGCTCACCTACCTGTTCATCAGCCACGACCTGGGCGTCGTGCGTTTCATCAGCGATCGCGTGGTCGTCATGTACCTCGGACGGGTTGTCGAGAGCGCGGAGGCCACCGAGCTCTTCGCAAGGCCTGCCCACCCGTACACCCGGGCGCTGCTCTCCCAGGTGGGGCGCGTGGTGCCGGGCAAGCGCGCCTACGTGCCGATCGAGGGCGAGATCCCGTCCCCGCTCGATCCGCCGCGCGGCTGCCATTTCCATCCACGCTGTCCGTCGGCGATGCCCCGCTGCCGCGAGGCCGCGCCCACGCTCGGCGAGGTCGCGCCGCGACACTTCGCGGCATGCCACCTCAACGACGGCGCTCGAGGAGGGGGGCCCGGATGAGAAGGCAGCTCGCGAAGCGAGGAGGGTGCGGATGACGATCGCCGATGAGGATCCGACGGTCCTGCGCCACGACCCCAAGGTGCCTCCCGTGGCCCTCGTGCTCGACTCGCCGCACTCGGGTGAATGGTATCCGCCGGACTTCGATCACGCGCCGCCGCGGGCAGCGGTGCGACGCGCCGAGGACACGCACGTCGCGCGGCTGTGGCGGGGCGCACTCGACGCGGGCGCGACGCTCGTCGAGGCGCGCTTCCCTCGGGCCTACATCGACGCCAACCGCAGCCTCGCGGACATCGACGTCGAGCTCCTCGCCGATCCATGGCCCGATCCCGTCACGCCGTCGCGCAAGACGGCGCAGGGCATCGGCCTCGTGTGGCGCGTCGCCCGCGACGGCGAACCCATGTACGCGCGGCGGCTCGCGAGCGCGGAGGTGCGCGCGCGCATCGACCGCTGCTGGCGGCCCTACCATGCCGCGCTCGCGGCGGCGATCGACGAGCGGCACCGCACGTTCGGCGCCGTGTATCACATCGACTGCCACTCGATGCCGGCAATCGGCGATGCCAACGCCGACGACCCCGGGCGCGAGCGGGCCGACGTGGTGCTGGGCGACCGTGATGGGACCACCTGCGAGCCGGCGCTGACCGATCTCGTCGCGCGGAGCATGCGGGCGATGGGTTATGGCGTGGCGATCAACGATCCGTACAAGGGCGTCGAGATCGTGCGCATGCACGGGCGGCCGGCCGAGCGCCGGCACAGCCTGCAGGTCGAGCTCAAGCGGTCGCTCTACATGGACGAGGAGACGCTCGTCCCCAACGCCGGGTACGCACCCCTGCGCGACGACCTCACGCGGCTGGCCACGATCCTTGCCGCCTTCGTGCGCGAGCGCACCGGGCGATAGCAAGCCGCTGCGCGCTCCCGCGCGCGCAACTGGTCGGGCCACTTGACCGGTCACGGGGGCGCTGCTAAGGTCCGCCTGTCGTGGCGACGCAAGAGATTCCGCCTGAGGATCGCGCGTCGTCCCCATCAACGGCAACGGAGGATCCATGAAGCTCTTCGCCCGCGCGGCTGCCGCGCTCGCTGCGTTCGCACTCGCCGGAGCGGCGCTCGCCGCGTATCCCGAGCGTCCCATCCAGCTCATCGTGCCCTGGGCGGCCGGCGGCGGCACCGACGCCACCGCGCGCATCATCGGCTCGATCCTGGAGAAGGAACTGGGGCAGCCCGTCAACGTCGTCAACCGCACCGGCGGCAGCGGCGTCGTGGGCCACGCCGCGATCGCCGGCGCGGCACCGGACGGCTACACGATCGGCCTCATCACGGTGGAGATCGGCATGATGCACTGGCAGGGCCTCACGGACCTGACCGGAGCATCGTACACGCCGCTCGGACTGGTGAATGCGGACCCGTCCGGCGTCCAGGTCGCCGCCGATTCGCCGTACAAGAACATGAACGACCTGCTCGCCGCCATCAAGGCCAACCCGGGCAAGCTCAAGGCCTCGGGCACCGGCCAGGGCGGCATCTGGCATCTCGCGATCGCCGGCATGCTGAAGGATCTCAAGATCGATCCGGCGAGCGTTCCGTGGGTGCCGTCGAACGGCGCGGCCCCCGGGCTGCAGGAGCTCGTTGCCGGCGGCGTGCAGATCGCGCCGGTGTCGCTGCCCGAGGCGCGCTCGCTCATCGACGCAGGGAAGGTGAAGAGCCTGGCGCTGATGTCGGACAAGCCGTCGACGCTGTATCCCAACATCCCCACGCTCAAGGCCGCGACGGGCAGCAACTGGACGATGGCCGCGTGGCGCGGCATGGCCGCACCCAAGGGCATCCCGGCCGAGGCGCGGGACAAGCTCGTGGCCGCGATCAAGAAGATCGCCGCCAGCAAGGAGTACAACGACTTCATGTCGCAGCGAGGCTTCGGAGTGGTGTATCTGCCGCCCGACCAGTTCGCCGAGTTCATGAAGAAGTCCGACGCGGATCTGGGCGCCACGATGAAGGCGGTCGGCATCGTCAAGTAGCGCCGGATGAAGCTCAACGACGCCGTGTGGGGAGCGCTGCTGCTCCTCTTCGGCGCGATCGTCCTCGTTCACGTCCAGTCGTTTCCGCCGATGCCGGGCCAGCACGTCGGCCCGGCGCTGTTTCCCGGAATCATCGCCGCCGGGCTCGGCGTGTGCGGCGTGCTGCTCGTGCTCAAGGGGCTCGCGGAGCGCAGGGCCGCTGCCGGAGCCGGTGACGCGTGGGTGAGCTTCGCGCCGTGGACGCGGCAGGGCCACTACATCCTCGCGTTCCTGCTCACCATCGGCGTCAACGTCTTCTACATCCTTGCCGTCGACCATCTCGGCTTCATCATCGTCGGGGTGATCTATCTGTCGGTGCTGTTCTGGATCTTCGGCGTTACGAGAAAGTGGATCCTGCCGATCGCGATCGTGATCACGCTGGCCATCCACTACGCGTTCTACCATCTGCTCAAGGTGCCGTTGCCCTGGGGCCTCCTGCAGGGATTGGGCTGGTAGATGGAGGCGTGGGAGCAGGCATTCGCGCTCGTATTCCAGCCGCACAACATCCTCGTGATGCTGGGGGCGTCGCTGTTCGGCCTGTTCGTCGGCGCGATTCCCGGACTCACCGCGACGATGGCCACGGCGCTCCTGGTGCCGGTCACGTTCTTCATGGAGCCGATACCGGCGATCGCCGCCATCGTCACCGCCACGGCGATGGCGATCTTCTCCGGCGACATTCCCGGCTGCCTCATGCGGATGCCGGGGACGCCGGCGTCGGCGGCGTACACCGACGAGGCCTATGCGATGACGCGCAAGGGCCAGGCGGAGTTGGCACTCGGCGCCGGCCTCGTCTTCTCGGCCATCGGCGGGCTGTTCGGGACCGTGGTGCTGATCGTCGCCGCTCCGGCTCTCGCGGAGTTCGCGCTGCGGTTCTCGTCGTTCGAATACTTCTGGCTCGTGCTGCTCGGCCTCACCTGCGCCGTCTTCATGACCTCGGACCGCCCGCTCAAGGGCTTCGTGTCGCTGCTCCTCGGCCTCATGATCGCCTGCGTGGGCCTGTCCAATCCCGCGGCGTACCCGCGCTTCACGTTCGGCAACACCGAGATGATGGGCGGCATCGGCATGATCCCGCTCATGATCGGCATGTTCGCGGTGTCGGAGATCCTGCGCTTCGCGGTCGACACCAATCCGCCATTGCGGATCACCGACAAGCCGCTCGGCAACGTGTTCAAGGGCATGTGGACCCTCGCCCGCAAGTATCCGCAGCAGATCCTGCGCGGCAGCGTACTCGGAACGGCAGTGGGCGCGCTGCCCGGCGCGGGCGCCGACATCGCGGCCTGGATGTCCTACGCGATCAGCAAGAAGTTCAGCAAGGAACCGGAGAAGTTCGGCACCGGGCACGTCGAGGGGATCGTCGAGTCGGGCGCGGCCAACAACAGCGCGCTGGCGGGGGCGTGGATACCGGCGCTGGTCTTCGGCATTCCGGGCGATTCGATCACCGCGATCGTGATCGGCGTGCTCTACATGAAGAACATGAACCCCGGGCCCACGCTCTTCACCAACGATCCGCAGAACATCTATGCGGTGTACCTGCTGTTCATCATCGCGAATCTCATCATGATTCCGCTGGGCTGGTGGTGCATCAAGGTCAGCAAGCAGATCCTCAAGGCGCCGCGGCCGGTGCTGATGCCGATCATCCTGCTGTTCTGCGTCGTGGGCTCGTTCGCCATCAACAACACGGCGTTCGACGTGACCGTCATGCTGGTGGCCGGCGTGTGCGCCTACGTGCTGGAGGAGAACGGCTTCCCCATCGCCCCGGCGATCCTCGGCGTCGTGCTCGGCGGCATGCTGGAGGAGAACTTCGTGTCGTCCGTGATCAAGGCCGACGGCAGCCTCCTGGCCTTCTTCACGCGGCCCGTGGCGGGGGTGCTGGCCGTGCTCACCTTGCTGGTCTGGTTCCTCCCCCTCCTGCTCACGCGGCTGCGGCGTCTGGCGGGCGCGTGACGCGCGCCGGCCGCGGCAGCGGCCGGCACGATCCTTCCGCGCCGCGCATCGCGCGGTGAACGGCGTTTCGAGCGGCGTTTGACCCCGCGTGATGCGACGCGGTAAAATCCCATGGTTTTGGTGCTTGTTTCTTGCGGACTCGTGCCGGCGGAGGTCTCCGCGGGCCCCTCTCCCGGCGGAATCGAAGGCATACCGTGAGCACTCCGATGCGCGGCAAGCTCGTCGTGGGCAACTGGAAGATGAACGGCGGTCTTGCGGCCAACGCGGCGCTGCTGGTCGGGCTGACAGCGGGCTGGAGGGGGCGCCCGGATCGCCAGGTCGCGGTATGCGTGCCGTACCCGTACCTCGCGCAGGCCCGGGACGTGCTGGCGGAAACCCCGATCGCATGGGGTGCGCAGGACGTGAGTCAGCACGCGTCGGGCGCCTACACCGGCGAGGTCTCGGCGGGAATGATCGCGGAGTTTGGTTGCCGGTACGTGCTGGCGGGGCATTCGGAGCGACGGCAGTTCTTCGGCGAGACGGACGCGATCGTCGCGGCCAAGGCCCGCGCGGCGCTTTCGACGGGCCTGACACCGATCGTGTGCGTGGGCGAGACGCTCGCCGAACGCGACGGCGGCCGGTGGCAGCAGGTCGTGGCGCGGCAGCTCGATGCAGTGGCGGAGGTCCTGGGTGCGGACGTCGCGCTTGCGGTGCTCGCGTACGAGCCGGTCTGGGCGATCGGCACCGGACGCACGGCCACGCCGCAGCAGGCGCAGGAAGTGCACGCGTTCCTGCGTGCGAGGCTGGGGCAGGCGGGCGCGCCTGGCGTGCCGATCCTGTACGGCGGCAGCGTCAAGGCGGCGAACGCCGGTGCGCTGTTCAGGGAGGTCGATGTCGACGGCGGCCTGGTGGGCGGTGCATCGGTCGACGCCGCGGAGTTTCTTGCGATCGCCGCCGCGTGACGTCGCGGCGATCAGGATGACGACGTTGGGGCGCCATGGCGCCCCCAAAAGCGGAGGCGCCGCGGCGCCGGAACGGTAGACAAGATCATGCAGCTCCTGGAATCGGTACTTCTCGTCGTCCACATCCTGGTGGCGCTCGTCGTCTGCGGCCTCGTGCTCCTCCAGCACGGCAAGGGCGCGGACATGGGCGCGGCGTTCGGCAGCGGCTCGTCGGGCAGCCTCTTCGGCTCGGCTGGTTCGGCGAACTTCCTGTCGCGGACCACGGCGGTTCTTGCGGCGTTGTTCTTCCTGTCGAGCCTCGGCCTGACCTACCTCGGCACGATGCACGCCGCGAACAACACGCAGGACGGCGTGATGGGGAAGATGCCCGCCGCGCCGGTGGCCCCCGCCAGGACCTCGGACGTGCCCGCGCCGTCGACGACCCCCGCTGCACCGGCCCCGGCGCCCACGAGCAATGCCGTGCCGGCACCAGCAGCGTCCCCGGCAGCAGCTCCGAATGCCACACCAGCCGTGCCGGTCGCGCCGTCTGGTTCAACGCCGTCGAAGGCCGGAGACGTCCCGAAGTAGAATAGAGGGCTCGGGTCAGGAACTTCCTGACTCCCGATCCCGGATACCTGAACCGCCGACGTGGTGAAATTGGTAGACACGCTGTCTTGAGGGGGCAGTGGCGAAAGCCGTGGGAGTTCGAGTCTCCCCGTCGGCACCAGCAATACCGGCAGCATGGGGTGCGGTCCGGAACGGACCACGCGCCAGAAGGTCAGACATCGAGGCAGGCACAGGTTGCTGCGGCAGTGAACCGATCATGGTGCCCGCCGCTTCAACCGTGACACGGAAAACAGTCGACAGAAGAACCCGTGATGCTGGAACAGTACTTTCCCATTCTCCTCTTCATCATCGTGGGAATCGCGCTGGGGGTGGTGCTGCTGTCCCTCGGCAAGCTGCTGTCGCCGAACCGTCCCGATCCCGAGAAGCTCTCGCCTTACGAATGCGGGTTCGAGGCGTTCGAGGATGCGCGCATGAAGTTCGACGTTCGCTACTACCTCGTGGCCATCCTCTTCATCCTCTTCGATCTCGAGATCGCGTTCCTCTTCCCGTGGGGTGTGGTGTTGCAGGAGATCGGAATGGAAGGCTTCGTGGCGATGATGGTCTTCCTGGCGATCCTCGTCGTGGGCTTCGCCTACGAATGGAAGAAGGGGGCACTGGAGTGGGAATAGCGCGACCGATGGGACTCCGCCATGGCCATTGAAGGCGTCCTCGACAAGGGATTCGTCACCACCACGCTCGACAGCGTCATCAACTGGGCGCGCAACGGCTCGATGTGGCCGGTGACCTTCGGCCTCGCGTGCTGCGCGGTGGAGATGATGCACGCGGGCGCCGCGCGATACGACATGGACCGCTTCGGGGTGATCTTCCGTCCGAGCCCGCGCCAGTCCGACGTCATGATCGTGGCCGGCACGCTGTGCAACAAGATGGCGCCGGCGCTGCGCAAGGTGTACGACCAGATGGCCGAGCCGCGGTGGGTGATCTCGATGGGATCGTGCGCCAACGGCGGCGGCTACTATCACTACTCGTACTCCGTGGTGCGCGGTTGCGATCGCATCGTGCCGGTCGACATCTACGTGCCGGGCTGTCCCCCCACGTCCGAGGCGCTGCTCTACGGCATCCTGCAGCTCCAGAACAAGATCTGGCGGACGAACACGATCGCCCGCTGATGGCTTCCCGACTCGAGACCCTGGCGGCTGCGCTCGGAGCCGCCATCGGAGACAAGCTGAAGAGCATCGTCACCGACCGTGGCGAGATCACCGCCGTGGTGCCCGCGGCCGGGCTGGCTGCGTGCATGCGCGAGCTGCGCGATCGTCCGGAGCTGCGTTTCGAGACGCTCATCGACGTGTGCGGCGTCGACTACTCCACCTTCGGCAACGGCGCGTGGGACGGGTTGCGCTTCGCTGCCGTTTACCACCTGTTGTCGGTGACGCACAACTGGCGGCTCCGCGTGCGCAGCTTCGCGCCCGACGACGGCTTTCCGGTGCTTCCGAGCATGGTGGACACGTGGCCCGCCGCCAACTGGTTCGAGCGCGAGGCGTTCGACCTCTACGGCATCGTCTTCGAAGGCCATCCGGACCTGCGGCGCCTGCTGACCGACTACGGCTTCGTAGGTCATCCGTTCCGCAAGGATTTCCCGGTCTCGGGCTACGTCGAGATGCGCTACGACCCGGAGCAGAAGCGGGTGATCTACCAGCCGGTCACGATCGAGCCGCGCGAGATCATTCCGCGGGTCATCCGCGAGGAGAACTACGGGGGCACCAAGTGAGTTCCGGTCGCCCCCTTCGTGTCAAGCGCCCCGTACGCGAGGCTCACCGTGGCTGAGATCCGCAACTACACCATGAACTTCGGGCCGCAGCATCCGGCGGCGCATGGCGTGTTGCGGCTCGTGCTCGAGCTCGACGGCGAGGTCATCGAGCGTGCCGACCCGCACATCGGCCTCCTGCACCGCGCGACCGAGAAGCTTGCCGAGACGCGGACGTACATTCAGTCGCTTCCGTACATGGACCGTCTCGACTACGTGTCGATGATGGCCAACGAGCACGCCTACTGCCTCGCCATCGAACGGCTCCTGGGCATCGACGTTCCCGAGCGCGCGCAGTACATCCGCGTGATGTTCGACGAGATCACGCGGATCCTCAATCACCTGCTGTGGCTCGGCTGCCACGCGCTCGACGTGGGGGCGATGACTCCCTTCCTGTACTGCTTCCGCGAGCGCGAGGATCTCTTCGACGTCTACGAGGCGGTGTCGGGCGCCCGCATGCACGCGGCGTACTACCGTCCCGGTGGGGTGTACCGCGACCTGCCGGACCGCATGCCGCAGTACCAGGCGTCCAAGCTGCGCAACGAGCGCGCCCTGAAGCAGATGAACGAGGCGCGGCAGGGGAGCCTCCTCGACTTCATCGAGGACTTCGCCCGCCGCTTCCCCAAGTGCGTCGACGAGTACGAGGAGCTCCTCACCGAGAATCGGATCTGGAAGCAGCGCACCGTCGGCATCGGCGTCGTGTCGCCGGAGCGCGCGATGGCGCTCGGCTTCACCGGTGCGATGCTGCGCGGTTCCGGCATCGCCTGGGACCTCCGCCGCAAGCAGCCCTACGAGGTGTACGACCGGATGCAGTTCGAGATCCCCGTCGGCGTCAACGGCGACTGCTACGACCGCTACCTCGTGCGCATCGAGGAGATGCGCCAGGCGAATCGCATCATCGAGCAGTGCGTGCAGTGGCTCAAGGCCAATCCGGGACCGGTCATCATCGACAACTACAAGATCGCGCCGCCGCCTCGCGAGGCGATGAAGACGAACATGGAAGAGCTGATCCACCATTTCAAGCTCTTCACCGAGGGGATGCACGTGCCGCCGGGCGAGGCCTACGCGGCGATCGAGCATCCCAAGGGCGAGTTCGGCGTGTACATCGTGTCCGACGGCGCCAACAAGCCGTATCGCGTCAAACTGCGCGCGCCGGATTTCGCTCACCTCGCCGCGCTCGACGAGATGTCGCGCGGCCACATGATCGCCGACGTCGTCGCCATCATCGGCACGCAGGACGTCGTGTTCGGGTCCATCGACCGGTGATGAATGATGCCTTCCGCCCGGAGCATGCTCGCCCGCACCGCCGCCCTCGTCGCGGTCATGGTGCTCGCGTCGTTCGCCGTCGCGCAGGGCATGACGCCACCGCAGCGCGAGGCGCTCGACGCGGCGGAGACCTGGCTCGCGCGCATGGACCGGCAGCAGTACGCGGATGCGTGGACGGCCGCGGCGGAGCCCTTCCGCGCGTCGGTCGCGAGGCAGGCGTTCGTGGATGGGGCGCCCGGGCTGCGCAAGGGCCTGGGCAAGGTCGCCTCGCGCAAGGGCGAGAAGCTCGCCTTCGTCGGCGCGGCGCCGGACACGTCCGATCCTGGCGCGGCGCTCAAGCCGGGCATGAAGATCGCCATCCACTTCGACACCCGGTTCACGGGCGGCAAGGCAGCCACCGAGGAGGTCACGATGCTCCTCGAAAGCGACGGCGTGTGGCGTCCCGTGGGCTATTACATCCAGTGATGCAGGCGTAAGAGAGATGCTATCCGCCGAACTCACCCGCAAGATCGATCGCGAGCTCGCCAAGTATCCGCCCGACCGGAAGCAGTCGGCGGTGATGTCGGCGCTCGGCTTCGCCCAGGACGAGCATGGGTGGCTGTCCACCGCCCTCATGGATGCCGTGGCCGAGTACCTGGGCATGCCGCCCGTCGCGGTGTACGAGGTCGCGACCTTCTACACGATGTACAACCTGCGGCCGCAGGGGCGATTCAAGATCACGATCTGCACCAACCTGCCGTGCGCGCTCGCCGGCGCCAACGAGGCGGCGGCGCATCTCAAGGAAAGACTCGGCGTCGACTTCAACGGGACCACGCCGGACGGCAAGTTCACGCTGAAGGAAGGCGAGTGCATGGGGGCATGCGGCGATGCACCGGTGCTCATCGTGAACGACCGCCGCATGTGCAGTTTCATGAGCAAGCCCAAGCTCGACGAACTGGTCGGCGAGTTGTCGGCGGCAGCGGATCGCGGCGAAGGCCGCCCCGGCTTCGACCCGACGCACGGGACGCACGAGAAGTGAACGCGCCCGCCGAATTCCTGAACTACGGTCCCGACGCCGTGCTGATGGCGGGCCTCACCGGCTCGAACTGGCGGCTGAAGGACTACGAGGCGCGCGGCGGCTACGAGGCGCTGCGCAGGATCCTCGCCGAAAAGACGCCTCCGGATGCGATCGTGGCCGAGATCAAGAAGTCGGCGCTGCGCGGCCGCGGCGGTGCGGGCTTTCCCACCGGGCTCAAATGGAGCTTCATGCCGAAGAACTACGTCGGCGACAAGTACGTGGTCTGCAATTCCGACGAGGGCGAGCCCGGCACGTTCAAGGACCGCGACATCCTGCACTTCAACCCGCACGCGGTGATCGAAGGCATGGCCATCGGCGCCTACGCGATGGGCGCCAACCGCGGCTACAACTACATCCACGGCGAGATCTGGGACACCTACCTGCGCAACGAGGAGGCGATCGGGGAGGCCTACGCCGCGGGCCTCCTCGGCAGCAACATCTTGGGCTCGGACTTCTCGTTCCACCTCTACAACCACCACGGCTTCGGCGCGTACATCTGCGGCGAGGAGACGGCGCTGCTCGAATCCCTCGAGGGCAAGAAGGGCAATCCGCGCTTCAAGCCGCCGTTCCCGGCGTCGTTCGGCGTGTACGGCAAGCCCACCACGATCAACAACACCGAAACGTTCGCGGCCGCCGCGTGGATCATGCGCAACGGTGGCGAGGCGTTCCTCAACCTCGGCCGCCCCAACAACGGCGGCACCAAGATCTTCTCGGTGTCGGGTGACGTCGTGCGGCCCGGCAATTTCGAGGTCAAGCTCGGCACACCCTTCGCGACGCTGCTCGAGATGGCGGGCGGCATGCGCGATGGACGCAAGCTGAAGGCCTGCATTCCCGGCGGCTCGTCGGCGCCCGTGGTGCCCGGCGACGTGATGATGGCCACCGACATGGACTACGACGCCATCGCCAAGGCCGGCTCGATGCTGGGCTCCGGCGCCGTCATCGTCATGAACGACACGCGCTGCATGGTCCGCTCGCTCCGTCGCCTCTCGTACTTCTACTACGAGGAATCGTGCGGTCAGTGCACGCCGTGCCGCGAGGGTACCGGCTGGCTGTGGCGCATGGTCGATCGCATCGAGCGCGGCGAGGGCCGCGTCGAGGACCTCGAGGTGCTCGACAACGTGGCCGACAACATCGCCGGCCGCACCATCTGCGCGCTCGGCGACGCGGCGGCGATGCCCGTCAAGAGCTTCATCAAGCACTTCCGCGACGAGTTCGCCTATCACATCGAGCACAAGCGCTGCCTGGTCGGACCCTACCTCTGACGCCGGACCCGACAGCGCGCACGCACCCCCGACAGATGCT
The DNA here is from genome assembly GCA_964439475.1 of uncultured Alcaligenaceae bacterium. GTDB lineage: Bacteria > Pseudomonadota > Gammaproteobacteria > Burkholderiales > Casimicrobiaceae > VBCG01. The sequence continues at coordinate 16,397 of CAYTOT010000058.1, forward strand.
GAACATCGAAATCGACGGCAAGGCCACGCAGGTCGCCCCGGGCACCTCGGTGATCGAGGCCGCGAACGCGCTCGGCATCTACGTCCCGCACTTCTGCTACCACAAGAAGCTGTCGATCGCGGCCAACTGCCGCATGTGCCTCGTGCAGGTCGAGAAGGCGCCCAAGCCGCTGCCGGCCTGCGCGACGCCGGTCACCGAGGGGATGAAGGTCCACACCTCCTCCGAGTTCGCGGTCACCGCCCAGAAGGGCGTGATGGAGTTCCTGCTCATCAACCATCCGCTCGACTGCCCGATCTGCGACCAGGGCGGCGAGTGCCAGCTGCAGGACCTCGCCGTCGGCTACGGGGCGTCGGGATCGCGCTACAAGGAAGCGAAACGGGTCGTCTTCCACAAGGACGTCGGCCCGCTCATCTCGACCGAAGAGATGACCCGCTGCATCCACTGCACACGCTGCATCCGCTTCGGCGAGGAGATCGGCGGCATCATGGAACTCGGCATGAAGGGCCGCGGCGAGCACGCCGAGATCGTCGCCTTCGTCGGCAGGACGGTCGACTCCGAGCTCTCGGGCAACATGATCGACGTCTGCCCGGTGGGTGCGCTGACCAGCAGGCCGTTCCGCTATACCGCACGCACCTGGGAGTTGTCGCGCCGCAAGTCGGTGTCGCCGCACGATTCGCTCGGCAGCAACCTCGTCGTGCAGGTGAAGGGCGATCGCGTCATGCGCGTCCTCCCGCTCGAGAACGAGGCGGTGAACGAGTGCTGGATCTCCGACAAGGACCGCTTCTCGTACGAAGGCCTCAACGGGCCGGATCGCCTGCGCACGCCGCGCATCAGGCAGGGGGGCGAGTGGAAGGATGTCGACTGGCAGACGGCGCTCGACTTCGTGGCCCACGCCCTGACCGACATCGTCGCAAGCCATGGCGCGAACTCGATCGGCGCGCTCCTCTCCGCGCACGCGACGCTCGAGGAGCTCGCGCTCGCGGCGCGGCTCGTGCGGGGATTGGGCAGCGACAATGTCGACTTCCGCCTGCGGCAATCCGACTTCCGCGGCGACGGCCAGGGCGCGGGCATTCCGTGGCTCGGCATGCCGGTCGCCGAGGCGAACAAGCTCGATCGGGTGCTCGTGGTCGGCAGCTTCCTGCGCAAGGACCATCCCCTCGTCGCCCAACGTCTGCGCCAGGCGGCGCGCAAGGGCACCAAGGTGTCGATGCTGCATTCGGTCGCCGACGACTGGCTCATGAACGTTGCGGCGAGATCGATCGTGGCGCCGTCCGCGCTCGTCGGCTCGCTCTGCGGCATCGTGGCGGCGGCGGCCGCCGCGCGCGGCGTCGCCGCGCCGGACGCCTGCGCCGGGATCACGCCGACGGCGGAGGAGAAGGCCATCGGCGAGAGCCTCGCCGAAGGCAAGCGCAGCGCGGTCTTCCTCGGCAACTACGCCGTGCAGCACCCCGATTTTTCACAGCTCCACGCCGCAGCGCAGGCCCTGGCGGACGTCACCGGCGCCACGCTCGGCTTCCTCACCGAGGCGGCGAACACCGTCGGCGCCCATCTCGCCGGTGCGTTGCCGGCGGCCGACGGCATGAATGCCGGCGCGATGCTTGCGAATCCGCGCAAGGCGTACCTCGTGCTGCACGCCGAGGCCGAGTACGATTTCGCGCGCCCGGCTGCGGCGCGAGAGGCGTTCCGGCAGGCCGACATGACCGTCGTCCTCACGCCCTTCGCGCAGGGACAGGACTACGCCGACGTGCTCCTGCCGGTGTCGCCGTTCACCGAGACTGCGGGCGCGTTCGTGAGTTGCGAGGGCCGACTGCAGGACTTCCATGGCGTGGTGAAGCCGCTCGGCGAGACGCGTCCCGGCTGGAAGGTGCTCCGCGTGCTGGGTACCATGATGAAGCTGCCCGGATTCGACGCCGAGTCCGCCGCCGACGTGCGCGCGCTGGCGCTCGACGGTGCAGGCGGCATCGCGGAGAGGCTCGACAATCGCGCCCGCCTTCCGCTCGTCGCGCCACGCGCCCGCGCCGCCGGCCCGGGAGGCTCCGCGGCCGAGCGGGTTGCCGACGTTCCCATCTACTTCGCCGACCCCCTGGTCCGCCGCTCCGAGTCACTGCAGCATACGGCCGACGCGCGCGCCCCCAAGGCGCGGATGCACGCGTCGCTGCTTGCCTCCCTCGGCGTCGCCGACGGCAGCGAGGTTCGCGTGAAGCAGGGGCGTGGAGAGGTCGTGCTGCAGGCCGTGGCCGACGCCGCGGTGCCCCCGGGCGTGGTCCGCATCGCGGCCGCGCACGCTTCCACCAGCGGTCTCGACGGCCTTTCCGGCGCCGTGACGCTCGAACGCGTGTAACCGCATGGATATCCTCGCTCCCGTGCAGCAGTTCCTCGGTCCCGTGTGGATCGTGGTCTGGACGCTGGTCAAGATCATCGTGATCGCGGTGCCGCTGATCCTGACCGTGGCGTACCTGACGCTCGCCGAGCGCAAGGTCATCGGCTACATGCAGGTTCGCATCGGTCCCAATCGCGTGGGTCCGTTCGGGCTCCTGCAGCCGTTCGCCGACGTCGCCAAGCTCCTGTTCAAGGAGATCGTGGTACCGTCGGGGGCGAGCCGGCACCTGTTCTACATCGCGCCGCTGCTGGCGCTCGCGCCGGCAGTCGCGGCGTGGGCCGTGGTGCCGTTCACCGACACGCTCGTGCTGTCCAACATCGACGCCGGCCTGCTGTACGTGCTCGCGCTGTCGTCGATAGGCGTGTACGGGATCATCCTCGCCGGCTGGGCGTCGAATTCGAGGTACGCGTTCCTCGGCGCGCTGCGCTCGGCGGCACAGATCGTCTCGTACGAGATCGCCATGGGCTTCGCCCTCGTGGGCGTGCTGATGGTGGCCAACAGTCTCAACCTCTCGGAGATCGTCAAGGGCCAGGAGGGGGGCATCCTCCACTGGTACTTCCTGCCCTTGCTGCCGCTGTTCATCGTTTACTTCACGGCGGGTCTCGCGGAGACGAATCGCCATCCGTTCGACATGGCCGAAGGCGAGTCGGAGATCGTGGCGGGCTTTCACGTCGAGTATTCGGGCGTGACGTTCGCGATGTTCTTCCTCGCCGAGTACATGGCCATGATCCTGATCGGGGCGATGACGGCGACCATGTTCCTGGGCGGCTGGCTGGCGCCATTCCCGTTCCTGAACGACCTCACGATCGCCGGCCATGCGCCGCTCGGGGACGGCTTCATCTGGTTCGCGGTCAAGGTCGCCTTCGTGCTCCTCTGCTTCCTCTGGGTGCGGGCGACGTTCCCCCGCTACCGTTACGACCAGATCATGCGTCTGGGCTGGAAGGTGTTCATTCCGGTCACCCTGGTCTGGATCGTGTTCATCGGCGCGATGATGCAGACGCGCTTCGCTTATCTCTTCCACTGACGGGAGGCCCCGATGTTCGCTCGCGTCAAGACACTGTTCGACACCTGGCTCCTGGTGGAGCTCCTGAAGGGCATGGCACTCACCGGCCGCTATTTCTTCGCGCGCAAGGTCACCGTGCAGTTTCCCGAGGAGAAGACGCCGCAGAGCCCGCGCTTCCGCGGCCTGCACGCGTTGCGCCGCTATCCCAACGGCGAGGAGCGCTGCATCGCCTGCAAGCTGTGCGAGGCCGTCTGCCCCGCGCTCGCCATCACCATCGAGTCGGACCAGCGCGCGGACGGCACGCGCCGCACCACGCGGTACGACATCGATCTCGTCAAGTGCATCTTCTGCGGGTTCTGCGAGGAGAGCTGCCCCGTCGACTCCATCGTGGAGACCCGCGTGCTCGAGTACCACGGCGAGAAGCGGGGCGATCTCTACTACACCAAGGAAATGCTCCTTGCGGTGGGCGACCGCTACGAGGCGCAGATCGCAGCCGACCGCGCGGAAGACGCCAGGTACCGGTGACGAGCTTCGAACAGACCTGACATCGTGTCCTTCCAGACCGCCACCTTCTACGTCTTCTCCGCGATCCTGATCTTCGCGGCGCTGCGGGTCGTCACCACGCGCAACCCCGTGCACGCCGCGTTGTGGCTGGTGCTGTGCTTCTTCTCTGCCTCGGCCATCTGGATCCTCCTGCAGGCGGAGTTCCTCGCCATCACCCTGGTGCTCGTGTACGTCGGCGCGGTGATGGTCCTGTTCCTGTTCGTCGTGATGATGCTCGACGTCAACTTCGACAACCTGCGCAAGAACTTCAGGAGCTACATACCGGTGGGCGCCACGGTGGGGGTCCTGGTGCTGGTCGAGATGGCCCTGGTGGTCATCGGCAGCGGCGTGGGCGAGGCGCCCGTGCCGCCTCCCGCCACGGGGAGCAACACGCGCGCGCTCGGCAGGCTCATCTATGTCGATTACGTGTATCCGTTCGAGATCGCCGCGGCGGTGCTGCTCGTGGCGATCATCGCGGCGATCGCGCTCGCGCATCGTCAGCGTCGCGACTCCAAGTACCAGGACCCGGGAGCGCAGGTGAAGGTACGCCCCGAGGACCGCGTGCGGCTGGTGGACCTACCGATCGAAAACAAGGAATGAGCGGACGCCGTGGCGCGGCGGGGCCGGGAAGCACGGCACCCCGCCTGGCCGCCGCGGCGAACCGTCGAGCAACAGGAACAGGGAGCATGACGTGTCGATGCTGACCGCGCCCACGCTGGCGCATTACCTCGTGCTGGGGGCGATCCTCTTCGCCATCAGCATGGCCGGCATCTTCCTCAACCGGAAGAACGTCATCATCATCCTGATGGCCATCGAGCTCATGCTGCTCGCGGTCAACCTCAACTTCATCGCCTTCTCGCACTACCTGGGCGACATGAGCGGCCAGGTCTTCGTGTTCTTCATCCTGACCGTGGCCGCGGCGGAGTCCGCCATCGGGCTCGCCATCCTCGTCCTGCTGTTCCGCAACGCGGGGTCGATCGATGTCGAAGACCTCGGCAAACTGAAGGGCTAGGCATGACGACGAATCGCCTGCCCGCCGGACCCCGAACCCACCCGGGATCGCCATCATGACGATGGAGCAACTCTATCTCGCGGTGCCGCTGGTGCCGCTCGCAGCGTCGATCGTCGTGGGACTCTGGGGTCGCAGGATGCCGCGCGCGGCATCGCACTGGATCACGACCCTGGCCGTTGCGGTTTCGTTCGTGGCGTCGGTGATCATCTTCCGCGACGTGATGGCCGGCAACACATTCAACGGCGACGTCTACGTGTGGGCGGTGTCCGACGGCATCCGGATGGCCGTCGGCTTCCTGATCGACCCGCTCACCGCGATGATGCTGATCGTGGTCACGTTCGTGTCGCTGATGGTCCACGTCTACACCATCGGCTACATGGCCGACGACGACGGCTACTCCCGCTTCTTCTCCTACATCTGCCTGTTCACCTTCTCGATGCTCATGCTGGTCATGAGCAACAACTTCCTGCAACTCTTCTTCGGGTGGGAGGCGGTGGGACTCGTGTCCTATCTCCTCATCGGCTTCTGGTTCAAGCGGCCCACCGCCATCTACGCCAACCTCAAGGCCTTCCTCGCCAACCGGGTGGGCGACTTCGGATTCATCCTGGGCATCGGGCTCGTGCTTGCGTGGTTCGGGTCGCTCGACTACGCGCAGGTGTTCGCCAGGGCACCCGAACTTGCCGGCAAGACGGTCAACCTGTGGGGCACGGCGGAGTGGTCGCTGATGACGGTGATCTGCATCTGCCTCTTCATCGGTGCCATGGGCAAGAGCGCGCAGGTCCCGCTGCACGTGTGGCTTCCCGACTCGATGGAGGGTCCGACCCCGATCTCCGCGCTGATCCACGCCGCCACGATGGTGACGGCCGGGATCTTCATGGTGTCGCGCATGAGCCCGCTCTTCGAGCACTCGGCCGCGGCGCTGGGTTTCGTCACCGTGATCGGTGCCACCGGTGCGCTCTTCCTCGGCATCCTGGGCATCGTGCAGTTCGACATCAAGCGGGTGGTGGCGTATTCCACGCTCTCGCAGCTCGGGTACATGACCGTGGCGCTTGGCGTGTCCGCGTATGCCGGCGCGATGTTCCATCTCATGACCCACGCCTTCTTCAAGGCGCTGCTGTTCCTCGGTGCCGGGTCGGTGATCATCGCCATGCACCACGAGCAGGACATGCGGCGCATGGGGGGGCTGCGCAAGTACATGCCGATCACCTACTGGACGATGCTGGTCGGCAGCCTCGCCCTGAGCGGGATTCCCCCCTTCGCCGGCTTCTTCTCGAAGGACGTCATCATCGAGGCGGTGCACGCGTCGACCATCCCCGGGCACGCCTATGCGTATGCCTGCGTCCTGATCGGCGTGTTCGTCACGGCGCTCTACACGTTCCGCCTCACGTTCATGACGTTCCATGGGCGCGAGCGCTTCCGCGACGCCCATCACGAGGGCGACGCACACGCGCCCGGAGATGCGTCGCCAGCCGCGCACGACGACCACGACGGGCACCACGCGGTCGAGCCGAAGGAGAGCCCGTGGGTGGTCACGGTTCCGTTGATCCTGCTGGCGGTGCCGTCGGTCCTCGCCGGCTGGGTGGCGATCGGGCCGATGGCCTTCGGCGACTTCTTCGGCAAGTCCCTCTTCGTGCTGCCCCAGCAGGACGTGCTCGGCGAGCTGAAGGCCGGATGGCACGGCGCCGCGGCATTCGTGACGCACGGCATGACGGCGCTGCCGTTCTGGATCGCCCTGGCGGGCATCGCTGTCGCGGCGTACCTCTACCTCTTCAATACGGCGCTGCCGGCGCGCATCGCGAAGGCCGCGGGCGGCCTGTACGCCGTGCTGGTCAACAACTACTACTTCGACCGCTTCAACGAGTGGTTCTTCGCAGGCGGCGCGCGCGCCGTCGGCAACCTCTTCTCGAATGTCGGTGACGGCAAGATCATCGAGGGCATCGTCAACGGGTCGGCCAGCATGGTCGCGTGGTGGGGGCGCCTGCTGCGCCAGCTGCAGTCCGGCTACGTGTACCACTACGCCTTCACGATGATCATCGGGCTGTTCGCGCTCCTCACCTGGTGGGTGATCCGATGACGCCGTACCTGTCGCTCGCCATCTGGGTGCCCATCGTCGCGGGCGTGGCGGTGCTCGTGCTCGGGCGCGACAGCGACGCCGGCAAGGCGCGCTGGACGGCGCTCGTCGGCGCGCTCGCAGGCTTCCTCGTCACGATACCCCTGTATACGCGCTTCGACGCGACGACCTCGGCCATGCAGTTCGTCGAACGCCGCGAGTGGATCCCGTATTTCGACATCTACTACCACCTGGGCGTGGACGGCATCTCGGTGCTGCTCGTGATCCTGAACAGCCTCATCACGCTGCTGGTGATATGGGCGGGCTGGGAAGCGATCAAGGTCCGCGTGGCGCAGTACATGGCCGCGTTCCTCGTCATGTCCGGCCTCATCAACGGCGCGTTTGCGGCGCTCGACGGCATCCTCTTCTACGTTTTCTTCGAGGCGATGCTGATCCCGATGTACATCATCATCGGCGTATGGGGTGGTGAGAACCGCGTCTACGCGGCGATCAAGTTCTTCCTCTACACGCTCACGGGCTCGCTGCTGATGCTCGTGGCCTTCATCTACCTCTACAACAAGTCGGGCAGCTTCGCGATCCAGGAGTGGATGGAACTTCCGCTCTCGCTGGAGACGCAGATCCTCGTGTTCGTGGCGTTCTTCACGGCCTTCGCCGTGAAGGTGCCGATGTGGCCGGTCCACACCTGGCTGCCGGACGCCCACCCGGAGGCTCCGACCGGCGGCTCGGTGGTGCTCGCCGCGATCACGCTCAAGATCGGTGCGTACGGCTTCGCGCGCTTCGTGCTGCCCATCCTTCCCGACGCGAGTCGCTACCTTTCGACGCTCATGATCGTCCTGTCGCTGATCGCGATCGTGTACATCGGCTTCGTGGCGATCGTGCAGGCCGACATGAAGCGGCTGATCGCGTACTCGTCGATCTCGCACATGGGCTTCGTGACGCTCGGCTTCTTCATCTTCAGCGTGACCGGGTCCGAAGGCGCAATCGTGCAGATGATCTCGCACGGTTTCGTGTCCGCCGCGATGTTCCTCTGCGTGGGTGTGCTCTACGACCGGATGCACACGCACCTGATCGCGGACTTCGGTGGCGTGGCCAACACCATGCCCAGGTTCGCCGCGTTCGCGATGCTCTTCAGCATGGCCAACGCGGGCCTGCCGGGCACCTCCGGCTTCGTGGGCGAATGGCTCGTGATCCTGGCGGCGGTCAAGTTCAATTTCTGGATCGGACTCACCGCGGCGATCTCGCTCATCCTCGGCGCCGCGTACACCCTGTGGATGTACAAGCGCGTGATCTACGGCGACGTGGCCAACGCCCGCGTGGGTGTGCTGCAGGACCTCTCGCGCCGCGAGTTCTGGCTACTCGGAACGCTCGCCGGGCTGGTCCTCCTGCTCGGCCTGTGGCCCAAGCCCTTCATCGACGTGATGCACGTCTCCGTGGTCGACCTGCTGGCGCAGGTGGCGCGCAGCAAACTGTAGAAGAAGAATCGCCATGACCGCCGATTTCCTTGCCGTGCTGCCCGAGATCGTCGTCCTCACCGGCGCGTGCATCGTGCTGCTCGTGGACGCGTGGATGACCGACGACCGGCGGCACGTCGGCTACTGGCTCGCCCAACTCACGCTGCTGATCGCCGCCTGCGTGACCTTCCGCACCTGGAACAGCGACACCGGCCATGCGTTCCACGGCATGGTCGTCGACGACTTCGTCTCCGACGTCCTGCGCTTCTTCAGCTTCGTCGCGGTCTCGCTCGCGCTCTTCTACTCGCGAAGCTACCTCGCCGCGCGCGACCTGTTCCGGGGCGAGACCTTCGTGCTGATGATGTTCGCCCTGCTCGGGATGCAGCTGCTCATCACGGCCAACAGCTTCCTCACGCTCTATCTCGGCCTCGAGCTCATGTCGCTGTCGCTGTACGCGCTCGTGGCGATTCAGCGCGACGTGCGCATCACGTCGGAGGCGGCGATGAAGTACTTCGTGCTGGGCGCGCTGGCCTCGGGCTTCCTGCTCT
>CAYTOT010000059.1:0-24651 GCA_964439475.1 uncultured Alcaligenaceae bacterium
CGCGCGGCATGCGGCTCGGGTCGACAGTATATCTAATTTACGGATAACTTCTAAGGCTAAGCTAATCCCAGGCGCGTGCCGGCGCAGCAGCCCGGCGTTGCGGCTGGGGCTTTGCGTGTCCGTCGAGGCGAGCCTTGCTCGCATGCACCGCAAGGCGCCCGCGCCGGAAGGCATCGCCGCCACCGCTGACGGCCAACGACTCCTCCCGGAGCGTTACCACCCGGCACGTCGCTACGGGGTGCCGCGCTTGATCGCGTTGTCGTCGTTCGGCGAACCCTTGAGCGGCGCGCGCAGGTACGGGAACGCGTTGGCGAAGAACATCGAGCCGATGTAGGCCCCGTCGGTGTAGTGCAGCGATCCCGCCGGTGCATCCGCGGCCTTGCAGCCGACGGCGGTGTTCACGCCGGCGACCGTGCACAGCACGCCCATCGCGACCCGCAACTCGATGTCGACCACGTCGTCACCGGGACGCCGCCCGTTGGGGAACCCGGCGTTGTCGCCACCCAGCACGCCCAGCCGATTCTGCGCTGCGCCCGGCGTGGCGGCGATGGCAGTGTTGAGCCGCACCTGCTCGGACACCGTCACGTTGGCCGGTTTGTTCACGCCCTCCACGCCGGTGAGGAACGCCGCGACGAGGTCGGTGCGCGGGAAGTTGGTCGGCGCCTTCACACCTGCCGCGCCGAAGAGAACCTCGACCAGCGCGGGCAGCGTCGGATTCGTGACGTAGTCCGCGAACTGCCCATCGTCCTTCGGTTCGCTGGCATTGAACCTGTTCTTGTCCTTGAGACCGATCACCACCTCGTTCACGAGCGGCATGCCGAGGCGCGAGACCTGCACGAGGCTGCCGCTCTGCGCGGTGGGATCGAGCCCGCTGCCGGGTGCGGCGCTCACCGTGCGCGTGGCCGGCACGCTGGCCGTGGTCCAGCCGCCGATGATCGTACCCTTGCCTTCGGTGAGACAGGCGATGGGCACTTCGAGCATGAGCGAGGTGACGTTGGCGTCGCCCAGGAGGTCGGCGGTGGCGAATTCCGCCGCCGGCTCGAGCTCGGTCGCCGGATACTTGATGTTCACGAGGTCGAAGATCTCGCCCAGGTTCACCACGAACGGATCCTTGCGCTGGCCCACGAACACGCGGCCGCTGCCGCAGCCGGGAATGCCGATGTCGTAGATGTGCTGGTTGGCGTAGGCGATGTAGTTGCCGATCGTCCTGGCGCCAATGTAATCCACGGGCTTGTCGAAGGAGGTGCCGCCCGCGGTGAGGTTGGTGATCGCCTGCGGCGCGGACGCGCGGCGCGGTCCGCGGATGAGCCCGATGCTGTACGTCTCGTGCACGTTGAGCGCGGGTGAATGGCGCGTGGCCACGTCGCCGCTGCCGTTCTGCACGAGCGGGATCGCCACCCTCTTGCCGCCGACATTGAAGCTGTTGTCGTCGCTGTCGGTCCGGAAGCGGAACTGGAAGGTCAGGTTCTCGACCGCACCGCCGTCGTTGGTGATGTGGATCTCGTAGACCGCGTTGGAGTCGAGCTTGAAGTAGTTCGGCCCGCCGTAGGGATCCTGCAGCGGCAGGTAGTTGGCGACGAGGGTCACGTAGCCGGCGCGACCGGGCTCGTAGCTGCGGAACATGTAGAAGTCGGTGGCATCGACCTGGGGCTGCGTGGCGATGAAGGGTGCTTCGCGATGGCTCGATGCCAGCGCAGCAGTGCTGCTCGCCGCGGCGAGAGCGGCGGCGAGAGCGGCAGCCAGCAGCAACGGCGTCACGGCTCGTCGGAAGGGAATGGCAGTCATCCTTGTCTCCTTGTGTGGTTGTCGCCTGGCGACGTGCATGGCGACGGATCTCTCACCGGGCGCGGGCATGCCCGCCGGTGACCGCGGCGCGTGGCAGGGGCCGTGTACGGGAGAGTTACGGACCCCGCGCGCGAATGGATGCGGGCGGGGGGAGGAAATGCCGCGATGCGGATGGACGCGATCGGGAGCCAGGATCCGGGCCCGCGAGTAAGGTATCGTAAGGAGATCGCTTGGTCGCACCCATGTGCGCACGACGACCGCAGACCCCAAACCGGGAGCAGATCGACATGCAAGCGTCCGAAGTGGCGGTGCGAAGGCTGGTGGTGGGCATCTCCGGCGCATCCGGCGCCATCTACGGGATTCGCGCCCTCGAGGCCCTGAAGGCGGTGTCCGGCGTCGAGACGCACCTCGTGCTCTCGGCGGCGGCCAAGCGCACCATCGTCGAGGAGACGGCCTGGACGCCGGAGGCAGTGGAGGCGCTCGCGGACGTGGTGCACAGTCACCGCGACATCGGCGCCGCCATCGCGAGCGGCTCGTTCCGGACGGAAGGGATGCTGGTCGCGCCATGCTCGATCAAGACGCTCTCCGGCATCGCCCACTGCTACAGCGACAACCTGCTCCTCCGCGCGGCGGACGTGTGCCTCAAGGAACGCCGGCCGCTGGTCCTCATGGTGCGCGAGATGCCCCTCCATCCAGGACACATCGACCTCATGGCCGCCGCCGCGCGCTGCGGCGCCGTGATCGCGCCCCCGGTGCCGGCGTTCTACACCCGACCCACGACCGTCGAAGAGATCGTGGACCACTCGGTGGGCAAGGCGCTGGATCTCTTCGGCATCGGCCACCAGCTCTTCAGGCGCTGGAAGGAGAGCGACGGGCAGGATGCCATCCGCAAGGTCGCTGACCGGTAAGGCGGCGACGATCGCGTCTTTCTCGTCGACAATGCGGCGATGGTGGGTCGGCGCGAGCAGCTATCGTGACCGCGTCGTTCCGGTGCCTGCGAGCCAACACGACGACCCGGCCGCCTTAAGCAAACCTCAAGGTTACGTGCTCTATAGTGACGGGCCGCTCCCCGCCGCCCGCCCCATGCGCATCCTCCTCGTCGAAGACGACCCCATGATCGGCCGCAGCGTCGAGACGGCGCTGGGCCAGGACGGCTACACGGTCGACTGGGTGCGCGACGGCGCGGCCGGCAAGCTCGCGCTCGACACCGCCGACGGCGCCTACGGTCTCGTGCTGCTCGACCTCGGCCTGCCGCGCAAGAGCGGGCTCGATCTCCTGAAGGAGGTGCGGCGCGCCGGCAACAAGGTGCGGGTGCTGGTCATCACCGCCCGCGACGCCGTGGCCGACCGCGTGGCGGGGCTCGACGCCGGCGCCGACGACTACCTCGTGAAGCCTTTCAGCCTCGACGAACTCGGCGCCCGCATGCGCGCTCTCCTGCGCCGCGACATCGCGCGCGAGGACAACGTGCTGCGCAACGGCGACCTGGCGCTCGACCCCGCGGCACGCACCGTCTCCATGGCCGGGACACCGGTCGATCTTTCGATGCGCGAGTTCGCACTGCTCGCTGCGCTCCTCGAACGCCCCGGCAATGCGCTGTCCAAGGCCCAGCTCGAGGAGAAGCTCTACGGCTGGGGCGAGGAGGTCGAGAGCAATGCGGTGGAAGTGCACGTGCACAACCTGCGCAAGAAGCTCGGCGCGGGCGCGATCCGCACGATCCGCGGCGTCGGCTACGTGATCGAGCGCGCCTGACGCGACGCGAGGCGACGATGAGGCTGCGCATGGGCTCGATCCGCCGCACGCTCCTCGCGTACCTCCTGCTCGGCCTCCTCGCGGTGGCCGCGCTCGCGACCTACCTCACCTATCGCGAGACCCAGCGGGAAGTCGGCGACCTCTTCGATCTCCAGTTGAAGCAGCTCGCCTACTCGACGCGCATCGACGACCTCATCCGCGGGCGCGCCCCCTCGCTGCAGACGCCGAGCTACCGGCGCGACAGCGGCGTGGCCGAGATCGTCACCCAGATCTGGGACCGCGACGGTGTCCTCGTCTACTGGTCGCGCCCGGGCGCCGGATTGCCCGTCCCCGCGCAGGAAGGGTACTCGAACGTCCGCCGCGACGGACGCGAGTGGCGCGTGTACACCCACGTCGACGGGGCGCATGCGCTGCAGGTCGCGCACGCGCTCGACGAGCGGCAGGCGATCGCCACGCAGACGGCCCTGCGCACGCTGCTGCCGATCGTGGCGCTCATTCCCATCCTCGGCGTGCTCATCTGGCACAGCGTGGGACTGGGCCTGAAGCCACTCAACACGATGTCGCGGGCCGTGGAGAAGCGCCGTCCCGACGCGATGGCGCCGCTCACCGTCGCCAGCATGCCGACCGAGCTGAAGCCGCTCGGACGGAGCCTCAATGCGCTGCTCGCCCGGCTCGACGAGGCACTCGCCACCCAACGGCGCTTCACCGCCGACGCAGCACACGAGTTGCGCACGCCGCTTGCCGCGATCAAGCTGCAGGCGGAACTCGCCGCGCGCACGCCGCAGGGCGAGGAGCGCGACGCCGCGTTCGCCGCGCTCGACGCGGGGATCGACCGCGCGACGCACCTCGTCGACCAGCTCCTCACGATGGCGCGCCTCGAGCCCGGCGGACCTGCGCGTGACGCCCGCGACGTCGACCTCGCTGGCGTCGTGCGCGATGCCGTGGTCGCCCGGGCGGCGCTCGCGGAGGACAAGGCCATCGACCTCGGGCTCGTGCGCGCGCCGCCGGCCACGATCCGGGGCGACGGCGCGAGCCTCGCCATGCTCGTGGGCAACCTGCTCGACAACGCCCTGCGCTACACCCCCGCGAACGGTCAGGTCGACGTGGCGATCGACCGCGACGACGCGAGCGTCGTGCTGTCCGTGGTCGACACGGGGCCGGGCATCCCCGCTGCCGAGCGCGAGCGCGTATTCGAGCGCTTCTACCGCGTCACCGACGCCGCGGCGGCCGCAACGGAACGCAGCGGCGCCAAGGGCAGCGGTCTCGGCCTGTCGATCGTGCGCCGCATCGCCGAGGCGCACGGCGCGACCGTGGAGCTTGCCGATGGCGCCGACGGGCGCGGCCTCGCGGTGCGCGTGCGGTTTCCCGCCTGACCCCGCAAGTCGCCTACACTAAGTGGTTTTGCCTCGCCCGAGCCTTCGGAGCCGTCTCCCCCATGACCCCATCCCTGCGCCGCGCGCGCGCCGCCCATCGCCGCACCCTCCTCTGCCTGGCGCTCACCGCTGCCGTCGCGTCCCCGGCCGTCCTCGACGCCCGCGAACTGCCGAACTACGACGCACTCCGGCAGGCGCCCACCGCGTCCCGCGCGCCGTCTTCCGCTGGTGTCGCGGCATCCGTGACCTCGACTGCGAAGCTCGATGCGCACCTCGGCGTGCCCAGGTTCCTCTGGGCGCGCGACGTCGACCGGGCGCGCAAGGCGCAGGGTGCCGCACCGCTCGCCAGGAGCACGGCAGCCGGCGACGACGCCGAGCGCGCTCGCGCCTATCTGCGCGACGTGGCGGACCTGTATCGCCTGCGCGCATCGGAGGTCGATGCGCTGCCGCTCGCCGGGTTCGCCAGGCTCCCCGGCGGCGCATCGCTGGCCCGCTTTCGCAACGAGGTCGACGGCATCGAGGTGTGGCGCGAGGAGATGAGCGTGCTCGTCGACCGGCAGGGTGCGCTCGTTGCGATCGGCGGCTACGCCGTCGGCACGCCCGACGGCACACGCCCGGCCGTCACCGCTGAGAGCCGGACGAAGGCGATCGCCTTCGTCCTGGCCGAGCAGGGCTTCGATCCCGGCGTCGCCGGCGAGGCTTCATTCCTGCGCGACGAAGGCGGCTACCAGTGGCTCGCGCTTCCGTCCTCCATGCAGGGCAGCGCGGGCGAGAAGCTCGCGGCGCCACTGCGCGTGAAGCGCGTGTGGTACCGCATGCCCGATGCGCTCGTGCCCGCGTGGTACGTGGAGGTGCAGGTCGACGACAAGGCGTCGCGGCACGGTACCGACGCGTACTCGTACGTGGTGTCGGCGACCGACGGTGCGCTGCTCTTCCGCAACAGCCTCGTCGCCGACGCGGCCTTCAGCTATCGCGTGTATGCGGAAGCTGCGCCGCCGTTCCTGCCACTGCCCGGCCCCGGCGGTCGCGGCGGCTTCCCGCACCCCACCGGCCAGCCCGATGGCTACCAGCCGTCGATCCAGCCCCGCAACCTCGTCACGCTGCAGAACGCGCCGTTCTCGCGCAACGACCCGTGGCTCGCCGATACCGCCAACCGGACCTTCGGCAACAACGTCGAGGCGCACACCAACATGAGCGAGCCCGACGGCTTCGGCACGCCGGGCACCGACGAGTGCAACCTCAACCTCGCGGTCGACGGCGACCTCCACGCCTGCACGACGTCCGCGCAGACCTTCGACCACGCCTACGACCACGGCCTGCCGCCGAACGCCAACCGGATGCAGGTGAACTCGGTCGTCACCAACCTCTTCTACACGGTCAACTACCTGCACGACTGGTTCTACGACGCCGGCTTCGACGAAGCCGCGCGCAATGCGCAGACGAACAATTTCGGCCGTGGCGGAGTGGGCAACGACAGCATCTACGCCGAAGCGCAGGACTACTCGGGCAGCAACAACGCGAACATGTTCACGCCGCCCGACGGCCAGCGGCCACGCATGCGCATGTTCCTGTGGACGTCGAGCGCCTCGCTCGCCAAGGTCAGCACGCCGGCAGCCGCCGCGGGCGTGAAGAACTCGAACACCGCCGAGTTCGGGCCGCAGGCCTTCGATCTCACGGGCAGCGTCGTGGCCGCGGAGGATGCCGCCACGTCCGACGGTCCCACCACGACCGACGGCTGCACGCCGTTCACCAACGCCGCCGCGGTCGCGGGCAAGATCGCGCTCATCGACCGCGGCGTGTGCACCTTCGTCGTGAAGGCGAAGAACGCCCAAGACGCCGGCGCCGTCGCGGTCCTCATCGTGAACAACGTCGCACCCGGGGCCCCGGGCATGGCAGGAACGGAGGCGTCGATCGGCATTCCCATCCTGTCCATCTCGCTCGCCGACGGCGACGCCATCAAGGCGCAGCTCGGACAGGGCGTGGCCATCCGCCTCGCCCGCCAGTCGTCGCTGCCGCGCGACGGCTCGTTCGACAACACGGTCGTCGCCCACGAATGGGGCCACTACCTTTCCAACCGCCTCATCGGCAACGGCAACGGCCTCAACGCGGCACAGGGCCGCGCCATGGGCGAGGGCTGGTCGGACTTCGTTGCGATGCTGCTCTTCGTGAAGGAGGAAGACCGCAACGTCCCCGCCAATGCCGGCTTCAACGGCACCTACCCGGACACTCCGTATCCCAACGGCGGCCCGGACTTCGCACCCGACGTGCTCAACAACGCGTACTACTACGGCCTGCGCCGCTATCCCTACACGCGCGACATGAGCAAGAACCCGCTCACCTTCCGCCACATCGCCGACAGCGAGCCGCTGCCCGCGACGCCGCCGATGTCGCCGAAGGGGAGCACCTCGGAGAACTCCGAGGTGCACAACGCGGGCGAAGTCTGGGCCACCATGCTGTGGGAGTGTTACAGCAACCTTCTGAACGACACGGCGCGGCTCAGCTTCGCGCAGGCGCAGGAGCGAATGAAGCGCTACCTCGTGACGGGCATGAAGCTCACCCCGCTCGACCCCTCGTTCGTGGATGCGCGCGACGCGCTGCTCGCAGCGATGCAGGCGCAGGATCCGGCCGATGCCGAGCGCTGCCTCGCCGGGTTCGCCAAGCGCGGGCTGGGCGTCGGCGCCGTCGCGCCGAACAGCCTGTCCGACGACAACGCCGGCGTGGTCGAGAGCTTCCGCGCGAAGGCACCCGACCCGGGCGTCAAGACGACCGCGATCGAGTACTACCATGCGGCGTTCGATCACTACTTCGTCACCAGCATCGCCGACGAGATCACCAAGCTCGACAACGGCACGTTCAAGGGCTGGGCGCGCACCGGGGAGTCGTTTCCGGTGTACGCCGACTACCCGGCCAACGCCTCGCAGGTGTGCCGCTTCTTCAGCACCGCGTTCGACCCCAAGAGCTCGCACTTCTACACGCCGAGCGCTGGTGAATGCACCACGGTCAAGGCCAATCCCGATTGGGAGTTCGAAGGCGACGTCTTCACCGTGCCGGTGCCGGATGCCGCAGGCAATTGCGCCGCGGGCACCTCACCCGTCTACCGGCTCTACAACGATGGTCAGGGCGCGGCGCCCAACCATCGCTACACGGTGAGCCTCGCCGTGCGCGACACGATGCTCGCCAAGGGCTGGGTTCCCGAGGGCTACGGCGACCTGGGCGTGGTCATGTGCGCACCGTGAACGGCACGCTGCCGGAGAGGCCGCCGCGACCCGCCCCTTTCGGCCGGCGCGTCCCTCCGGCGTTTCCACGTCCGGCCGATGGCAGCGAGGCGGTCGGGTCGAGTTAAGGTCCCCTTAAGCGACCCCCCCTACATTGCACGTGCGCGGCCCTTGGTGGGCCGCTTCCCGCAAGGAGAAGCACGATGCAACTGTCCAAGGTCACCTACGCTCTCGTCGCAGCCGGTGTCATCGGTGGCGTGGCGACGGTCTATCACCAATCCACGCCGGTGACCGCCGCGTTCGCGGCCA
Source organism: uncultured Alcaligenaceae bacterium (assembly GCA_964439475.1). Classification (GTDB taxonomy): domain Bacteria; phylum Pseudomonadota; class Gammaproteobacteria; order Burkholderiales; family Casimicrobiaceae; genus VBCG01. The sequence continues at coordinate 8,432 of CAYTOT010000059.1, forward strand.
CCACGCCTTCCGCGGCCTCCACGCAGGCGGTCATCCCCACCGCCGCGGCCAACCTGCCGGACTTCACGGCGCTGGTCGATCGCGTGGGACCTGCCGTCGTCAACATCACCGTGATGCACACGGCGAAGAACGCCAGTGCGGGTGACGACGATGACGACAACGGCGCCGACGATCCCTACCGCGAATTCTTCAAGCGCTTCGGCATTCCCAACGGCCCGCGCATGATGCCGATGCCGCAGCAGCAGCAACCCTCGCAGGGCATGGGTTCGGGCTTCATCGTGAGCCCGGACGGCTACATCGTGACCAACGCACACGTGGTCGACGGCGCCTCCGAAGTGACGGTCAAGCTGACCGACCGCCGCGAGTTCACGGCGAAGGTGATCGGCTCCGACAAGCGCACCGACATCGCGCTCGTGAAGATCGACGCCAAGAACCTGCCCGCGCTCGACATCAACGGCGCGCCCGGTGTTCGCCGGGGCGAATGGGTGATCGCGATCGGCGCGCCCTTCGGCTTCGAGAACAGCGTGTCGGCCGGCGTGGTGAGCGGCGTGCATCGCGCGCTGCCCAACGGACAGATGGTCCCGTTCATCCAGACCGACGTCGCCGTCAATCCCGGCAACTCGGGCGGCCCGCTGCTCAACGCCAAGGGCCAGGTCGTGGGCGTGAACTCGCAGATCTACAGCCGTTCCGGCGGCTACATGGGCCTCTCGTTCGCGATCCCCACCGACGTCGCGCTGCGCGTGGCCGACCAGTTGAAGGCGCACGGCAAGGTGATGCACGGACGTCTTGGCATCGGCGTGCAGGGACTCGACCAGTCGCTCGCGCAGGGCTTCGGCCTCTCCGATTCAAACGGCGCGGTGGTGGGCAGCGTGGAACCCGACAGCCCCGCGGCGAAGGCCGGCTTCAAGGCGGGTGACGTGATCCGCAAGATCGACGGCGTGGCCGTGGCCGACGTGACCGACGTGACGAGCCGCATCGGCAACACCTCTCCCGGCACCAAGATCGACGTGACGGTGTGGCGCGACGGCAAGAACGTCGACCTCGCCGCCACGGTGGGCACCTTCGACGACACCAAGGTGGCGTCGGCTGACGACGACGCCGCGACCAAGGGCAAGCTCGGCGTCGCCGTGCGTGCGCTGTCGCCGGAAGAGAAGAAGCAGGTCGGCAAGGCAGGTCTCGTGGTCGAGAAGGCGGGCGGTGCCGCCGCCAGGGCCGGCGTGCAGGCGGGCGACCTCATCGTGGGTGTGGGCTCGTCCAAGGTGGCGACGGTCGACGAACTGAAGGCGGCCGTGGACAAGTCGGGCAAGACCGTGGCGCTTCTGATCGAGCGCCAGGGCCGGCAGATCTTCGTGCCGGTGAAGGTCGGCTAGAGCCAAGCGATTCCGGTCGCGCGTACGGTTAGCTTTCCGGCCGTCCCATTCATCCGGTACGTACGTGAGGCCGAAGGCCGCGGGAGGATCCTGCGGCCTTCTTTTTTCATGGGGGTGCGTCAAGACCCGTCGAGGCGCATTTCAACAAGGCCTCATGCCTCGACATCCGCCTCGGCCTCGGGCCACAGGCGTGGGAACAGGAAAGGAAGGCTCTTCCGGCATGGACAGGAGGCCGCGCATGAAACGCGCCTGGTCCAGGCACACGTCGAGGAGTCACCCGCTCCACGCCAGGAGCTCCTCCTGCGACAACGGCCCGCGACCATCGAGGTCGTTGCGCCGCGGCAGGTCGGCGTTGTGCAGTCGTGCGTAATGGCGACTACCTGCTGCGCGTGGTGGCGCCGGACGCCCCGCCCTCGAGCGCTTCATCCTGGACAAGCTCACGCCGATCCCGGTGATCGCCAGCATCCGCTCGGGCTTCGCGCCGAAGCAGGTCAAGTACGAGACAGCGCTGCCGTTGCCGGCACCGCCGCGCAAAAGACGCTAGCATCGCAGCATGGCCGCCTACGATCCCGAGACCGACCCGTTCCTGCACGGCATCTTCGAGCCGCAACGCCACGAGTGCACCGATGAGCCGGTGACCGTCGTGGGCGGCGCGATCCCGCGCGACCTCGCAGGCACGTACTACCGCAACGGCCCGAACGCGCGGTTCACGCCGATCGGCAGCTACACGTTCCCCCTCGACGGCGACGGGATGGTGCACGCCGTCACGTTCGCCGGCGGACAGGCGATGTACCGCAACCGCTTCGTTCGCACGCCGTCGGTGGTGGCCGAGGAGCGCGCCGGGCGCGCGCTCTGGGGCGGCCTCATGACGCCCATCATGCCGAGCGCGGAAGAGGCGCCGGAGACGGCCGGCCGCTACAAGGACCTGCCCGACGTCAACGTCGTCGCTCACGGGGGCCGTCTCCTCGCGCTGGCCGAGGGGGGGCGGCAGTTCGCGCTCGATGCGGCGCTCGCCACCGTCGGCCCCGACGACTTCGGCGGCCGTCTCCCGCAGGGCTTCACCGCGCACCCGAAGATCGATCCCGCGAGCGGCGAGATGATCGTGTTCCGCTACGGCTTCGACGAGCCGCGCCTCTCGTGGGCGGTGATCGGCAAGGATGGCCGCGTCACGCGCGACGAGACGCCCATCGCGATCGATGCCACGTACATGATCCACGACTTCGCCGTCACGCCCACCTGGCTCGTGCTGTTCGTGTGTCCCCTGCGCTTCGATCTCGCTGCCTCGCCGCCGCTCGTGTGGAACCCGGCGCTCGGCACGCGCATCGCGCTCGTGCCGCGCGACGGCGGCGCGGTGCGCTGGATCGCCACCGATGCGTTCTGGGTGTGGCACTTCGCCAACGCCTTCGACGGGGTCGACCCGAGCGGGCGCGCAAGCGTGACGGTCGACTTCGCGCGCTGGAGTGCGCCACCCTTCGCGCGCGATCCGCAGCCAGCCGGGGCGTTCGTGCGTGCGCGCCTCGATCCTGCAGCACGCACGGCCCGCTTCGAGACGATGGCGGAAGGCTTCGCCGAGTTCCCGCGCATCGACGATCGCCGCGCCGGCCTGCCATACCGCTACGCGTACGTCGCGCACAAGGACGGCAATGCCGGCCCCGGGCACTGGAACCTCCTGCGCTGCCACGACATGGTGGCGGGATCTGCCTCGACGTTCACCCCGGGCGCGCCGGTCGGTGAGCCGATCTTCGCGCCCGCGGCGCGTTCGGCCGGCGAGGAGCAAGGCTACGTGCTCGCGTATCGGTACGGCGACCAGGGCACCGACCTCCTGGTGCTGCGCGCCGCCGCGATCGATACGACCCCGGTGGCCGTGCTGCGCATGCCGCAGCGGGTTCCGGCAGGGTTGCACGGCTGCTTCGTGCCGGCAGCGTAGCGCTCGCGTCGCCGACGGCCGCCGCGCCATTCGCCGGACGCGTTGCCGGCAGGCGATCCGGGCGCGCCCGTCAGTGCCGCAGCACGTCGATGCCGCGCGCGATGCCGCCGAGCGTCAGCGGAAACATCCTCGGCCCCAGCTCGCGCAGGATGATCTGCGTGGAGCGCGTGTACTCCCACCCGCGCTCCGGCTCCGGATTCCACCACGCCACGCGCCGGAAGTGGTCGAAGATGCGCCTGAGCCACACGATGCCGGCCTCGTCGTTCATGTACTCCACGCTGCCACCGACCTGGTGGAGCTCGTAGGGACTCATCGCGGCGTCGCCCACGAAGATCGCCTTCCAGTCCGGGCCGTAGGTGCGGATCAACTCCAGCGTGGAAACGCGCTCGTTGCGGCGGCGTCCGTTGTCCCGCCACACGTGGTCGTACACGCAGTTGTGGAAGTAGAAGTGCTCGAGGTGGCGGAACTCGGCGCGGGCCGCGGAGAAGAGCTCCTCGCACAGCCGCACGTGCGGATCCATCGAGCCGCCCACGTCGAGGAAGAGCAGCACCTTCACGCGGTTGCGCCGCTCGGGCTGCATGTGCAGGTCGAGCCAGCCCGCATTGCGTGCCGTGCCCTCGATGGTGCCGGGCAGGTCGAGCTCGTCGGGGACGCCCTCGCGCGCGAAGCGGCGCAGGCGGCGCAGCGCGACCTTGATGTTGCGCGTGTTGAGCTCGACGTCGCCGTCGAGATTGCGGAACGTGCGCTCGTCCCAGACCTTGACGGCGCTTTTCGACCGTCCCCCTTCCTGGCCGATGCGGATGCCCTCGGGGTTGTAACCGTAGGCGCCGAACGGACTCGTGCCGCCGGTGCCAATCCACTTGCTGCCGCCCTGATGCCGGCCCTTCTGCTCGGCGAGCCTCGCTTTCAGCGTCTCCATGAGCTTGTCCCAGCCACCCAGCGCCTCGATGCGCTTCTTGTCCTCGTCGGACAGGTACCGCTCGAACTCGCGACGCAGCCATTCCTCCGGGATCCCGCGACGGATGTCGAAGAGCGCGTCCACACCCTTGAAGTACGAGGCGAACGCGACGTCGAAGCGGTCGAAGAGCTGCTCGTCCTTGACGAGGCAGATGCGCGCCAGCGTGTAGAAGTCGTCGAGGGACAGCGATACCACGCGCTCGTCGAGCGCCTCGAGCAGCGTGAGAAGCTCCCGCGTCGACACGGGAAGCTTGTGTGCCTTGAGATGGAGGAAGAAGCCGGAGAGCATCGTGCGACAGCCTGTGGAATCGCCGCCATGGTACCTTGCCGCGCCCGAACCCCCGCATCCATGGCACCCCGGGCCGGCGCCTCTCCCTCGCGCGCCGCGGCCGCGGCCACGATCAGCTATGCACGCGCCTCCACAGCCGGTGGCCTCCGCAGGCGATCGCCCCGAAGATCGACCAGATGGTCATCGCATTGCCGAACACTGTTCGCCGCGCCGCCTTGTCAACGCGGCTTGTCGAGCTGGTAGCGCAGGTGCGCGCGCACGGCGGGCCACTCACCGTCGATGATCGAGAATACGACGGTATCGCGCCGGCTGCCGTCGGCCGCGATCTGGTGGTTGCGCAGCACGCCGTCCTGCTTGGCCCCCAGCCGGGCGATGGCCGCACGCGACGCGAAGTTGAACCAGTGCGTGCGGAACTCCACCGCGATGCATTGCAGCGCCTCGAAGGCATGCCCGAGCAGGAGCAGCTTGCACTCCGTGTTGAGCGGCGTGCGCTGCACGCGCTTCGCGTACCAGGTGTAGCCGATCTCGAGACGACGGTGGGCGGGCTCCACGTTGAAGTAGCGCGTGCAGCCCACGATGTCCCCCATGCGGTTGTCGCGGACCACGAACGGCATCGCATGCGCCCGCTCGCGCATGTCGAGGGCGGCGGCGACGTAGGCATCCTCGCGGCCGGGAGCAGGAACCGACGTGTACCACAGGCGCCAGAGCTCGCCGTCGGCTGCCGCCGCGTGCAACGCCGGCGCATGCTCGCGCGTGAGTGGCTCGAGCGTCGCGTGCTGCCCGCGCAGCGTGACGGGCTCGATGAAGCGGCTCACTCGGGGCTCCGCACCGGAAGCCCACCCCTGCGTCCCTGCAACACGCCGTCCGAAGGCCCCGCGCCGGTACCCTTCGGCGGGCGTGCGCCGCCGGAGCGGACCGCGGTGCCCGTGCCTACGCGCATCACCGTCCTCCCGGCCGCGCCATGAACGCCACCCGTTCGAAGAGGTGCACGTCCTGCTCGTTCTTGAGCAGCGCCCCGTGCAGCGGCGGGATCAGCACCTTCTTGTCGGCCGAACGCAGCGCCTCCGGCGGGATGTCCTCCGCGAGCAACAGCTTCAGCCAGTCGAGGAGCTCGGAGGTCGACGGCTTCTTCTTCAACCCCGGCACCTCGCGCAGGTTGAAGAAGACTTCGAGCGCTTCGGCCAGCAGCGCCTTCTTGAGACCCGGAAAGTGCACGTCCACGATCCGCTCCATCGTCTCCCGGTCCGGGAAGCGGATGTAGTGGAAGAAGCAGCGGCGCAGGAAGGCATCGGGCAGCTCCTTCTCGTTGTTGGAGGTGATCACCACCAGCGGCCGGTGCTTCGCGTGAATCGTCTGCTGCGTCTCGTAGACGTGGAACTCCATGCGGTCGAGCTCGCGCAGGAGGTCGTTGGGAAACTCGATGTCGGCCTTGTCGATCTCGTCGATGAGGACTACCGCCGGGACCTCGCTCTCGAAGGCCTCCCACAGCACGCCGTGCCTGATGTAGTGCGCGATGTCCGCCACGTGCGCGTCGCCAAGCTGCGAATCGCGCAGCCGGGAGACGGCGTCGTACTCGTAGAGTCCCTGCTGCGCCTTCGTCGTGGACTTGACGTGCCACTGCAGGAGCGGCCGGCCAAGCGCCCGCGCAACCTCTTCCGCGAGCAGCGTCTTGCCGGTGCCGGGCTCGCCCTTGATGAGGAGCGGCCGCTCGAGCGCAATGGCGGCGTTGACCGCGAGCTTGAGGTCGTCGGTGGCGACGTACGAGTCGGTGCCTTCGAAGCGCATGCGCATTTCCTGTCGGGGAGACGATGATGGTAGCCCAATTCAGCCGCGCAGCCATTGCAGGATCCAGAGTGAGAGCATGCCGGCCGCCAGCATCGCGAGCGTGTTGCGCGTGAAGAACGCCACCGCCCCGGCGACGAGCGCCGCCGGCACCTTCGATGACGTGAAGTCGAAGCCGTCCGCCCTGCTCTCCACGATCATGGGGAGGATGAGCGCGGTGAGCATGGCGGCGGGCACGTACTTGAGCGCGCGCGCCAGGAGCTTCGGCATCGACCGCTGCGCGAAGAAGGCGATGAACGAGAGGCGCGACAGGTAGTTGATGGCCCCGACCGCGAGGATCACGGCCCAGAGCTTCAGCGCGTTGTCCATCGTTCCCTCGCAAGATCGGCGACGGTGCCCACGCCGATGCCGATCAGTCCGGCGGCGATGAGGCTGAGCTTCATGGGCAGATGCGAGAACGCCAGCACGGCGATGCCGGCCGTCAGGGCCGCGAGCACCGACGGCAGGTCGCGGAAGAGCGGCGCGAGCAGCGCGAGGAAGCACAGCGGCACGGCGAACTCGAGCGCCCAGGAGGCCGGAACGAGGTTGCCCGCGAGGAAGCCCGCCATGCACGAGACCTGCCACGCCGACCACAGGCAGACGCCGCAACCGAGGAAGTGGTGCGCGGCGCGCACGCGGTCGTCGTCGCGGGCATAGCGCTGGATCGCCGCGGCGAACACCTGATCGGAAAGCACGAAGGCCAGCGCGCGCTGCCAGCGCCGGGGCACGGGGCGCACGAGCGGCGCCATCGCCGCGCTGTACATGAGCAGGCGCAACCCGAGGACCGCCGCGGTGAGGACGATCACCCAGATGGGGGCATCGACGGCGATCAGTTGCGTCGCCACGATCTGCGCGGCACCGGAGAACACGATCGCGGACAGGCCGAGCGAGCCCAGCCAGCCGGCGCCGGCCGCCGCCGCGCCCACGCCGCAGACCATGCCGAATGGAAAGAGGCCGACGCACGCCGGCAGCATCTCGACGAAGCCTTCGCGAAAGTCGCGGGACGCAACGATATGGCGCATGGGAGGGGCGAAACTCGCACGGACGACGCGAACGCGCCGCCGGTGATCCGGGGGACAGATGCTTCCGCCACCGGATTATAGCGACCGTGCCGGAAGGCCCGCGGGGGCTACCATGCGCAATGAGCCGCCCGCTGTTCCGGTCCGTGATCCTCTTCCTCTCCGCCCCATGAACTGGCCCATGTCGCCACTCGAGACGCTGTGGTGCGCCGTGGCGCTCGCCGGCGGCTACGCCGTACGCGGCGCGGCCGGCTTCGGCTCCGGGGTGATCGCCGCGCCCCTGCTCGCCTTCGTGCTGCCGCTGTCGACCGTCGCGCCGGTGATCACCATCCTCGGCCTCCTCGTCTCGACGCGGCAGGCCGTGAAGGACTGGTTTCTCATCGACTGGCGGCGGCTCGCGATCTTCATCCCGGGCTCGATCGCGGGCGTGGGTCTCGGCGTGTTGGCCTTCAAGGCAGCGGATCCCGCAGCCCTCGCGCGATGGCTCGGTGCCTACGTGCTGCTGTACGCCCTCTACAGCATGTTCGGCGAGCGGCTCATCGGTCGCACGCTCCCGATGCCACGATGGGTAGCGCATCCGGTGGCCGTGATCGGTGCGCTCGTCGCCACGCTCTTCGGCGGGCTCGCCGGGCCCATCTACGTGACCTATCTCGATGCGCAGAAGCTGTCCAAGAGCGTGTTCCGCGTGACCGTCTCGACCACGCTGCTCGTGCTCGGCCTCCTGCGCTCCGCCGCCTATCTCGCCAGCGGCGTGTTCCGCGCCCAGGACTTCGTGCTCATCGGCGGGGCGCTGATCCCGGTGGCGATCGGCACGTTGATCGGCGATCGCCTGCACGACCGCATGGATCCGGCGTCATTCCGCCGCGGCATCGGGCTGTTGCTCGTGGCGAGCGGGATCGGGCTCATGATCGCGCACTGATTCGCCGTAACATCGGCGAGTGCCCGCACCAACGCCGCGTCGTGCCGGGCCGCCATGACGAGGTCCCCCGGGCCGCGTAGAATGGGCCGCCCTTCGCGGTCGCCCGCTGCCGCGGAGCCGGGTTCCGCTGCCGCAATCGCGTTCCTTGCCCTCGACCATGTCCAACTCGTTCCGCTGCGTTCTCGACATCAAGGCCCATCTCGGCGAATGCCCGATCTGGTCCGCACGCGACGCGTCGCTCTTCTGGGTCGACATCTTCGCGCCGTCGCTCAATCGCTTCGACCCCGCGACCGGCGTCAACCACGCCATGCCGATGCCGGCGTCGATCGGCTCGTTCGCGCTGCGCCGTCCGCACGGTTTTCTCGTCGCGCTGCGCGACGGCATCTGGCTGGCGCGCGCCGACGGCTCGCTCGACCGCCGCATCGTGGACGCGCCCTACGACCCGCACCACCACCGCTTCAACGACGGGCGCTGCGACCCCGCGGGCCGCTTCGTCGTCGGCTCGATCAACGAGAATCGGGACGCCGCGAGCGCGGCGCTCTATCGCATCGATGCCGACGGCCGCTGCACCGAGATCCTCTCCGGCATGACCGTCAGCAACGGCCTCGCATGGAGCCCCGACGGGCGCACCATGTACCACGCCGACACGCCGACCCACGAGGTGCGCGCGTTCGACTACGACGCCGCCAGCGGACTCCCCGTCAATCCGCGCACGTTCGCGCGGTGGACCGGCGAGACCGACCGCCCCGACGGAGGCGCAGTCGACAGCGAAGGCAACTACTGGACGTGCTTCTTCCTGGGCGGCAAGATCGTGAAGGTCGCCCCGTCGGGACGCATCCTCGCCGAGCATCCGATCCCCGCCATGTGCCCCACGATGTGCGCCTTCGGCGGACCGGACCTCAGAACGCTCTACGTGACCACCGCGCGCCGGAACCGCCCCGGTGACGAGCTCGCGCGGCTCCCGCAGTCGGGCGGCATCTTCGCAATGCAGGTCGACGTCCCCGGCTTGCCCGAGCCGGTATTCGCCGGCTGATCGCGTGCTCTTCGACGCCTCCGCCTTCCTCCGCATCGGCATCGAGGGCAGTGTCGATGCCACCAGCGCCTCGGCGGCATTCGCGACCTCCACCGGCGACATCCTCGAGATCACCGCCTGTGCGGGCGACGCGTTCCGCCTGCGCATCGGACCCAGCACGCGCCCCGACTACGGACTCATGGCGGGACGCGCCAGGAGCTTCTCGGCGACGCGGCAGGAACGCGGCACGTGGACGCTCGCCAACGGCGACGCCGAGCTGGTCCTGGGCGGCTCACCGTGTTCGCTGCGCCTCGACTTCAAGGGCGCAACACTCCTCGAATCGACCACCGATCGCCTCGCCAGCGGCGATACGCGCCTTCCCGCGCTCGGCCGTGCGCAGCGCGGCGGCCTCTGGGTGGCGGCCCTCGCCCTCGATTCCGGCGAGCCCGTCTACGGCCTCGGCGAAAAATTCGGACGCCTCGACAAGCGCGGGGAGCTCGTGCATTCGCAGGTGGAGGATGCGCAGAGCGTCAACACCGGGCAGGGTTATCGCAACGTTCCCTTCGCATGGTCCCCCGGCATCGGCCGTGGCGCCTGGGGCGTGTTCGTGCACACGCCGGGGATGGTGACGCACGGCGTCGGCCACCCGGACTGGTCGCACCGCAGCTACGCCGTCGCGGTGGAAGACGAGGCGCTCGACCTCGTGCTCTTCGCGGCCGGCGCGCCGGCCGGCGTGCTCGATGCGTTCACGTCGCTCACGGGGCGCGCGCCTCCGGTCCCGCGCTGGAGCCTGGGCCTGTGGGCGGCGGGTGCCCACGACACCACCGACGCCGCGCTCGCGACCGCTCAACGCGTCCGCCAGCGGCGCATCCCGTGCGATGTCGTGGTCGTGCAGGCCTCGGCGCTCGCGCAGCCCGCCGCCGCCCCCGGCGAGGACGAGCCCGCCGCCGATCCCGCGGCCGCGCTGGCGCAGCTGCGCGCGCTGGGCCTGCGCACCTGCGTGCGCGAGCATCCCTACGTTCCCGCGCACTCGCGCGGCTTTCGCGAGCTCGCGCAGAGCGGATACCTGTTGCGCAACGCCCACGGCCAACCCTACGCGGCAGCCTGGCGCAGCAATGCCGGCAGCACCACCGAAGTCGGCATGTTCGATTTCACCCATCCCGAGGCCAGCGCATGGTGGCGCGATGCGCATGCGGCGCTCTTCGCCGCCGGCGCTGCCGCCATCGACGGCACGGGCGGCGAGCACGTCCCCGACGACGCGATCGCGCACAACGGCGACTGGGGACGACGCTTGCACAATGCGTATCCGCTGCTTCAGGATCGCTGCGTGTTCGAGGCGACCGCGAAGTTCGCCGCCGAAGGCGACACGCCGCCGCTGGTGTGGAGCCGCGCGGGCTGGACCGGCAGCGCGCGACATTCGCTCGGTTCGCCCGGCGCCGCGCAAAGCGACTGGGAGGGCCTGGCCGCCTCGATTCGCGGTGCGCTGTCGTGGGGCATGAGCGGCGGCGCCTTCGCCGGCATCGACATCGGCGGCGACAACGGCGACGGTCCCGGCGGCGAGCTCTACGCGCGCTGGCTGCAGGCGGCGGTGTTCGCCTCGCATCTGCGGCTGCCGCGCACGGAAGGACGCGAACCCTGGGCCTTCGGCCCCGAGGTCGAAGCAATATGCCGCAAGTGGCTCGCCTTCCGCTATCGCCTCGTGCCGTACCTCGAAAGGGCGGCGGCGGAAAGCGCCGCGACCGGACTCCCCCTCATGCGCGCAATGCCCCTCGCATTTCCGCGCAACGCGCTGCTGCGCGGCTACGAGACGCAGTTCATGTGCGGCGACGCGATGCTCGTGGCGCCGGTCGTGCGCGCCGGCGGCGAAGTCGAGGTCGCGCTGCCGCCGGGCAACTGGTTCGACCTCAACACTCGCCAGCGCCTGCCCGGCCGCCAGGTGCTTCGCTACCGCGCGAAGGCCGACCAGTTCCCGGTGTTCGGCCGCGAAGGGCACGTCCTCCCTCTGGGCCGCGCCGTCCAGCACACGGACGAGATCGATGCGGCGGCCCCCATCGAGCTTGCCTGGATCTTCGGCCGCCCCGGCGTGCCGCTTTCCGGATTCGCGCAGGTGGCCGTGAGTGCGAACGCCGACGGTACTTTCGCCGTGCAGGTTGCCCCCGGGGTGCGCGCCGAGGTTTTCGGCGACCCCGCGGGCATCGACCTGCGAACTTCATAGCGTCCTGAGCTCAGGTCATGACGCCCACGCTCGCGATCACCGCCGGTGAGCCGGCCGGCATCGGTCCGGAGATCTGCGCGATGCTCGCCGCCCGCCATGCGCAGGCGCATGCGCCCGCGCGGCTGGTCGTGGTAGGCGACCGCGATATCCTCGACGCCCGGGCAGCGCGCATCGGCATCGCGCCGAGATACGTCGATTTCGACCCTGCCGCATTCGCACCGCGTGCCGGCACCGTCGAAGTGTGGCACCACCCGCTCGCCGTGCCCGTCGTTCCCGGGCGCCCCGATCCGACCAACGCGCCGGCCGTCCTCGCCATGCTGCGGGACGCGGTGGACGGCTGCGCCACCGGCGCTTTCGCCGGGCTCGTCACCGCGCCCATGCAGAAGAGCGTGGTGATGGACGCCGGCATCCCGTTCACCGGCCACACCGAGTACCTTGCCGAGCGCACGCACACGCCGCGGGTGGTGATGATGCTCGTGGGCGGCACCGGCGACGCGATGCTGCGCGTTGCCCTCGTGACGACGCACCTCGCGCTTGCCGACGTGCCGCGCGCGATCACCCACGATGCAGTGCGCGAGACGCTCACGATCGTCGCGCGCGACCTGCGCCATCACTTCGGCGTCGCGATGCCGCGCATCGCGGTGTGCGGCCTCAATCCGCACGCCGGCGAAGGCGGCCACCTCGGACGCGAGGAGATCGAGGTGATCGCTCCCGCCATCGAGAGCGCCCGGCGCGGCGGCGACGCCATCTTCACCGGGCCTGTCCCCGCCGATACGGTGTTCGTGCCCGAGCACGCCCGCCGGCACGATGCCATCGTCGCCATGTACCACGACCAGGGGCTGCCCGTGCTGAAGGCAGCGAGCTTCGGTCTCGGTGTGAATGTCACGCTCGGCCTGCCGTTCGTGCGCACGTCGGTCGACCACGGCACGGCGCTCGACCTCGCCGCCGACCCGGCCCGTGCCGCCACGGCCGATCCCGGCAGCCTGATGGCCGCGCTCGACCTCGCCATCCAGCTCGCGCGCCACCGCACGGGCGTGGCCTGACGGGCGCGGCCACGATGCGCAGTCGCGGCACGGGCGGCGCCGCCACGATGCACGGCCATCGCGCACGCAAGCGCTTCGGGCAGAACTTCCTGGCCGATCCGCACTACGTGCAGCGCATCGTCGATGCGGTGGCACCCGCTCCGGGCGAGCGCATCGTCGAGATCGGCCCGGGACTCGCCGCGCTCACCGGCGCGCTCGTCGCGCGTGCCGGACACGTGACGGCGATCGAGATCGATCGCGATCTCGCCGCACGCCTGCGCGATCGCTTCGCCCCGGGCGCGCTCACCCTGCACGAGGCCGATGCCCTGCTGTTCGACTACGCCGCGCTGGGCAGCGACCTGCGCGTGGTGGGCAACCTGCCCTACAACATCAGCTCGCCGCTGCTCTTCCTGCTCGCCGCGCACGCGATGCGGTTGCGCGACGTCCACGTGATGCTGCAGAAGGAGGTCGTGGCGCGTATGGCGGCGGCACCGGACACGCCCGACTACGGCCGGCTATCGGTGATGCTGCAGGTGGTGTTCCGCATCGAGCGGCTGTTCGTGGTGCCTCCCGGAGCCTTCCGACCGGCGCCGAAGGTCGAGTCGGCGGTGGCGCGGCTGGTGCCGCTGCGGGAGCAGGCGCCGGCGCTCGTCGACGCGGACCTCTTCGCGCGCATCGTGGCCGCCGCCTTCGCGCAGCGGCGCAAGACCTTGCGCAATGCGCTGTCGGCGCTGTGCGCACCGGAAACGATCGCGGCAGCGGATGTCGATTCCGGCGCACGCGGCGAGACGCTCGCGGTGGACGACTTCGTCCGCCTCGCCAACGTCTCGACGACGCGCGCTACCGCACATCCTTCATGAGGCAGCGGAATGCCGCTGCCACCGGCGCGCCGATGAAGGCCCAGTTGATCCCCTCTCCCTGCAGGACGCCGCCGACGAGGAAGAACTGTGCCGGCGGTAGCCACGCGCTGCGTCGCGAAATCCCTCAGCCCCACTCCCGATCCGGGCGTCGGCGCGGCGACTCGATGCGCACGACCTTCCGTCGCGACGTCTCGCCGCGCAGCAGCGCGACCGCTCGAAGCGGAACGTCGAACGCGCCGGCAAGAAAGGACAGCAGCGCTGCATTGGCTTTGCCGTCGACCGGAGGCGAGGCCACGCGCACCTTGAGCGCATCGCCGTGCCTGCCGGCGACCTCGGTGCGTGCGGCGCCGGGCTGCACGTGCAGCGTCAGGACGAGCCCAGCGCCGTCCTCGCGCCGCCAGGGCTCATCCGACAAGGTCCGCCTCGGCAAGCTACGCGCCAACCCCGAAGCGCTGGTGCCGGCGATCCCACGCGCGGGCAATCACGACATCCCGACCCCTAGAAACACCCCCGTCAGCGACCCTTCCAGATACGGCAGCATCATCAGCAGCAACTGCGCGATCACGATCACCACCAGCGGCGACAGGTCGAGCGTGCCGCCGATCGGGGGCAGGAACCGCCGGATGGGACGCAGCAATGGAAACGTGAGCGCATTGAGCAGGCCCGACAACGGACCATCGGGTGCGACCCACGACAGGATCGCCTGCACGAACACCACGATCACGATGAGCCATAGCAGCGCGCGCACCAGCGCGAGGACGGTGGCGAGGAGCAGGAAGGGGATGCCTGCACCGGCGAAGCTGAAGCTGCCGAAGACGAACGCGTAGGCCAGGAGCCACAGGAACTGCAGCAGGAACGTGGCCAGGAGCGATGCCCAGTCCACGCCCTTGAACCCCGGCAGCACGCGACGCAGCGGCTTCACGATCCAGTCGGTGAGCGCGATCACCGCCTGCCCCACCGGATTGCGGAACGGCGCGCGCATCACCTGCATGACGAAGCGCAGCAGGAGCGCGTAGGTGAACAGGCCGAAGACGACGTCGAGCAGGTACCTGACGATCTGCTGGCCCATCGTCAGGCGTCCTTGCCCGCCACGTCGCCCAGCTCGGTCGCCCGCGCGGCGGCAGCCTTCACGGCGGCCACGAGCGCCGCCTTGACGCCGTGCCCGTCGAGCACGCCAATGCCGCGCTCGGTGGTGCCGCCCTTCGACGTGACCTGCGCGCGCAGCGTGCCGGGCGTCTCGTCGGAGGCCTGCGCGAGCCGGATGGCGCCGGCAAACGTGGCGTAGGCGAGCCTGCGCGCATCGGCGTTCGAAAACCCCAGCTCACGCGCCGCGTCCTCGAGACCTTCGAGGAAATAGAACACATACGCCGGGCCGCTGCCGGAGACGCCGGTCACTGCATCGAGCATCGGCTCGGCGTCGACCCAGACGACCTCGCCGGCGGCTTCCAGCACGCGGGCGGCGAGCGCGCGGCCGGCGGCATCGACCGCTGCGGCCGCATACGCGCCGGAGATGCCCGCCCCCACGAGCGCCGGCGTGTTGGGCATCGCCCGCACGATGCGTGGATAGCCGCCGAGCCAGCGCGTGAGGTCGTCGATGCGCGTGCCGGCGGCGATCGTCATCACCACGGGGACGTCGGCGACGTGCGGCGCGATCGCCTCCGCCGCCATGCGCACCTGCTGCGGCTTGACCGCGAGCAGCACGAACTCGGCGCCGTCCACGGCACCCGCCGTGGCCTCGCCGAAGATGCCGATGCCGGGGAAGCGCGCCGCGAGCCGGTCCTGCTGTGCCGCCATGGGCTCGACGACGCGAAAGTCGCGCGGCTGCGCGCCCTTGGCCACGAGGCCGCCGATCAGGGCGGTGGCCATGTTGCCGCCGCCCACGAAGGTTGCATTCATGTCCGTGCTCCGAAAATGGCGGTGCCGACACGCACCTGCGTGGCACCCTCGGCAATGGCGGCTTCGAGGTCCGCCGACATGCCCATGGACAGCGTATCGACGGAGAATCCCGCGTCCTGAAGCGCGGCGAAGCACCCCGCCAGCGCGCGGAACTGCGCGCGCGACAGCGCCGGATCGGCCGCCGGCGCGGGAATTCCCATGATCCCGCGCAGCGCCAGATTGGGCAGCGACACGATCTCGCGCGCGAGCGGCAGCACCGCGTCGGGCAGCACACCGCTCTTGGTCGCCTCACCGCTCACGTTCACCTCGATCAGCACATTCTGCGGCGCCATCCCGGCCGGCCGCTGCGCGGAGAGCCGCTGGGCGATCCTCGCGCGATCGACGGTCTCCACCCAGTCGAAGCCTTGCGCCGCTTCCCGCGTCTTGTTGCTCTGCAGCGATCCGATGAGGTGCCACTGCACGTCAGTGAGGTCGACGAGCGCCGCACGTTTCGCTGCGGCCTCCTGCACGTAGTTCTCCCCGAATGCGCGCTGGCCGCACCTGTGCAGCGCACGCACGGCAGCGGCCGGGAAGGTCTTCGAAACGGCCAGCAGTTGCACGCTTCCGGAGGGACGGCCGGCGGCGCGGACCGCCGCATCGATGCGCTGCAGCACGCCTTGCCACGCTTTCTCGTAGTGGCTCATAATCGTTTGGACTCAAGTGCTGCACGTCGATTGGCACGCGACTTGCGTGCTACAGCAGGTCGCGGTCACCGGCGCCCCGGGATTATAGATGGACATCACCGAGCTTCTGGCCTTTGCCGTCAAGAACAAGGCTTCCGACCTGCACCTGTCCGCGGGGCTGCCGCCGATGATCCGGGTCCACGGCGACATCCGGCGCATCAACCTGCCGCCGATGGAGCACGAGGACGTCC
>CAYTOT010000060.1:0-24512 GCA_964439475.1 uncultured Alcaligenaceae bacterium
CCCCGCTGCGCCATGACCCGCACGACGCAATGGCTCTACGCCTGGCTGCTCCTGTTGCCGTCGATGGTCCTGCTCGTGCTCTTCACGCACTACCCGGCGGTGGCGACGCTGTGGCAGAGCTTCTTCTCCACCCCGAAGGGAAGCCGCCCCTCGGTGTTCGTGGGCGCCGACAACTATCGCGAGCTGGTCCACGATCCGGTCTTCTGGCAGGCGCTGTCGAACAATTTCTGGTACGCGTTCTGGACGATCCCCATTTCGATCGCGCTGGCGATCCTGATGGCGGTATGGGTCAACCAGAAGATGATCGGACGCGGCTTCCTGCGCCTGGCGTACTTCACGCCGACGATCCTGCCGATGATCGCGGTGGCCAACATCTGGCTCTTCTTCTACACGCCGGAATACGGCCTGCTGGCGAAGTTCATGAGCCTGTTCGGCGGCGGCAGCCACAACTGGCTCGGCAGCAAGAGCACGGCGCTGCCGGCGCTCATGGCCGTCACGATCTGGAAGGAGGCCGGCTTCTTCATGATCTTCTACCTCGCCGCGCTGCAGTCGATGTCGCCCAACCTGGCCGAGGCCGCGGCGATCGAGGGTGCGTCGCGCTGGTACTTCTTCCGTCGCGTGACGTTCCCGCTGCTCATGCCCACGACGCTGTTCGTGCTGGTGAACGCGATCATCAACGCATTCCGGCTCGTGGACCACATCGTGGTGATGACGCGCGGCGGGCCGGACAATGCGACGGCGCTGCTGCTGTACTACGTCTACGAGATCGGCTTCCGCTTCTGGGACACGTCGTATGCTGCCGCGCTGACCGTCGTGCTGCTCGCGATCCTCGGGCTCGTCGCGCTCGTGCAGTTCTTCTTCCTCGAGCGCAAGGTGCACTACCAGTGATGACCGAGTCGATGGTGTACGCCCCTCGCGGGTTCTCACGTACGCTCGAGACCGTGGGCGCCTGGCTCCTCGGCCTGCTCTGGGTGCTCCCGCTCGTCTACGCCGTGTGGACGGCCTTCCACCCGGCCGAATTCTCCACCCGCTTCGTGCTGACCGCGCCGCTCACGCTCGACAATTTCGTGCGGGCGTGGGAGGCGGCGCCCTTTGCGCGCTACTTCCTCAACACCGTGATCCTCGTCACCATGGTGCTCGCCGCGCAGCTCGTGCTGGTCACGCTCGCCGCCTATGCCTTCGCGCGCTTCGAATTCCCCGGCCGCGACGTGATGTTCGCGCTGGTGCTGGTGCAGCTCATGATCATGCCCGACGTGCTGATCGTGGAGAACTACCGCACGATGTCCATCCTCGGCATCAAGGACACGATCCTGTCCATCGGCCTGCCGTACATGGCGAGTGCCTTCGGCATCTTCCTCCTGCGCCAGACGTTCAAGACGGTACCGCGCGAGCTCGACGAGGCGGCGCGCGTGGAAGGCTGCACGCCCATGCAGGTGCTATGGAAGGTCTACGTGCCGCTGGCGCGGCCCACGTACCTCGCCTACGCGCTCGTCTCCGTGAGCTATCACTGGAACAACTTCCTGTGGCCGCTCATCATCACCAACTCGGTGGAGTCGCGACCCGTGACCGTGGGCCTGCAGGTATTCTCGGCCACCGACCAGGGGCTCGACTGGTCGATCATCACGGCGGCCACGCTGCTGTCGACCGCACCGCTGCTGGTCGCCTTCCTGCTCTTCCAGAAGCAGTTCGTGCAGTCGTTCATGCGGGCGGGGATCCGGTAGGGGAACGCATCCGGGCCGCCCCAAGGCCCCAAAGGCATTCGCCCCCTTTGGGGGAGGCGAGCGAAGCTCGCTTCGGGGTCGGTGCCCGGACGCCCGCCCGCATCCGCTACGCCTTGCCTTCCACCGGCGGACTGTCCGCCGAGTCGAAGATCACGCGCGATACCCACCCGGCGAGCACGGCGCCGACGATCGGCATCACCCAGAAGACCCAGAGCTGCTCGATCGCCCAGCCGCCGACGAAGAGCGCGGGGCCCGTGCTGCGCGCGGGATTCACCGACGTGTTGGTCACCGGGATGCTGATGAGATGGATCAGGGTGAGCGCCAGGCCGATGGCGAGCCCGGCGAAGCCCACCGGTGCGCGCCTGTGCGTGGCACCCATGATCACGATGAGGAACATGAAGGTCATCACGATCTCGGAGATCACCGCAGCGCCGAAGCTGTACTTGCCGGGTGAATGCTCGCCGAAGCCGTTGGCGGCGAAGCCGGCCTGCACGTCGAAGCCCGCCTTGCCGCTCGCGATGAGGTACAGCACCCAGGCCGCGACGACCGCCCCCACGACCTGCGCAATCACGTAGGGAATGAGATGCGACGCCGGAAAGCGTCCGCCGGCCCACAATCCGAACGAGACGGCGGGATTGAAATGGGCCCCGGAGATCGGGCCGAGCGCATATGCGCCGGTGAGCACGGTGAGGCCGAAGGCGAGCGCCACGCCGGTGAGGCCGATGCCGACCTGCGGAAACGCGGCGGCGAGCACGGCGCTGCCGCAACCCCCCAAGACGAGCCAGAAAGTGCCGATGAATTCGGCGGCGAGCTTCGATGTCATTGTTCTTTCCCCGGTCGGTTGCAAGAGTCGGGCGTTGCGCCCGGCCGAGATTGTAGGTCGGATCGTCAGGTGTCGTGGCTTGCGGGCTGCGTCGATCCGGAGACGGCGCCGGAGGCGATGTCAGCGTTGCCGCACACGCATGTCCCACATGCCTATTGCCATGAGCACGACAGTCGTGAGCCACCCCATCACCAGCAGGCTGGCGGCGTAGCCGACGGGCACGAGCGCCACCAGCGCGAGCGCCCCGACGAGGTGCGAGCGAGGGATGCGGCCGTACACCACGTGCTTGTATACGGCGCTGCCGACGAGATAGATCGCGGGACCGGCGATGAGCACCAGGACCTCGGTGGTACCGAGATGTCCCATGGGATGGGCGAGCACGAGATCGTTGCCGACGGCGCTGCCGATGATGCCCGCCACCAGGATCACGTGCGCGTAGTGCAGATACGCGCCCATGCGTCCCGGATCGCGCGAGCCGGTGATGGCCGCCGTGGCCCGTTCGCTCGACGTTCCGAAGTACAGCCACCACAACGCGAGCGTTCCCACGAAGGTGGCGAGGAGCGCGGACACCACGGACACCGTCCACGCGTCCGCGCGGGCGAGCGTGGCGCCCGTGGCGAGCAGCGTCTCGCCCAGCGCCACGATGACGAAGAGCTGGCAGCGCTCGGCGAGGTGGCCTCCCTCGATCGTCCAGTCGCTGGTGCGCGAGCGGCCGAGCCCGGGCAGCGCGAAGCCGAACATCGGCGAGAAGTACTCGCAGCCGACGGCGGCCGCCCAGAGCAGCATGCGCCACTCGTGATGCGCGAGCGCGCCGGCGACCCAGAAGACGGCCGCGATGCACATCCAGCCCATGATGCGCAGGTAGTTGGCGCGCAGCGGATGGGCGGCGGGAAGCAGCGCGAGGATGGCGGCGGTGCGTCCGACCTGCATCGCGGCGTAGGCGATGGCGAACACCAGCCCGCGCTCGCCGAATGCCTGCGGTATCGCGCATGCCGCCACGAGCCCGAGCAGCATCGTGGTGAAGAGGATCGTCCGCACGCGCGGCAGGCGCGGGTCGAACCAGTTGGTGAACCAGCAGGTGTACTGCCAGCCCAGCCACACCGCGAACCACAGGATCAATGCTTCGGCGACGCCGGTGGCGGTGAGGTGATGCAGGAGCTCGTGGCTCACCTGCGTTACCGCGAACACGTAGACGAGGTCGAAGAAGAGCTCCTCGTAGGTGACGCGCGCGTGGTGACCGTCGCGCGTGCGCAGCCAGCGGCATGCCGGCGCGGCCGTGAAGCTCGCCCCCGGCGCCGCCGCGGCGGTCACGGCCGCGCGAAGTACCACGCCGCTGCGAAGGCCGCGACCGCGGGCACTGCGAAGTTGAGGACGAGGATCGGCAACTCCGCGCGGATGCCGTACCCCGCATGCAGCACGCCCACCCACAGGTTGGCCACCACGATCGCGAGCCACACCGGCAGGAACGACGTGGCCGCGAGCGAGTACGTGAACGCGGTGGCCCCCCACAGGCGGCCGAAGAGCAGGAAGACCAGCAGCAGGACGATGCCGCCGCCGATGACCATGATCATGTGCATGCGCGGTTCCTTCGCAAGAGGGCAGGGGCCAGCGCCAACGATACGCGATCGCGCCTCACTTCGTCGTGTAGCCGCCGTTGATGAGGATCGTCTGGCCGGTGATCCACCAGCCGTCGCTGACCAGGAAGCGGATGAAGGGCACGACGTCGGCAGCGTCGGTGAGACCGGTTGGCGAGAACGGTGACAGCGCCGCTGCGCTCTTGTGGTACGCGACGGCGTCGGCACCCTCGGCCGGGTAGAAGAACGGCGTATCCATGGGGCCCGGGGCCACGGCGGTGACGGAGATGCCGCGGGCGCCGAATTCCTTGGCGGCGGCGCGTGTGAAGTGTTCCACCGGCGCCTTGAGGCCTGCGTATGAGGCGTAGAAGGGCGTGAAGGCGCCCAGCAGCGACGTGGCGAGGGTCACGACCTTGCCGCCGTCGTTCACGTTGCGGCCGGCTTCCTTGAGGAAGAAGAAAGCGCTCTTGGCGTTGGCGTCGCTCATCGCGTCGTACTCGGCCTCGGTGATCTCCACGAAGGGCTTCTTCAGCACCTTGCCGACCGTGTTGATCGCGATGTCCGGAGCACCGAGGGCAGCTTTGGCATCGGCGAAGAGCTTCTCCATGGCCGCGGCCGTCCCGAGGCTGGCCTGGAAGGCTTTGGCCTTGGCGCCGGCGGCTTCCACGGCGCGCACCGTCTCGGCTGCGGCGTCCGCGGTCGCGGTGCTGTTGTAATGGATCGCCACGGACGCGGCGCCCCGCGCGGCCAGGTCGCGAGCGATCATGCCGCCCAGATTCTTGGCGCCGCCCGCGATGAGGACGCGTTTGCCGCGGATGTCGTGCTTGCTCATGACTCGGTCTCCTTCGAAAGTCGAGCGCACCCGACGAAATGGGGTACGCCACGCCATCATCCTGTGACGGAGAAGATGAATAAAGGCATCAGAATCGACAAGATACGTCGCATAATGAGAACAATATGGATCGGCTCACTCTCTTCGAGGTCTTTCTGAAAGTGGCGGACACGGGGAGCTTCACCCGCGCTGCCGACCTCCTCGACATGCCACGTTCCACGGTGTCGACCGCGATCGGCACCCTCGAAGCGCGACTCGGCGCCCGCCTGCTGCACCGCACGACCCGGCACGTGGCGCTGACCCAGGACGGCAGCGCACTGCGCGAGCGCTGCGCACGTCTCGTCGCGGATGCGGACGAGATCGAGGGGATCTTTCGTCAGGACGCGATCGGCCCGAGTGGCAAGGTGCGGGTCGACGTGCCGGCCCGAATCGGACGGCTCGTCCTGGCCCCGGCCTTGCCGGGCTTCCTCGCGCGCTATCCGGCGATCGACGTCGAGCTCGGCGTGACCGATCGGGCGGTGGGCCTGGTCGAGGAGGCCGTCGACTGCGTGCTGCGGGTGGGCACCCTCGGTGACTCGAGCCTCGTGGCGCGACCCCTGGGGGAGCTGCCCCTCGTGAGCGTGGCGAGCCCCGCCTATCTGGCGCAGCACGGGCTCCCGCGTATGCCCGCCGATCTCGACGCGCATGTCGCCGTGCACTACGCGTCGCCCACGAGCGGCCGGGTGGCGCCATGGGAATGGTGCGCGGGCGGCGAGGTGCACACGCGTCCGATGCGCGGTCGCGTGACGGTCAACGGCGTCGAGGCCTACGTCGCCTGCGCCATCGCCGGACTCGGTCTCATCCAGATCCCGGCCTTCGACGCGCAGGCACACGTGAACGCGGGCGAACTCGTGGTGGTGCTGCCCGACCATCCGCCGCCGCCGCTGCCGGCCACCGTCCTGTATCCGCACCGGCTGCACCTGTCGCGCCGCCTCAACGTGTTCATGGACTGGATGGCCGGGGTGCTCGCCGAGGCTATGATGCTTCCCCGCCCCGGCGCCGCGCCACGAGAGGAAACGACGTGAAGCTCATCACCTGGAACGTGCAGTGGTGCAGAGGCGTGGACCAGCGCGTCGATCCCGCGCGCGTGATCGCGGAGGCGAAGCGCATCGCCGACTTCGACGTGCTGTGCCTGCAGGAGATCGCCGACAACTATCCCGATCCGCTCCTTGCCGGCAGCAAGGGTGAGGACCAGTTCGCGCTGCTCGCCGCGCTTCTTCCAGGTTATACCGCGATCCCCGGCGTGGCGGTGGACCAGTGGAGCGACGATGGCAGGCGCCGCCGCTTCGGCAACATGATCCTCTCTCGTCTGCCGGTGCTGCAGGCGTACCGCCACTTGCTGCCCTACCCCGCCGATCACGCGGTGCCGGGCATGCCGCGCGTTGCGGTAGAGGCCGTCGTGCGCGCGCCCTTCGGCGACGTCCGTGTCATCACCACCCACCTCGAGTACTACTCGCTCGCCAAGCGCTCGGCGCAGGTGGAGGCGCTGCGCGCGATCTACGCCGAGGGCGCGGCCTACGCCGACAATCCGCGCGTAAACGAGCGTGACGAGGGCCCTTACCAGGCGCAGCCGCGTCCCCTTGCCACCGTGATCACCGGTGACTTCAATCTCGAGCCGGACGACCCGCTGCACGCGCGCATGCGTGCGCCGTTCGGTGCGGGCCTGCCGCCGTTCGTCGATGCCTGGGAAGCGGCGCATCCTGGAAAGCCGCACCCGCCCACGTTCAGGATCTACGAGAAGCTCGTGCCGGGCGAACCCGAACTCCACTGCGACTTCATCTTCGTGAACGGACCGCTGCGACCGCGCGTTGCGCAGGTCGTGGTGGATACCGTCACGCAGGTCTCGGATCACCAGCCGGTGCTGGTCGAGCTGCGCTAGGCAAGACCTGGGCTGGCATCGCCGGCGCCGTTGGACTCCGGGGCGATCGCAGACGCTTCCCTCTCATCGCAGGCTCCGCGTGCTCGCGGCCGCCTGCTGGGTGTCGTCGGGGGCCGCGACGACCACCGGTGCGATCTCCGCCGGGAGCACGACGAGCAATCCCAGGGTCGCCAAGGCGATCGCTATGGCAGCCAGGCGAAGGGCGAACGGTGGCGTTTGTGGTTGGTACGGCTTGCGCATGTCGAAGATCCTCGTTCTGCGCGGCACGATGCCGCTGAGAATCGAGAATCTGACGCAAGCGCGTAGCAGCGCGATTTCAGCGCCGCGACGATTGTGTTTCGTTCGTTGGGGGGCCGGACGCCGGCGATGCGCTCTCGGCGACGACATCGGCGACGATGCGCCGCACTTCGGCGGGCAGGAACGGCTTCTCGATCACCGGGCGTCCGCTCGCGTGCAGGAAATCGCCGAGCCCCGCGGCGAGCGTGTCGCCGGTGATGAACACGACGCGCCGCGTGCGTCCCGGCCAGTGCTTCTCGATCTCCGCATGCAGGGCGCGCCCGTCGAGGTCCGGCATGCGGATGTCCGACAGGATCACGTCGTAGTGCTCGGTCGATAGCCGGACCAGCGCCTCGCGCCCGGAGTTGGCGGTCACGACGCGATGCCCCGCGACGCCCAGGATCTCCGACAGCGTTTCCCTGATGTCGGCCTCGTCGTCGACGACGAGGATCGAGCGCGGGCAGACGTACTCGCCCGCCGGCGCGATCGTCGCGCCGCCCACTGCCTGCACCATCCCGACCGGCAGCGTGACCGTGAACTCGGCGCCGCCACGCGCCGGACAGTCCACCGTGATGGAGCCCCCATGCGCCTCGATGATGCCGAGGCTCACGGCGAGGCCGACACCGGTGCCGACGCCCTGCGGCTTGGTCGTGAAGTAGGGCTCGAAGATGCGCGCACGGATGTTCCGGGGGATGCCCGGCCCGTTGTCGGCGACCACCACGCGGACCGTCTGCGACGCTGCGTCGTGGCGGCTCGCAATGCGGATCCTGCGCGGCAGCCCGTGTTCCTGCAGCGACTGCTGGGCGTTGATGATGAGGTTGAGAAACACCTGGTGCATCTGGTCGGCATCGGCGAGCACCTGCGGCATGCCTTGCGCGAGGTCGAGCTCGACCTCGATGCTGCTGGTGCGCACCGCGTACGCCGTGATGTCGAGCGCCGCATTGACGACGTCGTTGACCGCCACCGGGCCGCGCTCGGGCTGCTGCTGCCGGGCCATCGCGAGGAAAGTGCGCACGATGCGCGCGCAGCGTTCCGCCGCCGTGCGGATCTTCGCTGCGGCCGCCTGTGTCGCCGCATCGCCCTGCTCCTCGAGCAGTACCGCGCGCGCGACGACGACCGACAGCGGATTGTTGAGCTCGTGCGACACGCCGGCGAGGAGCGATCCCAATGCCGCGAGCTTCTCGCGCTGGTAGGAAAGGTCGCGCTGTCGCGCGAGCTCGCCCGCCGCGCGCCGTGCCGCGGTCACGTCCCGCGTGATGGTCAGCACGTGCGGCTTGCCGCGGTACTGCATGGGCACGCCGTGCACCTCGAGGTCGACCCGGGTGCCATCCTTGCGCTGCTCCGTGACCTCGACACTGAGCGGCATTCCACCTATCACGATACGGAACGAGTTCGGGTCCTGCGCCAGGCCGCACCAGCGGTCCGCCGGCAGCGCCGCGAACTCCTCCTCGTCGTAACCGAAGATGCGCCGGAGCGCCGGATTGGTATCCACGATCCCGCCCGCCTCGTCCCACAGGGCCAGCCCGTCGATCGAGGCGTTGAACATGGCCCGGTACTGCTCCTCGCTCGCGAGCAGGGCTTCTTCCGCGGCCTTGCGATCGGTGATGTCGTGCAGCAGGGCGAGGATGCGATCGACACCGCCGATGGTCACCCGCTTGCCGCACACCTCGAACCAGCGCAGCGTGCCGTCCTTGGCCTTGCCGTGCCACTCCAGACGCATCTCCTGCCCGGCCACCGCGCTTGCGAAACCCGCCATCGCCGCCTCCTGCGTATGCGGGCCCTTGCCCGAGCCGAGCGCTCCGATCTGCTGGCGCTTGAGCTCGTCGAGCGTGTAGCCGAACGCGGCGCACGCGCGTGGGTTGGCGTCGACGATCTCCGCAGTGACGATGTCGTGGACGAAGATCGCGTCCTCGGCAGCGTCGAAGATCGCGCGATAGCTCGCCTCGGAGACGCGCAGCGCCTCGGCCGAGCGCTTGCGCTCGGTGATGTCGGTCGCGATCGTGCATACCGCGTAAGCCACGCCGGCGCTGTCGTGCAGCGGGAACTTGATCGAGATGTAGGTGTGGATGCCGTCGGACAGCGGCGCCGTCTCCTCGAACTCCATCGGCGCGTTGCGCGCGAGCACCATGAGGTCGTTGACGCGGTACGCGGGGGCGACGTCGGGCGGCAGGCAGTCGCCCTCGCTCCTGCCGATCACGCTCGCGCTGGTCATGCCATGCAGGTTCTCCCAATGCCGGTTGACGAACAGGAAGCGGCCTTCGGTGTCCTTGACCGCTACCACGGCGGTCGCGTTGTTGAGGATCTGCTGCAGCCGCGCCTCGCTCGCCTCCAGCTCGTGCTGCACCCGCACGCGCTGGTCGATGTCGTGGCGCAGGCGTGTCTGCGTCTCCGCCACCTCGAGCGCCATGGCATCGAACGCTCGCCCGAGGCGGCCGAGCTCGTCGCTGGCGGTGAGCCCGCTGCGGGCGCCCAGGTTGCCCGCGGCGATCTCCTCGGCGGCGTGCACGAGCCGCGCGGTGCGCCTCGTGAGGAGAAAGTGGAAAGTGAGCCACATGGCGAGCGCGAGCGCGGTCACCCATCCCGCCCAGTACACGGACTGCTCGATGACGTGCGCGCGGGCCTCGGCCTTGTAACGCGCGAGGTCGTAGGCGATGAACAGGCTGCCGGTGCGCGACGGCCTGATCTCGTCGTGGGTACCCGTCATCAGGATGCCGGCATATCCCAGGAGCTCGTTGCCGTCGTCGCCGACGATGAGGCCCGCGCGCCGCTGCCTGATCGCCTCCCGGGCGCGGTTCAGATCGTAGTGCGGCATCGTCTCGGTGATCGACCGGCCGATCCACGCGCGGCGGGTCGAGGCGATGACATTGCCCTGGTCGTCGGTGAGCGCGGCCACGATTACGTCGTGGTTGTGCGCGAGCACGGCGATCTCGTGATGCGCGACGGCGTCGTCGCCCTTCAGAATCAGGTACTCGAGCGTGCTCTGCAGGCGCGACACTTCCTGCGCCAGCCGCTTGCGGCTGTCCTCCTCTGCCGCGCGTTCCGCCTTGGGTACGTGATAGAGGAGGTTCACGGCCGACAACGTGGCCGCGAACCCGAGCAGGATCAGCGGCACGGTGACCTTCAGCGAAACGGGGAAGCGCCAGTTCACGGCGGCAGCGCCAGCAGCGGCCCCGGCGCCAGCACCTCGTCGATCCTGACCGGAGAGTGGAGGAGCTTGTCGTCGACCATGATCCTCATGAGCCGCTGCCCGGTGGCCATGAGCTCGGGCGCGTCGCCGCCCAGCATCCTGAGGTTCTCCTCGCGTGTCGGGATCTTCAGTCCCTGCTGCGCGGCGAGGAACTGCTCGCCGCTCGTCTGCTGGCGGACCCCCATTCTCCGCGCGGCGTCACGGGGATCGGCCCGGATGTAGTCGATCGCCTGGAACCAGCCCTTGAGCAATGCCTGGACCGCCTTCGGCCTGGCCTCGAGGACGCTCGACCGCACCGCGATGAGGTCGACGATCTCGCCCGGGATCTGCCGGCTGTCGAAGAGCTTGGCGGCGCCTTGCTGCACGAAGCGTGCGGTATACGGATCGAACGTCACCGCACCGTCGACGCGACCGTCCGCGAAGGCCTTCGGGTGCTCGTTCGATTCGAGGTGCACGACGCTGACGTCGCCCGGCTGCATCCCGTTGATGGCGAGCGCACGGCTCAGCACGAACGCACCGAGGGCGCCGCTCTCCACCGCCACGGCCTTGCCCTTCAGGTCCTTCATGGAGCGCATGCCGCCGCGGCCGACGACCACGTCCGCGCCCGCGGACACGTCGACCACCAGGATGATGCGCGGCGCGAGGCCGTCCGCGGCGAGTCCGAACAGCTCGTCGAGGCTTATCACCATGCCGTCGATCGCCTGGTTGCGGTAGGCGCGCAGCACCTCGCTCGCCGACGGGTACTCGACCAGTTGCACGACGTTCGCATCGAGCTTGCCTAGCTCCCGGGCGAGGTAGAGCGGTTCGCTGCCGATCCACACGTTGGTGCCGATGCGCAGCGGCGAGTCCGGCTCGCGGCTGCAGCCCATCAGCAGCGCCACGGCGAGCAGCGCTGCGACGATGACCCGGGCCTGTGTCGTCATTCGGCTCACTCCCCGTCGGGCACGAAGATGTAGCCTTCGTTGCGGATGGTGCGGATGAACCGCGGATGGTCGGGATCGGGCTCGATCTTGCGGCGCAGGCGCATGATGCGCAGGTCGACGCTGCGGTCGAACGGGTCCCAGTCGCGCTGGCGCAGGTTGAGGATGCGTTCGCGCGACAGCGGCCGGTTCGGATGCTCGGCGAACGCCTTCAGGAGGTCGAACTCGAGCGGCGACATCTGCACCTCCTCGCCGTTGTCGTCGGTGAGCCGGTGCGCAAGGAGGTCGAGCACGCAGCGTCCCATGCGCATGCGCTGCGCGCCGATTTCGGCGCGCGCGGCCGGCGAAGTGCGACGAAGGACACTTTTCACGCG
This sequence comes from uncultured Alcaligenaceae bacterium, assembly GCA_964439475.1. Lineage (GTDB taxonomy): Bacteria > Pseudomonadota > Gammaproteobacteria > Burkholderiales > Casimicrobiaceae > VBCG01. Next base: position 11,626 of record CAYTOT010000060.1, read on the forward strand.
CGCCGCCAGCTCGCGCGGATCGAAGGGCTTGGGCACGTAGTCGTCGGCGCCCATCTCGAGACCGACGATGCGGTCGACCACGGTCGATGCCGACGTCAGCATCACGATCGCCATTCCGGCATGGCGCTCGCGCAGGTGGCGCGCGAGCGAGAGGCCGTCCTCGCCCGGCATGTTGATGTCCAGCAGCGCCAGGTCCACGGGCTGCGCCGAGACGACCGCCCGCGCTGCCTGCGCGCTTTCCGCTCCCAGCACCGCGTAGCCGTGCGCGCGAAAGTACTCCTCGAGGACCTCGCGCACGTCGGCTTCGTCGTCGACGACGAGGAGGGTTGGTTTGCCGGCGTCGCTGTCGCCGTTGCGCGCCTTGCGGCTCATGTCGGTGACCATTGCCAGGGAAGTCATGGATCCTAACCCGATGGGACTGGCGAGTGGCGAAGCATATCGCCGCCGGCGCCGGCGGGAAGGGGGCCGGCGCCCGGTTGATACAAACGAAACAAAACCCCTGACCGTCCCGAAATCGACCGCAAGCACGCCGCCGGTAGCCTCCGTCTCCCTATGTCGCGAGACGCGAGGAGAGTGTTCGTGGAGCTTTGGTCGGGAAGGATCTACGTGGCTGGCGCGCTTGCTGCGATCGCGATCGCGGCAGCGCTCGGGAGTGGGTGGCGCAACGTCGGCCAGGACGTGACGCATGGGGTGTTCGCGGCGGTGGCGCGGCTGGAGGCGCAGGCGTCCGCTCCCGACAAGTCCGTCGGCGTGAAGCTCGCGCCCGGCGCATGCCGCCGTGCCGGCGCCGGCGATTGACGCGCGTTGCAGCGCGCAACACGCGAAACAAATCCGTGGTGCGCACGAAGCAGGCGTGACATGGCGCGCCGGCAGACTGGCCTCGTCACCATCGCAATCAGGAAGACGAAATCATGAACGGCATCGTTGACACGCATTGGACGCGGATCCTCTTCTACGACCTGTTCGGCAGCGCGCCGGGTGGCGACACGAAGCCGGAGGTCGCCCCATCCCGCGCCGAGGCGCCCGTTCGCCGGCAGGCTCACGGTCCGGCGCGTCGTGCGCCGCTCGGCACCAGCGCGTGCGCGAGCGACGGCGTGGAACTCGATCGATGATCCGTGGCGCCGGCGCGCTTGACGCGGCGCAGCCACGGCCGCACGAGGCCGGCGCCCGTCGCGGCAACCCCCATCCGCCATCACTTTCCAGGAATCGGAGAATCAGCATGCAGACGACGACCTCCTCGCTTGCCCTCGACGGCACGCATCTCCTCGCCGCGGCGCGGCCCCGCTCCGCCGTGCTCGAGATCCTGCGTTCGGGAAGCTGCGCCGTTCGCGACGCGATCCTCGCCTTCGTCGGGATGCGCAAGGCCAGGCGGACGCGCGAAGCGCTCGCGTCACTCGACGATCGCATGCTGCGCGACCTTGGATTGACCCGCGACGAGATCGGATCGATCAGCGCCGAGATCGCCGGGCAAGCCGAGCGCACGCGCATGCAGGCGCTACAGATGCCGCTCGTCGCGTGAGCCGCGTGATGCCCGTTCGCTCGCCGCGGATCGTCGAGCGCATGCTCGTCGCCGCCGCGCCGCGGTTCGAAGGGAGAACGACATGGTGGGTGTGGTCCTGACGTTTCGCTTCGGGGACAACTTTGACGAGCAAGCAGTCCGGAAGATCGCCGGCACCGCTCGTGCAAGGTTCGAAGGCATGCCGGGGCTTCGCTTGAAGGCATTCACGTTCAATCCTTCGAAGCGCGAGGCCGCGAACTTCTACGTGTGGGATTCAGAGGGTGCCGCCAGGGCGTTCTTCACTGACCAGTTGCTCGAGCAGGTAACGCGCCTCTATGGCGTCCGCCCCGCCGTCGAGTTCGCGCAGATCGCAACGCTCGTGGTGAACACCGACGCGTGACGTGGTTCCGCGATGGCGTGGTTCGCGGCGGAGTTCGCCATCGGCCAGGCCACCGGCCCCAGGCTTACGGGAGCGATCGCCGACGGCACTGGCTCCCTGATTGCGCCTCTTGCCGTTTCCATGGGGATCATCATGGCGGCAGCCGGCGCGCCCGTCGTAAAGCGCGCGTTGCCGGGGGCACCGCGCCCGCCAGAACCTGCGCTTCCGATTCGCCGTGCGGTTTCGCGGTTGCGACGCCCGGCACGAACGATGGCCAGGGCTGTGCCGTCAGCATGTCGACGAAGCGACCCGCGAGCATCGATGGGGCCAGCGCCGCCGAGCGCATGAGCGTGACCTCGACCGGAATCGGAGGGTTGAGCTGTCGGACCACCAGCCGCTCGGCGAACGTGCTCGCGACGAATGGATTGACGACACCCACCCCGACACCGGCGGCGACAAGCGCGCAGATCGTCAGGGACGAGTTGGTCTCCACGGCGACGTCCTCGTGTCCCGGGTGCAGCCGAAGCCTCCCTCGCATGGCGATCATGATGTCGTCGTTCTCGTCCAGCAGGATGAGGCGCTGCGTGCGCAACTGATCCGGTTCCAGCGCTGCGCAGCCCGCCAGCGGGTGCTCCCGGGGCAAGACACAGACGGCACGGCTTTGCACGAGCGACGTCGTGACGACGTCGCAGTGCTCGATGCGTCCGGTGGTCAGGACGAAGTCCAGCAGCCCCTGGCCCAGGTATTCCTTGAGCTGCGGGGTGCCGTGGGTCTGCAGGTTGATGTAGATGCCCGGGTGCTGCTGCATGAACGGGGCGATGACCCGGGGCAGCAGTCCTGCCGCCAGGGTCGGCGTGCTGCCGATCCGCAGGACTCCGGAACCGGATTTCCTGAGCACCCGCGCCGCGGTTTCGATGTGCTCGAGGCCTTCGAAGTGCTGGCGTACCGAGCGATAGAGCTGCTGACCTTCACGCGTCGGACGCAGGCGTCCGTTGTGGAGGTCGAACAGCTCGAGGCCGGTTGCCTGGCGCAATTCCGCCAGTCGGCGGCTGATCGACGGCTGGGTGGTGTTCAGCACCTGCGCGGCACGCGTCGTCGTGCCGGATTCCATGACCGCCTTGAAGGCCTGGATCTGCTGGAAGTTGAGTGACCGGCTCATGCCGTGATGGGGACGCGGCGCCGTGTCCACCCTGCCGCAGATTGCCTCCTGTGTATATCAAACGTGAATAGGTAATGCAAGAAATAGAATTATCCTGGATTGAGATCGGCTCCTAGAATCGTTTTCGTTCGGCTCCTCGAGAGCGGTCCTCGTGATTTCCCCTGTCTCGAACGCAATGACCGAAGCGAAAACGCCTGCCCCACGCTACCCCATCCGGCGCCTGGGCCAAGGCCCCCTGCACCACTTCTTCGGGTACTACGACAAGACGGCGTGGGACCTCGACGACCGGATGGTGCTCGCCAATCAGGTCGACTGGATGACCGCCGACCTGACCCCCGACATGCAGGCACAGGTCGGTTACTTCGACACCGGCGATGGCGATCGCTTCCGCGTGTGCGGTGTCACGACGGCCTGGAACTGGCAGATGGGCTGCCAACTGCAGTGGCTCGAAGGGCGTCCCGGCCGGCAGTTCATCTACAACCTGCGCCGCGACTCCCCTGGCGGTCCCTACCCCGGCTTTGGCGCGGCGATCCATAACGTCGACACGGGTGAAACCACCCATATCGACATCCCGATCTACGTGGCGGCGCCGAACAGCCGATACGCGCTCAGCGTCGACTACAGCCGCTTGTACGTGACCCACGAGACCATCGGATACTGCGAGCCGGGCGGCAAGCGCAGGGACTTGCCGCTGTACCCCGCCCACGACGGAATCCATCGCGTCGATCTGGAAACGGGGGCAACGCGACTGCTGGTCAGCTACGCCGACCTGCGCCAGTTCCACCATCGACCCTCGATGGACAAGGCGTTGCACTGGATCAGCCACATCGAGATCAATCCCTCGTCGTCGCGGGTGCTGTTCCTGCATCGCTGGACCGAGCGCGTCGAGGATGAAACCTGCTTCCTGCATCGGCTCATCACGATGGATCCCGACGGCGGCAACATGCGCCTGCTGGAGTGCTCCGATCATCCGCTGCCGCAGCTCGCGGAGAATTTCGACCCGGCAGCCGTGGGCACCTACGACTACGAGAAGTCGGAGTATCAGATCTCCCATCCGCTCTGGCGTGACGACCGGCACATCATCGTCTGGGGGCCGCACGACGGCAGGATCCACTATCACCTCTATGCGGACGCCGATGGTGGAGCCGTGCAGGTCATCGGCGACGGCATCCTGACCGAGAACGGGCACATGACCTTCTCGCCGGTCGATCCCCGCTGGCTGCTGACCGATACCTACCCCGATCCCGTCACCAACGAGCGCCTGCTGATTCTGTACGACTGCGACCGGCAGGTTCGCCACGAGCTGGGCAGCTTCTATACCGATCCGGGCCTGCGCAAGGAAAACCGCTGCGACCTGCATCCGCGCTGGAGCCGTGACGGGCGCGCGGTGTGCATCGACTCGGTACATGAGAACGAACGCCAGATGTATGTCGTCGACGTCAGCACCCTGGTCGATTCGCGTTGAACCATCCAGCACCAAACCTCAAGGAGGCAATCATGCTGCACATTCATCCCACCATTCAACGACGTGTTCGTGCCGCGCTGGCGGTCGCCCTGATTGCCGCCTTCGCACCATCGAGCGGCCTGGCTGCCGACCTCACGGGAACCCTAAGGAAGATCAAGGACGACGGTGTCGTGGTGGTGGGCTTCCGCGAAGCCTCGATTCCGTTCTCCTACTACAACGACGCCAAGGAGCCCATCGGCTATTCGATCGACTTCGCGAACCTGGTGCTCGAGCGGATCCGCAAGCAGGTCAACGCGCCGGACCTGAAGGTTCGCTGGTTGCCGATCACCTCGCAGAACCGGATCTCCCTGCTGCAGAACGGCACCATTGATTTCGAATGCACGACGACGACCCACAACGCCTCGCGCGAGCAGCAGGTGGATTTCTCCAACAGCCTGTTCCTGATCGGCACCCGCCTGATGGCGAAGAAGGATTCCGGCATCAAGGATTTCGGCGATCTCAAGGGGCAGAACGTCGTGGTCGGCGCGGGCACCACGTCGGAGATCCTGCTGCGCAAGCTCAATGCCGACCAGCAGATGGGCATGCGCATCATCAGCGCGAAGGATCACGCCGAGTCGTCTCTCACCCTGTCCACGGGACGCGCGAAGGCAATGATGATGGACGACGCGCTGCTGGCTGGCGAGCGCGCCAAGATGAGCAATCCGCAGGAGTACGTGATCACCGGCACGCCGCAATCCTACGAAGCCTATGGCTGCATGGTCCGCAAGGGCGATACCGCCATGAAGCAGCTGCTGGACGACGTCATCGCGCAGACCGAGACGTCGGGCAAGGGCGAGGCGATCTACAAGAAGTGGTTCATGAGCCCGATTCCCCCCAAGAACCTGAACCTGGACTTCCCGATGTCGGAAGGAATGCAGCACCTGTTCGCGCATCCGAACGACAAGATCAATCCTGAAGCGAAATGAACTACCACTGGAACTGGTCGGTCCTGCTGCAGCAGGTCGCCACCGGTGAAGGCTCGACCTATCTCGGCTGGATCGTCCATGGCTTCCTGATGACGGCGGCGCTCACGCTGGTGGCCTGGGTGCTCGCCCTCTGCGCCGGCACGGTGTTCGGCGTGATGCGCACCGTGCCCGGCAGGCTTCCGAGGTTCGTCGGCATGAGCTACGTATCGATCTTCCGGAACCTGCCGCTGATCGTGCAGTTCTTCATCTGGTACTTCGTGGTGCCGGAACTGCTGCCGAAGTCGATGGGCGATGCGATCAAGAGCACGGATCCCGCCCTCCAGTTCTTCGTGACCTCGGTGTTCGCGCTGGGGGTCTACACGGGTTCGCGCATCTGCGAACAGCTGCGTGCCGGCATCGAGGCGCTGCCCAAGGGCCAGGTTCAGGCAGCACTGGCCGTAGGCTTCACGCCTGCACAGACGTACCGCCACATCATCCTGCCGCAGGTCTTTCGCCGCATCCTGCCGCCGCTGACATCCGAGTTCCTGATCATCTCGAAGAACTCCGCGGTGGCCTCGACGATCGGCCTGCTCGAACTGAGCGGTGAAGCACGGCAGCTCGTCGATTACACGGCCCAGCCCTACGAGTCGTTCATCATGGTCACGCTGGCCTACGTGATCCTCAACTTCATGATCCTGCAGCTCATGAACTGGATCCGCAGCCTGACGGCCCGTCCGGGCCTGATGGGCGAATAGGAGGGCCGGCCATGCTGCACTTCGATTTCGCCGCGCTGTGGGCCGCCCGGGCGATCCTGGCCGAGGGTGCGTGGATCACGCTGAAGGTCACGCTGGTGGCCATCGCCTGCGGCATTGCCTTCGGAACGCTGCTTGCCGTCTTTGCCGTGGTTCGCGTGCGGGCGCTGAACGCCTTCACCCGCGCCTACGTCACGCTGTTCCGCTCGATTCCGCTGGTGATGCTGCTGCTGTGGTTCTTCCTGATCGTGCCGCAAGTGCTCAAGTCGATCTTCGACCTGTCACCGAGCGTCGACATACGGCTGGTGTCCGCGATGGTCGCCTTCTCGATGCTCGAAGCCGCCTTCTTCGCGGAGATCATCCGGGCCGGCATCCTGGGACTACCCGTGGGCCAGTTCCAGGCTGCCCAGTCGCTGGGGATGACCACGCTGCAGGCCTTCCGGCACATCATCCTGCCGCAGGCCTTCCGCGCGATGCTGCCCATCATGCTGACCCAGTGCATCGTGATTCTCCAGGACACTTCGCTCGTCTACGTCATCGCCCTGGGCGACTTCTTCGGCAATGCGGTCCGGATAGGCGAGCGGGACGGCACGGTGGTGCAGATGCTGCTCTTTGCCGGGCTCGTCTACTGGGTGATCTGCGCCACGCTGAGCGGGATGGTCAAGCTGGTTCAGCTCAGGACGCACAAGGCCTAGCGAGGGGTCCAGGGCGGCGCGTCCGCCGCCGTCGGAGTGCCGGTCGTTCCGGCGGGAGCCATGCACGCAGGCGGATCCGCCGTCCCGGCTACAATAGACGGTTCCGCGCCACGCGCCCGCACCCGGTTCCTGCTCCGATCTTGACGCCCGACAGCCCGCTCACGTTCACCGGCGAACGCTTCCTTCCGGAAGTGCGCGGGACGATCTACTACGAGCACTGGCATCGCTACGCGGTGGCGGCGTCCCTCGTCGCCGGCAAGCACGTCCTCGACGCCGCATCCGGAGAAGGTTACGGCAGCCACCTCCTGGCGCGTGCCGCGGCCGCGGTCACGGGCGTGGACCTCTCGCCCGCGGCCGTTGCGCACGCGACGCAGCGCTACGGGCGTGGCAACCTGCGATTCCTCGCCGGCTCGGTTACCGCCCTGCCGCTCGCCGACGGAAGTGTCGACGCGGTGGTGTCGTTCGAGACGATCGAGCACCTCGAGGGCCAGGCCGAGATGCTCGCCGAGTTCCGTCGCGTGCTCGCGCCGGACGGCGTGCTCGTCGTCTCCTCTCCCAACCGGCCGGTGTACAACGAGGCGGGAGGCGAGGCCAATCACTACCACGTGCGCGAGCTCGATCGAGACGAGCTCGCGTCGCTGCTCGCGCCAGGATTCCCGCAGCAGGCGTGGTACGCGCAGCGCGTCATCGCGCAATCGGCGCTGTGGGCCGAAGGCGGCCACGCCGGTGCGCCCGCGTGCGTCCGCCTGGCCGCGGACGCGCCCGTGCAGGCGGCGGAGCCCGCGCCGCCCATGTACTTCCTCGTGGTCGCCGCCGCGGCGGGCGTCCCGCTGCCCGCGTTGCCGGCGCTCTCGCTCTTCGACGACGGCAGGCTTTCGCTGTGGAGCGACTACAGCCGTGCGCTCAGCCGCGAGCGCACGCTGGCCTGGGACGAACTGGCGGCGCGCAAGATCGCCGAGGATCGCCTGGCCGAGCTCGTGCCCGCGATCAATGCGCTGTCGAGCGAGCGCGAGGCTACCGCCGCGCTGCGCTCGCGCGTCGACGGCCTCGAAGCGGCGCTCGCCGAGGCGCAGGAACGGGCGCAGGCGGCAGTCGGCGAGCTCACGCGCTCGCAAACGATGCTGGCGGAGGAAGGCTCCGCCCGCGCCCGGTTCGAAGGCTTGCTCGCACGGGAGCAGGCCGACCACGCGGAGACCCGCAAGCGTCTCGCGTACCGCGAGTCGGCGCGCGGCTGGCTGCGCTATCCGCTCGCCGCCGCGCGGCAGCGCCTCGCGGCGGGGCGCTAGCCGGTCCGGGCCGTCCTCCATGCCGATCGTCGACGTCGTCGTTCCCGTGCACGGCGCGCTGCGCGCGCTGAAGCGCTGCATCGACAGCGTCCATGCGGCTCGCAATGCCACCAGCCACGAGCTCGTGGTGGTCGACGACGGCAACACCGATCCCGAGGTCGCACAATACCTGCAGGAGCTCCGGACCCAGCGGCGCGCCACGGTCGTGGCGCAGCCGTCGCGGCAGGGTCATGCCGCGGCGGTCAATCGCGCCGTCGCCTTGCACCGCGATCGCGACGTGGTAGTGCTGCAGTCCGATGCCGAGGTCGCCAACGACTGGCTCGACCGTCTCCATGCCCACGCCACGGCCGCCGACGTGGGTGTAGTCGCCTGCTTCACGAGCAGCGTGGGCGTGGCGACGTATCCGCTGCCGCGACAGGCGAACCCGCTGCCTGCCGGCGAGACGGTGGCGAGCCTCGACACGCTCTTCGCCCGTGCCAATCCGGGTGTCGCGTCCGCGCTGCCGGCCGTGTCCGGGCCGTGCCTCTACTTCCGGCGCCAATGCCTCGACGCGGTCGGCGCCCTCGACGCTGCGCCGATCGGCGGTGACTACGGCGTGGAGGTGGATTTCTGCCTACGGGCGGGCAGTGCCGGCTTCCGGCATCTTTTGGCCGGTGACGTCTTCGTCGGCCACGAGGGGCACGCCTCGTGGCCCTCCTGCGACGAGGGTGAGTTCCTGGCGGCGCGCGCGCTGCAGGCGCTCATCAAGTTGTATCCGTCGTATCGTGAACAGGCGAAGGAGGCCGGCGACCGCGATCCGGCGCTCCCCCTCGCGCGCCGCGTCGATCTCCTGCGCCTCGCCGAGTCGCCGCGCCATCCGGTCGTGTTCGTCTCGCACCCGTGGGGCGGCGGCATCCGCCGCTACATGCACGACCTCGTCGCGCTCACCGAGGGACGCTGCGACGTGCTGTTCCTCGAGCCCGCTGCCGGCGACACCGTGAAGCTCTCGTGGCCCAGGACGGGCGAAGGCTTCGCGCTCTATTTCGAGCTGCCCCGCGAGCTCGATTCGCTCATTGCCACGCTGCGCCGGATCGGCGTCGAGCGGCTGCACTTCCACCACATGCACCTGTGGCCGGAAGCGATCCTCGATCTGCCGCGCCGGGCAGGCGTGCCGTACGACTACACCCTGCACGACTACCATCCCATCTGCCCGCAGTACCACCTGGTCACCGACGACGGCCGCTACTGCGGCGAGCCCGACAACGCGGGCTGCACGGCCTGCCTCGCCCGGCGCCCGGCGCTCTGGGGCTTGGACATCGTGACCTGGCGGCAGCGCTTCGGGCAGCTCCTCCGCGGCGCCGACCGGGTGATCGCCCCGTCGCAGGACGTGGCCGTGCGCATGCGGCGTTACATGCCCGATCTCACCATCACCGTGTGGCCTCATCCCGAGGAGGTCCTCGCACCCGTGCCGCGCATCGTGCGCGTGGCGATCCTCGGCAACCTTTCACCGGAGAAGGGCCTGCAGGTGGTGGCGGCGTGCGCGCGGGACGCGCGCGAGCGCAAGCTGCCGCTCACGTTCCGCGTGCTCGGATCGACGACCGAAGCCATCGCACAGGCGCCGGAGGCGCCGGTCACGATCTATGGCCAGTACGTCGAGGGGGAGCTTCCGCAGCTCATCGCGGCCGAGCGGCCCGACGTGCTCCTCTTTGCGGCTCAGGTGCCCGAGACCTATGCGTACACCATGACCGTGGCGCTCGAGTCCGGATTGCCGATCGTGGCCTCGGCGCTGGGCGCGTTCCCGGAGCGCCTTGCCGGCGCACCGCGCTCGACCACCGTCCCCTGGGACGCGCCGGCGGAGCGCTGGAACGACGCGCTGCTCGCGGCGGCCGGCGCCGTGTCGCGGCCCGCCGCGGCAGGCGTCGACCGCGCCCGCGCCGCGGTATAGCCATCGCCATGGATCCGTCCCGCTACCGCTTGCTCTACCTCGCACCGCTTCCCGCGGCGCCGCGCGCGCGCCGCGTCGATGCGCCTCTGCCCACCTTCGCCGAGGGCAACTTCTGGCTCGAGGATGGCGAGGTCGAAGCGCAGCCCTTGCCGCTGCCGCAGCTCTTCGTCGCCGGCGTGGAGTGCGGCCACACCGCGGCCCGCGCCGAGCTCAAGCACCAGATCGGCACGGTGCACGCGCAGCTCGAGCAGCTTCGCGACCTGCGCGACCGCGCGACCGACGACAGCGAGCACCTCGCGCGCGAGGTCGTGGCCACGCAGCGTTCGTTCCATACGGCGCAGATACAGATCGCCGAGATGCAGATGCAGGTCGGCCAGGTGCAGAGGTACAGCGAGTACATCGAGGCGCAGGCGAAGAAGATGGGCGACCATGCCGAGCACCTCGAAACCTCGCTGGCCAGAGCCCGTGAGCGCATCCGCGAGGTCGAGACGTCGACGAGCTGGCTGATCACCGCGCCTTTTCGCATCGCGGTACGCAAGACTCAGGTGGCCAAGGCGCGCCTGCGCACCCACATGGCCGGCGTGAAGCGCATTCCGCAGCTCTCCGTGCTAGCCTGGTCGATCCTGCGCAGCGAGGGTCCTCGGGCACTCGTGCAGCGGGTGCGCAGCAAGGTGGTGCCCGAGGAGGTGTTCACCCCGACCGCGCCGATGCCGATCGAGACCGAGGAGAAGATCGCGCCGCTCGCCTTCACGCCGGCCGCCGCGCCGCTCGCCACCATCGTGATCCCCGTCTACGGCAAGGCGCTCCTCACCTGGAACTGTCTCAAGAGCCTGCACGAGCACACGCCGCACGCGCTGGCCGAGATCGTGCTGGTCGACGACGCTTCGCCCGAGCCCATCGCCGAAGCGCTCGCCGAGGTGAGCGGCATCCGCATCGAGCGGAACACGCAGAACCTGGGTTTCATCGGCTCGTGCAATCGCGGCGCCGCGATCGCTCGTGGCGAGTACCTGGTGTTCCTCAACAACGACACGGTCGTGACATCCGGCTGGCTCGAGGCGCTCCTGCGCGTGTTCGACGCGCATCCCGATGCGGGCCTCGTCGGCAGCAAGCTCGTGTATCCCGACGGCCGCCTGCAGGAGGCGGGCGGCATCGTCTGGCGCGACGGCTCGGCCTGGAACTTGGGCCGCAACGACGACCCCGATCGCCCCGAGTACAACTATCTGCGCGAGGCGGACTACTGCTCGGGAGCATCCATCGCGGTCCCCAGGACACTGTTCGCCGAGCTCGGCGGCTTCGACAGCCGGTATGCCCCGGCCTACTACGAGGATGCCGACCTCGCCTTCGCCGTGCGCGCATCGGGGCGCAAGGTCTACTACCAGCCGCAATCCACGGTCGTGCACTTCGAGGGACAGACGTCAGGCACCGAGACGACGTCGGGGGTCAAGCGCTACCAGGTGGCCAACCAGGAGAAGTTCGCCGCGAAGTGGGCGGACGCGCTCGCGAGCCATCGCGCCAACGGCGTCGCCGCCGAGTTCGAGCGCGACCGCAGCGCGAAGCGGCGCGTGCTGGTGATCGAGGCATGCATGCTCACGCCCGATCAGGACGCCGGCTCGGTGCGCATGATGGCGATCCTCGAGCTCCTGACCGCGCTGCACTGCAAGGTCACGTTCGTCGCCGACAACCTCGAGCATCGCCAGCCCTACGTGGGCGAACTGCAGCAGAAGGGCGTGGAGGTGCTGTTCCACCCCTACGTGCGATCGATCACCGACCTCCTGTCCAAGCGCGGACCCGAGTTCGACATCATCATGATCTCGCGCCACTACATCACCGTGAAGCACATCGATGCCGTGCGCGCGTTCGCTCCGAAGGCGCTCGTGGTGTTCGACACGGTCGATCTTCATTTCCTGCGCACCGAGCGCCAGGCCGAGCTCGAGGGCAACGCGCTCGCCCGGGCGTCGGCGCGCGCCAAGCGCGACGAGGAGCTCACGCTCATCCGCAAGGCCGACGTCACCGTGGTGGTCTCGACGTTCGAGCAGAAGCTCCTGGCGGACCTCGTGCCCGAGGCACGGGTACTCGTGCTGTCGACCATCCAGGAGCTGCAGGCCGAAGGCAAGCCCTTTGCGGAGCGCGAGGGTCTGGTGTTCATCGGCGGCTTCCAGCACCCCCCCAATACCGACGCCGTCCTCTGGTACGCGAACGAGGTGCTGCCGCACGTGCGGAAGGCGCTGCCCGGCGTGACGACCTACATCGTGGGCAGCAAGGTGCCCGCGACGATCCGCGCGCTCGCCGCCGCCGACTTCGTGGTGACGGGCTACGTGCCCGACATCACGCCGTACTTCACCGGATGCCGCGTGTCCATCGCGCCGCTGCGCTACGGCGCGGGCGTCAAGGGCAAGATCAACCTCGCCATGAGCTACGGGCTCCCGGTGGTGGCCACCACGCCATCGGTCGAGGGCATGTTCCTGTCACCCGGCGAGGACGTGCTGGTCGCCGACGACCCCGCGGCCTTCGCCGACGCCATCGTGCGCGCCTATCACGACGAGGCGCTGTGGCAGCGTCTTGCGGCGGGCGGCCGCCAGAACATCGAGACGCACTTCTCGCGCGAGGTTGCGCGCCGCGCGATCACGCGCCTCATCGCCTTCGCGCGCGGCAACGCCGGCGGACGTGCCGCTGCGTAGCCTCGCCGCATCGGCAGACCGTGTGGAGGCTCGGGCGACGGCGCCCTACCCTGACTAACGCCGCCGGAAAACGAGATCCCAGGTCCCGTGTCCGAGCCGGTTCCCGC
>CAYTOT010000061.1:0-24470 GCA_964439475.1 uncultured Alcaligenaceae bacterium
ACACTGGATGCAGCTCGACGCGCCCGAGCGTGTCAACGCGCTGCTTCTCGCCGAGCTCTCCGCCATGCGGCGCGCCCGCGGCGGCTCGCGCGCTACGGCCGACGCCGTCGCGCTGGCGGGCATCCGATGAGCCCGCGCATCGCTGCGGCGTCCAGGCGTTCGCGATGGCCGATGGCGCTCCTGGCGCTGGTCCTGCTCGCACTCGTCGCGGCCGTGTGGCGATGGCAGGCGCCGGGGCACAAGCTCACGGGGGCCGAAATCGACCGCTACATGGCGCTCACCGTGTTCGTCGCCTTCGGCTGGTGGCGTGCCGCACGCCACGCATCCGCCTGACGCATACACCACACACCGGAAGACGCTCATGAAAGTCGTCGCATACCGTGGCGCGCAGCGCCCCCTGCAAGTCGAGCAGACAGACAAGCCTCGCGCCGAGGCCGGCGCGCTGGTGTTCAAGGTCGGCGCCTGCGGCATCTGCGCATCGGACCTGCACGCCGCGGAAGCCGGCTTCGTTCCCGAGGGGATCGTGTTCGGTCACGAGTATGCAGGGGTCGTCACCGAGGTCGGTCCGGGCGTTTCCGGATGGGCCGTCGGCGACCGGATGATCGCGTTGCCGGGCAGGCCGTGCGGAGCCTGTGCCGCGTGCGAGGCGGGCAAGCCGATCGAGTGCAGCGCGTTGGTGATGCAGGGCTTCGATCCGCGCATGCCCGGCGCCTACGCGGAGTTCTCGACGGCGATGGCGGGCCTTGCCATGAAGCTTCCCGACGACCTGCACTATCGCGATGCGGCAACGATCGAACCGCTGGCGGTGGGACTCGGTGCCTGGAAGCGCGCCGCCGTGCCCGCGGGTGCGAGCGTGCTGGTCATCGGCGCCGGTGTCATCGGCCTCGCGGTCGCCAAGTGGGCGCGCTTCTTCGGTGCCGGCGACGTCGGCGTGAGCGAGCGGGTGCCGGCGAGGATCGCCCGGGCCGAAGCCATCGGCGCGGACGTCGTGATCGATGCCTCCGCGCACCCCGACCCGGTCGCCGAATACACCCGCCGCACCGGCCGGGTGCCCTCGGTGATCTTCGAGTGTGTCGGGCGTCCGCTCGTGCAAGAGCTGGTCGCGATGGCGCCGGTCGGCGCGCAGCTGGTGCTGGTCGGCACCGGGATGCAGGACGAGAAGTTCACGGTGCTGTCGGCGGCCATGAAGCGCCTCACCATGACCTTCGTGCTTGGCTACGAGCCCGAGGACTTCCCCTTCGTGCTGAGGATGCTCGCCACGGGACGCATGAGCGCGGCTGGCCTCGTCACGGCCACGGTGGGGCTCGACGAGGTCCCCGCGATGTTCGAGAGCCTGCAGAAGCCGAACGAGCACTGCAAGGTACTGATCGAGCCGTGAAGGGCGGGGATGGGGCGGCGCGAACGCCCGCTTCCGAAGCGGAGTTGCCGCCCTGACCTCGAAGCCCCATGATGCGTGCCTATGTCGCCTTAACCCCCTTGGCCGAGCGTGGCCCGCGCGCTCGCCTTCGCGCTGTTCGCGCTCTGCCTGACGCAAGCTGTCGAAGCCGCAAGCCTGAAGCGCGTGCTGCTTCTCCATTCGTTCGGGCGCGACTTCGGCCCCTTCGACGCGGTGGCGGCCGTGTTCCGCACCGAGCTTGCGCGACACTCGACCGATCCGGTGACCTTCATCGAGGCCGGCCTCGGCTTCCAGCACGCCCCCAATGCGCGGGAAGAACGGGCATTCCTCGAGTACCTGCGCACACGGTTCGACGACGCGCCGCCCGACGTCGTCGTGACCTTCGGTGCCTCCGCGGCGCGCTTCTACCTTGGGCATCGACGCGATCTCTTTCCTGGCGTGCCGCTGGTCGCGGCGGCCCTCGACGAGCGCTTCGCGAGACGGCTCCGGCTTTCGCCGAACGACGGCGTGGTGGCCGGCAAGCTCGAGCTTCCGGCTCTCGTCGACAACATCCTGCAACGCCTCCCCGACACCGAAACGATCGCGGTGGTGATCGGCGCTTCGGCGCTGGAGCGCATCTGGCGCGCCGAACTGCAGCGCGAGTTCGCGCCGTTCGCAGGGCGCGTCAGGTTCGAGTGGCTCGACGGCCTGTCGCTGGCGCAGATGCGGGAGCGTGTGGCGACGCTGCCTCCCCGTTCCGCGATCCTCTACGCCCTCCTGATCGTCGACGCCGCAGGCGTTCCGCACGAACGCCTGGACGCACTGACGAGCCTTCGTGCCGTCGCCAATGCACCCATCTTCGGGGTGTACGAGGCCGAACTCGGCAAGGGCGTCGTCGGCGGCCCCTATACATCGCAACGGGTCGGCGGCGAGCGCACCGCGGACGCAACGCTGCGCGCGCTGCAAGGGCTGGCGCCGCAATTCGACATCGTTCGCTTCGAGTCTCCGGTCTACGACTGGCGGGAACTCAAGCGCTGGAACATCGATGCAGCAAGACTCCCTCTGGGTAGCGAGATCCGCTTCAGACCCCCGTCGCTCTGGGAGCAGCACCGCGTCGCCGTCATCGGCACGGGCGCGGCGCTGCTCGTCCAGGCCGTGCTGATCGCGGCGCTGCTCGTCCAGAGCGCGCGCCGCCGCCGCGCCGAACTCGAAGCGGAAGCGCTCTCCGGGCGGCTCGTCACCGCACACGAGGACGAGCGGCGGAGGCTCGCCCGCGAGCTGCACGACGATGTCACGCAGCGTCTTGCGGGCCTCGCGATCGAGGCTGCGAGGATCGAGGGCGGCGAAGGTGGAACGGACAAGGGCGAGGCGGCCCACGCGATTCGCGAGGGGTTGGTCGAACTGGGTGAGGATGTTCACGCGCTGTCGTATCGCCTTCACCCTTCCGTGATCGAGGACCTCGGGCTCGTCGAAGCGCTGCGGATCGAGTGCGACCGCGTGGCGCAGCAGGGGCCGCTTCTCGTGAACCTCGACTGCGGCGACATGCCGGGAAAGCTGCCCGCGGACGCGGCGCTTTGCCTGTTCCGGGTCGCGCAGGAGGCGCTGCGCAATGTCGAACGTCACGCCCGGGCGACGAGCATCGACGTTTCGGTCGCCCGCAAGGATGGCGGCATTGCGCTTGCCGTGCGCGACGACGGCACCGGGTTCGATGCGTCGCGCCCGGGAGCGCGCGCGAGTCTCGGTCTCGCGAGCATGCGCGAGCGGGTCCGGTTGCTTGGCGGCCGTCTCGATATCGAAAGCCGGGCGGGCCGTGGCACGTCGCTCGCGGCCTGGGTGCCGGTGGAAGCGGGCGCATGAGACCGCGCGGTCATCCCGGGAACGGACCCGCCCCGAAGCACGCAGCGGGCGGGAGGGTCCGGTGAGCGCACAGGATCGATCGAAACCTCGGCCGCGTGTCCTGATCGCGGACGATCACCGGGTCGTCGCCCAGGGCCTGAAGAGCTTGCTCGAGGACGAGTTCGAGCTGGTCGGCGTGGTCGCGGATGGCGAGGCGATGGTCGAGGCGGCGAAGGCCCTGCGTCCGGACGTGATCGTCGCCGATGTGAGCATGCCGCTGCTGAACGGGATCGACGCCCTGGAAACGCTGCGCCAGCAGGGCATCGACGTCGCGGTGGTCTTCCTCAGCATGCACGACCAGCCGGGCTATGCACGGCGCGCGCTGCGCGCCGGTGCCGCCGGCTACGTTCTCAAGCTCGCCGCGCCCGAGGAACTCGTGCAGGCGATCCGCGCGGCGCTCGATGGCGGCACCTTCGTCAGTCCCGCGCTCGCACGCGCCGTGCTCGATGCGTCGGCGTCCAGGCCAACGGATGCCGGCGAGCGCATCGCCCTACTGACCCTCCACCAGCGCGAACTGCTGCGCCTGTTCGCCGAGGGGCTGTCGGCGAAGGAGATCGCGAGGAAGCTCGATATTTCCTCCCGTACCGTGGAGTCGCACAAGTACCAGATCATGGACTCGCTCGGCGCGCAGAACAGCGCCGATCTCATCCGCCTCGCGATCAGGCACGGCCTCGTCGAACCTTGAAGGCGCCCCGGGGCGACCCGGAAGCGGCGCCTTGCGCCGCTCTCCGGCTGGCAGCGCCCTCTTGCGAAATCTCCGTCCGCTTCGATCGTAAATTTACGGAGTGACCGTGCGCCTGCGGCCGGGCCATCCTTCGTCCTGGATTGCAAACCGAACAAGCTGGGACGATGAGTGCCCGTACGCCGAACTGCGTTCTGCTGGCCGATCGGCACCATCGCCTGAGCGAAGGTGTCCGCGGGCTGCTCGAAACCACCTTCAGCAAGGTATTCATGGTCGCTGATCAAACGTCGTTGATGGAAGGCGCCGAGCGGCTCTCGCCGGCGCTCGTCGTCGTCGACGTGTCCCTCGCCCAAGGCGACATCTCCGACCTGCTCCACTCGATCCACGATCGCGCGCCCGCAGCGAAGCTGCTGCTGCTCAGCGTGCACGACGAGCCGGCGGTCGCCGCCGCGGCATTCGCGGCGGGCGCCGATGGGCTCGTGCTCAAGCGCGAGATCGCCACCGATCTGCTGCCGGCCGTCGACACCGTGCTTGCCGGGGGCCAGTACCTCTCGCCGCATGCGGGGCGCAGTCCACCAGACGGTCCGACCCGCTAGCAGTCGCTTTCGTCGTCCACTCGCAAGGAGAAGGAAACATGATCCGCAGTTCGATGGTTGCCACGGCACTGCTCGCGCTTGCCACGGGCACTGCTCACGCGCAGGCCGACAAGGTCAAGGAGGCGGTCGACATCGCCACCGACGCCTACGTCTACGGCTATTCGCTCATCACCACTGACGTGACGCGCATCCAGATGTCCAACGTGGCCAAGCAGGGGGTGCTGAATGCACCGCTCAATCAGTTCGCCAACGTGCCGAAGTATCCGCCGGGCGACTATCGCGGCGTGTCGGCGCCCAACGCGGACACGCTGTACTCCGTGGCATGGATCGACCTGTCGGAGCCGCAGGTATTCAGCCATCCGGACATGGGCAAGCGCTACTTCCTGTTCCCGATGTACGACCTGTGGATGTCGATCATCCAGAGCCCGGGGGCGCGCACCACCGGCGGCAAGGCGGGCAACTTCCTACTCACCGGTCCCGGATGGAAGGGCGAGGTGCCCAAGGGCATGACGCACTACGAGTTCGGCTCGCGCTACATGCTGATCCTCGGCCGCACCTACGCCACCGGCACGGACGCCGACTACAAGGCCGTCCATGCGCTGCAGGCGCAGTACAAGATCACGCCGCTGTCGGCCTGGGGCAAGCCTTACACGCCCAAGGCACCGCCGGTGGACCCGAATCCGGGGATTTCGATGACCGACAAGCCGCAGGCGGTCATCCTGGCGATGGGCACCGAAGGCTACTTCAACTGGCTCGCCAAGCGCATGTGCAAGGACGCGCCCGCCTACGCCGCCGATGCACCGATGCTGGCGAGGATGGCCAAGATCGGCATCGAGCCGTGCAAGCCCTTCGAGATGTCCAAGCTCGACCCCGCGGTCCAGGCGGCGCTGAAGAACCTGCCGCAGACCGCGCTCGACAAGATCGGCGACAACCAGAAGAGCCTCGGCGAAGTGCGCGACGGCTGGCAGATCACCAAGGGACTCGGACAGTACGGCACTGACTACACAAAGCGCGCGGTCGTCGCCGCGTTCGGATGGCCCGCCAACCTGCAGGAGGATGCGGTCTATCCCTACACGACGGTCGATGCGAAGGGCGAAACGCTGACGGGTGCGAACAAGTACACGATCACCTTCGCCAAGGGCCAGCTTCCACCTACGAACGGCTTCTGGTCGTTCACCATGTACATGATCGACCAGGGCTGGTGGTTCGTGCCGAACAAGCTGAACAAGTTCACGGTGAGCCCCCGTGACCACCTGAAGGCCAACGCGGACGGCTCGACCACGCTGTACTTCCAGAAGGACTCGCCCGGCAAGGACAAGGAGTCCAACTGGCTGCCCGCCCCTGCCGGCGAGTTCATCCCGATGCTGCGCATGTACTGGCCGAAGGAGAAGGCGCCGTCGATCCTCGACGGCACGTGGACGCCGCCCAGAATCCAGAAGGTGAACTGACGGCCTCGAGAGGCGAGGGGAGGTCGTTCCCCTCGCTTCCGGCACGACGTCGAAGCGACGGCAAGGGCCCCCCATGGCGCATACACGCATCCCACACCTGCTCGTCGCGGCACATGCGGCACTTCTTGCATTCGCCGCCCACGCCGCGATGTCCGCGGAGGAACTCGCGAAGCTCGCGCAGAACCCCGTCGGCAACCTCATCAGCGTCCCGTTCCAGGACAACGTGAACCTGAACTACGGACCGCAGAAGAGCACGCAGAACGTGCTCAACATCCAGCCGGTGATTCCGATCAGCGTCTCCAAGGACTGGAACATCATCACCCGCACGATCCTGCCGGTGATCTCGCAGCCGGGCTTCACCCCCGGCGAGTCGCGCACCAACGGGGTCGGCGACCTCCAGTTCACGGCGTTCCTCTCGCCCGCGCAGCCGGGCGAGTGGATCTGGGGCGCGGGAGCGATCGCCCAGGCGCCCACGCACAGCAACGGCGCACTGGGCAACGACAACTGGGGATTGGGCCCGTCGTTCGTGATCCTGCACCTCGCCAAGGGCAGCCCGTGGGTGTACGGCGCGCTGGTGAACAACGTCTGGTCGCTGTCGAACGGCAGCGGCACGCCGTCGTACAACAACGGCCTGATCCAGCCCTTCCTCAACTACAACTTCCCGGGCGGCACCTACCTGACGTCGAGCCCGGTGCTGACGGTGAACTGGAACGCCGACAGCGGCAACCAATGGACCGTGCCGCTGGGTGGCGGCATCGGCCACATCTTTCATCTCGGCAAGCTGCCCGTCAACACGCAGATCAGCGCCTACTACAACGTCGCGCGTCCGGACTACGGCCCGAACTGGCAGATCCGCGCGCAAGTGCAGTTCATGTTTCCGAAGTGACCCATCACGAGGAATTTCCCATGCGCATTCGGAGCACGTTCGTCCTCGCCGCATCCCTTGCCGTGCTGGCCGGCTGCCAGACGACGCAGCAGGTCATGGATGCATCGCAACCCCAGGCGATGTCGATCGCCATGCGGCGCGCGCAGTTCGAGATGAACTGCCCGAGCGCGACCGGTCAGGTGATATCCCGCGAGGAGGTTCCGCCGGTGCTGCAGTTTCGCGGTACGCCGCGGCTCGAATACACGATCGGCGCGAGCGGATGCGGCCAGCGCGGGACGTTTCTCGTGATCTGCCCCGAGGACGGCAGCGGCTGTTTTGCGGCTGCGGGGCGCCGCGAGTAACGGTCCGATGCCCGCTGTCGCATTCGGCTGTTCAAGCAGATCGGCGGCCGCCTACCTCCAGCGGCAAGCCGACGCCTGGGGCCATGCGAGTGCATGGCCCCATTTTTTGCCGCAGCGGCGCCAAGCGTGCCGCCGCATCGACTAGAGGGTGACGTGAAGATGTCGCGAAGCACAGCACATGCCGTGACCGGCAACCCCATGAAAGCCGTCGCGACCCTTATCACGCTGGCCTTGCTCCTGGGCGTGGCACCCGTGCACGCACAGCCGCTGCTCGATGCGTTGAGGGATGCGGTCACCGGCCCACCGACGCAAGCCGACATCGCAGCCACGCGCGCGGATGCGCAGCTGGCAGCGTCCAACGCCCTTTCAGCCCTCTACGCGGCCGTACCGAGTGCACGCGCGGCAGTCGACAGGGCGGCCGGTCATGCGGCGTTCAGCACCTTCGGCATGAAGCTGATGGTCGCGGGGGGAACGAGCGGAAAGGGGGTCGCCGTCGACCATCGCAGCGGCGCCAAGACCTACATGAAGATGCTGCAGGTGCAGGGCGGTCTGGGCTTCGGCATCGACAGGATGCATCTCGTCTTCGTGTTCGAAACCGAGCAGGCGCTTGCCGATTTCATCCGTCAGGGCTGGGAGTTCGGCGGGCAGGCGAATGTCTCGGCCATCGCCGATGGGCAAGGCGCCATGTTCAGCGGCGCCGCCGCGATCTCGCCGGGTGTCTACCTGTACCAGATCACGGAGACCGGGCTGTCGGCGACGCTGACGGTATCGGGAACCCGGTTCTTCGTGGACAACGATCTCAACTGACAGCGAACAGTTGGGTATGACGAGCCGCCGCTACGCCTGACCCGGCATGGCACGCGCCGCGATCTCGGGCACTGCCGATACGTCCGGTACGGCAAGAAAGTCAGTCGCCATATAGGCCGGGTTCGGGTACCGGTAGAAGCCTTCGCCGCCCAGCATTCCCTGCAGGCCGCGGTCGAGGAAGCGTTGCTTGAGATACGCCGCGTTCGCCTGCATCTGCGCGTCCTGTCTCACCTCGCCCCAGTACGCGGAGATGTCGTAGGCGGTCTTCATGCCGACGACGTCCACGATGCCGCATGGCCCCATGGCACAGCCGCGGTTGGTGATCATGTACGTCCGGTCGACGTCATCGGGCGTCGCGACCCCGTTGGCGACGAGCGCGATGCCGGCGGTGAGCAGCGGAACCAGCCAGCTATTGAGCACGTAGCCGTTCTGCTCCTTGCCGACCGCGATCGGCACCTGCCCGATCTCGATGGCGAAGCGCGTGGCGGCGACCAGCGTTTCCGGGGAGGTTCCGGGGTGCGCCATGATCTCGACCAGGTTGAACGTCCAGACGAGGTTGGCGAAGTGCATCGCGCAGTACCTGTCCGGACGCCCGGTGGCGTCGGCGAAGGTGCGCGGCAGCAAGGTCGAGGAGTTGGTGGCAACGACCGTGTGCGGCTTCAGGAGTCCCGCCATCTCGCGATAGACCGCGGTCTTGACCTCCGGAACCTCCGGCACCGCCTCGATGACGAGGTCGGCATCGGACACCGCCGCGTTGAGATCACTGGAATACGTGAGCCGCGCACGCGCGGCGACGATCGCGGCATCGCCGGCGCCGAGCTGGGTCCGGTAGATCTGCGCGTAGGTCTCGTGCGCGGCGCGCGCCTTGTCGAGAGCCTCGGGGAACAGGTCGTAGAGGATGACGTCCTTGCCCTTGAACGCCGAGTGCCACGCGATCTGGCCGCCGAGAACGCCGGCGCCGAGCACGGTCAGCCGCTGGAGACTGCTGTCTGTCATGGTGTGTAGTCCTTGTCTGTCATTTCAGGTAGTCGACGCGCGCCTGATCGATGCGCCCGTCGAGCTTGAAGGGCGCGCGGTCGAAATACTCGATCCCGACCGGCGATCCCAGATCGATGCCGAAATCCAGCGCATCGTTGGCGGTGAAGACGAGCGGCGCGCTCACCGGCACCACGCCCGACGCGATCTCCCGTCCGTCGACCTTCAGCACGACCGCGCGCGGACGTTCGGCGCGTCCTTCGGCAGGCGCTTCGGCGCCGGCAACGGCCGGTACGTCGACTCGCGCATCGTCGGCAGGGCGAGGCTGCCGGACGGCGTCGGCGGGAACGGCAGGACCTGTTGCGCGGATGCGGCCGACGCGAGCCCGAGGCTCGAGGCGAGGACCAACGATCGAAAGGCGGGTCTGGAGGGCATGTTCAGCATCGTTGTGGGGCGACCGCGCGACGGCGACGCCCACGGCGCGCCGTGGTCCGCCGGCGGGGGGAAGGGGCGCTTCGGGCTAGCGATGCCCGGGGAACAGGTCGGCGCTGTTGCGAATGCCCGAACGCGCATACAGTTCGGCCAGCGCCTGCGACTCGGTCACGGTCTCCGTGGCGGCAGGGGCCGCCTTCGACAGCGTCGGCGCGGCAAGCGCGATCCAGAGGGCGGCGGCGGCAACCGCGGTCGCAGCGGTCATCGGCAAGCAGGTCCTGGCAATACGCTTCATGGTCACTCTCCTTGCGGGGCGGGAACGATGAGCGCAGCGTAGGCGCCGGACGGGACCGCCCCCCCACCCACGGCGGGTGGGCGGGGGGCACGCTCCTGCCGGAGCTTCGCCCCCTCCCCCCTGCACCGAGGGGGGCGCGCGGCCATCCCGCTGCGTATCGTTCGCTCCAGTCGATCCCCTTCCACGCCGCCGGAGGAACACCGAATGCCAACTCGCCGCACCTTCACCCTGCCCCGCAGCGACCGATTGCTGCGCCGCAGGCTCGTCGCCAGCGCCGTCGCGGTGTTGGCCGGTTCGCCGGTCTTCGCCTTCGACCTGCCGCAGGTCCATCCCGACCTCGAGATGCGCTGGGACAACACGTTCCGCTACAACATCGGCGGCCGCGCGCAGAAGCAGGACGACGCCATCCTCGGCAACGTCAACAACGACGATGGTGACCGCAATTTCTCCAACGGATCGCTGGTCACGAACCGCCTCGACATCCTCTCCGAGTTCGATCTCGTCTGGCGCAAGAAGTACGGCGCGCGCGTCTCCGCAGCACTGTGGGGCGACGCCGCCTACAGCGGCCTCGACAATCACAACACGGTCACCGCCAACACGCTGGTCGACGGCCTGCCCGCTGCCGGCAACCTGTCGCCCTACACCAAGCGCTTCGCCAGGGGTCCGTCGGGCGAGTGGCTGGACGCGTTCGCATTCGCGAACGTCGAGATCGCCGGCATGCCCATCAACGTGAAGGCTGGGCAGCACACGGTGTTCTGGGGCGACAGCCTGCTGCTGAACGGCGCCCTCCACAGCGTGTCCTATGCGCAGAACTCGCTCGACATCTGGAAGGGGCTGTCGACGCCCGGCGCCGAAGCGAAGGAACTGTTCCGGCCGAAGGGCGGCCTGACGCTGCAGGCGCAGGCGACGAAGGACCTGTCGCTCGCCGGCCAGTGGTTCTACAACTGGCAAGCGGTGCGCTATCCCGAGTCGGGGAGCTATCTCACCGTGAACGACGGCCTCAACTTCGGCGGTGACTCGCTGATCCTGGGAGCAAATCCCTTCGCCGGCAAGGTGCCGGGCGCCCCGGCGCTGCTGCGCGCCTGGAACGCGCAGGCGGTGGCCCCGTCACGCTACAGCGGCAGCATTGGCGACTGGGGCATCTCCGCGCGCTGGAGCCCGAGCTGGCTCGACGGTACGATGGGCTTCTACTATCGCAATGCCACCGACATCCAGCCGCAGCTCGTGCTTCGGCAGGGCTTCGCGGCATTGCCGCAGGGCACCTGCACGGCGATCGGCGGCATCGTGGTGGCGCCCGGCGCGTGCATCATCAATCCCAAGGCCACGAGCGTCGCCGACCTGACGCAGAAGGGCAAGGTCGGCGAGTACGACACCGCCTACGGCGACAATATCCACATCTACGGCATCACGCTCGCCAAGAACATCGGCGGCGTGTCGGTCGGGGCCGAGCTCTCCTACCGCGAGAACATGCCGCTGATCAGCGATCCGGTGGCGGTGCTGCCGGCCCCGCTCGTGACGAGCACCCCGGGCGCGATCTCCACCATGGCGTACACCCCCGGCCAGGGCACGCCCGGGGCGCTCGGCAACACGTTCCACGGGCTCGTCAACGGCTTGTGGACCATGGCCGAGACCCCGTTCTTCGACACCGCCGTGTTCCAGGCCGAACTGACCTGGATGCACTGGCAAAGCGTGACGCAGAACGCGGCGGTGTTCAAGGGCCGCGACGGCTACAACGCCATCGACCGCGTGTCGCGCGACTACCTCGGTATCGCCTTCAACGTCACCCCGACCTGGTTCCAGGTGTACCCGGGGGTCGACCTGATGGCGCCGATGTCGTACGCGCGCGGCGTCAACGGCAACGCGGCGGTGACCTCGGGCGGGAACGAGGGGGCGGGCAATTTTTCACTGGGACTCGCCGCCGACATCCTTTCCCAGTACCGCATCGATCTCAAGTACACCGGCTACTTCGGCGATTACTCGACCAACCCCGTGACGGGCGCTGCGACCGTGTTCAACGGCGTGAATGCCGCGCTCTCCGATCGCGGATGGTGGTCGCTCACGTTCAAGACGACATTCTGAGGAGGATCTCGATCATGTTCCGCAAGACACTGATGGCAGTCGCCATCGCCATGCTCGCCACGAGCACGCAGGCCGCGGTTTCCGCCGACGAGGCGAAGCAACTCGGCACCACCCTGACCCCGACCGGCGCCGAGAAGGCAGGCAACAAGGACGGGACCATTCCCGCGTGGACCGGGGGCCTCAAGGACGCGCCGGCCGCATTCCAGAAAGGAAGCGGCAAGCGCGCCGATCCCTTCGCGAGCGAGAAGCCCCGCCTCGTGATCGACGGGAAGAACGTCGCGCAGCAGGCCGACAAGCTGACCGAGGGCACCAAGGAACTCCTGAAGCGCTACCCGACGATGCGCGTCGACGTCTATCCCACGCACCGCACCTTCATGGTGCCGCCGCGCATTGCCGAGGACACGCTCAAGAACGCGACCGGTGCGAAGATCACGGACGGAGGCCTCGGCACCGACAACGTGCTGCCGGGCTACCCGTTCCCGATTCCGAAGAGCGGCTACGAAGTGATGTGGAATCACCTGCTCAAGTACCAGGGGCTCGGCTGGCAGGGCAAGTACGACTCCTGGAACGTCGACGCCGCGGGCACCCCGATCCTCGCCACCACCGGCGACGTGACCTACGCGTGGCCGATGTACGACCCGAAGAAGTCGGGCGCCATGAAGGACTCGGATCCGTACTGGTACGTGAAGCTCAACTATCTCGCGCCCTCGCGCCGCAACGGCGAGGCGCTGCTGGTGTGGGACTCCGCCAATCCGCTGAAGCAGGGGCGCCGCGCGTGGCAGTACCTCCCCGGCCAGCGCCGCGTCAAGCTCGCCCCGGACATCGCCTACGACACGCCCAACCCCGGTTCCGCCGGCGCCAGCACCTACTCCGACGCCGGCGTGTTCAACGGCGCCATGGACCGCTTCGACTGGAAGCTCGTCGGCAAGAAGGAGATGTACATCCCCTACGGCAACTACCGCCTGACCTACGACGCGAAGCCGGCCGACATCACCAAGCCCAACCACATCAACCCGGATCTCGTGCGTTGGGAGCTGCATCGCGTGTGGGTCGTCGAGGCGACGCTCAAGCCCGGCAAGCGCGACATCTACAGCAAGCGTGTCTTCTACATCGACGAGGACAGCTGGACGGCGGTGGCCTCCGACGAGTACGACGGTCGCGGCCAGCTCTACCGCTCGGGCTTCAACTTCCCCTCGTTCAGCTACGACCAGCAGGCGCAGTTCAACGACACGCAGGCTTTCTATGACTTCGCGTCGGGCCTGTACAACGTCACGGGCCTCTTCGGCGGCCACAATGGCTTGAAGTACCTCACCGAGATGCCGTCGGAGACCTTCTGGGCATCGGAAGCGCTCGCCGGATCGGGGCTGCGCTAGACGCGCACGCGGAGCTCATCTCTCCTCCGCCCCGGCCCGCGTACCGGTCGGGGCACTTTTTTCATCGACGGGGTTCCCAGTGAAGGGGTTTCGAATCCTTGCGGCGTCGTGGCTCGCGCTCACGCCGCTCGCGCAAGCCGCGACGCCTGCCGCAGCGCCATTCCAGGACCCGCTCGACGTGCCCGCGGCGGCCTCGCCGCTTGCCGCGAAAAGCCTGCTGCAAGGTGTTGCAAAGGCCGGTGACCGTCTCGTGGCGGTTGGCCAGCGCGGCCACATCCTAGTGTCGGCCGACCAAGGTGCCACCTGGAAACAGGCGAAGGTGCCGGTCAGCTCGGATTTGCTGGCCGTGTATTTCGTCAACGACCGCAAGGGGTGGGCCGTGGGCCACGACGGCGTCGTGCTCGCGACCGCGGATGGCGGCGATACCTGGACCCTGCAGCTCGACGGCAAGCGCGCCAATGCGCAGGTCCTCGACTACCTGCAGCGCCGGGTCACCGAAGACCCCGCTTCCACCACCTTGAAGGGCCTTCTCGACGAGGCGAAGCGCGCGCAGGAGAACGGCGCCGACAAGCCGTTCCTCGACGTGTGGTTCGCCGACGAGAACACGGGCTACGTGGTCGGCGCCTACAACCTGATCCTCAAGACGACGGACGGCGGCCGCACCTGGCAGCCGTGGGTGGACCGCACCGACAATCCGAAGGCGTTCAACCTGTATGCGATCCGTCCGGCGGCGGGCACCGTGTACATCGCCGGAGAGAGCGGGCTCGTGCTCGCGCTCGATGCCGAAGGTCAGCGCTTTCGGGCGCAGGAGGTGCCGTACAAGGGCAGCTTCTTCGGCATCGCCGGCGGCCCCGACGCCGTGATCGTCTTCGGCCTGCGCGGCAACGCGTTCCGCAGCGCCGACGCCGGCAAGACGTGGGCGAAGGTCGACGCCGGCCTCCCGGCCACCATCGTCGGCACCACCCGCACCGCGTCGGGGGCGGTGATCCTCGTCGACGCCGGCGGCCGCATCGCCGTCAGCAGCGACGCCGGCCGCAGCTTCAAGCCGGTCGAGATCGCCACCCGCATGCCGCTCACCGGCATCGCCGAGGCCGGCAACGGGCGCTTCGCGCTCGTGGGCCCGCGCGGCGCCGCCGTCACCCCACTCGCCGTGCGCTGACCGGGCGCACGCCAGGACGACCCTCGTGACCATCGCCAGCGACAACCTCGATCAAATGCCGGTCGTCCGCCACCTCGCGGACTTCGACCGCAACTCGGGCAACCTGCTCGAGCGCCTCGTCTTCAATCACCGGATCGCGATGCTCGTCGTCTGCGCGATCGTCACCGCGGTGCTCGGCTTCGCCGCGGCCACGAAGCTCGAGCTCAATGCGAGCTTCGAGAAGATGATTCCGCACGGCCAGCCGTACATCCAGAACTACCTCGCGCACCAGAAGGACCTGCGTGGCTTGGGCAACGCGATCCGCGTGGTGGTCGAGAATACCGACGGCGACATCTTCGATCCCGCGTACCTCGAGGTGCTGAAGGAGGTCACCGACGAGCTCATCCTGACGCCCGGCGTCGACCGTGCCTGGGTGAAGTCGCTGTGGACGCCGGCGCTGCGCTGGACCGAGGTGACCGAGGAAGGATTCCAGGGCGGCCCGGTCATGCCCGACTCGTACAACGGCTCGCCGCAGAGTGTCGAGCAGCTGCGGCAGAACATCGCGCGCGCCGGGATCGTGGGCGGGCTCGTCGCCAACAACTTCAAGTCGAGCATGGTGTTCGTGCCGCTGCTGGACCAGACGCCCGGCACCGGCAAGCGTCTCGACTACCACGCCCTGTCCAAGGTGCTCGACGAGAAGATCCGCGCCAAGTACGAGCTTGCGCAGGACCTCGAGAAGGTGCGCAGCGGCAAGGAGACCGCGAAGGTCAAGATCCACGTCATCGGCTTCGCCAAGCTCGTCGGCGATCTCATCGACGGCCTCATCAAGGTCATGCTGTTCTTCGGCATCGCCGCCTTGATCGCCACCGCGATCATCTTCGCCTATACCCGCTGCGTGCGCAGCACGGCGCTGGTGATCGCCTGCTCGCTGGTGGCCGTCGTGTGGCAGCTCGGGCTCGTGGCGCTCCTGGGCTTCGAGCTCGACCCGTTCTCGATCCTGGTGCCGTTCCTGGTCTTCGCGATCGGCGTGTCGCACGGCGCGCAGAAGATGAACGGCATCATGCAGGACATCGGCCGCGGAACCGTGAAGCTCGTCGCCGCGCGTTACACCTTCCGCCGCCTGTTCCTCGCCGGGCTCACCGCGCTGCTCGCCGACGCCGTGGGCTTCGCCGTGCTCATGGTGATCGACATCCCGGTCATCAAGGACCTCGCCATCACCGCGAGCCTGGGTGTTGCCGTCCTCATCTTCACCAACCTGCTGCTGCTCCCGGTGCTGCTGTCGTACACGGGGGTAAGTGCGGCGGCCGCCGCGCGCAGCCTGAAGGAGGAACGCGAGGAGACGCGCGGGAAGGGCCTGGGGAGGCTCTGGTCACTGTTGGACCGCTTCACCGAGCGGCGCTACGCGACGGCCGCCATCGCCGTCGCGGCCGTGCTGGTGGCGGGCGGGCTCGTGGTGAGCCACGGGCTGCGCATCGGCGACCTCGATCCGGGGGCACCCGAGCTGCGCGCGGATTCGCGCTACAACCGGGACAACGCCTACATCACCGCCAACTACGCGCTGTCGTCGGACCAGTTCGCGGTGATCGTCAAAACGGAGAACGAGGGCTGCCTCAAGTACCAGACGCTGGTGGAGGCCGACAGGCTGGCGTGGGCGCTGCGGCAGGTCCCCGGCGTGCAAACGACGGTATCGCTGCCGGACGCCGTGCGGCAGATCACGGCCGGCTCCTTCGAGGGCAATCCGAAGTGGCTCACCCTCAACCGCAACCAGGACGTGCTCAACTACGCGGCGCAGCAGGCCTCGGTGAACAATCCCGATCTCTTCAACCAGGCGTGCTCGGTCATGCCGGTGATCGCGTATCTCGCCGACCACAAGGCCGAGACGCTCGACCGCGTGGTCGCGGCGGCGCAGAAGTTCGCGAACGAGCACGACACGAATGACCGCGTCTTCCTGCTCGCGGCGGGATCGGCGGGTATCGAAGCCGCGACCAACATCGTGGTGCGCAAGGCGTGGCGCGAGATGCTCGTGTACGTCTACCTCGCCGTGATCCTGCTGTGCTTCATCACCTTCCGGAGCTGGCGCGCGGTCGTGGTGGCCGTGGTGCCGCTGGTGATCACGTCGATCCTGTGCGAAGCGCTGATGGTGGTGCTCGGCATGGGGGTCAAGGTCGCTACCCTGCCGGTGATCGCGCTCGGGGTCGGCATCGGCGTCGACTACGCCCTGTACCTCCTGTCGGTGCAGCTCGCACAGCAGCGCAAGGGACTGCCGCTGCGCGAGGCCTATCAGAAGGCCGTCCAGTTCACGGGCAAGGTGGTGGCGCTGGTCGGCGTCACCCTGGCGGCGGGTGTTGTGACCTGGGCCTTCTCGCCGATCAAGTTCCAGGCCGACATGGGGATTCTGCTCACCTTCATGTTCCTCTGGAACATGCTCGGTGCGCTGGTGCTCATCCCCGCGCTGTCCTGCTTCCTGCTGCCGACGCCCGAGACGAAGGGCGCCGCGCCGCGCGAAGCCAATCCATTCCCTTCCTCACAGCAGGTACTGCCATCATGAACTACGAGAACATCACGACGAGCTACATCGATGCCCCGAGCTATCCGTGGATTCCCTACACCCCGTACAGCGACGAGGTGTTCTTCAAGGCGCTCAAGGCCGACCCCATCTCCGGCACCTTCGTCACGCTGCTCAAGGCACCCGCGAACATGCGCCTGCCGCGCCACCATCACTGCGGCACGGTCGTCGTCTACACGATCGCGGGGCAGTGGAAGTACGTGGAGCACGACTGGATCGCACGCCCCGGCAGCGTCGTCTACGAGACCGCCGCATCGACCCACACGCCGATCGCCGTGGGCAACGAGGAGGTCATCACGCTGAACATCCAGGTCGGAGACTCGATCTACCTGGACGAGGGCGGCAAGGTCCTGGCGATCGAGAACTACCGCACGATGATCGACCGCTACGTCGCGTACTGCGCGAAGCACGGCACGGAGGCGATCGACCTCACGAGCTTCGCGGAGTGACCGCGGCGACAGGCCTGCGCTGCGGCGACGATAGACCTACGCCGCAGCGTCGTCGACCACGAGCCCCATCATGCGTGCGCGGTCCACGGCGTGGCGGCGCGTGCCGGCGGAGAGCTTCGAGAACAGGTTCTTGAGGTGCCACTTCACCGTCTCGTCGCTGATGTTCATCGCATTGGCGATGTGCTTGTTCGATTGATTGGCCGCGAGGAGGCGCAGCACCTCGGCCTCCTTCGGCGTCAGGAGGCCTCCGGTCGTGGCCGTGGCCACCCGCGGCCTGATGGGCATGGCACTGGCCGGTTTCGGTGACGGTGCCCCTCCGTCGCGCTGCGCGACCTGCGCCGCGAGCGCGACGGCCTCCGGATGCGTATCCTCGAGCAGCCGGCTGCAGCCGCGCAGCGCGGCGAGGCTCACCGCCTCGGCCAGGAGGGCGCTCGCGTCGGGCGCCCGCGTGCGGGCCGCGATCACCGCGCGCAGCACCTGGATCGTGAGCAGGTCGCGGCCGAGCCTTGCCGGTTCTGCGGCGTCGGCGGCAGCGGCGAGCTCGGCCAGCGCACGCTCGTGGTCGTAGCGCGCCAGTGCCACGTAGGCGCGGGCGAGGCAGCGGCGAACCGTGAACTCCGGCAGGAACGGCTGGTACTCCACCAGCTCGAACGTGCCGGCAAGGCCGTCGAGTGCGGTGAGCGCCGCCGCGGCGGTTTCCACCCGGCCGCCCAGCGCGTGCATTGTCGCCCGCAGCGCCACGCTCTCCATGCGAAAACGCGGCACGCCGCGAGACTCGCCCAGAAGCTCAAGGTTCTCGAGCAGGGCGTGCGCGCGCCGCTCGTTACCCTGGGCGCGGGCGATCCGCGCGAGCGTCCGGTAGGCCACGACGATCACGTCGGGTGCGGCCATCCGCTCGATCACGTCCACACGGTTCGCGAGCATGGCGTCGGCGCGCGCGATCTCGTTGCGCTCGTGGAGGGCAGCGGCGAGGTAGACCGCAAAGATGCTCGTCACCGTGCTCCGGCGGCCGAGCGTGCGCTCGGCGAGCACCAGCGCCGGCTGCAGGAGCGCCTCGACCGGCATCGTCTCCCCCTCACGCAGGTACGAGGCCGCGGCGAACGAGTGACCGATCGCCAGGGCAAGGCGCAGGCTCGGATTGTCGGTGTGCAGCGGGGCATTGCCCACCAGCGCGCGGACGCGCGCGGCGTCGCCGCGATACAGCGCGACGAGCGCCAGCGTGTTGGCATACGCGACGCGATGCAGCGGCTCCTCGGCAAATGCCGGAAGCGTCGGCCAGCGCGCGATGATGGCCGGCACGTCGCCGATCTCGTCGAGGCACCAGGCGCAGGACGCGCCGACCAGTGCCGCCATGAACGCCGCGTTATCGCTCGCCGCCGGATCGCTCGCCACTTCCGCAGCGATGCGGCGTCCTTCCGCGGCACGATCGGAGAACGACAGGATCCACGCGGTGACCAGGCGCAGGTCGACGTCGCGCTCGGTCGCGGCAGCGTCCATCCGCTTGATCCACTGCTGCGCTTCGACCAGGTTGCCGCTCGCCGCCAGCGTGAGCAGCCCCTGCTCCGCGTAGGCTTGCGCGGCCGCGTCGTCGCCGGCCGCGAGCGCATGACGGCTCGCCTCCGAGTAGCGCGCGTGCGCCGCGAGCCAGTCGGCGGCGCGCCTGTGGCACGCCGCCTGCACGTCGGGTGGCTGGCGCTCGAAGCGGCTTTGCAGGAAGTCGCGCGCGAGTGCGTGCAGGCGCATGCCGCCCTGCAGCTCGGCCGCGGTGAGGATAGGCGTGTCCGCCATGAGCTGATCGAGCCACGCGGCCGCCCGCGCTTGCCCGGTCACCGCCTCCGCGAGCTCCGCCGACAGGGGATCGAGGATCGCGATGCCGGTCAGGAAGTCGGCCAGCTCCGCCGGCAGCCGCTGGAGCAGGGACTCGATGAAGTACTGCTCGATGTCGCCATGGCGCGCCGAAAGCGAGACGACGGCGTCGCGGCAGTTCGGCGCGCGCTCGATCGACGCGGCCGCGAGCTGCAGCCCGATCGGCCAGCCCTCGGTCATTTCGTAGAGGCGCACGCAGTCCGCGAGATCGAGGCGCTTGCCGAGCCGCTTGCCGAGCAGCGCGATCGACTCGTCGAGATCGAGCCGCAGATCCTCCACGCCGATGCGCGCCATGAGCGCCTGCGCCGACCACTCGGCGCTGGGCAGCGACGGGGGCAGCCGGCTGCCGAACGCCACCTGCAGGTTGGCCGGCGCGTTGAGCAGGATGTACGACAATGCTTCGGCCGCCGTCTCCGGCGGCAGGTTCTCGCCGTCGTCGAGGATCAGGACCGTGGGCGTGGCGAGGTTCGCGATCTCGGTCAGCACCGCGGTCAGCGCATCGAGGGCGCGGGCCGGCTCCTCCGCGTAGGTCGCGGTCACGTTTTCGAACGCCGCGCGACCGCTGGCCACGCGTAACGCATGTCCGAGGACGCTCGCCAGCCGGATGGGGCTGTCCTCGCCATCGAGCGTCACCCAGGCCACCAGCGCCCCGCGCTCGAGCCAGCGCCGCCGCCACTGCACGAGCAGGGTGGACTTGCCGAAGCCCCCCGGCGCGCAGACCTCGACGAGCATGCGGTCGCAGACGTCGGCCCAAAGCGCATCGAGCCGCGGACGCCCGATCGCCATGCGGTACGCACGTGGCGGTGTGGTCTTCAGTACGAAGCGCGATCGATCCATGCGAGGCCGGGGGAAGGCCGTCCGCCTTCTCCGATGGGCGGTGCGGCAGGGTGAAGCGTACCGTGAAAGGGCCGCCGCGCGAAGTTTGCCCACGCGCCCCGCCCGTGGTGCCCGCCCTTCGCTGCGCTCGACCAACCAGCGATGGGGGGGGGAGCGCGACGCCACACGGCCGTACATTGCCGGCATCACAGGCGACGAGTCAGCTCATGGAACAGCTCTCCGGCATCGACAGCTACATGCTGCACAACGAGTGCGGCAACGTGTACAACCACATCGCCGGGCTCGGAATCTACGACCCGTCGACGGCGCCCGATGGCGGCGTGCGTTTCCGCGACATCCTTGCGCACTTCGAGACGCACCTGTCGCTGCACCCGCTCTTCCGCCGCCGGCTCGTGGCCGTGCCGCTGGGGCTCGATCGTCCCTACTGGCTCGACGTGGCCGACGTGGACGTGGAGTTCCACGTTCGCCACATCGCGCTCCCGCAGCCGGGCGACTGGCGGCAGCTCATGATCCAGGTCGCGCGCCTGCACTCGCGTTCCCTCGACCGCAGTCGGCCGTTGTGGGAGGTGTACGTGATCGAGGGGCTCGACCGCATCGCCGGCCTGCCGGCGGGCGCCTTCGCCGTCTACCAGAAATACCACCATGCGTCGGTCGACGGCCAGTCCGCAGGTGCCCTCATCATGGGCCTGCACGACGCCACACCCGCCCCCGTCCCGCCCCGCACGCGCGAGGTGATCTACGCCGACCGCGAGCCCGCGGCTGCGCAGCTTTGCGCGAAGGCGCTCGCCAATACCGTGCGCCGCGCGGCGGGCCTGTCCTCGCTCACGGTGAAGACCGCTGGACGCGTCGTCAAGGTCAAGGCCGCGGATCTCGCCGCGCAGGTCATGCGCAACGCCGATCCGGGCGCTGCGCTGCCCGGCTTCGCGCGCGCGCCGGCCACGCGCTTCAACGGCAACGTCTCCGGCCACCGCGTAGTGGAAGCCGCCGGCCTGCCGCTCGCCGACATCGCTCGCGTGCGGGCCAACGTGGAGGGGGCGACGGTCAACGACATCTTCCTGTGCGTCGTGGGAGGTGCCCTGCGCCACTATCTCGAGGCCAAGGGTGACCTCCCCGACGAATCACTGGTCGCGCTGATGCCGATCAGCCTGCGCAAGGAAGTGAAGGCCGGCAAGGCCGCCGGTAACGAGGTCGGCGGGATGCCGGTGGCGGTGCATTCCAACGTCGCCGATCCGCTGGCGCGCCTCGCCGCCTGCCGCCTCGCCGCGCAGCAGGCCAAGGCCGGCGCCGAGGTCATGGGACCCGGTTTCCTCAAGGCGGTGATCGACGAGCTCCCTCTCGCGGCGGCCGATGCCTTCATGCGCCGCGTCGTGCTCGCCCAGCTCAACACGACCGTGTCCAACGTGCGCGGCCCCGACGGCCCGCTGTACCTCGCTGGCGCCCGCCTCGTTCACTTCTATCCGGTCAGCATCGCGACCGACCACGCGGGCCTCAATCACACCGGCTTCAGCTACAACGGCGTGCTGTGGATCTCCGCGGTAGCCTGCCGCGACATGCTCCCCGACCCGGCGTTCTACGCGGAATGCATTCGCAAGAGCTTTGCCGAGTTGCTGGCGGCCGCGACTGCGGGGAAGGTGAAGCGATCCCGACAGCCGGCAGGCAAACCAGCCGTCGCTGCCACCAAGGCGAAGCGATCCGGGCAGCCGGCGCCAAGGCAAGTCACTGCCAGCGCCACCAACGCGAAGCGCCCCGGACGCCCGCCACGCCAGCCGGCAGTCGCCAAGCCTCCAGCACGCGCCACGCGCGCCAGGCGAACCGCAGGCGCGAGCGCGAGCGCCTGATGCGACGCGACGACCTGCCCTACGTCGAACGTGTCGACGTCCGCGGAGGCGGACTGCGGCGCTGGCTCGCCTTCGTCCTGTTGCGCGCGAGCGCGAAGCGGCTGCGCATCGCGGGCCGGGACGTGCAGGCGATCCGTACCGAGCAGACGGCGCTCGACCTGCGGCTTGGCCGCGATGTGACCGGATTGCGCACGATCCCCGCCCCGGAGGCCGGGGGCTACTGGCTCGAGGGTGCGGCGCCGGACCCGCAGCGCGTGATCCTCTTCCTGCACGGCGGCGCGTTCATGTTCCGCTATCCGAAGATGCACGCGGCGATGGTCGCGCCGTGGTGCGAAGCGCTGCACGCGCGCGCCCTCGCCGTCGACTATCGCCTCGCCCCCGAGCATCCGTTCCCGGCCGCGATCGACGACTGTCACGCCGCCTATCGCTGGCTGCTCGCCCATGGCACCTCGGCGCGCGACATCGTGCTTGCCGGCGACTCCGCCGGGGGGAATCTCGCGCTCGCGCTGCTGCACGCGATCAAGGCGGCGGGCGAACCGATGCCCGCCTGCGCGGTGCTGCTGTCGCCGGTCGTGGACCTTACATTGTCCGGCGCCAGCTTCGTGACGCATGCCCGGCGCGATCCGGTCTTCTCGCTTGGTACCTTGCTCGCCCTGCGCAGCCTGTACATCGAGCCCGAAGAGATGCTCGACGTCCGGGCCTCGCCGCTGTTCGGCGATTTTCGCGGCTTGCCGCCGCTGCTGATTCAAGTCGGAAGCGAGGAGGTCCTGCTCGACGATTCGGTACGGGCGGCTGCTCGCGCGCATGCGGCGGGGGTCGACGTGACTCTCGAGATCTGGGAGCGCATGCCGCACGTGTTCCAGGCGATGCCGGTGCTGCCCCAGTCCGCCGCGGCCGCGCAGCGCATCCTGCGCTTCGCGGCGCGGCACACGGGATGGACGCTGGCTATGCCGTCGGCAGGCGATGGTTCCGGAACTGCTCGCGCAGCCGATTCTTGAGCATCTTCCCGGTCGCGCCCAGCGGAATCGACTCGACGAAGGCCACGTCGTCCGGCGTCTGCCACTTGGCGACCTTGCCTTCGTAGTGACGCAGGAGTTCCTCGCGCGTCACCTCCTTGCCGGTTCTCTTGACCACCACCAGGAGCGGCCGCTCGTCCCACTTGGGATGCGCGACGCCGATGCACGCGGACATGGCGACGGCAGGATGCGACATCGCGATGTTCTCGATGTCGATCGAGCTGATCCATTCACCGCCGGACTTGATCACGTCCTTGCTGCGATCGGTGATCTGCATGTAGCCGCCGGCGTCGATCGTCGCGACGTCACCGGTCGGGAACCAGCCGCGGCCGGCGGCGTCCTGCACCAGCGGATCGGCGCCCTCGCCGCGGAAGTACTCGTTGACGATCCAGGGTCCGCGCACCAGCAGATCGCCCGACGCGGTCCCGTCCCACGGCAGTTCGGCGCCGTCGGGGGCGACGATCTTCATGTCCACGCCGTACACCGCCCGGCCCTGCTTCACCTTGAGCGCAAGCGTCTCCTCGGAGGCGGGACCGTCGTGCCGGGCGCGCATCGCGCACACCGTCCCCACCGGCGACATCTCCGTCATGCCCCAGGCGTGGAGCGCCGTGACGCGGTACTTCTCCTCGAAGGTCCGCAGCATGGCCGGCGGCAGGGCGGCGCCGCCCACGACCGTGCGGCGCATGGTCGAGAAGGAGAGGTCGTGCTGCTCCATGTGCGCGAGCAGGCCCTGCCAGACGGTGGGCACCCCCGCCGACAGCGTCACGCCTTCGGCCTCCATCAACTCGTAGAGCGACTTGCCGTCGAGTGCGGGACCCGGAAACACGAGCTTGGCGCCGACCATCGCCGCGCCGTAGGGAATGCCCCACGCATTGACGTGGAACATCGGGACCACCGGCAGGATGGTCTCCTGCGCGGAAAACGACAGACCGTCGGGCATCGACACCGCGAAGGTGTGCAGCAGGGTCGACCGATGGCTGTAGAGGACGCCCTTCGGATGGCCCGTCGTCCCCGACGTGTAGCACATCGACGAGGCGAGGCGTTCGTCGAACGCCGGCCACTCGTAGCGGTCGTCCTGCGCGGCGACGAGATCCTCGTAGCAGAGCAGGTTCGGGATCGCGGTCGTCGCGGGCATGCGCGAGGCGTCGGTCATGGCGACGAACGCCTTCACGGTGCTGCATTCGGCGGCGATCTTCTCGACGATGGGCAGGAAGGTCATGTCGAAGAAGAGCACGAGGTCTTCGGCATGGCGGGTGATCCAGGCGATCTGGTCCGCGGGCAGCCTGGGATTGATCGTGTGCATCACCGCGCCCTTGCCGGCGACGGCGTAGTACAGCTCCATGTGCCGGTAGCCATTCCACGCGAGCGACGCGATGCGGTCGGACAGGCCGACGCCGAGCGCGTCGAGCGCGTTGGCGAGGCGCTTCGAGCGCGAATGCAGCTCGCGGTAGGTGGTGCGGTGCAGATCGCCCTCGACGCGGCGGGAAACGATCTCGACGTCGCCGTGATGGCGATCCGCATGCACGATCAGGGACGAGATCAGAAGCGGAATGTCCTGCATGAGGCCGAGCATGG
>CAYTOT010000062.1:0-24304 GCA_964439475.1 uncultured Alcaligenaceae bacterium
ACGAGGCGCAGAACCTCACGCCCAAGCAGATGAAGACGCTCATCACGCGCGCGGGACCGGGAACGAAGGTGGTGTGCCTCGGCAACATCGCGCAGATCGACACGCCCTACCTCACCGAGGGGAGTTCCGGCCTGACCTACGTCGTCGACCGCTTCAAGGGCTGGGGACACTCGGGACACGTGACCCTGCAGCGCGGCGAGCGCTCGCGTCTCGCGGATCACGCGGCGGAGGTGCTGTAGGGTCGGAGTCGCGCCCTGCGGCGCTGCGCGCGGCGCGGCGTCCTCAGGCCGGCGCGGCCGCCAGCATGTCGCGCAGGGTCGTGTCGAGCGGGACGCCGGCGAGCGGCCCGATCGTCGCCACGAGACGGGAGTTCGACCCCACGATCCGCTGCGGCTCGCCGGCGCGCACGAACTGCGGGTTCACGCGCACTTCGATGCGATGTCGCGTCAGTGCCTCCAGGCGTTCGACGAGCCCCCGCACGGTCTGTCCCGCGCCGCTGCACAGGTTGAAGATGCCCCCGCGCGCGGCGGGTGTGGCGAGCAGGCGCACATAGGCATCCACCACCGTCCGCACGTCGAGGAAGTCGCGCTCGACGTGCGTGTTGCCGAGCTCGATCACGCTCGCGCGCTGCGCGAAATGGCGCACGATCTTGGGTACGAGATAGGGCTCGCGCTGGCCTGGACCCGTGTAGTTGAACGGACGCACCAGCACGATCGGCAGCGTGCGGGCGAAGATGCGCGCCATGTGCTCCATCGCGAGCTTGCTCACCGCGTAGTGCGAGGCCGGCGCCACCGGCGCCTCCTCGCCGAGGCCCGTCGCCGCTTCCGGGGCGTTGCCGGCGTACACCGTCGCAGTGCTCGGCAACAAGACGCCCTCGCGGCCGAATCCGCCCGCAGCGAGCGCCTCCAGAAGGGCCAGCGTGCCGCCGACGTTCACGCGATAGATCGCATCGACGTCGGCGTGCGCAGGGAACGCGATGGCGGCGAGGTGCACCACGGCATCCGGCGCCGCACCGCGCACGGCGGCGTCCACCGCCTTGCGGTCGGCCAGGTCGGCCACCACCTCGCCGGATGCCCCCGAGGGCCGGTCGACCAGGCGGATCACCGCGTGCCCGCGCGCCTCGAGCAGCGCGCACAGGTGCCGGCCGGTGAAGCCGGCCGCGCCGGTGACGAGCACCCTAGAAGGAGACGCCACGATCCACGCGCGCGAGATCGGCCTCGACCATGTCGCGGCACAGGTCGTCCAGCGGCACCGTGGGCTCCCATCCGAGCTTCGCCTTCGCCTTGCCGGCGTCGCCCAGGAGGACGTCCACCTCCGCCGGCCGGTAGAACGCCGGATTCACGCGCACGCGCAGCTTGCCCGTGCGCGCGTCGACGCCGGTCTCGTCGACGCCGCTGCCACGCCACGCGATCCCGACACCGGTGGCCGCGAACGCGAGCTCGACGAAGCGGCGCACGCTCTGCGTGCGGCCGGAGGCGAGCACGAAGGTGTCGGGCTCGTCGTGCTGCAGCATCCGCCACATGCCGTCGACGTATTCGCGCGCGTGACCCCAGTCGCGCTGCGCATCGAGGTTGCCGAGCTCGAGCACCTCGAGCCGCCCGCGCGCGATGCGCGCCACGCCGTCGGTGATCTTGCGGGTCACGAATTCGAGGCCGCGCAGCGGCGACTCGTGATTGAAGAGGATGCCGGAGGCGCCGAAGATGCCGTAGGACTCGCGGTAGTTGACCGTCATCCAGTGCGCGTAGAGCTTGGCCACGCCGTAGGGGCTGCGCGGATAGAACGGCGTCGATTCGTTCTGCGGCATCGCCTGCACGCGGCCGAACATCTCCGACGTGCTCGCCTGGTAGAAGCGGATCGCGCGATCGAACGAGCGCACGGCCTCGAGCAGGTGCACCGCGCCCAGGCCGGTCGTGAGGCCGGTGGTCACGGGCTGGTCGAAGGACACCGCCACGAAGCTCTGCGCCGCCAGGTTGTAGATCTCCTGCGGCTTCGTCCGCTCGAGGAGACGCAGCGCGGATCCGGCGTCGGTCAGGTCGAACTCGACCCGGGTGAGCGCGGGATGATCTGCGATGCCGAGCTCCTCCATGCGCCAGAAGTTCACCGAGCTGCCGCGGCGGAACGTGCCGAACACGCGATAGCCGCGCGAAAGGAGGAACTGCGCGAGATAGGCTCCGTCCTGGCCGGTGATGCCGGTCACGACGGCAGTCTTGCTGGTGGAAGGTGTCATTGCGTGAATGCGTTGCGGCTTCGCGCCGCGGTCAATAGGAACCGGGCCGCGCCATGTTCTCGAAGCGCGTGTGCTCACCCAGGAAGGTCAGGCGCACCGTACCGGTGGGCCCGTTGCGCTGCTTGCCGATGATGATCTCCGCCGTGCCCTTGTCGGGGGAGTCCTCGTTGTAGACCTCGTCGCGATAGATGAAGAGGATGACGTCTGCATCCTGTTCAATCGCGCCTGAATTGTGAGTCACGATCCCGTCCGCCAGCCAGCACGAGGGACCGGGAACGGTGAGGTCGAACGTCTCCTCGGCGCCGTCGGGTCGCAGGTCGACCACGCGATCCCAGAAGATGTCGTCGGCGACGTGACGCAGCAACGCGTCGTCCCCAAGCGCTTCGGCATACGACGCGATCGTCGCTCGCGAAGGCGCGAAGGAGAAATGCGAGGTGCCGCCATATCGCGTGCCCCGCAACGCGGCCATCCGGCGCGTGGACACGCCGCGCGCCCGCATGGCCGCGCGCACCTCTGCGAATACGTCCTGCGGCAAGGTATCCACGTTGGGGTTGTCGGCGATGCCCTCGAGTATCCGCACGAGATCGCATCCTGCGGCATCCCGCGGCCCGAACGTTCCGATCTCGCGAACGAAAGCGCGCTGAGCCGCCGCACCCGAGACGTCGACGTTGAACACCGGCCGTGCGGCGCGCTGCACGACGCTGCGGATGCGCGCGACGATGCCAAAGCGCAGGAGGAGCGCGGCGACGTCGCCCGCGAGCCCTTCACTGCACGTGCTGAAATAGACGCGCGGCGCCCCCCTCTGCCCAGGCTTGCGAACGTGGATGCACCCATCGGTGGCCCACAGGTGGCGCAGCAGTAGCGCCATCTGCGCGCGCCCCAAACGGAACACAAACGCCGGAAGGCGCTTTTGGTGCGAGCGCTGGCCGAAGATGCCGAGATCGCGCAACCAGCGGTTGATCCCCGCTGGATGCCAGCGGTTGCCGTTGCCCGAAAACACGAGCTGGTGCCACGCTCCGCGGCCCGCATGGCGCTTCACGACGGCGCCAAAGGCCTCTTCGGAGGCGGCGCGCACCGCATCGCTGTTGGCCTCCGAGGACGTCGTGTAGCGCAGCGGTTGGTGCGGAAGGTAACTTCCATCTCCCACGAGATGCCCAAGCAGCACGATCTCGGCATCTGCGTGCCCATCGTTCCCGGCGACGTCGGGAAGTCGGCGCGACAGCGCCACGCGATCGCCCGCGCGCAGGTCACCCAGCTCGCACCATCCCCGATCCGCCAGCACGCGATGGTTCGCGGTGGCACGCAGCGACCTGCCGCTTGCAAGGTGCAAGCGCAACACGGGCTTGATCCCCGTGGACCAGACGCGATCGGCCTGCGCCTTCACGACCCGTCGCCCGTCGTCGACCGCGAGCACGGTCGGCGCCGTTCCCACGAGGCTGCGAATCGGCACCCGCGCGCCGTCGGCGAGCAGCACGAGCGTATCCCCGGTGACGCACTCGCGAAGATCCGACATCACCGGCCTCTTGTTCGGCCGCTGCTCGAGCGAGCGGTTGAGCTGCGACAGCGCCACGACCGGCACCTTGAGCTCCTTGGCGAGCGCCTTCAGCGCGCGCGAGATCTCGGAGATCTCGGTCGCGCGGTTCTCGCCCGCCGACTGCGCCTGCATGAGCTGCAGGTAGTCGACGATGACGAGGCCCAGGCCCTTGTATTGCCGGTGCAGGCGGCGCGCGCGTGCGCGCACCTCGATCGCGGAGAGTGCGGGCGTCTCGTCGATCAGCATGGTCGCCTCCGACAGCCGCCCGAGCGCCGTGGAGAGCCGCTCCCAGTCGTCGGGAGAGAGGCGCCCGGTGCGCAGCTTCTGCGCATCGAGCCGGCCCACGGAGCCGATCATGCGCAGCGCGAGCTGCGTGGCGCCCATTTCCATCGAGAACACCACGACGGGGAGCTTGAGGTTGATGGCGACGTGCTCGCCGATGTTGAGCGCGAGGCTCGTCTTTCCCATACTCGGTCTTCCAGCCACGATGATGAGGTCGCCGGGCTGCAGCCCCGCAGTCTCCTTGTCGAGGTCGGTGAAGCCGCTCGCCACTCCCGTGACATCCGATGCGTTATCGCGGTTGTAGAGCTCCTCGATGCGCTCGACGGCGCCCACGAGCAAGTCCTTGAGCAGCGCATAGGTACGTTGCCCGCGATTGCCCTGCTCGCCGATGTGCAGCACCTTGGCCTCGGCCTCGTCGAGGACAGTGCGAGCGTTTCGTCCCATCGGATTGAAGGCCGTGTCGGCGATCTCGCCCGCGGCCGCGGCAAGCTGACGCAGGATCGAGCGCTCGCGCACGATCTGCCCATAGTGGCGGATGTTGGCGGCCGACGGTACGTTGGCCACCAGCGCGCCGAGATAGGCGAGGCCCCCCACGTAGTCGAGCTTGTGCGTGGAAGCGAGCGCCTCGGAAAGCGTGATCACGTCGACCGGCTTGCCTTCGCTGCCGAGCTTCATGATCTGCGCAAAGATGATGCGGTGCGCCTCGCTGTAGAAGTCGTCCTCGGTGATGAGGTCGCCAATGCGGTCCGCCGCCTCGTTGTCGAGGAGCAGTCCGCCCAGGATCGACTGCTCCGCCTCGAGCGAGTGCGGCGGCGCTTTCAGCGCATCGAGTTGGGGGTCGTCGGGCATGGCGGGAACCGCAGCGGAACTCGTGATTCTACCCCGCCGCACAAGCGCGAAGGCCCCGGGATCGGGGCCTTCGCGAGGGGCTTGCGGACCGTCAGAAACAGCCCGCGTCAGGACCTCATTGCGGCGAGCACATGATCACGCCGATCCCCCGACCCTCGGGGATCCAACCCTTCGTCATCATCTGCGCGCGCACGGTCAGGTCGGTCGTGTAGCGATGATTGGGCGCGCCGCCCTGGCCGTCGTTGTAGAGGCGGTACACCGGGACGGTGCCTGCCGCACAGGTGCCATCCATCGACGGCACGGGGATGCTGAAGACGAGGCCCTCGAGGTCCCACTCCTTGAAGCGAACCAGCACATCCTGGCACTCCGTTGCGAACGGCGTGTAGAAATGCGAGCTCTTGGGATCGAAGGCAGTGCTGAAGAAGCGGCACACGTTCGAGGCGTTGGGCGTGTCAGTGGGGTACCCCTTGAACTTCAACCCGGTGCGCACCCAGCCTTCGAAGACGCCCGCGTCGAGCTTGCTGATCTCGTCGGGGATGCCGGTGATGAAGTAGTGGTCGAAGGCCTCGTGGTAGTACTCGATGAGGTCGATCGTGGCGGCCGTCGTCGAGCCCGTGCCGCTCGCCGCGATGGATTGCGGGCTGCCCACGCCGTTGCTCGTCACCGTGAAGGTCCCGGCGCGCGCGCCGGTCGCCGCGGGCCGGAAGGTGAACTCGACCCCGCAGCTTGCGCCGGGGTCGACGCTCGCGCAGTTGTTCTGCACGATGGCGAACTCCCCGGGGTTGCTGCTGACGACGCTGGTGATCGTCACCGTGGTGCTGCCGATGTTGGTGATGGCGATGATCGAGGGGGCGGACGTCTGGCCCACGACGACCGCGCCGGCGTCGACGGCGGCGACCATGGAGAGCTGGCCGGGGGAACTCGGCGCCACGCCGTCGCCGGTGGCCGCGAGCGACTGCGGACTGCCCACGCCGTCGCTGGTCAGCGTGATCGTCGCGCTGCGATCTCCGGCCGCTGCCGGCGTGAAGGTCACCGACAGCGTGCAGGAGGCGCCGGGTGCAACGGTGACACAGGTCCCCGCGGACACCGCGAACTCGGCCGGCACGCTGCTGGTCACGCCGGATACGTGCAACGGCGCGCCGCCCACGTTGGTCACCGTCACGCTCTGCGCCGGGCTTGCGGTGCCGACGAG
This sequence comes from uncultured Alcaligenaceae bacterium, assembly GCA_964439475.1. Classification (GTDB taxonomy): domain Bacteria; phylum Pseudomonadota; class Gammaproteobacteria; order Burkholderiales; family Casimicrobiaceae; genus VBCG01. Next base: position 6,085 of record CAYTOT010000062.1, read on the forward strand.
GTACGCACCGAAGGTCACGCCCGGCGGCAGCGCAAGCTGACCCTGCAGGGGAATCACGCCGCCGGTGCCCGACGCCGCCACGATCTGCGGACTGCCGGTACCGTTGCTCGTGACGGTGATGCTGGCGCTGCGCGCGCCCGCGGCGGAAGGTGTGAAGGTGACCGCGAAGCTGCAGGTCGCACCTGCCGCCACCGTCGCGCAGGTATTGCTGGAAACCGCGAACTCTGCCGGCGCGTTGCTGGTGATGCTCGACACCGTGACCGACGCGTTGCTCGCATTGGTGACGGTGACCGTCGACGGCGCGCTCGACGTGCCCACGTCGAGCGTGCCGAAGGCGACCGTGGTGGGCACCGTGAGCGTGCCGGTCACCGGCCCCGAGGTGCCGTTGCCGATCGCCTGGAAGACGTTGGGACTGCCGGCGGCGGAGCTCGAGAAGGTGATGTTGGAGCTGCGCAGGCCGAGCGAAGACGGCGAGAAGGTGACGTTGATCGCGCAGGTTCCGCCGGCGGGAATGGTGCCGCAGGTGGTGGCGGCAGCGAAGTCGGCGCCGCTGCTCGCCACTCCGGTGGTCGTGATGTCGGAGGTGCTCACGTTGGTGACGTTGATGGTCAGCGGCGCGCTGGTGCCACCCATCGGGGTGGCCGGGAAGTTGAGCGACGACGGCGAGAACGAGAGCTGGGAGATGCCGCTTCCGGAGGCATTGATGGCGACCTTTCGCGCAGCGTCGGCGGCGACCGTGACGGTACCGGTCCGCGCACCGCTGCCCGCCGGGCTGAAGGCGATCGCCACGGTGCAGGTCGCATTGGCGGTGAGCGTGGCGCCCGCGCAGGTATTCGACGTGAGGTCGAAATCAGCGGCATTGCTGTTGCTCACCGTGAGGCCGGAGAGGGTGACGCCGCTGGTGTTGGTCACGGTGACGGTGGTGGCGGCGGTCTGCACGCCGATGGGGGTGGCGGGGAAGCCCGCGCCGGAGGGCGAGGCGGTGAGCGCCGGAGGCACGCCGGGAAGCACCGACACGCTGGCCGATACCAGGCCGGCAGCCGAACACGTCCAGTTCACCGACACGCCGTCGATGTCCGGATCGACACCCTCGAGGCGGTAGGAGATCGTGTACGGCAGCGCCGGCATGGGCTGCTGGTTCGCCAGGCCCGCCATCGATTGCTGACCGCTCGCGCCACCGCCGGGAAACGAGGACGGACTGAACGTCTGCAGCACTTCCAGCGGCCCCCCGTTCACCACGCGCGAAACGCGGATCTGGGAGGTGGCCGAGGCGAGACTCCACTGGAACGTGCCCTGCGTGAAGGAATAGTCGCCGTTCGCCTTGCAGCTGATCTGGACGGGCTGCAGGACCTTGACGTAGTACGTCGACGCCTGCGCCCCCATGCAAGCCACGAACAGGCCCGCGACGACAGCGCCTCGCCAGAAGCGGCGGAATGGATTGCTCACGATGGATGACCCTGGAAGAAATTGAGCCGGAAGGACGAGCCCTGCGCCAGGCGACCGCACGACGGATGCACGATCGGGCCACGGCTTCGAACAGGCGCGCGGCATGGCGTTCCACCATTGTACGGGGAACCCCGCCGAACGTAGCATTCGTGCGGACGCGCGGCGCGAATTTTGCGCATGAACGACAGAAGGGCCGCGCGTGGCGGCCCTTCTGTCGGGATGTCACGACGCCGCGCAGTGTCGCCTGCAGGCGCCGGGGCGATCTGCGGGCTACCCCTGTGCCGACTCACCCACCACGGTGACCGTGATGTTGGCCACCGCGTCGGTATGCGGCGCCACGGTCAACGCAAAGTCACCGACGTGCTTCAGCGGCCCTTCGGGCATGCGCACCATCGCCTTCTCGACCTCGAAGCCCTGCTTCTTCAGCGCCTCGACGACGTCGACGTTGGTCACCGAGCCGAAGAGGCGGCCATCGACCCCCGCCTTCTGCGAGATGCGGAACATCTGTCCTTCGAGCTTCTCGGCGAGCCCCTGCGCGGCGGCGAGCTTGGCGCCGGCGGCGGCCTCGAGTTCCGCGCGCTGCGCCTCGATGACCTTCAGGTTCTCGGGCGTGGCGCGCTTCGCCTTGCCTTGCGGGATGAGGAAGTTGCGCGCGTAGCCGTTCTTGACCTTCACCACGTCGCCCAGGTTGCCGACGTTGGCGATTTTCTCCAGGAGAATGATCTGCATGTTCTGCGCTCCTAGTGACGGTCGGTGTACGGCAGGAGCGCGAGGAACTGCGCGCGCTTGATCGCCGTGGAGAGCTGGCGCTGCCAGCGAGCCTTGGTGCCCGTGACGCGCGCCGGCATGATCTTGCCGTTCTCCTGCACGAAGTCCTTCAGGACGTCGATGTCCTTGTAGTCGATCTCCGTGGCCTTCTCTGCCGTGAACCGGCAGAACTTGCGGCGCTTGAAGAGCGCATTGCCGCGATCGCGCTTCTTCATGTCCTTCTTGCCTTTGCCTTTACCTCTTCCCATCGGACGGGGCATGGTGTCTTCCTTCGTGTCGGTTGCGTCTAGGTTGCGATGTTCGTGATGTGCAGCGCGAGGGTCACTCCGGTGCGGTAGCGGCGCGCGAGGAATCCCTCGCAGCGAAGCTCGCTGCCGGCCTGCACCCGGGCCAGCGCCCTGGCCGCGTCGCCGAAGGCGACCGCGTGCAACTCGCACTCGACCCGGCGCCCCCCCCCTGCCTCGGCCTGCACCGATGAATGCGTCAGCGTGCAGTCGATCGCCGGTATGCCGGCGGGGGTGTAGCGAAGGTCGTCGCGGGCGATGAGCGTGGCGTCGAGCGTGAGCCGGTTGGCGCCGGGCATCCGCGCCGGTCTTTCCTGCGCCGGTTCCTACGCGGCCGGGGCGGCGGGGGCCGCCGCGGCTTCCGCCGGACGCGCCGCCTCGCCCTCGCGGGCCGCCTCGCGGTTGGTGAGCGAGCGCGCCTTCTCCTCCTTCATCATCGGCGACGGCGCGACCTTCGCTTCCGCGGTGGCGACGATGAGGTGGCGCAGCACGGCGTCGTTGAACTTGAACGCGTGCTCGAGCTCGGAGAGCGCTTCCTGGCCGCACTCGATGTTCATGAGGACGTAGTGCGCCTTGTGCACCTTCTGGATCGGGTAGGCGAGCTGGCGGCGGCCCCAATCCTCGAGGCGGTGGATGTGCCCCTTGTGATTGGTGACCATGGCGCGGTACCGGTCGATCATGCCGGGCACCTGCTCGCTCTGGTCCGGATGGACGATGAAGACGATTTCGTAGTGACGCATGTGCAGATCTCTCCTTTCGGTCGTGTGGATGGCGGCCTCGCTCGCATCGAACCGCGGGTCACGCCTGCGCTTCGATGCGGCGCCGGCTCCAGACACCCGTACGCGGTCTTTTCGACGTGCGAGAGGAGTCCGGCCGCGGCCGCCCATGGCCTCCCCGTCTGCGGCGGGTGAGGCAAGGTGATCCCGCTAGTTTAGCAGTTTCAAGGAGTTGTGGAAACGGCAGCCCCTGCGGCAGCACCTGCCGCCGGCCCCGCGGCGGCATCCGCCGCAGCGGCGGTCCCTGCAGTGCGAAGCGCCCCGGGCGCGTGCCGGCCGGCGGCTGCGGCCAGGACCGCGTCACGCTCGGCCTTGGGCCGTGCCGCCAGTTCCTTCACCTGCCGGTAGAAGGCCGGCAGGTCGCCCCCCGCGTCGTCGAGCAGTTGCCTGAAGGCAGGCACCAGGCCGGCATACAGGGCCACCGAGACGATGCTCGCGTTGTTCGGGCCGGCACCGTCGACACCGGCAAACCAGCGGTCGTACCCGGCAAGGCCCGGCTCGCCCGCCCTGGCGCGCTCGTAGGCGCCACGCATCGCGGCGAAGGCGGCGGCCTTGCGGGCACGCTTCGCGTCGTCGCTCGCGTCGCTCGCGTAGATCGCGGTGAGCTCGCTGCGCGCTTCCTGCAGGAGATCGCGGAACACCCCGCGCAGCCGCTCGTTGCGCTCGTATTGCGCGACCATCGCCGGATTGCCGCGCGCGGCGAGCCACCGCCGCACGCCCGCATCCTCCACCGCGACGGCGAAGGATTCGTTGAACTGCGAGTCGTCCTTGACGTAGACGACCTGATGCGCGAGTTCGTGGAAGACCATGCGCGCCACCTCGACCTCGGGCCAGCGCACGAAGGTGGAGAGCACCGGATCGTCGAAGTAGCCGAGCGTCGAATAGGCGGGCACCCCGGACACCCACACGTCGTCGCCGCGCGCGGCCATGCGCGCCGCCTCGGCGCGCGCGTCCTTCTCGCCGAAGTAGCCGCGGTAGCTCACGCAGCCGGCGACGGGAAAGCACCATCGCCTTCCCTCGAGCGACAACGACGGCGCCGCGAAGACGTTCCACACCACGAAGGGCCGCTCGAGGTCGGCGTAGCGCGTGTAGCTCGCGTTGGCGGGGAGCCCCAACTCGTCGGTGGCGAAGGCGCGGATCTCCTGCACGCGCACGAGGCGCTGCTTGAGTGCGGGATCCGGCGATTCGCCGATGACGACGTCGATGGGCCTGGCCCGGGCCATGATGTCGAGCTGACCCGACGCGCTCTGCCAGTAGTAGTCGGCGGTGTCCGCCGCCCCGCAGCCCGCGAGCGCCACGGAGAGAAGCACCGTCGCAACGCCGCGCGACGACGACCGCACCGGATCCTCCGTCCATCGTGCCGGCACGCCGGCCCGGGATGGCGCACCCGCGACCCGTCGCAGCATCGTCGTGCATCGCGCCGCCGCAATGCGCGGCGCGCGACGATCGCCGGGCCCGATGCGCGGCTCGCTCATCGCGTGCGGAGGTAACGCGCGAGGCGCTCGATGCCATCCTCGATCGTCGCCTGCGCGATCGTGTAGGCGAAGCGCGCGTGATCGGCCGCGCGATGTGTGCCGAAGTCGAGCCCCGGCGTGAACGCAACGCCCGCGGCCGCCAGCACCTCGCGGCAGAACGGCTCGCTGTCGGCGGCCAGCGCGCTGGTGTCGGCATAGACGAAGAAGCCGCCGGTCGGCAGCACCGGAATGCGAAAGCCCAGGTCGCGCAACGCGGGCACGAGGAAATCGCGGCGCGCCTCGAACTCGCGTCGCCGCGCTTCCACGATCGCCAGCGTCTCGGGCAGGAAACAGGCGAGCGCGGCGCGCTGCGACGGCGTGGCAGGCGAGATGTAGAGGTTCTGCGCGAGCTTCTCGATGTCGCGCACGTGACGCTCCGGCACCACCGCCCAGCCGAGGCGCCAGCCGGTCATGTTGAAGTGCTTGGAGAAGCTCGAGATCACGAACGCGTCGTCGCAGGTCGAAAGTGCGCTGCGCGGCCGCTCGTGGTCACCCAGGCCGTAGCTCAATCCGAGGTAGATCTCGTCGACGATGAGGTGGCCGCCGCGGGCCGCGACCGCGCGGCCGATCCCGGCAAGCTCGTCGTGGGCGATGGTGGTGCCCGTGGGATTGGACGGCGTGGCGACGAGCGTCGCGCGCGTGCGCGGCGTCCAGTGCCGCTCTACCGACGCCGCCGTGAGCTGATAGCGGCTGTCCGCGCCGACCGGGATGGCCACGGGCCGCCCTTCGAGCGTGCGCACGAGGTGACGGTTGCACGGATAGTTGGGGTCGGCGAGCAGCACCTCGTCGTCGCGATCGACGAGGAGCGCGAGCACGAGGAGCAGCGCCGCCGACGAGCCCGCGGTGACCACGACGCGCTCCGGTGCCACCTGCACGCCGTAGTGATCGGCATAGTGGCGCGCGATCGCTTCGCGCAGCGCGGGCAGGCCGAGCGCCGAGGTGTAGTAGACGTCGCCGGCGGCGATCGCGCGCTGCGCGGCGGCAATCACCGGCGCGGGTGTCGGAAAGTCGGGCTCGCCGATCTCCATGTGCACGACGCTGCGCCCCGCGGCTTCGAGGGCGCGCGCGGCCGTCTGCACCTCCATCACGTGGAAGGGCGCGATCTGCGCGACGCGCGCTGCGGTGGCGGGACGGGAATCCATCGAAAGTCGTAGTGCAAGGGCTGCGCGAGGGCGATATCGTACCCTTCGACCGTCCGTGCCGACGCCGCGTTCCAGTCATGCGACCCGCTGCATCCCCTGCCCGCCCGAAGCCCCGCGGCTTCGCATCCGTCCTCGTGCTGGCGATCGCGATCGGCGGTTCGGCCCCGGACGTCCACGGGCAGATCTACAAGTGCGCAGGTCACGGCAACATCCCGCTGTACCAGGGCACGCCCTGCCCGCCCGGGCAGGAGCTGCGCAACTTCGCTCTCGATCCCGCCGAGGTGTCGGTGCTGCCCATGCCCCCGTCACCGTCGTCCGGCGCCGTGGGCCGTGCCTCCACGCCCAACGGCGGAACGGCGACGCGCCCGCGGGGCACGACCCGCAGCGAGCAGCGTGGCCGCGGCGGCGACCCGGCGCAGCGGCGCTATCTCTTCGCCGGCATGCAGGCCGGCGAGGTGCTGGCACGCGCCGGCGCTCCCGACATGAAGGCCGGCGGCCACAGGTCGGCGCGCTGGACGTATCTTCCGCATCCGGGCGACCCGCAAACGCTGACCACGGTGGTCATCGAGGACGGCCGGGTCGTCGACGTCGAGCGCAAGGTGGTCCGATGAGAGCGTTGCTGCAACGGGTGAGCGAGGCGAGCGTCACGGTCGAAGGCAAGGTCACGGGCGCGATCGGCCCGGGCCTGCTCGCACTGATCGGCATCGCGCCGACGGATACCCCGGAGCAGATCACGCGCCTCGTGCGCAAGATCGCGAACCTGCGCATCTTCGACGATGCCGCGGGGGTCATGAATCGCAGCGTGATCGACACCGGCGGCCAGGTGCTCGCGGTGTCGCAGTTCACGCTGTATGCGTCCACCGACAAGGGCAACCGCCCGTCGTACACCGGGGCGGCGCGGCCCGAGATCGCGCAACCGCTGTTCGATGCCTTCGTGAGGGCGCTGGCGGAGGCGCTCGGCAAGCCCGTGCCCACCGGGGTCTTCGGCGCGCACATGGCCGTGCGCCTCGTCAACGACGGCCCGGTCACGATCTGGCTCGAGGCCTGACGGCCGCGGGCCCGTGCACGGCACCCGCCTCGCGTGGCGCGCGCCTTCCCGGTGAGCCGCAGCGGATACCCCGCCGGCTACTCCAGCAGGCTGCGCAGCATCCACGCGTTCTTCTCGTGGATCTGCATGCGCTGCGTGAGAAGGTCGGCGGTGGGCTCGTCGCCTGCCTTGTCCACCGACGGGAACATCGTCCGTGCCGTACGCACCACCGACTCGTTGCCCTCGACGAGGAGCTTGACCATCTCCTCAGCCGCCGGTTGCCCGGACGTCTCCTTGATGCTCGCGAGCTTGACGAACTCGGCGTAGGTGCCCGGCGCCGGATAGCCCAGCGCGCGGATGCGCTCGGCAATGGCGTCGTTGGCGAGCCACAGCTCGTTGTACTGCGTCTCGAACATGAGATGCAGCGTGTTGAACATCGGGCCCGTCACGTTCCAGTGGAAATTGTGCGTCTTGAGGTAGAGCGTGTAGTTGTCGGCGAGAAGCCTGGCGAGGCCGCTGGCGATCTTCGCGCGGTCCTTGGCGTCGATGCCGGTGTCGATCGCGGGGGCGGTGACCTTCTTTTCCTTCATGTCAGGTGGCTCCTGTTGGCAGGTGAGCGGACGGCGGCGGTCCGCGGCGCGCGGTGCAGCCGCATGCCGCTATCGTCGCACGAATCGATCCCGTCACTGGCGATCGACGGAAAGTCGGCCGGCACCGAACGCCCACGCGTACAGCAGGCCGCCCATGATGCCCACGTTCTTCCAGAAGCTCGTGGCCTGGCTCGGGTCGGCCCAGAACGGGTGGAAGAAGACCAGCGTGGGGATGAGGAACAGGAAGAGCGCCGCGGCGGCCCAGCGGGTCTTGAAGCCCACGAGCAGCATGAGCCCGCCGATCAGTTCCACCACGATGGCGATCGCCGCGCCGACTTCCGGCAGCGGCAAGCCCTTGCTGGCGATGTAGCCCGCAGTGCCGGCAAAGCCCGAGATCTTTCCCCAGCCCGCGGGAATGAAGAGGATGGCGATGAGGATGCGTCCTGCGAGTGCTGCAAGGTCTTTCATGTCGTTCTCTTTCGTGGAGTTGGAAAAATACGCGGGTGCGACGCTACGGCAGGTCGAAGAGGAGGACTTCGGCGGCGTCGCCGCCGTCGAGGCGGATGGCCGCTTCGCCCTCGATGCGCGCCGCATCGCCGGCGCGCAGCGCGATCCCGTTGACGGCGACGGCGCCGCGGGCCACGTGGACGTAGGCGCGGCGGCCGGCGGCGAGCGGATGGGTCACCGCCTCGTCGCCGTCGAGCAACGCCGCGTACACGCGCGCGTCCTGGTGGAGGTGAACCGCCGCGGCACTGCCCGGCGGCGCGGCGAGCAGCGCGAGCTTGCCGCGCTTGTCCGCCGCCGTGACGTGCGCCTGCTCGTACGACGCGGGAATACCGCGCTCCGACGGCTCGATCCAGATCTGCAGGAAGTGCACGGGATCGGTCGCCGAGGCGTTGAACTCGCTGTGCAGCACACCGCGACCAGCGCTCATCCGCTGCACGTCGCCGGGCACGATCACCGAGCCGTTGCCCATGTTGTCGCGATGCGAAAGCGCGCCGTCGAGCACGTACGACAGGATCTCCATGTCGCGATGGCCGTGCGTGCCGAAGCCCTTGCCGGGCTGGACCCGGTCCTCGTTGATGACGCGCAGCGGACCGTAGCCCATGTACTCGGGATCGTGATAGCCGGCAAATGAGAAGCTATGCCGCGAATCGAGCCAGCCGTGATCGGCGTGGCCCCGGGATGAAGCGGTACGAAGCTCGATCATGCGAATCTCCTGTTCGAGGCCCGCCGTCGGCGGGGCCCTTCCCTGGCAACCAATATGCCGTTGCCCGATGCGCGGCAACAGGGGACAATCCGCATCGATTCATTCAAATATTCTGAATGACTGCATGCCGCCATGGCCCTCTCCCTCGACGCCCTCGCCGTGCTCGACGCCATCGATCGGCGCGGCAGCTTCGCTGCCGCCGCGGTGGAGCTTGATCGTGTCCCCTCGGCGATCACCTACACGGTCCGCCGCCTCGAGGACGACCTGGACGTGCTCCTCTTCGATCGCCGCGGCCACCGCGCGCGCCTCACGCCGGCCGGCCGCATCCTCCTCGACGAAGGTCGCCGCCTGCTCGCCGCCGCCGACGATCTGACGCACCGCGTCCAGCGCGCCGCATCGGGATGGGAGGCCGAGCTCGCGATCGCCGTGGACGCCGCCATCGACTTCGCCCACGTGCTGCCGCTGGTCGCGGGCTTCTATCGCGAATGCGGCGAGGGACGCGGGGCGCACACCCGTTTGCGCGTCACGCGCGAGGTGCTGGGCGGAAGCTGGGATGCGCTGGCCGAGGGACGCGCCGATCTCGTCATCGGCGCCCTCGGCGATCCGCCCCCGGGCGGCGGCTATCGCCTGAGGCTACTGGCCGAGATGACCACGGTGTTCGCGGTGGCACCGAGGCATCCCCTCGCCGGCGCGGCCGAGCCGCTCGCGGAGAGCACGATCGCGCGGCACCGCGGCGTGATCGCCGCCGATACCTCGCGCCGGTTACCGGCGCGCTCCCTGCACACGCTGTCCGGACAGGATACGTTCACGGTCCCGGACCTCGACGCCAAGCTCGCTGCACAGCTCGCGGGTCTCGGGTGCGGCCACCTGCCGTGGCCCCTCGCGGCACGCCACGTCGGGGAGCAGCGGCTCGTGGTCAAGCGCACGGAGCCGGCGCGGCCGCCGCAGCGCATGCACCTCGCGTGGCGGGCGACGCGTCCGGGACATGGTCTCGCGTGGTGGATCGAGGCGGTGAGCCAGGCCGACTGGAGGGACCTGGCGCTCGCGCCGGCCCCGTCAGCGATGACGCGGGCATCTCCCGCCGGCGCCACGGTGCGTGCCGCGAGGCGCAGGCAACGGGGTACGTAGCGCGCCTGCCCGGCGGTCCCGTCGGGCGAGGGTCACTCCCCGACGCGCCGGGCGCGTCACCCCGTCGCAAGCGTGCCGACGCGCGGGTGACCGAGCACGTCGGGATCGACCACATGACGCGGGCGTTCTCCGGCGTGGAACCTGCACACCGCGTCGATGGCGCTGCGGTTCGAATCGCGATTGAGCGCGTCGGTGTAGGCGAGGTTGTGCGAGCCCAGGATCACGTTGTCGAGCGCGAAGAGCGGGTGATCGGCGCGTGGAGGCTCGGTCGCGTAGACGTCGATGCCGGCACCCGCGATGCGCCCCGCAACGAGCGCGTCGACCAGCGCGGCCTCGTCCACCACCTCCCCGCGTGCGGTATTCACGAGGCAGGCATGCGGCTGCATGAGGGCGAGCCGGCGCGCGTCGATCATGCCGCGCGTCGATGCGTTGAGCGGGCAGCACAGCGCCACGAAGTCGGACTGGGCGAGCAAGCTGTCGAGGTCCACCGGCTCCACGCCCAACGCCCCGTGACGCACGGGATCGAAGCGCGGGGTATGCCCGAGATGGCGCATGCCCCAGGGTGCCGCGAGCCGCAGCAGCTCGCAGCCGATGTTCCCGAGCCCCACCACGCCGAGCGTGCGCCCCGGCAGCGCGATGCCCGCCCGGTTCCAGCGCTCGCTCCAGCGGCCGGCGCGCGTGGCGCGGTCGCGCGGGAAGAGCTCGTGCGAGAACGCGAGCAGCATCGCCATCGTGGCCGAGGCCACCGGACCTGCAATGGCATCGGGCGTGGTGCTCACGATGACGCCCGCCCGCGTGCATGCCGGCACGTCGATGTGGTCGATGCCCACGCCGTTGCGCACGAGCAGGCGCAGGCGCAGGCCCGGCGCGGCAAGCGTCTCGGCGGACAGGGGATTGCGCTTGATCACCAGCACGTCGAAGCGCGTCACGTCGTCGCGGGTGAGCGGCGATGTGGGCGGCGTCGCGAGGAACTCGACCTCCACACCCGACAGTCCCTGCAGGCGCTGCCATGCCGCTTCGTCGACGCTGCGCTCGCCCTGCGTCGTGAGGAAGTCGCGCGTGAGCCCGACGCGCAGCGTGCCGCTCAAAGCTGGACCTTCGCCGCGCGCGCAACCTTCGTCCACTTGGCGATCTCGCCTTCCATGAACTTGCGGAACTCGGCGGGAGGCGCACCCACAGGCTCGGTTCCCTGCGCGATGAGCTTCTCACGCACGTCCGGCATCTGCATCACCGCCGACAGCTCCGTGTAGAACTTCTGGATGATGTCCTGTGGCGTCCCCTTGGGGGCATAGTAGCCGAACCACGCCACCGACTCGAAGCCAGGATAGGTCTCGGCGATGGTGGGTACGTCGGGCAGCTCCGGGCTGCGCTTTTGCGTCGTCACCCCGAGCGCCCGGAGGTTGCCGTTCTTGATGTGCGGGATGGCCGGTGGCAGGTTGCCGCAGAAGAGCGTGACCTGCCCGGCGATGACGTCGGCCACCGCGGGTGAGGCGCCCTTGTAGGGAACGTGCAGCATGTCGATGCCGGCCACCATCTTGAGGTACTCGCCCGTGAGGTGCGCCGAGGTGCCGTTGCCGCCCGAAGAGAAGGTGAAGGCACCCGGCTTGGCCTTGGCGAGCGCGACGAACTCGGCGAGGTTCTTCGCCGGCACCTTGGGATTGATCACGCACACGTTCGGCGCCTTGTTGATGAGCATCACGGGCTCGAAGTCGTGCAGGGGATCGTAGGACAGCTTCGCGTACACCGCGGCATTGATGCCGTGCGAGCCCGCGGTGCCGATGAGGAAGGTGTAGCCGTCGGGCGCCGCGTTCTTGCCCGCCTCGGTGCCGATGATGCTGCCCGCGCCGGGCTTGTTGTCGATGACGAAGGGCTGGCCCAGGCGCTCCTGCAGCTTGGCGCCGATGAGCCGGCCGGCCTGGTCGGCCCCGTCCCCCGGCGTGCCGGGGATGATGATCTTGACCGGCCGCGCCGGCCATCCGGATGCCGTGGCCTGCGCGTGAGCCTGGACAGGAGCGAGCGAAAGCGACAGCAGGAGCGCGCCAGCCAGGCGCCAGGGGGATCTCATCGCGATGCCTCCAATTTGATCACAGATTGAACATTCCGAACCGCTTTGGCCGTACTATACGGGCTTCCGCCGTCGATGGCGAACACGTTTTGATCAAACCCATGTCGAAATCGCGTATCGACCCAAACGACGCCAGGGCCGGCCATCGCGGCGAGGGAGTGCCCGCGCGCGACAGCGCACGGGGTGGCGCCCGTCGCGCCGTCGGCCTCCCTGACGCCGGCGGCCTCCCGGACGCCGCCGCCGTGCGCGAGCTGTCCCTCCGTCACGTCCGCGTCACGCCGCGCACGGTGTGGTCGTTCGTGGCAGTGACGCTCGACGACGGCCGCACGGGCTGGGGCGAAGCGACGTGGAGCACCGCGCCCGACACGCTCGATGCTCCCGCCGCTGCGGCCGCCCGCGCCCTCGCCGGCCGGCCGCTGGCGGCAGCGGAGTCGTTCGCGGCCTCGCGCGGCATCCTGCCGATGCACGAGTCCGCAGTGGCGAGCGCCATCGAGCAGGCGTGCTGGGACTTGCGCGGACAGCTCGCCGGTTGCAGTGCGGCACGGCTTCGCGGCGAGCCGCGACGCACCCGCGTGCGGCTGTACGCCAACATCAACCGCCGCACCGTCGATCGCTCGCCCGCGGGCTTCGTGCGGAGCGCACGCATCGCGATCGACGCCGGTTTCAACGCGCTCAAGGTCGCGCCCTTCGACGGACTCACCCCGGAGCTGTGCCGCAGCGACCAGGGCCGGCAGTTGATGGACGCCGGCCTCGCGCGCGTCGCGGCGGTGCGCGAGGCGATGGGTCCGGGCGTCGACGTGTTCGTCGACTGCCATTGGCGCTTCGACCGCGGTCTCGCGGCCGCTGCCCTGCGCGAGCTCGCGCAGGCCGGCGTGACGTGGTTCGAGTGCCCGCTTCCCGAGGTCCCCGAGCACATGGACGCGTTGCGCGCGTTGCGCAGCGAGGCCAATGCGCGCGGCGTGCGCACGGCGGGCCTCGAGGAGCTCACCCATCCGGAGGCATTCCGGCCGTGGCTCGCGGCGGGCTGCTACGACGTGGTGATGCCCGACGTGAAGTACGCGGGCGGCATCGGTGGCGTGCTCCGGGTCGGCGACCTCGCGGCCGCGCACGGCACGGCCTGCGCTCCCCACAATCCGACCGGCCCGATATGCCACGCGGCGAGCCTCGCGGCCTGCGCCATGGGCGCGGGCATGGACCTGCTGGAGCACCAGTTCGACGAGACACCGGCGTTCCAGGCGCTCGTCGACGATGCGCTGCCGCACCCGCGCGATGGCCATTGCGCCGTGCCGGAAGGACCTGGGCTCGGCGTCCGCCTGCGGCCCGATCGCTGGCCGGTGTAACGCCGCCCGGCAAGGCCCGCGTTCCGCGCTCGACGGCGGCCCGATGGCCGGCCGCCATGACGCGAAAGCGCGCCGGACCTACAGCTTGTAGGCTGCCTTCGCGAAGTCGTGCGCGAGGCCCGGCGCGAGCTCGAAGGCCTCGTCCTCCTGCAGGCGATGCTCGCGCACCAGCGTGGCGAGGAAACGGCAGTCGATGCGCCGCGCCACGTCGTGCCGCGCGGGAATCGACATGAAGGCCCGCGTGTCGTCGTTGAAGCCCACGGTGTTGTAGAAGCCCGCCGTTTCGGTGGCCTGCTCGCGGAAGCGCAGCATGCCCTCCGGCGAATCGTGGAACCACCAGGAGGGACCCAGCTTCAGCACCGGATAGTGGCCGGCAAGCGGCGCGAGCTCGCGCGCATACGAGGTTTCGTCGAGCGTGAAGAGGATGATGCTGAGATCGCGCTCGTTGCCCACGACGTCGAGCATCGGCTTCAGCGCACGGACGTAGTCGGTGCGCGTCGGGATGTCGGCGCCCTTGTCGCGTCCGAAGCGGGCGAGGAGCTGCGGATTGTGGTTGCGGAAGCTGCCCGGATGGATCTGCATAACGAGACCGTCATCGCGGCTCATGCGCGCCATCTCGGTGAGGACCTGTCCGCGAAACGCCTCGGCCTCCTCCGCGGTGATGGCGCCGCCGAGCGCCCGGTCGAGCAGGCGCTGGCACTCGGCGACGCCGAGGTCCGACGTCTGCGCGGTGGGGTGCCCGTGGTCGGTGGACGTGGCCCCCATCGACTTGAAGAACGCCCGGCGATGGCGGTGCGCGGCGAGATAGCCGCTCCAGGTGGCGGTGTTCTCGCCCGTGAGGCGGCCGAACTCGGCCACGTTCGCCGCAAAGCCGTCGAACTCGGGATCGGCGACGGGATCGGGCCGGTAGGCGGTCACCACGCGGCCCTTCCACCCCGACTCGCGGATCTTGCGGTGATGCACGAGCGGATCGAGCGGCGACTCGGTAGTGGCGATCACTTCGATGCTGAACCGCTCGAAGAGCGCGCGCGGGCGGAACTCCGGCTTCGCCAGGCACTCGTTGATGCGGTCGAAGTAACGGTCGGCCGACTCGGAGGTCAGGCGCTCGTCGATGCCGAACACCGTGCTGAAGGCGTGGTCGAGCCACACGCGCGTTGGCGTGCCGCGGAAGAGGTGGTAGTGCGCAGCGAACGTATGCCAGATCCTGCGGGTGTCGGTCTCGATGGCGCGTGCGTCGAGGTCCCCCTCGCGCACCGGGATACCGAGGTCCTCGAGACGGACGCCCTGGCTGTAGAGCATGCGGAACACGTAGTGGTCCGGCGTGATGAAAAGCGCCGACGCATTCGGGAAGGCGGGGTCGTCGGCGTACCACTGCGGATCGGTGTGGCCGTGCGGGCTCACGATCGGCAGGTCCTTGACCGTGGCGTACAGCGCACGCGTGAGATCGCGGGTGGACGGATCGGCGGGAAACAGGCGATCCGGGTGGAGGTTCATCGGAATCGGCATGGACGGTGACTCGCGTGAAGTTGGCGAAAGGGCGTGGCGTGAGCCGCGGACGCGCTCAATGCTCCGCGACGTGCGCCTGCAGGGTCGCGGCGACGCCGTCGCGGAAGAGGCGAACGACGTGGCCGCGGACCGCGTCGCGGAATGCCGGGTTGCCCGCGAGGTCGCCGAACACGGCGGAAAGATCGAGGAAGCCGTCGGCGATCGCTGCCGGATCGTTCCCGGCACGGGCGACGATCTCGGCGAAGGTGGCGGCGAGCGGATCCTGGACGTCGATGCGCTGGCCCTGCCCGTCGGTGCCGCTCGCATAGCGGATCCAGCCGGCGACGGCCAGCGGCAGGTGCACGAGCGGCGCGCCCGCGGCGAGACGATCGCGCACCGTGCCGAGCAGGCGCTGCGGGAGCTTCTGCGAGCCGTCCATCGCGATCTGCCGCGTGCGATGAGGCAACGCGGCGTTGCGAAAGCGCGTCATCAGCTCGTTGCAGTACGCAGCGAGATCGGTGCCTGCGGGACGCTCGAGTGTCGGCACGATCTCCTCGTGCATCTGCCGCTGCACGAAAGGCGCCAGCAGCGGATCGCTCGACGCCTGCCACACGAAGTCGCGCCCGAGCAGGAAGCCGAGATAGGCGAGCGTCGAGTGACTGCCGTTGAGCAGCCGCAGCTTCATGAGCTCGAAGGGTGCGACGTCGTCGACGAACTGGACGCCGGCGTTCTCCCACGCGGGGCGCGCGGCAAGGAAGCGATCCTCGATCACCCACTGCCCGAAGGGCTCCGCGGTGACGGGGGCCGCATCGGTCACGCCGAGCTGGCGCGCCGCCTCCGCGAGGTCGGCGTCGGTGGTGGCGGGCACGATGCGGTCGACCATCGTCGACGGAAACGCCACGCTCTCGCCGATCCAGCGCGCCAGCGCGGGATCGCGCCGCTGCGCATACGCCTGCACGAGCCCCTCGACCATGCGTCCGTTGTGGGGCAGGTTGTCGCAGCACAGGAAGGTGAGCGGGCCGGCCTGCGCGGCGCGGCGTGCGGCGAGCCCCGCCACGACGATGCCCACGGCCGAGACCGGTGCGTCCGGCTGTCCGAGATCGTGCACGATGTCGGGATGCGCGAAGTCCAGCGCGCCAGTGGCCGGATCGTGGCAGTAGCCCTTCTCGGTGACCGTCGACGACACGATCGCGATGCGCGGATCGGCAAAGCGCGCGATGAGCGCCGCACGCGCGGCCCCGGCGAAGAGCGTCTCGCGCACCGCGCCGATCACGCGCGCGGTGACTCCATCGGTGGTGCGGGTGAGCAGCGTGTACAGGCCGTCCTGCGCGGCGAGTGGCTCGATCGCGCGCGGCGTCTTGAGCGACACGCCGCAGATGCCCCAGCGCGGATCGGCCGCGAGCACGTCGTCGGTGTACACCGCCTGATGCGCACGATGGAACGCACCGAGGCCGAGATGCAGGATGCCGATGCCGATGCCGGCCGGTGAATACCGCGGTCGCGCCACTGCGGCGGGGAGGCGTTCGACGGTAGCGAGACGGAGTCGTTCCATGGGGTGAGCCTGTGGCCGTGGTGCCAGTGTAGCGCTTCGCATGCGGTCGAACCGCACGGGACCGCTGGCCAGCGCGCGCCCCGGGCGGTCCCCGAAGCGGCGACAGCGCCCGGTCGGGGGCGCTGTCGCGGGTTGACGCTGCAACGAGCCGTGAGGCTGTCCTCAGTCAGTGCACGGGGCCGTCCACTTGATGGCCACCGGCGTTCCGGTCGCCAACGGGTCGGACAGCGCGGTGGCAAGCTCCCTGCCCTTGGCCCTCAGGCCGTCGAACTCCCGGGCGTGGATGTAGCGCTTGTCGAGCAGCGACTTCAGGGCCGCATCGTAGCTGGCGAGGTACTTGGCGCAGCTGCCGCCATGGATGCCGTTGATCGTGGCATCGGGCAGGCGCTGCATCGAACCCCAGTCGAACGCCGAACCGCCGGTGGCCGTGGGTGCCATCGCGTAGAACCGGTACAGCGGCGCCTCGAGGATCGGCGAACGCAGGCCGCCCAGCGTGTTGCCGTACTGGTCGCGCTGAGGGGAGTACCTCGTGGTGCCGCTGTTGTCGACCGTGGCGGAGAGCTTGATCCAGTGGGTGTCGGCAGGCGGCGCCGGGATGCCGTTGGCAGCCCATTCGTGCAGGTTCTCGAGGGCGGCGCTGACGAAATCGTCGATCTGCACGGCGTCCTCCTCGTGACCCTTGGCATAGGGCTTCGGGTCGCGGCCCTTGCCGTCGGCCTTGGCCTTCATGATCTCGGTGTTGATCGGAATGATCGGCGAGGTGGGGTCCGAGTGCGGCGCGGCGGCAATCTGGTAATAGCGGAACTTGTCGTTCGGGGCATTGGCATCGGCGCGCTGCGTCGTTGCGTAGGAGCCGCTTTCGGCCTCCGACAGCACGGCGATCTGCGGCACGCCGGTGGCCCTGTAGACCTTGGCCGGTCTCTTGCCGCCGGTACGGATCACCGTCGCAGTCGTGCCCACCAGATTGAGGTAGCCGTCGAAGAGGGGCTTGCGATCGAGCCCGGCCCGTTCCAGCCGGTCGCCGAATGCGGCGATATACGTGTTCATGTAGAAGCCGGACTGCGACTGGCCGCTCAGGTACACGTACCTGGGCTGCAAGGTGCCGAGAAGGCCGCTGGTTCCGTTCTGCCGCAGGGCCGTTCCGAGCTGGCTCAGCATGTCCCAGACCAGCCCGTCCTCGTTGACGCCGTCGACCTTCCAGTTGATGTCCGCGTAGCGCGCCGGATCGAACTTCTTGAGCGCATCCGCCGTCAGCGCCTTCGACGTGATGCCGATATAGGCATCGCCGGAGAGCATCATGTGCTTCCAGCTGCGACGCCAGACGTCCTCCAGATCGACGCCGCTCGACGCATTCATGATGTCGATGAACACGCGGCCGGAGAACTTGACCTTGGACTCGTCGGGATACCGCACCAGCAAGCGCGTGGTGTAGGGCTTGCCGGTGGCCAGCACGAGCGCGCGCTCGTCGGCGTCCAGGTCGTAGATGTTGGCTTGCCCCGACTGGAAGAACTCGCGTTCGGTGTAGCCGTACTGCTTGAGGTCGATCGGGTGCGCGCCCGTCGGATCGTAGTCCTCCCCCCAGGTGCAGAGCATGGTGCTGAACGGGTGGCTGGTCGTCGGACAGATCGCGGTTGCCGGAACCTCGAAAGGAACGGCCCTGACCGTCGGCACCGTCTTCATCGACGTCAGGATCGCGTCGGCCCCTTCGGGGGAACCGTCGCCGCCATCGCCGCAGCCCGCCATTGCCACGGCGACCCCGATCGCCGCGGCCCAGCCGGCGCCCCGGCCTCCTCGAATCACTCTGGACATCTTGCTCCCTTTGTTTGCTGTTGTGGGCACTAGCAGCCTGTCGGACTTTCGATGCGCGTAGCGTCATCTTGTCGCGGGGGTGTT
>CAYTOT010000063.1:0-24168 GCA_964439475.1 uncultured Alcaligenaceae bacterium
GCAAGGTCGACGTGCTGCACGTGCCCTTCAATGGCGGCGCGCCGATGAACCAGGCATTGCTCGGCGGCAATGTCGACGTGGCCTTCGACACCATGCCGACCGCGATGGCCAACGCCAAGGCGGGCAAGCTCGTGCCCATCGCCGTATCCACGGCGAAGCGGACGCCGCTCGCGCCGGAGCTTCCCACGGTGGCAGAGGCGATTCCCGGCTTCGAGGCCGATAGCTGGACCGGGCTCATGGTGCCCGCAGGCACGCCGCCCGCCGTCGTCGCGCGCATCCAGTCGGAAGTCGCGAAGATCGTCGGCAGCGACGAGATGAAGCAGCGCTTCGCGACCATGGGCGCCGAAGGGGTGGCGAGCACGCCCGCCGACTTCAAGGCGTTCCTCGATGCCGAGACCGCACGCTACGCGAAGCTCGTGAAGGAGGCGAACCTGAAGCTGGAGTAGTCCACGGCGCGGCCCGCGCCGCAAGATCCCCGCGCCAGAACTCGAACGCGCACCACCACCGACTCGCTACAATCGGTGCATGACCGATGCACCGCGCCCGGCGACGGGGTCGAGCCCCGCCGGCGCGCCGCCCGCGTCCGTGGCCGCGGCCACAGCGACTGCCGGCGCCAGTCGCGCTTCGACGGTGGGTTCCGCTTCGACGGCCGGTTCCGCTTCGACGGCCGACCCCGCGGTGACCGCGGGATCGTCGGGATCGGCCCGCCCCGACTGGCGCGCCGCGATCCTCAACCGGCGGATGCTCATCTGCATCTTCACCGGCTTCTCCTCCGGCCTGCCGCTCTACCTGCTGCTGAACCTCGTCCCGGCGTGGCTGCGCACCGAGGGCGTAGACCTCAAGGCCATCGCGCTCTTCGCGCTGGTGCAGTTCCCGTACACGTGGAAGTTCCTGTGGGCGCCGCTGCTCGACCGCTACGCGTTGCCGTGGCTCGGGCGCCGTCGCGGCTGGATGTTCGCGATGCACGCCGCGCTCATCGCATCCATTGCCGCGCTGGGCTTTCTCGCGCCCGGGCATCAGATCTGGACGATCGCGTACCTCTCCGCGGCGGTGGCGTTCTTCTCCGCGTCGATGGACATCGCGATGGACGCGTACCGGCGCGAGATCCTGCCCGACAACGAGTTGGGCCTCGGCAACTCGTTCTACGTCAATGCGTATCGCATCAGCAGCCTCGTGCCGGGATCGCTGGCGCTGATCCTCTCCGATCGCATGCCGTGGTCGTCCGTGTTCATCATCACCGCCCTCTTCCTCCTGCCGGGCCTCGTCATGACGCTGGTCGTGCGCGAACCGGCGGCCACCGCCGCGGCGCCGAAGACGCTGCGCGATGCCGTGGTGCTGCCCTTCCAGGAGTTCATCGCGCGCTCGGGCTGGCAGCAGGCGGTGCTCGTGCTCCTCTTCATCTTCCTCTACAAGCTCGGCGACAGCATGGCCACGGCGCTGGCCACGCCGTTCTATCTGGAGATGGGCTTCAGCAAGACCGACATCGGGGTCGTGGCCAAGAACGCCGGACTGTGGGGCAGCGTGGCCGGCGGCATGCTGGGCGGCCTGTGGATGGTGAAGATCGGGATCAATCGCGCGCTGTGGATCTTCGGCGTGGTGCAGATGGTGGTGATCCTGGGCTTCGCGTGGCTGTCGACCTTGGGCACTGCCAACCTCTACGCGCTCGGCATCGTGGTCGGCGCCGAGGCGGTGGGCATCGGTCTCGGGACGGTAGCCTACGTGGCGTTCATTGCCCGCGCGACCGATCCGCGCTTCACGGCCACGCAGTTCGCGCTGTTCACGAGCCTCTCCGCCGTTCCGCGCACGATCGTGAACGCGACCACGGGTGTGCTCGTGGAACATCTTGGATGGTTCAGCTTCTTCCTGTTGTGTACGGCGCTCGCGTTGCCGGGCATGGCATTGCTCTTGCGTGTGGCGCCATGGAAGGACCCGTCGGGATCCGCGAATCCGGCAGCCGCGGGCGATCGCCCATGAATACATACAAGTTCAGCGCGATCGCGCATCGCGACCACGACTACTGCAATCCGATCCCGGCGGCCAAGATCGAGCGACTGCTCGACCTCCTGCCGCTCGATGAGACGTCGCGCGTGCTGGACCTGGGCTGCGGACGCGCCGAGCTCGCGCTGCGCATCATCGAGCGCTTCGGCTCGACGCTGGTGGCCATCGACCGCAGCTCGATGATGCTCGATCAGGCGCGTGAGCGCGCCGAGTGGACGGGGGCGCTCGGCAAGCTGCATCTCGACGGCATCGATATCCGCGAGTTCCGTGCGGATCCCGAGACCTTCCACCTGTCGGTGAAGCTTGGCGCCGACGGGATCGCCGGCGGGATGCCGGGGATCTGCCGCCAGCTCAGGGCATGGACCTGCGCCGGCGGCTACGTCCTGATCGGCGAGCGCTACTGGCGCACGCGCGCGCATCCCGACTACCTCGCCGTGCTCGGCGGCGAGCACGGACGGTATCTCGATCATCGCGGCAACGTGCAGGCGGGCATCGACGCCGGGCTCGTGCCGATGCATGCCGTGACCGCCAGCGTCGACGAGTGGGACGAGTACGAGTGGACGTACTGCCGCTCGATCGAGCGCTATGCGCGCGAGCAGCCCGATGACCCCGACGTGCCGGCGATGCTCGCGCGTGCCCGTCGCTGGCGCGACGCCTATCTGCGCTGGGGCCGGGACACGCTGGGCTTCGCGGTGTACCTCTTCTATCGGCCCGGCGTGCGGGTAGGTTGATCCGTCAGCGCGGGCGTGCGCCCGTCAGAACGTATACTTGCGTGTTTGCGGTCGAAGCGCAGCCACCCGCGCTTTTTTTGCGCCCCTCGCCTGGCTCGAGCCATGCGCGTCCTCGCCTCCCTTTCCTGCCTCTGCATGATCGCCGTCGCCCACGGTGCCGCACCCGCCGCACCTCCCACCGTCGCCCCCACTGCCGCGCCCGTCGCCGCGCCCCTTGCGATTCCGCCACTCGCCTTTCGCGATCGCACGCTGCCGAACGGCCTGCGTGTGGTCACGGTGGAGGATCATTCGAGCCCCACGGTGAGCGTGCAGGTCTGGTACGGCGTGGGCGGCAAGGACGACCCCGCCGGCCGTTCGGGTTTTGCGCACCTCTTCGAGCACCTGATGTTCAAGAGCACCCGGTACCTCGCGAACGAGCAGTTCGACCGTCTCACCGAGGACGTCGGCGGCAGCAACAATGCGAGCACGCGCGAGGACGTTACCAATTACTTCGAAGTGGTGCCGTCTAACCATCTGCAGCGCCTTCTGTGGGCCGAAGCCGAGCGCATGTCGAACCTCGACGTGAACGAGGCCAACTTCAGGTCGGAGCGCGCGGTCGTGCAGGAGGAGTACCGCCAGCACGTGCTCGCCGATCCCTACGGGCGCTTCTTCGAGGCCCTGGCGCCGCATTCGTACCAGGTGCACCCGTATCGCCGCGGCGTGATCGGCAACATCGCCGAGCTCGACGCCGCGTCGCTGGACGACGTGCGCGCCTTCCACCGCACCTACTATCGCCCCGACAACGCGCTGCTCGTGGTCGCCGGCGACTTCGACCAGGCCGAGCTCGACGGCTGGGTGGACACCTACTTCGGCGCCATCGGGCGCCCGGCCACGCCGATTCCGCGCGTGAACGTGACCGAGCCCGAGCGCACGCGGGATTCGACCTATCGGGAGACCGGGCCGAACGTGCCGCTGCCGGCGGTCGCGCTGACGTGGCTCGGCCCGACTGCGCGCAGCCCGGACGCGGCGGCGTTGCACGTGGCGTCGGCGCTGCTCGCGGAGGGCGACTCGTCGCGGCTGCACGAATCGCTCGTGTATCGCAAGGAGATCGCCCAGCACATCGGCTTCAGCCTCGATTCCACCACCGATGCCGGAATCATCGTGGCCTATGCGATCGGCGCCCGGGGTGCCACGCCCGCCGCGCTCGCCGACGCGCTTCGCGCCGGGATCGTGAAGCTCGCCACGGGCCCGATTCCGCCGGCGGAACTCGCCAAGGTCAAGCTGCAGATGGTCACGCAAGAGCTCGAGGAGCGCGAAACCCCGATCGGCAAGGGCATGGCGATCGGCGAGGCCGTGATGTATCGCGGCGATCCCGCCTACGTCAATCGCGAGCTCGACGAGCTGCAGGCGGTCACCGCCGCCGACGTCCAGCGCGTGCTGCGCCGCTACGTGCTCGACGGCAAGCAGGTCACCGTCGAGTACGTGCAGGCGCGCAAGGCCGGAGCCGCTCGCTCGAAGGGCGGCCGCAAGCCGTGAAGCCCGCCACGCTCGCCGTGGCCGTCGCCATCGCCGCACCGTCCACGATGCCACTCGCCCAACCCTTCGACGCGCCGCCGCCGCCCGCCGCGCCGCGGCCCTTCGTCATTGCCGCGCCGGTCGTGGACACGCTGGACAACGGCCTGCGCGTCGTGGTGGCGCCGCGCCGCAGCCTGCCTCTCGTCACCGTCAGCCTCCTCGTTCGCTCCGGTGCGGAAACGGACCCGCCCGCGCTCTCTGGTCTGGCCGACATGACGGCCACGCTCCTCGCCAAGGGCACTGCGACGCGCACTGCACCGCAGATCGCCGATGCTGCCGAAGCCCTCGGCGGCACGCTCGAGACCGGCGCCGGGTGGGATCGCTCGCAGGTGTCGATCACGGTGACGGCACCGCAACTCGCCGCGGCCCTGGCGCTGGTGGCCGACGTGGTGCAGCATCCCCGCTTCGCGCAGCGCGAGCTCGATCGCGCTCGCCGCCAGGCACGGGACAACCTGTCCGTGGCCATGGGCGATCCCGGCTCGCTCGCCCGCATGGCGGTGGATCGCGCGGCTTTCGGCGATGGCGCCTACGGTCATCCGGCAGGGGGCACGCCGGGCTCGCTCAAGCGCATCAGGCGCGCCGACGTCGTCGCGCAGCACAAGACGCTGTATCGGCCCGACAACGCGACGCTGATCTTCGCGGGCGACGTCGACGCGGCCGAGGCGCGCGCGCTCGCCGGGCAGGTGTTCGGGAGCTGGGCGCGTCCAACGCCAGCGTTGACGCCGCCTCGCGTCGACAGCGCCGGCGCGGCCGCGCCGACGCCGGTGGTGCTCGCGATCGAGGACGCTGGCCAGGCGGGCGTTGCCTTCGCGGCGCCGGGCATCCGCCGCGATGCGGTGGACTACTACCCCGGCGTGATCGCCAATGCGCTCGTCGGCGGGGGCTATTCGTCGCGTCTCAACCAGGAGCTGCGCATCCGCCGCGGACTCACCTACGGTGTCGGCAGCAGCCTCGATGCGCGGCGCGACGGCGGCGTGTGGAAGATCGCCGCGCAGACCCGGAACGAATCCGCCGCCGAATTCGTGCAGGTTACCCTCGACGAGGTCGAGCGCGTGCGCGAAGCGGCGCCAACTCCCGCCGAGCTCGAAGCCCGCAAGATGACCGTGATCGGCGCGATGAGCCGCCGCTACGAAACCACGGCGAGCCTGGCCGGCGCCATCGCGGCGCTCGAAGCGACCGGCGTGGCGCCGACGGAGATCACGCGGACCATCGATGCGCTCGGCGCGGTCACACCCGACGAGGTGCTGGCCTTCGCCCGCGCGCATTGGGACCCCGCCGCGCTCGCCATCGTGGTGGCAGGCGACGCCGCGACGTTCGTCGAGGCGCTGCGCGCCCGGCATCCCAACCTGCGCATCGTGCCGCAGGCCGACGTCGATCTCGACAGCGCGAGTCTCACGCGGCCTGCCGCCCCTGGGCGACCCGCGTCACGGTGAGGTTGCGCTGGTTGCCGTCGCGGTCGGGCCACAGGATGGACTGTCCCTGGCGCAGTCCGATGAGGCCGACGCCCACCGGCGTCATGATGGAGATGCGGCCCGCCGCGAAGTCGGCGTCCCGCGGATAGACGAGCTGCACCGTGCGCGCCTCGCCGCTCGCCTCGTCCACGAAATCGATCGTGGCGTTCATCGTGACCACATCGGGCGGGATGCCGCCGGCATCGTGCAACTCGGCGCGCTCGATCTCGGCGAGGAGCATCGCGCCGAGCTCGGGCGGATGCGCGCCGGCGCGGCTGGCGAGATCGGTGAGCAGGTCCGCCTCGTCGTCGATCATGTGGATGGGGGGACGCGTGGGCTGGCTGCGAGTTTCCATGGCGAAGGCCTTTCGAATGCCGGATTGGCGAGGCCGCGGAGCGGCAACGCACGAGAAACGCCGAACGCCTCGGCGCAGAAGTTGCGAATGGGGTGCCCCGAGCCCGGGGCGCGACGCACCGAACCCGGGGCTAGACGCCCGGGATGAATCGCCCACCGTGGGGGCGAGCGCAAGGATGGCGCGTGGTCTGCATGGTCATGATGATGTGGGCGAACCGGTCGCAAGTCAACCCGTCGCGCCCGCTGGGCCGCCTTCCGCCGCCGCCGGTGGGTCGCCCCTTCCAGCGACTGCCGGCGTTCGAGGGCGCCGGTCCTTGCGCCGGCCTCACCACTTCGGGATGCGCAGCGTCTTGCTGATCATGAGCGAACCCGACAGCACGTAGAGCAGCGCGAACGGGTGCAGCGTGAGGGGGCCGATCGCCCAGGCTCCGCCGGCGAACGTGTCGCCGATGCGACCGTGCCAGGCGGCGAGCGCGAGCAGGGCCACCAGCACCACGCTGGTCGGGATCGGCGTGCCTTCGAAGTACTTGACCTTGTCGCCGCCGGCGGCGAGCGCATCCGCGGTCACGTTGAAGCGCGCGAGGCGGCTCACTCCGCAGCACACGAAGTAGATCAGCGCGATCCAGTCGAGCATGCCGGTGAGGCCCGCCGCGAAGCCCAGCGCGGCGGGCGCCACGCCGAAGGAGATCACGTCGGCGAGCGAATCGAGCTCGCGGCCGAAGGCGGAATGGGCGTGTCGCGAGCGCGCGACCTTGCCGTCGAGCACGTCGAAGGCGAAGGCCGCGGGCGCCAGCGCCGCCGCGGCATAGAACCACGCAAGGCTGCCGTGACGGGCGAAGGCCAGGGCGCAGAACACCGCGGCGACGCCGCACGCGGCGTTGCCCAGCGTCAGGAAATCGGCGAGACGGAAGCTGCGCAGCAGCGAGAAATGACGGGGATCGGCCATGGTGCGCATCATCATAGCTGGCACGGGACCCGGCTCTGGACGGCGCTGCGCGCGTCCGAGCGGCCTGCCGGAGGCGTCCGCTTCAGCCGTCGTCGCTCGCCAGGTCCGAGGCGATCTGCTCGAGTTTCTCCGCATTGTCGAGCCATTCGCTCTCCAGCCGCGCGAGCTGCCACGTGAGTTCACCCTGGCGGGCGATCCTCTCCTTGAGCATATCCTTCGCGTCGGCGGTGTAGGCATCCGCCGTCGCGAGCCAGGCGTCGAGCCCGGCCTTCTCCGTCCCGAGCGTATCGAGCTCGGCCTCGAGCTTCGCCTGGCGCGAGAGGAGAGGCTTGCGCGCGTCGGCCAGGCGCTGGCGAGCCTGCGCCTCCTCGCGCTTCTTCGCCTTCCGGTCGAGCGGGGTGTCGTCACCGACAGCCGACGCGGCCGATCGCGTCTGCGCCTGCGCGGCGGCGCGTTCGCGCTTCTTCTGCGACAGCACCCAGTCGCGATAGTCGTCGAGGTCGCCGTCGAAGGGCGCGACCTTGCCGTCGGCCACGAGCCACAGCGCATCGGTGGTCGCGCGCAGCAGGTGCCGATCGTGCGCGACGACGACGAGGGTACCTTCGTAGTCCTGCAGCGCCTCGGTGAGCGCCTCGCGCATCTCGATGTCGAGGTGGTTGGTGGGCTCGTCGAGCAGCAGCAGGTTGGGCTTTCCGCGCACGATGAGCGCGAGGGTGAGGCGGGCCTTCTCACCGCCGGAGAAGTTGCCGACCGCCGCACTCGCCATGTCGCCCCGGAAGTCGAAGCCGCCGAGGAAGTCGCGGTGCTCCTGTTCGCGCGCGTCGGGCTCCAGCCGCGACAGGTGCCATAGCGGCGAATGCTCGAGGCGAAGCTGCTCGACCTGATGCTGCGCGAAATAGCCGAGGCGCAGTCCCTGGGCGACGCGGCGATCGCCTTCGAGCGGCGCGAGCGTCCCGGCGATCGCTTTGAGCAGCGTCGACTTGCCGGCGCCATTGGGGCCGAGGAGGCCGATGCGATCGCCGGCGAGCAGGCTGAAGTCGAGCTTGGGCAGCACCGGCGGCCGCTCCGGGTAGCCCAGCGTGACGCCTTCCAGCAGCACGAGCTGGCGTCCCGTGCGCGACACCGGCGCGAAGGCGAACTCGAATGGGCTGTCGACGTGCGCCGCCGCGATCAGCTCCAGCCGTTCCAGCGCCTTCACGCGGCTCTGCGCCTGCTTGGCCTTGGTCGCCTTGGCGCGGAAGCGGTCGATGAACGACTGCAGGTGCGCCACCTGCCGCTGCTGCTTCGCCCAGGTGGCCTGCTGCAGCGCGAGCTTCTGCGCGCGCTCGGTCTCGAACTGGACGTAGTTGCCGGTGTAGGAAACGAGCTTGCGATCCTCGACGTGCACGATGCCGTCGACCACGCCGTCGAGGAAATCGCGATCGTGGGTGATGAGCAGCAGCGTGCCCTGGTAGCGGCGCAGCCATTCCTCGAGCCAGAGCACGGCATCGAGGTCCAGGTGATTGGTGGGCTCGTCGAGCAGGAGGAGGTCGGATCGCGACTGCAGCGCCTGCGCGAGGTTCAGGCGCATGCGCCAGCCGCCGGAGAAGCTCGCGACGGGATCGCCGTGCCGCGCCTCGGCAAAGCCCAGACCCGAGAGCAGCATCGCGGCCCGCGCCCGCGCGCTGTAGCCGTCGATCGCCTCGAAGCGGTGGTGCAACTCGGCTAGCAGGGCGCCGTCGTGCGCAGGATCGGCGTGGGCGACCGCGAGTTGGCGCTCGATCGCGCGCAGTTCCACGTCGCCGTCGAGGACGTAGTCGAGCGCGCTGGCGTCCACCGGCGGCGTCTCCTGAGCGACGTGCGCGACCGTCCACGACGCAGGCAGTTCGATCCGTCCGGCATCCGCGTGGATTTCGCCGCGGATCGCCGCGAAGAGGCTCGACTTGCCGCTGCCGTTGGCACCGACGAGGCCGATCCGGTGGCCGGCGTGCACGGTGAGGCTGGCGCCCTCCAGCAGGCGCCGCGTCCCGCGGGACAAGGTGAGGTCGACCGCGCGGAGCATCCTATCGGGCCGGGTTCAGGCCGTCGACGCGACGGCATGCGCAGGGCCCGGACATCACGCCAGCGCGTAGTCGTAGTCGATCACCAGTGGCGCGTGATCGGAGAAACGGCGATTCTTGTAGATCGACGCCGCATGCGCCTTCGCGGCGATGCCGGGGGTGGCGATCTGGTAGTCGATGCGCCAGCCGACGTTCTTCGCCCACGCCTGTCCGCGGTTGGACCACCAGGTGTACTGCCCGGGACGCGGATCGACCTTGCGGAACACGTCCACGAAGCCGAGTTCGTCGAAGACACGGGTGAGCCACGTCCGCTCCTCGGGCAGGAAGCCCGAATGCTTCTGGTTGCTGCGCCAGTTGGTGAGGTCGATGGGGTGATGCGCGATGTTCCAGTCGCCGCACAGAATGATCTCGCGTCCGGATGCGCGCAGGCGGGCGAGATGCGGCAGGAACTCGGCGAGGAAGCGGAACTTCGAGGCCTGTCGATGCGGCCCGCTCGACCCCGACGGCAGGTACACGCTGATCACCGTGAGGCCGTGGAAGTCCGCCTGCAGGTAGCGCCCCTCGGCATCGAACTCGCTGCTGCCGAAGCCCGTGGTGAAGGTGGCGTTGCCGCGCAGGTAGACGCCGACGCCGGCATAACCCTTGCGCGCCGCCGGATGAAAATGCGAGCTGCACTTGCGCGGCGCCCGGAGGGACCTGGGGATGTCCTCATGGTGGGCCTTGAGTTCCTGCAGGCAGACCACGTCCCACGGTTCCACCCTCGCCAGCCAGCGCGCGAAGCCCTTGCGCTCGGCGGCGCGGATCCCGTTGACGTTGAGGGTGATGATGCGCATGCGAAAAAAGCGGGCGAGTGTACACGACCGGCCACCCTCGGCGCCGCTGGCATGACCGGGCGTTATACTGGTATGGAGCATCGCGTTCGTACTCGACCCGATACCGCCGCCCCGTCCGAACCGCACCCAGGCCGTTCCGTGTCCGACTTTCGCCAGGATTTCCTGAGCTTTGCCTTGGCACGCGAAGTGCTTCGCTTTGGTCATTTTGTCACCAAAGCGGGACGCGAGAGCCCCTATTTCTTCAATGCGGGCCTCTTCAACGACGGACAGAGCGTACGCACGCTGGGCAGGTTCTACGCAAGGGCGCTGATCGGGTCGGGTGTGGCCTGCGACCAGCTCTTCGGACCCGCGTACAAGGGCATCCCGCTCGTGGCGGCTACTGCGTTTGCGCTGGCCGAGGCGGGGCACAACATGCCCTTCAGCTTCAATCGCAAGGAGGCGAAGGACCATGGGGAGGGCGGAGTGGTGGTGGGTGCACCGCTGCGTGGGCGAGTGATGGTGGTGGACGACGTCATCACCGCCGGCACCTCGGTGCGCGAGTCGGTGGATCTCATCCGTTCGCAGGGCGCGCAGCCGGCAGGCGTGCTGATCGCGCTCGACCGCATGGAGAAGGGCCGCGGCGAGGCGTCGGCGGTGGAGGAGGTGCGGGCCCTGTACGGCATTCCGGTGGTGGCCATTGCCACGCTGGACGACGTCATGCGCTTCCTCGCCGACCGGCCCGAGTTGCGGGAGCACGCACAGGCGGTGACGGCGTATCGCGCCCGCTACGGGGTCGCCCCGGAACGTCCCGCCGCGGCGGGCGTCCAATGAGCGGTCCGTCGCGACGGAGGGCGGGCTTTCCGTGAGCGGATTCGAGGTGAACGTGAGGGCAGGGGATCTTTCGGACGGGAGACGTCGGTTCACAGCCATGGGCGGCGCGCGCGCCCTCGCCGTCGTCTCTGCGCTGCTCGTGGCGGGCGGCGTGCATGCGGCCACCTACAAGTGGGTGGACGACAAGGGAGTCGTCCACTACACCGACAAGATCCCGCCCGAGGCCCTCAACAAGGGCAACGTGCAGCTCGACAAGTACGGCGTGCCGATCAAGCGCACCGACCCTGCGCTCACGCCGGAGCAGCGCAGGAAGATCCTCGAAGAGGAAGCGCGCGCGCAGCAGCTCGCCAAGGACCGCGAACTCGTCGACCGGCGCGACCGCGCACTGCTCGCCACGTACACCGTCGAAAGCGAGATCGATCTCGCGCGCCGGCGCGCCCTTGCCACGATCGAGCAGCAGATCCAGTCCTCCACGGCGTACGCGGCGCAGCTCACCAAGCGGAAGGCCGACGTCGCGCAACGCAAGGCGGCACTAGGCGACAAGCCGGTACCGCCCGTACTCGAGCGCGAGATCGCGAACATCGATTCCGAGCTCGGCCGGCAGGACGAGCTCATCGCAGCCAAGCAGAAGGAGATCGTGGCCGTGAATGCTCGTTACGACGCCGACAAGAAGCGCTGGCGCGAGCTGCGTTCGGCCACCGAAGCGCAGATGCGCGGCGGCACGCCACCTCCGCTCTCCGGCTCGCCGGTCCCGACGACGGCGCAGAAGTAGCCCGGCCGCGACGCCGGGCCGCGTCCCGCCTCCCGTCGTGCGTCCATGCAAGCATGGCGTGGAGGCGTGACGCGCGCGGCTCGTGGGCACGCCAGGTGGCGTCGATGGACGGCGGCCGACAGGCCGCCCGGGCGCCGCCTGCGATAATGACTGTTTTCGCTGCCCGAGCATCCGCGCGCCATGGCCCAATACGTATACACGATGAACCGCGTGGGGAAGCTGATTCCCCCCAAGCGCGTCATCCTGAAGGACATCTCCCTCTCGTTCTTTCCCGGCGCCAAGATCGGCGTGCTGGGCCTGAACGGCTCCGGCAAGTCGAGCCTCCTGCGCATCATGGCGGGCGAGGACCGCGAGTTCGAAGGCGAGGCGACGCCCATGCCCGGCTTGCGCGTCGGCTTCCTGCCGCAGGAGCCGCGCCTCGATCCTGGACAGACCGTGCGCGAGGCGGTCGAGGAAGGCATGGGTGAGGTCCTGCAGGCGAAGGACGAGCTGGAAAAGATCTACGCCGCCTACGCCGAGCCGGATGCCGACTTCGATGCGCTCGCGGCCGAGCAGGCGCGGCTGGAGGCGATCATCGCCGCTTCCGGCGCCGATTCCTCCGTGCAGATGGAAGTGGCCGCCGACGCCCTGCGCCTGCCGCCGTGGGACGCGAAGATCGCCACCCTGTCGGGTGGTGAGAAGCGCCGGGTTGCGCTGTGCCGCC
Organism: uncultured Alcaligenaceae bacterium; assembly: GCA_964439475.1. Taxonomy (GTDB): domain Bacteria; phylum Pseudomonadota; class Gammaproteobacteria; order Burkholderiales; family Casimicrobiaceae; genus VBCG01. The sequence continues at coordinate 12,192 of CAYTOT010000063.1, forward strand.
TCCTGCTCTCCAAGCCCGACATGCTGCTCCTGGACGAGCCCACCAACCACCTCGACGCCGAGAGCGTCGACTGGCTCGAGCAGTTCCTGCAGAAGTTTCCCGGCACGGTGATCGCGGTGACCCACGATCGCTACTTCCTCGACAACGCCGCCGAGTGGATCCTCGAGCTCGACCGCGGCTACGGCATCCCGTGGAAGGGTAACTACAGCTCGTGGCTCGAGCAGAAGGAGCAGCGCCTGGCCACCGAGTCGAAGCAGGAGGCCGCGCGCATCAAGGCGATGAAGCAGGAACTGGAATGGGTGCGCTCCAACGCCAAGGGCCGCCAGGCCAAGAGCAAGGCGCGGATCTCGCGCTTCAACGACCTCGCCTCCTACGAGCACCAGCAGCGCAACGAGACGCAGGAGATCTTCATTCCTGTGGCCGAGCGGCTGGGCGACGCGGTGATCGAGTTCGAGGGCGTCTCCAAGCGCTTCGGCGACAAGCTCCTCGTCGACAACCTCTCGTTCCGCGTGCCGCCGGGCGCCATCGTGGGCATCATCGGCCCCAACGGCGCCGGCAAGTCGACGATCTTCCGCATGATCACCGGCGCCGAGAAGCCCGACAGCGGCACCATCAGGATCGGTCACACCGTGCAGCTCGCAGTGGTGGACCAGACGCGCGAATCGCTTCCGAACGACAAGACCGCGTGGGAGGCGATCAGCAACGGACAGGACATCCTGACTGTCGGCCGCTTCGAGATGCCGTCGCGCGCCTATCTCGGCCGCTTCAACTTCAAGGGGCCGGACCAGCAGAAGATCGTGGGTCAGCTCTCGGGCGGCGAGCGCGGGCGCCTGCATCTGGCGGCCACGCTGCTCAAGGGCGGCAACGTGCTGCTCCTCGACGAGCCGTCGAACGACCTCGACGTGGAGACGCTGCGCGCGCTGGAGGAAGCGCTGCTCGAATTCGCGGGCAGCGCGCTCGTGATATCGCACGACCGCTGGTTCCTCGACCGCATCGCCACGCACATCCTGGCGGCGGAGGGCGATTCGCAGTGGTTCTTCTACGAGGGGAACTACACGGAGTACGAGGCGGACAAGCGGCGACGGCTCGGCGAGGAGGCGGCGAAGCCACACCGGATCCGCTACAAGGGGCTCATGTAGTCGTGCTTGCGGTGTCTTTGGTGGTTGGGCGCCGGTGGTGACGCTCTCCGCGGGCGGGAGCCCGCTGCGTGCGCCCCCACCGTCGCTTCGACGCGCCGATGCGGTGCGTGAGGAAAGGCGCTACGTCGTTGCGCGTGCGGCGAAATGAAGGACATGACGGTATCCGATACGCGCATGACGACCTCCGCCAACTTCCAGCTCGATCTCGATGACGTGTCGTTCGTCGGCGGGGGCTTGCTGCGCCCGGAGTGCGTGCTCGTCACTCGTGCCGGGGTGCTCCACGTACCCGACTGGCGAGGTGGTGTGGTGCGCATCGATGCCGATGGGCGGCAAACGGCGATCGGGTGTGCCGCGAGAAAGGAGGAGGCGCGCTTCCTCCCCAACGGCCTCGTGCTGCTGCGTGACGGGTCGTATCTCTTCGCGAATCTGGGCGTCGATGGGGGCATCTGGCGCCTGCATGCCGACGGCCGTTGCGAGCCCTGGCTCACCACGGTCGACGGCGTGGCGCTCCCCGCCGTGAACTTCGTCTGGATGGACGAGCGCGAGCGCATCTGGTTCACGGTGATGTTCCGGTCGCACGCTGGGGCGGGCCGCCACGGATTCCGCGCGGACATCGCGGATGCGTACGTGGGGCTTGCCGACGGCGTGGACCGTCCGCACACCGCGCGCATCGCCGGCGAGGGCATCTTCGCCGCCAACGAATGCCGCATCGGACTCGACGGTCGTCACCTGTACGTCAACGAGACCTTCGCCAGCCAACTATGCCGCTTCCCGCTCGCCGACGACGGCACGCTCGGGCCGCGCGAGGTATTCGCGCAGTTCGACGAGGACACGTTCCCCGACGGCCTGACGCTCGATGCCGAGGGCGCGCTGTGGGTCATCGGCGTGGGCGCCAACAAGATCGTGCGCGTGCGTCCCGACGGCAGGTGGCGGATCGTGGCGGAGGACCTCGATGCCGCGCACATGGCGAAGGTTCGCGCTGCCGTGCGCGACGGCTCGGTCGGCCGCGCACTGCTCTACGACAACCACGCGCGCGTCCTGCCCAACGTCACCAGCCTCGCCTTCGGCGGTCACGACTTGCGCACCGCCTACCTCGGCTCGGTCAGCGGCACCCGAATCGCCGTGTTCCGCTCGCCGGTTGCCGGCGTGGCTCCGGTACACTGGGACTGGTAGTCACATGCCACGCATTGCATCCACACGACCACAGGAGTCTCCCCCATGAAGCACCGTTTGCTGCGCCCGCTGGCCGGCGCACTGGCCTGTGCATTCGCGCTCGCCCTCACCGCCACGCCGGCGCTCGCGGAGAAGAAGATCCGCATCGCCACCATCGCGGCGTCGAACAGCCCCTGGCACAAGGCGATGAACCGCTTCGCGGAAGTGGCGGCCGCCGAGAGCAACAAGGGACTGGCCGTGTCGGTGTTCACCGACGGGCAGCTGGGCGACATCAACCAGATGTACTCGTCGATGCAGTTGGGCACGCTGGAGATGGGCTACTTCGGCCTGGGCGCCATCGTGCTGCTGAAGGGCGCCGAGCCGATGAACATCGCCTACGTGCCCTATCTGTTCAAGAACAACGAATCGGCGGTGAAGGTGCTGAACAGCCCCGAGTTCCTGAAGCTCTACGACGACATCGCGGCCAAGACCGGCGTGCGCATCGTGGGCGCCTACGGCGAGCGCAGCCCGCGCGCGCTGCAGACCACCAAGGGGCCGATCGTCAAGCCGGCCGATGTCAAGGGCCTGCGGCTGCGCATCCCCAACATCCCGTTGCTCAAGGCCACGTTCGAGACGCTGGGGGCGCAGGTCACGCCGCTCGGCATGATGGAGATCTACACGGCACTGTCGCGTGGCACCGTCGAGGGCCAGGACAACGGCTTCGATCTGGCCATGCCGCTCAAGTTCAACGAGGTGGCCCCCTACTGGTCGGCCACCGATCATGCGTACGAGCTCACCGGCTGGTTCATGTCGGAACGGGCCTGGAAGGGCCTTTCCGACGCCGAGCGGAAGGCGCTGGTCAAGGCGGCGCAGGCCGGCGGTGAGGTGGCGACCGCCGAGACGCGCAAGCTCGACGCGGCGTCGATCGAGACGGTGCGCAAGACGGGTACCTACACCGTCCCCGACATCCCCGCCTTCCGTGCCGCGCTGAAGGACGTGCACCTGCCCTACGAGGGCAAGCTGTGGCCGGCCGGCATGGTCGACCGCGTGCGCAAGATGCAGGAGTAGCACCGATACGTCGACCGGTCCGGGCGCGGCTGCGCCCGGTGCCTCGCCGGGGATCCCACCGAGGTCGTCCGTGCTGTCCTCCCTCCGCCGCGCCGAGCATTGGCTGACCCGCGTCAGCCAGGCGATCGTGTTCGTCTCGATGCTGGTGGTGCTGGTGTTCACCTTCGGGCAGGCGGTCGACCGCTACGCGCTGCACACCACGTTCGATGCGCACGACCAGATCGCCAAGGTCGGACTCGTCTGGCTGGTGTTCGCCGGCGTGGCGGTGGCCTACGCGCAGCGCGAGAACCTGCGCATCGACCTGATCGCCAAGTATCTGCCGCCGGCGGTGCTGCGCTGGCGCGATGCCCTGTTCGAGCTTGCGATCCTCATCTTGTGCGTCCTGATCAACTTCAAGGCGTGGAGCGTGCTGGAAGTGGTCGCCTTCCAGCAGATCCTGGGCACGCCGATCACCAATGCCGTTCCGTACAGCGCTATCCTGCTCGGCACCGCCGCCATCGCTTTCACCTGTGTGCTGCGACTCATCGATGTGGTGACGGGCCGCGACTCGACGGCGCCATGACCGGCGCAGCCTATCGACGCGTGACCTGGCACAGCCCATCGGCGCACTGACCATGGCGCGACCCCACGACCCCCTGACGGTAGCGCGTCGGCGATGACCCTGCTCATCATCGTGCTCTTCCTCGTCATGCTGCTCCTCGGCATGGACGTGGGCTTCGCGATGATCCTGGCGGCCGCCGCGGGCATCGCGACGCGACCCGATGCCTTCGGCGACGCGGTGATGCTGCCCCTGACGATGCTCACCAGCGTCGACTCCGCCGCGCTGCTGTCGATCCCGCTGTTCATCCTCGCCGGCGAGCTCATGAACAGCGGCGGGGTGACGCAACGCCTCATCCAGTGGTCGCTCGCCTTCGTCGGTCACTTGCGCGGCGCGCTGTCGCAGGTGGCGGTGGTCACCAATCTCATCATGGCCGGCATCTCCGGTTCCGCGGTCGCCGACGCCACGGCCACCGGGACCGCGCTGATCCCGGCGATGAAGCGCGCCGGCTATCGCGAGGGCTACGCGGGCGCGGTGATCGCCGCCGCGGCGATGCTCGGGCCGATCCTGCCGCCGTCGATCCCGATGGTGGTGTACGCCGTGATGGCCAATCACTCGGTGATCAGGATCTTCCTGGGCGGCGTCATTCCCGCCTTCATGCTCGCCGCGGGTTACATGGCGGTGTGCGCATGGATCGCCCGGCGCCGCAACTATCCGGCGCAGGAGAAGTCCACGTGGCCGCAGCGCTGGCAGGCCACGCGCGATTCCAGCTGGGCGCTGGCCATGCCGCTCATCGTGCTGGCTGGCATCCGCTTCGGCATCGTCACCGATATCGAGGCGGCAGCGGCCATAGCCGTGTATGCGCTCTTCGTCGGCTGGATCATCTATCGCGAGCTCGACCGCCGCAAGTTCGTGCGCGCGATCCTCGACTCGGGACGCTCGTCGGCCGTGATCATGTTCCTGCTCGCCGCCGCCGGTCCGTTCGGCTGGCTGCTGTCGGAGGCCAAGGTCAACGACGGGGTGCGCGACCTCCTGCTGTCGATCTCGACCGATCCGCTCATCGTGCTGGTGATGATCAACGTGTTCCTGCTCCTGATCGGCAAGATCCTCGAGCCGCTGCCGGCGATGATCATCTTCGTGCCCACGCTGCTGCCGGTCGCCGCCCAGTTGCACATCGATCCCACGCACTTCGCGGTCATCGTGGTGCTGAACCTCATGATAGGGCTGCAGACGCCGCCGGTGGGGTTGCTGCTCTTCGTGTCGTCGGCGGTGGGGCGAGAGCCGATCGGCGCGATCATCGTGCAGATCATCCCGTTCGTGCTGTGGTCGCTGACCGTGCTGGCGCTCGTGATCGTGTTCCCGCCGCTGGTGACGTGGCTGCCGGGCTTGTGAGCGTCCGAAGGCCGCCGCCATGACCCGATAGCCACGACGTGGCGCGCTTCGACATCGAAGCCGGGGCGAGTCAGCCCGTGGTGTCGGTCGCGACCTACTTCGCGCCGTGGGCGTCTTGTATGGCCCTCAGCCAGGCGTCGCCATTGTCGCGCGCGTAGAGCTCTTCCATCACCGGCCTCACCCTGTTGCGGATATCGAGCCGATCATCGCGCGAGAGCGTGTTGACCTGGATGCCGCGCGCCTTCATCTTCTCAAGGAATCCGGCGCCGTTCTCCTTTGCGAACGTTCTTTGCGCAGCCGCACCGGCCCGCGAAGCCCGCACCAGGATCTCGCGGTCGTTCTCCGGCAGGTCGTTGAATCTCCGGAGATTCATGACCTGAACCATCGGCGTGTACATGTGTCCGGTCAAGGAGAGATAGCGCTGCACCTCGAAGAACGCACCCGAATAGATGAGGCTGACCGGATGCTCCTGAGCATCGGCCCTGCCGGTCTTCAGCGCGTCGTAGATCTGTCCGAACGGAAGCGGCACGGGTTCGGTACCCAGTTGCTTCCAAAGGGCCACCTGCGCCGGATTGTTCACCGGGATCCGCATCCTGAGACCTGCGAGATCGTCCGCCTTGCGGATGGGCCGCACGTTGCAGGTGATGTCGCGCATCCCCGTTTCCCAGAAGGAGAGGCCCTTCAGCCCATGGGGGTCGAGCGCTTCCAGCATGGCGAGTCCGACCTTTCCGTCGAGGACCGGATGGGCCTGCTCCGCGGAGTCGAAAAGGTAGGGGATATCGAAGACATTCAGCCTCTTCTCCAGCGAAGAGAAGATGCCTGTCCCGCTCAGGAACAGGTCGAGATCGCCCTTCCTGATCATGTCGAGCATCTTCGCCGCGGGACCAAGCTGGGCGTCGGGGAAGATCCCGATCTCCAGCCTGTTCCCGGACAGGTCGCGGACCATCCTGGCCATGGCGAGCGCGCCGACGCCCTGGGGGCTGTCGAGCGAGGTTTCGAACCCCATTCGCAGGACCTCGCGCTGCGTCGGGCCGGCAACGCCGTCGCCGGCCACGAGACCCGCGGTTGCGAATGCGGGCAGGGTTCCCTCTGCTTTCAGGATCATCGAAGCCTCCGCGAAGACCGGATGGAAACGTGGGTGTCGAACGCCGGCCCCTGACGATGGCACTCAGCGGATGAACTGGTCCACGTACTCCGCGCCGAGACCCACGTCCGCATAGTGCCTGCGGCACATGTCGATCTTGGTGAACACGTCCTCGAATCCGACGCCCTTGCCCCACGGGTCGACGTAGTACATCACGCCGTTGACCTGGAAGAACGTGATCATCTCCGGCACGTCGTCGGGCACCACGAGCGTGTGCGTCTCGCCCGGCGGCTCGAATACGTAGCTGCCCTCGGTGGCCACCCAGTCGTGCTCGAGATAGTGCCAGCGGCCCTTGATCACGTAGCCGTGCACCGGCAGCGAATGCCGGTGCCGCGAGAGGATTCCCGAGCGACGAACGCGCAGGAGGTTGATCCAGTAGCCGGCCGAGCGGTTGAGGCACAGCGGACGGAACCACACGTTCTCCGCCTGCGGAACCCACACCCGCTCGTCGAGCGGGACGGCGTGCGGCACCACGATGTCCGGGAGGCATTCCGCCGGCATCGGGAGCTGGTAGGGCATCGAGCGGGTGTCGTCGACGCCCGCAGGCGGAGGGGTGTTGGGGGCGGGTGGCAAGGCGATCTCCGTTCTGGATTGGGAAGAAGCGGCGCGAAGGCCGCGCATCGCGACGATGGTAGCGGCAGGGATCCGCGCTGTCACGGCGCCGTACCGCCCAGCGCGACCACGAATCGCGGCGTCTCGCTCGGGATGGCCGGCCGCGCGCCATGGCCGGCTGGCCTCGTTCGAACGTCCGAACCTGCTTCACCGTGTCTCCGCGGATAATGGAGGGCTATTGCCCAAGGCTCACCGTTCCCCCCGAAGCCCATCTTGACCGATCCCCACGACGGCTCCGCCCGCGACGACACGGGCCGCGCCGCTGCCCTTGCCGTGCTCCGCGATACCTTCGGCTATCCCGCGTTCCGCGGCGCCCAGGCCGACATCGTCGCGCACGTCGCGGGAGGCGGGGACGCGCTCGTTCTCATGCCCACGGGTGGGGGCAAGTCGCTGTGCTACCAGATCCCATCGCTGTTGCGGCAAGGCACCGGCATCGTCGTTTCGCCCCTGATCGCGCTCATGCAGGACCAGGTCGCCGCGCTGACGCAAGCCGGCGTGCGCGCCGCATTCCTCAACAGCACGCAGGATCTCGCGCAGACGCGGACCGTGGAACGGGCCCTGGCGCGCGGCGAGCTCGATCTCCTCTACGTCGCGCCCGAGCGGCTGGTCACGCCGCGCTGCCTCGATCTCCTCGGCAACGCCGCACTCGCGCTCTTCGCCATCGACGAGGCGCATTGCGTGTCGCAGTGGGGGCACGACTTTCGCCCCGAGTACCTCGCGCTCTCGATGCTGCACGAGCGATTTCCGGGCGTGCCGCGCATCGCGCTCACTGCCACCGCCGATCCGCAGACGCGCTCCGAGATCATCGCGCGCCTCGCGCTCGAAGACGCGCGCGTCTTCGTGTCGAGCTTCGACCGTCCCAACATCCGTTACACCATCGTCGACAAGACTTCACCGCGCGAACAGCTCCTGCGCTTCATCCGCGACGAGCACCCGGGCGACGCCGGCATCGTCTACTGTCTCACGCGCCGCAAGGTGGAGGAGACGGCCGCGTGGCTCGCGGGACATGCGATCGATGCGCTGCCGTACCACGCCGGCATCGACGCCGAGGCGCGCCGCGGGAACCAGGACCGTTTCCAGCGCGAGGAGGGCATCGTCATGGTTGCCACCATCGCCTTCGGCATGGGCATCGACAAGCCCGACGTGCGCTTCGTGGCGCACCTCGACCTGCCGAAGAGCGTGGAAGGCTACTACCAGGAGACGGGCCGTGCGGGGCGCGACGGCCAGCGCGCCGATGCCTGGATGACCTACGGCTTGGCCGATGTCGTGCAGCAGCGCCGTCTCATCGAGTCCTCCGAGGCCGACGACACATTCAAGCGCGTGTCCACCGCCAAGCTCGACGCACTGCTCGGCCTGTGCGAAACGGCCGGTTGCCGGCGCGTACGACTGCTTGGATACTTCGGCGAGGCGTCGCAACCCTGCGGCAACTGCGATACCTGCCTTGCGCCTCCGCAGACCTTCGATGCGACCGACGCCGCGCGCAAGGCGCTGTCGGCGATCTATCGCACGGGCCAGCGCTTTGGGGCGCTGCATGTGACCGACGTGTTGCGCGGCAAGGCGAGCGAGCGCGTCACGAAGTGGGAGCACGACCGTCTCGGCTTGTTCGGCATCGGTGCCGATCTCGACGATGCGGCGTGGCGCGGCATCTTTCGTCAGCTCGTGGCGCTGGGACTCGCGGAGGTCGACCATGCGGCCTACGGCGCGCTCAAGCTCGCCGCTGCGGCGCGGCCGGTGCTCAAGGGCGAGCAGCGGGTGCGGATGCGCCACCTCGCGCCGCCGCCGTCGCGCGCGCGACGCGACCGCTCGCCGGTGGGCGACACCTTGCCTCCGGCCGACCGCGACGTCCTCGAGCAGCTCAAGACGTGGCGGCTCGCCGAGGCGCGCGCACAATCCGTGCCGGCGTACGTGATCCTGCACGACGCCACGCTGGCGGAACTCGCCCGGCGCCGTCCGCGCGCGCTGGGTGATCTCGCTGACGTTCCGGGCATCGGTACGCGCAAGCTCGAGCGCTACGGCGAGGCGCTACTGCGCGTGCTCATTCCCTCGTCTGCTGGTAACGTGCTCGGTGGCAGGCAAGCGCCGCCGGCGGAAGGAGCCCCCGTTTGACCGTCCTGCTGTGGATCGTGGTCGTGCTGCTGATGCTCGTGGGCATCGTCGGCACCATCCTGCCGGCCATCCCCGGCGTCACGCTCGTTTTCGGCGGCGTCGTCCTCGCCGGCTGGATCGATCACTTCGCGCGCATCCCCGTCTGGCTGGTGGTCGCGTGCGGCGTGCTGACGGTGATCACCTGGGTGATCGACTACACGTCCGCCGCCGCCGGTGCCCGAAAGCTCGGCGCGAGCAGGCTCGCGGTGATCGGCGCACTGATCGGCACCGTGGCGGGGATCTTCACCGGATTCGTAGGCCTGATCTTCATGCCCCTCGCGGGAGCCGCCATCGGCGAGTTCATCGCGCAGCGCGACCTCGTGCGCGCCGGCCAGGTTGGCGTCGCCACCTGGATAGGGATCGTGGTGGGGACAGCCGTCAAGCTCGCCATCGCCTTCGCGATGATCGGTGCGGTGATCGTGGCGCTGGTGTTCTCGCGGGTCTAGCCTGGTCTAGCTCTAGCCTGGCTCTGGCCATCTCGAGAAACGTGGCCCGGGTCGGATGATAACGATTGCAGATTGCTCGTGAAGTGACCGATCAAGGCCAGGCCCGTTGCGAGGAGCGCTACCGCGAACGTGCATTGCGCCAGTTGTCCCAGCGCGCTAGGAAGCTGGGCATGCAACTCGTGGCGGCATCGTCCTGCCACAGCGCGCCGACGAGCTACGGCAGGCCGCCGTCTGCCGCTTGACGATCCACGCCAACCCAAGCAACGCCGCGAGCACGCGACGCGCCTTGGTCGAGGGCCAATGACTCAAGCAGCGGCCACCGAAATGGAGATGGAATCGGGTTGGCTCTCGGAATGTTCCAAGCGCTCAGCAAGAACTCGAAGCGCAAGTACTTGGACGCGCGCCACAGCCTCGCCCCGTGTGGCACCGTAGGCCAGTACGACGGGCAACTGCGGTACCTCCGCTAGCCAGCGGCCGTCCTCCTCACGCTCGCTCTCAATGTCGAGATTCACCATAGGTCTCTCCACTCGCGCTGAATTCTACGCCCGCCGCGGGGAGGGGCGCGCCGCGCTGACGCCCGCAGAGGAAGAAGTCGCGTATCGGCGCGTCCACTCGACCGCTTGGTTGGGCCACACGTTCATGCGACGCGCCGCAGTGCCTCGCGAATGAGGCGACGCAGCGTGCGTTCCAGTCCCTGCTGATTGAGTCGGCTCCAGCGAAGGGTTAGGCCTTGATCGCTAACGGATACGGCAACTTGGCATACTCATTCCGGTGGCCGACGGCCGCCAATGGCACTTGAAGCTCCTGACTTGACCGCGCTGACTAGAGCGATGAGCAGGAAGATGCTTCCAAGCAGGCCAGAAATGACGGCGACTAGGCCGAGTGCCACCGCACCGAACCCGCCTACCAAGAACGCGGCAACTGCGACGGCGGCGGTGATAGCAAGAGCCACCAGCGCGACCTTCAGATGGTCTCGCCACCGGAGCGGCTGATCCCCTGAAGATACTTGCCCGCCCTGTTCCACTAGGCGCCTGTTTGTGTCGATCGCCTGTTGGGCCGAAATGCCGACCACGGAAGTTGGTGGACCCAGACTGTTGCCATAGGTGTGCTGGCGGTTGTGATCGTCTAGAACTCCCATGGCGGATCTCCAAAGCAAGGTGGCCGTTTTTCCTCTAGCATCATACCGACGGAGCCGGGTGAACACATCCATCCGGCTTCCGAGCCGCAGACGCGTTCACTCGAGCGAAGTGCTGGGCGTCATCGGTTCATGCGCGAAGGCGGACTCAGCGCCTCGGGCTGCCCAGAGGCGGACGGTTCTTGCGGTAGGAGTCCTTCAAGGCGATCTTGCCGTCTCGGAACGTGAACAGATCGCAGCCATGGACTTTGACGCGAGTGCCGTCCGTGCGTGTTCCGGTGAACGTCCACTCCGACACGCCTCTGTCTCCCTGGACGAAATGGCGTGCGTTACCCCAGTGGGCGTCGGGAAAGGTTGCCCAGACTTCGGCGAAGCCTGCTCGCACAGCCTTTCGCCCTACGTACCGCGTGCCGCAGACGTCCGGGCCCGCGGAAGCCTCGAAGACACAGTCCTCGATCATGAATGACATGAGGGCGTCGGCGTCGTGGCGATTCCATGCATCGGCAAAGGCTTGCAACATCTCCGTCGTGACCTGCGCAACCCCATTGATCATGATGTGGCCCTCTCTTCAGATCGCGCAGCAGTTGCCGCGCTCATTGACGCCCAACGCCCGAAATCAGCGGCGCCCACCCGCGGAACGGGTCGGCGTCCGCTGCATTGAGTTGTTAGGCAGTCAGCTTGAGAGCATAGAAACGGGTACCCGGAAGATACTTGCTGCTGTAAGGCGGAATTTCGGTGAACCCAAGTCGCTCGTAAAGCGCCTGCGCCGGCCCCATGCTGGCCAGTGTGTCCAGGCGTAGCTCGCGGTAGCCAGCCTCCCGTGCAGTATGAATCACTGCCTCGACCAAGCGCTTGCCAAGACCGCAGCTCCGAAATGCCGGTCGGACGTAAAGCCGCTTCATCTCTGCAGCCCCACCCGGCAAGGGTCGCAGAGCAACGCTACCGGCGATATCTTGGCCGGCTTGGGCCAGCAGTAGCGCACCGGCGGGCGGCAAATAGGGGAAGGGCAACGCCGCGAGTTCCTTGGCGAAACCTTGGTACTCGAGGTCCGTGCCGATAGCACGCTCGTACTCGCGAAACAGATCGCGCACAATACTGACTAGCCTAGCGCCTTCTGCTTGATGCAACACAAATTCGATCACTGCCATGGCTGCCTAACGAATAATAGGGACTTCCCCATCGCGGCAACGGCATCGAGGTGCCAAG
>CAYTOT010000064.1:0-23943 GCA_964439475.1 uncultured Alcaligenaceae bacterium
AGAAGGCCACCGGCGTCAAGGTGCTGATGACGCGCAAGAGCGCGGGCGAGTTCTATGCGCAGATCAAGGCCGAAGCCGCCAACCCCAAGGGCGACATCTGGTGGGGTGGCACCGGTGATCCCCACCTGCAGGCGGCGGAGGAAGGGCTCACGGAGGCGTACAAGTCCCCGAAGATGGGCGAGCTGCAGGACTGGGCGGTCCGGCAGTGGGACGCGTCGAAGGGCCGCACCGTGGGCATCTACGCCGGCGCGCTGGGGTACAGCTACAACACCGAGCAGCTGAAGAAGAAGGGCATTCCCGAGCCCAAGTGCTGGGCCGATCTCATCAAGCCTGCATTCAAGGACGAGATCCAGGTCGCCAATCCGAATTCGTCCGGCACCTCCTACACGATGCTCGCCACCTTCGTGCAGCTCATGGGTGAGGACAAGGCATTCGACTACCTGAAGGCGCTCCACAAGAACATCAACCAGTACACCAAGTCAGGTGCCGCCCCCGCACGGGCCGCCGCCACCGGCGAGAGCCTGGTCGGCATCACGTTCCTGCACGACGCCGTGATGCAGGTGGTGAACGGCGCGCCGGTCAAGATCGTCGCTCCGTGTGAAGGCACCGGTTACGAGATCGGCAGCATGAGCATCATCAAGGGCGCCAAGAACATGGACAACGCCAAGAAGTGGTACGACTGGGCGCTCACGCCGGAGGCACAGGCGATCGGAGCGGCGGCCAAGGCGTACCAGGTGCCCTCCAACAAGAGTGCTCCCACCCCGCCGCAGGCACCGAAGCTCACCGACATCAAGCTCATCGACTACAACTTCGCGAAGTACGGGTCCTCCGCGGAGCGCACGCGCCTGCTGTCGAAGTGGGACAAGGAAGTCTCCACGCTGCCGAAATAGACGTCGCTTCGTGACTGCCGCCTCGCTCGCGCCCACCGTCTTCGTGCCGGTGGAGCGCGATCGTGCGACCTTCGCCATCGCGGTGATTGCCGCGATGGCGTTGTTCGTCCTGCCGTGGGCAACCGAGGGTGCTTCATCGGCATTGGTGAGGGCCGTCGGCGGGACGACGAGCTTCTGGCCGACCCTGCTGGGCACGCTCGTCGCGGCGGTATTCGCGTTCCGCGAGCGTGCCCGCGTGACGGCGTGGGCAGCCGGCGCCACGATCGTGTGGACGCTCGGCACGGCGCTGGCGATCGGCAGCACCGGACCGTCGTTCGGCTTCGGGGCCGGAATCGCGCTCGTCGCGCTGACGGTCGTGTTCGCCCGTGCGCTGGCGCGACGCGGGGTATTCAAGGGCGACCCCACGGTGGCCACCGTCGTCGTGGTGACCGCGGCACTCCTCGTCGTCTTCATCTTCTATCCCGTCGCCAAATCGCTGCTGGCGGCCCTCTTCGATGCCCACGGCAACTTCGCGCCGCAGCTCGCCGCGCAGCGCCTGTTCACCGAGGACATCTGGGGCCTGGGCTGCTTTGGCGGGGGCGTTCGCTGCGGCGTGGCGATCAACTCGGCGGTCCTCGCGACGATCGTGGGCATCCTGTCCACGCTCCTCGGCCTCGTCTTCGCGCTCGTCGTGCAGCGCGGTGGCCAGCGCTATTCGGGCATGCTGAAGCTGATGTCGATCCTGCCGATCGTCACGCCGCCGTTCGTGATCGCACTGGCGCTCGTCGTGCTCTTCGGCCGCACCGGTCTCGTGACGGGGTGGCTCGAAGCCTGCTGCGGCATTCCGCGTTCGCGGTGGCTATACGGATTGCCCGGCGTGGCCATCGCGCAGCTCCTCACCTTCTCGCCGATCGCCTTCATGATCCTCTACGGCGCGTTGGGCGCGATCAGCCCGGCACTGGAGGAAGCGGCACAGACGCTGCGCGCGTCGCGGGCGCGCGTCTTCCGCACCGTGACCTGGCCGCTGCTGCGACCGGCGCTCGCCAACGCCTTCCTGCTCGGCTTCGTGGAAAGCCTCGCCGACTTCGGCAATCCGATCGTGCTGGCCGGCAATTTCGACGTGCTGTCGACCAAGATCTTCTTCGCGGTGGCAGGCGCGCAGCATGATCCGGGTCGTGCGGCCGCGCTCGCGACCGTGCTCCTCGGCTTGACGCTCCTTGCGTTCTGGCTGCAGCAGCGCTGGGTGGGCAAGCTTTCCTACGTGACGGTCACCGGCAAGGGCGACGGCGGGCTGCCGGGCAAGCTGCCGAGGTCGCTGTGGAACACCTGCTTCACCGTGGCCGCGGCCTGGATCCTGTTCATGCTCGCGTGCTACGTCATCATCTTCATCGGCGGCTTCGTCAAGGACATCGGCCGCGGCGACATGACGCTCACGTTCAAGCACTTCCTCGACGGCTTCCGCATCACGCTCGACACCAAGGGGACGATCTTCGTGGGTTCCGCATGGGACAGCCTGTTCACCACGATCGAGGTCGCCGCCATCTCGGCGCCGCTTACGGCACTCGTGGGCCTTCTCTCCGCCTACGTGATCACCCGCCACCGGTTCGCGGGACGCCGCGCCTTCGAGTTCCTCACCATGGTGAGTTTCGCGATTCCGGGCACGGTGATCGGCGTCGCCTACATCGTGGCCTTCAACGTGGCGCCGCTCGAACTCACCGGCGGCATGGCGATCCTCGTGCTGTGCTTCGTGTTCCGCAACATGCCCGTGGGTGTGCGCGCAGGCGTGGCCGCACTCGCGCAGATCGACAAGACGCTCGACGAGGCGTCGTCGACCCTGCGCGCGTCCACGCTGCGCACGTTGCGCGAGGTGGTGCTGCCCCTGCTGAAGCCCGCGATCTTCGCGACCCTCGTGTTCAGCTTCACCCATGCGATGACGGCGGTGAGCGCCGTGATCTTTCTCGCGACCGCCAAGTACAACCTCGCCACGGTGTACGTGATCGGCCGTGTGGAGGCGGGCGAGTACCCGCTCGCCATCGCCTACTCGACCGTGCTGATCCTCGTGATGCTCGCCGTGCTGCTCGCGATGCAGCTCTTCGTGGGCGAGTCGAAGCTCGGGCGACGCACCGCAGCGCCGGTGCTGGTGGGGCATTGAAGACAGCGAGCGCAATGGGTGCAGCGGGCCGTCGGGGAGACGCAATCTGCGGCCAGGCATCGACGTGGAGGTGAGACGAGTGAGCGAGCAGTCGCAAGGCGTGGTCTTCGACCGCGTTACCAAGAGGTACGGCGACGTGACGGCGGTGGACGACGTGTCGTTCACCGTGCAGCAAGGCCATCTCGTGACGCTGCTCGGCCCTTCCGGCTGCGGCAAGACCACGACGCTGCGCATGGTGGCCGGGCTCGAGGCCGTCACCACCGGGCGGGTGCTCATCGGCGGCAAGGACGTCACGCTGCGTGCCGCCAACGAGCGCGACGTCTCGATGGTGTTCCAGTCGTATGCGTTGTTCCCGCACATGACGGTGCTGGAGAACGTGTGCTACGGGCCGCTCGCGATGCGTATCGAGAAGGGCAGGGCGCGCGAGCTCGCCCGGCAGAAGCTCGCGATGCTGGGGCTCGCCGACTTCGAGGGCCGCCTCCCGTCCGAGCTCTCGGGCGGCCAGCAGCAGCGCGTGGCGGTGGCGCGGTCGCTCGTGCTCGAGCCCGCCGTGCTCCTCTTCGACGAGCCGCTGTCCAATCTCGATGCCAAGCTGCGGCGCCGCGTGCGGGAGGAGATCCGCGAGCTGCAGCAGTCGCTCGATCTCACGGTCCTGTACGTGACGCACGATCAGGAGGAAGCGCTCGCCGTCTCCGACCACATCATCGTGATGAACGGCGGCCGCATCGCGCAGGAAGGCACGCCCGAGGACCTCTACGAGCGCCCGACAAGTCGCTTCCTCGCCGACTTCATCGGCGATGCGAACCTCGTCGACGGGGAGATCGGGGCGGGTACGAACGGCGCCACGTTCGTCGCCGGCGGCGTGGCCATGCCCGTCCATTCGCCCGCGGCGAAGCCGGGAGCGGCGACGCTCGCCATACGGCCGCAGCGTCTTGCGGCCGGCGAGCCCGGCCGGGGCATTCCGGGCACCGTGAAGCGCGCGGCCTATCTCGGCGGCCGCGTGGAGTACGTGGTGGCCACCGCCTGGGGCGAGCTCCTCGTGTTCGACGCCGACGTGCGCGCGCTGCGGCGGCGCGACGACGCCGTCGGCGTGACCTTCGCTCCCGACGCCGCCATCGTGCTCCCCCGCCAATGACCGCCATCGACATCGGGGCGCGGCATGCTGCCGCGGTACGCATCGCGCGGGCTGCCGGACTGCGGGCACTCGACTATTTCCGCCGGCGAAGCGACCTCGCGGTCGAGACCAAGGGGGTCGCCGACTACGTGACGCTCGCCGATCGCGAGGTCGAGCAGTTCATCCGCAGCGAGCTTCGCGCAGCCTTTCCCGACGACGGCTTCCTGGGCGAGGAGACGGCGGCCACGTTCAGCGGTCTCATCGATCGCTGCTGGGTGGTGGATCCGATCGACGGCACGCACAATTTCCTGCGCGGCGTCCCGTACTGGAACGTGGCGATCGGCTACGTCAGAGGCGGCGACACCGTGGTGGGCGCCGTGTGCGATCCGTGCGCCGGCGAGGTCTACCACGCGCAGCGCGGCGAGGGCGCGTGGGTGGATCGCGACGGGAACGCCGCGAGCCTGCATGCGGCGGACACGCGCAATCTCACCGGCAGCTACGTCGTGCTCGGCCATCACGATCGCTCCTTCGAGGAGCGCTACTTCGGCATCCGGCGCCGCATGATGGAAGCGGGCATCGCCATGCGCAACTTCGGCTCGGCCGCACTCCAGCTTGCGCACGTTGCGAGCGGCCGCTACGACGGCTTCGTCGAGATGGAGCTCTCGTCCTGGGATGCGGTGGCCGGTCTGTTGCTGGTCGAGGAAGCGGGCGGCTGGCATGCACCCTTCGCGCCCCCGACGCCAACCGCGAAGGCGATGTGCATCGCGTGTGCGCCTGGCATCGCGAGCGATCTCGAACGGCTCGTGCTTGCGCCCTGACGCGACGCGGGATCGTCCCTGAAGCGTGCATCGGCGCCCGTGCGGCGCTATAGTCCGGTTCGAGGGACGAGGCCGCCGTCCGCTCGGACAATACAAAGGCGGCCACGAGTCATGCGCATCATGCGGTGCGCGCGACACGGAATCCATACCCAGACAGGAGATGCGAGATGGCTCGTCGAACCGTGATGTACAGCAGCAAGGGCAAGAAGCTCTACGCCGTGCGCGATGCCTCCGGCCAGTTCAAGGACATCCAGCAGTACTCGCGTGCGCATGCGATGGACATCAAGCGCGGTAGCGGCGCCGAGGCGAAGGCCGCGGCGAAGAAGGCTGCGAAGAAGGCCGCAAAGAAGAGCGCGGGGAAGACGGCGAAGAAGGCCGCGAAGAAGGCGCCCGCTCGGAAGGTGGCGAAGAAGACCGTGCGCAAGACCGCGAAGAAGGTCGCGGCGAGAAAGACGGTCAGGAAGAGCGCCGCGAAGACGGCGAGAAAGACCGCGGGCAAGACGGCTCGCAAGACGGCCAAGAAGGTCGCGAAGAAGGCGCCGGCACGCAAGACGGCGAAGAAGTCGGTGAAGAAGACGGCGCGCAAGACGGCGAAGAAAGCCGCGAAGAAGCGCTGACCTGCCGCTGACCGGCCACGGG
The DNA here is from genome assembly GCA_964439475.1 of uncultured Alcaligenaceae bacterium. Taxonomy (GTDB): domain Bacteria; phylum Pseudomonadota; class Gammaproteobacteria; order Burkholderiales; family Casimicrobiaceae; genus VBCG01. The sequence continues at coordinate 5,593 of CAYTOT010000064.1, forward strand.
CGCTCCGCTCGCAGCCCGTTTCGCTGCGACGCTCACAGGCGCATCACGATCAGGTTCGCCGGTTGGCGCGCCGCTGCGGCGGCGGCAGGCGAACCGCCCGGCAAGCCAGTCGCACGCAACGCCGCCGCAGTCACGGCGGCGTTGCGAATCGGCATCGCTATTTCCTGTCGAAGTCCCCCGCGAACGCCCAGGCGAATTCACCGGGCTTCACGTACTTGCGCAGCGCAGCGTTCACGTCGGCCGTGGTGAGCTTGCCGATCGCGGCATCGATCGCAGCCGACGTCGCGAACGTGCGGCCAAGATAGGACTGTCCTGATAGCGCCGCGGCGATGCGGCCGTCCTCGGTGCGCGAGAGCGTGCGCTCCTGCAGCACGCCGGCCCTGGCCGCGGCGACCTCGGCATCGGTGAAGCCGTCCTTCACGGCGCGCGCGAGTTCCTCGTCGAGTCCGGCACGCACACGCGCGAGGTTCTGTGGGGCGAAGATCGCATAGGCGGTCATGGTGCTGTTGGCGTCGAGCGAGCTCGGCTGGAAGACCGCGCCGGCGCCGTAGGACAGGCCGTCCTTCTGCCGCAGCCGCTCGGGGATGCGCGCCGATGCCGAGTCGCCGAGGATGAAGCTCGCCACCAGCAGCGCGGGATAGTCGGGGCTCATGTCGTCGAGCGGCAGCGCCTGCTTGCCGATCAGGATGGCATTCGCCTTGTCGGGTGCGACGAGACGGATCGCGGCGGGCTGGTTGGCGCGGAACGGGTCCGGCACGCGCGTGTACGCGACGGGGCTCTTCCAGTCGCCGAAGAGCTGCGTGACGAGGGCGCGCGTGGCCTCCGGATCGAAGTCGCCCACGATCGAGATCTCGGCATTCGAGGCGCCGTAGAAGCTGCGGTGGAACGCCGCCACGTCGTCGCGCGTGACCGCCTTGTTGTTGGCGATGCTCTCCTCGACGGTGGGGACGTAGCGCACGTCGCCCACCGGATAGGGATTGGCGTGCCGGGAGAGCGCGCGCGAGGCCATCGCCTGCGGCTCGTTGCGCGAGGCTTCGAGCGAGGTGGTGCGCTGGCGCTTGAGTTGCTCGAGCTCGGACGCCGGGAACGCGGGCTCGCGCAGCACCTCGGCGGCGAGGCGCAGCACGTCGGGCAGTTCCTTGCGATAGGTCTGTCCGCTCACCGAGGCGCCGACCTGGCTGCCGCCGGCGCTCATCTTGGTGCGGAGCTTGTCGAGGGCATCGTCCAGTTCCTGGCGGGAGTGCTTCGTGGTGCCGCGCATCAGCATGCTGCCGGCGAGCGTGCCGGTGGACGCCTTGCCGAACACGGACTTCTCGTCGCCGAAATGGAGCGCGATGTTGAAGCTCACCGCCTCGCCGCGCGTCTTCTTGGGCAGCAGCGCCACCTTCATGCCGTTCCCCAGCGTGAAGCGCTGCGTGCGCGCGTCGAGGTTGGCGGGAGAGGGATCGAAGGCCTCGCCGGCGGCGGCCGCGGCGTCGCCCTTGTAATCCTTCACGAGCGCGGCCACGTCGACCTTCGCGGGGACGGGCGCGCGATCGGGGTTGGCGTCGGGCACGAACTCGCCGACCGTCACGTTGGAGCGCTTGAGGTACTCGAGCGCCACACGCTGCACGTCGGCCGGCGTGACCGTGCGGTAGCGGTCGCGGGCGATGAAGAAGAGACGCCAGTCGCCGAGCGCGATCGAGTCCGAGATCGCGACGCCGAAGGCTTGCGGATCGTTGATCGTGCTCTCGAAGTACTTGGCCGCCTTGGCGCGCACGCGGGCGACCTCGGCTTCCGTGATCGGGTGCTTCGCGACGTCGGCCAGCGTGGCGAACATCGTGTCGCGCACCGGCTCGATCGGATCGGCCTCGGGCACCTGCGCGAAGAAGGTGATGTTGCCGGGGTCCACCTGCGCCTGCGTCCACGACTGCACCGAGGTCGCCTTCTTCGTCTCCACCAGCGCCTTGTACAGGCGTCCGGACGGCGCCAGCGTCATCACGTCGCCGAGCACGTCGGTGGCGACGTAGTCGGCGTCCGCACCGCGCGCGGCGTGGTACATGAGTCCCACGTACTTCGCGTTGCCGACGCGGCGCAGGATCGCCGAGCGCTCGCCGTCCTGCACCGGTTCCTCGGTGTAGATGGCCGGCAGCTTGCGCGTCGGTTTCGGGATCGGCCCGAAGTACTTCGCGATCAGCGCCAGCGTGGCGACGGGATCGAACTTGCCGGCGACCGTGAGCACGGCATTGTCCGGCTGGTAGTACATGCGGTAGAACGCCTGCAGGCGGTCGATGTCGACGTTCTCGATGTCCGAGCGCGCACCGATCGGCAGGTGGCCGTAGTTGTGCCACTGGTAGGCGGTCGACAGCATCTTGCCGTAGAGCACGAGCTGCGGATTGTTCTCGCCGCTCTCGAACTCGTTGCGCACCACCGTCATCTCGGAGTCGAGGTCGCTGCGCCGGATGAACGAGTTCACCATCCGGTCGGCCTCCATCTCGAGCGCCCATTGAAGATTGTCGTTGCTCGCGGTGAAGGTCTCGTAGTAGTTGGTGCGGTCCCAGCCCGTGCTGCCGTTGAAGCTCATGCCGCGGCGGCCCAGCTCCTGCATGATGTTGCCGCGCGACGGCGTCCCCTTGAACACGAGGTGCTCGAGGAGGTGCGCCATGCCCGTCTCGCCGTAGTTCTCGTGCGCGGAGCCCACGCGATAGGTGACGTTGACGGTGGTCTTGGGCTGCGAGGCGTCCGGATACAGGAGCACGGTGAGCCCGTTGGCGAGCCGGTACTCGGTGATGCCCTCGACGGTCGCGCCCTGGGTCACCCCGGGGGGCAGCGCCGAGTGCGCCGGCGTGGCGGCGAGAAAGGCGGTCAGGAGCGGAAGCGCGACGAGCGCGCGGGCGATGCGAGGCACGAGATTCATGGGGCTACCTTGGCGAAGTCTCCGGCATAGACCAGCGCGAAGCCGTCGGGTTGCACGTACTTGCGGAAGGCGGCGTTCACGTCGGCGGCACTCGCCTTGGCGATGACTTCGTCGACCTTGCCGGAGAAGGCGAAGGTACGGTCGAGCTGCGCCTGCTGCACCAGCGCCGCGGCGATGGCCGCATCCTGCGTGCGCGCGAGCTGGCGGCGCTTGAGCAGCGCCGCGCGTGCTTCCTGCACCTCGGCTTCCGTGAACCCCTCCTTCGACGCCCGTTGCAGCTCCTCGGCGAGCGCGGCGGCGAGTTTCTTGCGGTTCTGCGGCGCGAAGATGGCGACCACGTTGAGCGTGGAGTTGGGCTCGACCTCGTTCCAGTCGACGTAGGCGTAGGTACCGTAAGAGAGGCCGTCGCGCTCGCGGATCCGCTTCCACAGGCGCGAGCTCGGGCTGCCGCCCAGCATGTAGGTCGCGAGGTAGGCCGCGGCGTAGTCAGCGGACTCGTCGCTGGCCGGAAGCGACAGGTCGCCGAAGAGCGCGGCATTGGCCTTGTCGGGCGTCTCGATGGTGACGACCGTGGGCGCCTTCTTCACGAAGGGCTCGGGCACACGCGCATAGGCTGCCTTGGCCTTGGGCCAGGCGCCGAACTCCTTCTCCAGCACCGCGCGGATCTCGACGGGATCGAAGTCGCCCACGATGGCGATCTCGCCGGTGCCGCCGACGAAGGTCTGGTGGAAGCGGCGCAGGTCGTCGACGGTGGTCTTGCGCACCAGCGCCACCGATTCGTCGACCGTGGGCACGTAGCGCGGATCGCTCGCCGGATACGGATTGCCGTAGCGGCGCACCGCGAGCCGCGCGAGCGCCTCAGGATCGGTGCGCTTCGCCTCGCGCGCCGCGATCTCCTCGCGCTGGAGCTTCTCGATCTCGTCGGCGGGAAACGACGGCTCGCGCAGCATCTCGGCCACGAGCGCGAGCGTCGCCGGCAGCTCGTTGCGATACGTCTCGGCCTTCGCCGACGTGCGCGCCGCCGTGCCTTCGAAGTCGATCTTCGCGCGCAGTCGGTCGGTCGCGTCCTCGATTTCCTGCCGTGTGCGCTTTGCAGTGCCGCGCGCGAGCATCGACGCCATGAGCTCGCCTTGCAGGCCGGTGCCGGCGAGGGAGATCACGTCGCCCTGGTCGATCTGCAGTGCGACCTTCACCGCCTGCCCGCGCGTCTTCTTCGGCAGCAATGCGACCTTCATGCCGTTGCCGAGCGTGAAGCGCTGCGTGCGCGCATCGAGGTTGGCGGGGGTCGCGACGAACGCCTCGCCGGCAGAGGCCGCCGGGTCGCCCTTGTAGCCATCGAGCATCGCCACGAGGTCGACGGCGGGCGCCGCCGGGGCGCGATCCGGCTTCGCTTCGGGAATGAACTGCGCCACGGTGCGGTTGGCGGGCTTCAGGTACGCCACGGCAACGCGCTGCACGTCGTCGGCCGTGACCTTGCGCATGCGGTCGCGCTGCAGGAAGAAGAGGCGCCAGTCGCCGGCGGCGATGGATTCGGACAGACGGATGCCGAAGCGCGTGGGATCGGCGAGCGCCTCGTCGACGTCCTTGAGCGCACGGGCGCGCGCGCGGTCGACCTCGATGGACACGATCGGAGCCTTCGCCACCCCTTCGAGCGTGGCGATGGCGGCGTCGCGCGCGGTGTCGAGCGACTCGCCCAAGGGCACCTGCACGTTGAACATCATGAAGCCGGGATCGAAGAGCTCGGGCGTCCAGCCACCCACGCCGCTCGCCTTGCGCGTCTCCACCAGCGCCTTGTAAAGGCGTCCGGCGGGCTCCATGGTCATGATCGAGACCAGCGCGTCGAGCGCGGCCTGGTCGGGATGCGCGCCGGGCACCGTGTGATACGCGATGCCCACGAGCTGCTGGTCGCCCACGCGGCGGATCGTCACCAGCCGCTCGCCGTCCTGCACCGGCTCGGTCGTGTACAGACGCGGCAGCGTGCGCGTCGGCCTGGGGATCGCGCCGAAGTACTTCGCGATCCATCCCAGGGTCTGATCGACATCGAAAGCGCCCGCGATCACCAGCACCGCGTTGTCGGGCTGGTAGTAGGTCCGGTAGAAGGCGCGCAGGCTCTCGATGTCCACGCCCTCCACGTCGGAGCGGGCGCCGATCGTCTCGTTGCCGTAGTTGTGCCAGCGATACGACGCCCCGACCACGCGCTGGTAGAGGATGCGGCCCGGATTGTTCTCGCTGCGCTCCATCTCGTTGCGCACGACCGTCATCTCGGTGTCGAGGTCCTTGCGGTCGACGCGCGAGTTCACCATGCGGTCGGCCTCGGCGCGGATCGCCCATTCGAGGTCGGCAGGCGAGGCGTTGAAGGTCTCGAAGTAGTTGGTGCGGTCGTACCACGTCGAGCCGTTGGTGCGCATGCCGCGCTTGTTCATGTCGTCCCAGAGGTTCGGGAGGTTCTGGGTCCCCTTGAACAGCAGGTGCTCGAGCAGATGCGCCATGCCGGTCTCGCCATAGCGTTCGTGGCGCGAACCGACGAGGTAGGTCACGTTGACGCTGGTCGTGGCGGCGCCGGCATCGGGAAAGAGGACGACGCGCAGGCCGTTGTCGAGACGGTATTCAGTGATGCCCTCGACGCTGACGCCCTGGGTGATGCCGGCAGGAAGCGCCGCGGCCCCGGCGAGGGGAACGAGCGCGACGGGGATCGCAAGGGCGGCAAGCGCGGCGCGCAGACCGCGTCTGGTCAGGAACATGGCCATGAGACTGATCGACACGGGAAACGGGCGCGGAGTATAGCCTCCCCACGCTTAAGCGCCGCTTACGCGCGGGATCGGCGCTTTCGGATTAGTGAGCAGAACCGCGACCGGCGGCACCGGCAGGGTCTCCGACAGCGCGACCTCGCTTCCGCTTGTCGTCGTACATGGCCGCGTCGGCTCGCTCGATGAGCATCTCCAGCGTCGAGCCATCCTCGGGAGCCCGCGCCACGCCCATGCTGCATCCGACTTCGAGCGCCCGGCCCGCCACGATGAAGGGGCTGTCGAACACCGCCCTCACACGCGTCACGAGGCGTCGGGCCGCATCCGCATCGGGCAACGGGGCGACGACCACGAACTCGTCGCCACCGAGTCGGACGACGAAGTCGTCGTTGCGCAGGTCGCCGACGAGCCGCTCACCCAATTGGGCCAACAGCGCGTCACCCACCTGGTGCCCGTAGGTGTCATTGATGGGCTTGAAGCCATCGAGGTCCAGGAACAGCAGGCCGAAACCGTCGAGACTTCCTCCACGGCGGTCGTACTCGTCGGCCATGCGCAGTTCGAAGCCGGTGCGGTTGGCGAGGCCGGTGAGCGGGTCCCGTAACGAATGACCGGGTACGCTCGCATGCAGCGCGCTCGCCTCGATGGCGTGCACCGTTCCGACGAGCAGGCCCTCGGGAGCATCTGGCAGTGTCTCGGCCCAGATGCGGAGGCGTTCGAGGTCCTGGACGAAAGGCGTGAGGATGGCGCCACGCCGAGGGCGCTCATACCAGTGGGCCGTGAACTCACAGTGATCCTCACCCCTGCGCGTGCACATGTTCTCCACCGTGACACCGTCGGCATCCCATAGCGATGGCGTGGCTGCGAACACACCGACCAGCATCCGGCACAGGAATCGGCTCTGCCCCTGCGGGGCGCTGGAGACCTCGATGACGGCCTTGCCATCACGCACATCGGCGAGCACCGGCATGCGCAGATCGGTCGTGGCCTTCAGTTCGGCGATGATGGCCTCGAAGCCCGCGGCAGGATCGGCGGAGGGGCCGAGCCATCCCAATGCGCGTTCACCGAGAACGCGGACCAGCTCCTCGCCGGCCCGCCTGCCGATATCCGGCTCGAAGCAGAGGCTCGATGCGGCGACTGCGGTCGCCACGACGGCGTTGAGGTCCACCCAGGTATCGGGCTCATCGATGAACGAAAGGATCGTCGGGGCGCCCACGCGCTCGATCAAGGCGAAGAGACCCTCCTCTCCGAGGGACCGCTCGACATAGGACGTGAGCACCGCTCCCACCATGCCGGCGATCCCGCCCGAGCGTTGTGGCGTTGCTCCCCGACCACCGATCACCGCCTGCTCCACGTATACCCCCCGTTCATCGGCAGATTCCACCCCTTGCACGTTCCATGCCGGCCACATCTTCCGCCTTCACGGCCGGTACTCGTGGCCGGTACTCGCGGTGGTAGCCGGTCCCGTGCATTCGGTGTCCCTCCCGTCAGCCGTGTGCGGCGGCCGGAGGCGTCGGCAAGCGGGTGATCGCGATCGCCGCGATCGCGGCAATGATCGCCATGAGACCCAGGAGGAAACCGAAGCCGTTGGCCTTCACAAGAGGACCCAGGACCCACACCGCCGCAGCGCTCACCCCGAAGGCGATGGCGAAGCGCACGCCCGCCACCCGCGAGCGCATGCGGTCGTCGACGTAGCGCACGATCACCGCATCGGTGAAGGGGATGGCGCCGAAAACGAAGATCATGAAGCCGACGGCGAGGAGGTAGAACACCCAGCCGGTGGCGAAGATCGCAAGCACGAAGATGGGGATCTGCCCGAGCACGATGAGAAGGAAGATCCGCTTCAAGGGATAGCGGTCGATGGCGCGGCCGACGACGAGCTGCGCGAACGATGCAATCACGTACACCACCCCCAGGAGTGCGCCAAGCAGTGCCGGATCCGCCGTCACCGCGCGCATGCGATCGGCGAGAAGCTCCCCGTTGCCGTTGGTCGTGAAGTTGAACACCAGGCTGCCGCAGGTCGAGGTGATGGTGAGGATCAGCACGGCGCGTACGACATCGGCGCGCGAGACGTCGGTGACTTTCGCGGCGCGCTTCGCCGGCGGCGCGTCCTCGGGCGCCACGAAACGCCAGAAGACGAAGCCGAACGCGATGGTGATCACGCCGGGGACGGCGAACGCCGTGCGCCATCCGAAGTACTTGACGAGCAATCCGGTCAGCACCGCCGCTGCGGCGATGCCGAGGTTGCCTACGAGCCCGTTGACGCCGATCACCGCCCCGGGCCGCTTCGTGTGCTGCACGAGCATCGGGATCCCTACCGGATGGTAGATGGCCGCGAAGGCCCCGAGCAGCGTGAGCACGGCCGCGAGCTGCCACGCATTCTGCGTGAGGGCGGCGAGGATGCAGGAGAGGCCGACGCCGAAATGGAATACCAGCATCATCGCGCGCCGGCCCCAGAGGTCACCCAGCCGTCCTGCGGGTGCGGCCGCGAGGCCGAACATCACGAAGGCGCCCGTGGTGTACGGCATGAGCTCCTCCCAGCGCGCGAACCCGAAGTCGGCAGCGATCGCGCCCACGGCGGTGGCGAAGATCAGCAGCACCATGTGGTCGATGGCGTGCGCGATGTTGAGCAGCGCCATGGTGAGGGGAGGATGCTCCGTGACGATGCGGGCGGCGGCGGCGCCACCGGTGGCAGGCGCGGCGGACGGGGGCGGTGTGGCGAGCCGACCGGAGGAGGTTGCGCTGGAAGCGGGGGGTGTCATGGGCCAGGCGAGTGCGGCGATGGAGGCAGCGAACGCTCTACTGTACGCCGCGGCGCTCCGGCGCCGGGCAGGTGTCGAGCAGGTGTTTGCAGGTCAGATGGAATTGTAGTAACGTAGCTACATTCAATGGATGCAGGAGTTGCCTCATGACCATCACGACCCTGTCCAGTCGGGAGTTGAACCAAGACGTGACGCGAGCCAAGAAGGCGAGCAAGAGCGGCCCGGTGTTCATCACGGATCGCGGCCGACCTGCGCATGTGCTGTTGAGCTTCGAGGACTATCAGCGGTTGACGCGGCAGCGGCGCAATATTGCCGATGCACTGGCGATGCCGGGCGTTGCAGAGCCTGAGTTCGAGCCGCCGCACGTGACGATCGGAGCGCGGCGGGCTGATCTCACGTGATGTACGTGCTCGATACCAACGTGCTGTCCGAGCTGCGCAAGGTGCGGCTGGGCAAGGCTGATGCGAACGTGGCGGCGTGGGCGGAAAGCGTCGATGCCTCCGAGCTCTTCATATCGACCATCAGCATCATGGAACTGGAACTGGGCGTTCTGTCGATCGAACGCAAGGACGCCCCTCAGGGGGCCTTGTTGCGCGCGTGGCTGGAGCAGCACGTGTTGCCCGAGTTTTCGGGACGCACATTGCCTGTCGATACCGCCGTGGCACAACGCTGCGCCCGGTTGCACGTACCCGACAAGTGCAACGAGCGCGACGCACTCATCGCAGCGACGGCACTGGTGCATGGGATGATGGTCGTCACCCGCAACGCCGCTGACTTCAAGTCGACGGGAGTGACCGTCATCAATCCGTGGGAGCCCTTGCCATGACCGCCTCCGGACTCGAGGTTGCCCAGGATCGGGTACCGCCGTGGCCAGCAGGACAAGCGCAAAGGCAATATAGACTCCGCCAATCGCCCCCTGCCGCGGAGCAGGAGTAAGCTTTTCGGCCCGAACGACGTCGCGTCCGGCGCCATCCATCGCTTCGAGGTCCCATGAACGACGCATCCCGCCCCCCGCTCGTCTACAAGCCGCTCACCAAGGTGCGTTTCGTCACCGCGGCGAGCCTCTTCGACGGCCACGACGCGTCGATCAACATTATGCGCCGCATCCTCCAGTCCACGGGCTGCGAGGTGATCCACCTCGGCCACAACCGGTCGGTGGAGGAGATCGTCAACTGCGCGCTGCAGGAAGACGCCAACGGGATCGCGATCTCGTCGTACCAGGGCGGTCACGTCGAGTTCTTCAAGTACATGCTCGACCTCCTGCGCGAGCGCGGCGGCGGCCAGGTCAAGGTGTTCGGCGGCGGGGGTGGGGTGATCGTGCCGGCCGAGATCGCGGAGCTGCACGCCTATGGTGTGACGCGCATCTTCTCGCCCGAGGACGGGCAGAAGCTCGGCCTGCAGGGCATGATCAACGAGATCGTGACGGCCTGCGACGTCGATCTCGCGAAGGATCTGCCGGCCTCGGCGGAAGCGCTCGTCAAGGGCTCGCGCTTCGAGCGCACGCATGCGCTGGCGCGCCTCATCACCGGCTTCGAGGCCGGCAGCGTGCCGCCGGCGCTGCGCGACGCCGTCCACGCCGCCGCCGCGAAGTCGCATGCGCCGGTGCTCGGCATCACGGGCACCGGGGGTGCCGGCAAGAGCTCGCTCACCGACGAGCTCGTTCGCCGCTTCCGTCTCGATCGTGGCGACAGCTTGCGCATCGCGATCGTCTCCATCGATCCGTCGCGGCGCAAGTCGGGCGGCGCGCTGCTCGGCGATCGCATCCGCATGAATGCGATCGAGCATCCCAATGTCTACATGCGCTCGCTCGCCACGCGCGACACCGGCACGGAGATCAGCCACGCGCTGCCCGATGCCATTGCCGCCTGCAAGGCCGCGGCCTTCGACCTGGTGATCGTCGAGACCTCCGGTATCGGCCAGGGCGACGCCGCGATCGTGCCGCTGGTCGACACCTCGCTGTACGTAATGACGCCCGAGTTCGGCGCCGCAAGCCAGTTGGAGAAGATCGACATGCTCGACTTCGCCGATTTCGTGGCGATCAACAAGTTCGACCGCAAGGGCGCCGCGGACGCGCTGCGCGACGTGCGCAAGCAGATGCAGCGCAACCGCGAGGCCTTCCGCACCGCGCCCGACGCGATGCCGGTGTTCGGCACCATCGCATCGCGCTTCAACGACGACGGCGTGACCGCGCTGTACCAGGCGATCGCCGCGAGGCTCGTGGAGAAGGGCCTCGCCGCCGGCAAGGGAACGCTGCCGGCGGTCACCGCGAAGCAGTCGTCGGCACAGGGGGCGATCGTGCCTGCGGCGCGCGCCCGTTATCTGGCCGAGATCGCCGACACGGTCCGCGGCTATCACGCCTGGGCAGGCGACCAGGCGCGCGTCGCGCGCGAGCGCCAGCAGGTGCGCGCAACGATCGCGATGCTGCAGGCGCGCGACGGCGCGGACGTGGGAGGCCCCCGCGGCGCCGCTTCGCGCGCGCAGGGGGTAGGTGCGCGCCCGCAGCGCACGGCCGTGCCGCCGCGGGGCGAGAGCGCGGCCGGCGCGCCGACCGCGCCGCCGGCCGCCGCGACGGCGGCGGCGCCGCCCACGGCCGACGGATCGCGCGCGCACGCGACGCTCCCCGCCGAGCTCGACGCGCTGGCGCAGGCGCGCGACGCGGCCCTCGACCCGCGCGCGAAGAAGCTCCTCGACATGTGGCCGCAGACCCGCGCGGCCTACGCCGGCGACGAATACGTGGTGAAGATCCGCGACAAGGAGATCCGCACCGCGCTCACCACCACGTCGCTGTCCGGGACCAAGCTGCGCAAAGTGGCGCTGCCCAGGTTCGAGGACGACGGCGAGATCCTGCGCTGGCAGCTCCTGGAGAACGTGCCCGGCAGCTTCCCCTTCACCGCGGGCGTGTTCGCCTTCAAGCGCGAGAACGAGGATCCCACGCGGATGTTCGCGGGCGAGGGCGACCCGTTCCGCACCAACCGGCGCTTCCACCTCCTGGCCGACGGCATGCCCGCCAAGCGCCTGTCTACCGCCTTCGATTCGGTCACGCTCTACGGCAACGACCCCGCGATCCGGCCGGACATCTACGGCAAGGTGGGCAACTCCGGCGTGTCGATCGCCACGCTCGACGACATGAAGGTGCTGTACTCGGGTTTCGACCTCTGCGCGCCGAACAACTCGGTGTCGATGACGATCAACGGTCCCGCGCCGACGCTGCTCGCGATGTTCATGAACACCGCCATCGACCAGCAGATCGACAAGTTCCGGAGCGACAACGGCCGCGACCCCACCGACGACGAGGCCGCCAAGATCCGCGAGTGGACGTTCGCCACCGTGCGCGGCACGGTGCAGGCCGACATCCTCAAGGAAGACCAGGGGCAGAACACCTGCATCTTCAGCACCGAGTTCTCGCTCAAGGTGATGGGCGACATCCAGGAATACTTCGTCCATCACAACGTGAAGAACTTCTACTCGGTGTCGATCTCGGGCTACCACATCGCCGAGGCGGGTGCGAATCCGATCTCGCAGCTCGCCTTCACGCTGAGTAACGGCTTCACCTTCGTCGAGACCTATCTCGCGCGCGGCATGCACATCGACGACTTCGCGCCGAACCTGTCCTTCTTCTTCAGCTACGGCATGGATCCCGAGTACACGGTGATCGGCCGCGTCGCGCGCCGCATCTGGGCGGTGGCGATGAAGAACCGCTACGGCGCGAACGAGCGTTCGCAGAAGCTCAAGTTCCACTCACAGACCTCGGGCCGCAGCCTGCACGCGCAGGAGATCTCGTTCAACGACATCCGTACCACGCTGCAGGCGCTCATCTCCACCTACGACAACACTAACTCGCTGCACACCAACGCCTACGACGAGGCGATCACCACGCCCACCGAGGAGAGCGTGCGCCGGGCAATGGCGATCCAGCTCATCATCAACCGCGAGTGGGGACTCGCGAAGAACGAGAATCCGAACCAGGGCAGCTTCATCCTGGAAGAGCTCACCGATCTCGTGGAGGAGGCCGTGCTGAAGGAGTTCGAGGCGATCAGCGACCGTGGCGGCGTGCTGGGAGCCATGGAAACCGGCTACCAGCGCGGCAAGATCCAGGAGGAATCGCTGTACTACGAGCACAAGAAGCACGACGGCAGCTACCCCATCGTCGGCGTCAACACCTTCCGCAATCCGCACGCGGAGGGGGTGCCGCAGAAGATCGAGCTCGCCCGCTCGTCGGAGGAGGAGAAGCAGTCGCAGCTTTCACGGCTCGCCGACTTCCACGCGCGACACGCCGCCGAGGCGCCCGCCGCGCTCGCGAAGCTCAAGCAGGTGGTGATGGCCAACGGCAACGTCTTCGCCGAGCTCGTGAACACGGTGCGCGTGTGCTCGCTCGGGCAGATCACGAATGCGCTGTTCGAGGTGGGCGGGCAGTACCGGCGATCGATGTAACCCGGTCGCTTGCTGGAATGCGCTTGGCGTGATCCTTGCATGCTAATGTCATGAGGCGGGACGATCGGGGAATCCGCGCAAGAGCACAGGCAGGGGGATGCGGTGGGGGGAATCTCGAACGGCTGGCGTGGCGCGGTCGCATGGGGACTTGCCGTTGTCGCAGGGAACGCCTGCGCGCTCGGCACCGCGACGATCGCCGCCAACCCCTATGGCGCGGTCACCGTGCAAGGGGCGACCTTCGACGGCACCTCGATCACCGGGTGGCAAGCGAATGCGGTGATCCAGCTCGGCAGCATTCCCGGTGACGGCATCTCCGTCGCCCGCATCGACTTCGCCGACCTCGGGCTGCCCGCCGGGGTCACGCTGACGGTCCGCGCGGGCGCGCCCGGCCAGGGCGTGCTGCTGCGCAACGCCGGCAGCGCGGCGAGCACGATCGACGGATCGTTGCGCTTCGAGGCCGCCTACGGCCCCTCCTTCCGCGCGCAGGTGCAGGACGGCAACGGCCTCACCGTCGGCACGGCCGGCCGCGTGGTCACCAGCGCCGCGCTCACGGTGTCGTCGCTCGGCAGCTCATGGACGGAGGGCGGCACCCTCGCCAACCAGGGCCTCGTCCAGGGTGACGCGCAGCTTCGCATTACCGGCGCGCGCATCACCGGCGGTGGCCGCTTCGTGAGCAACGACATCCACGTCGCCACCTTCGGCCACGCCAACAATCCGGTCAACGGGAATTTCTTCCTCTCCAACAGCCTCCAGTTGTGGCCGAGCACCGGCAGCGACGTCAGGCTGTCGCTCACGCACTACGGAACCGGGCCGCAGGTGCTCAACCTCGCCGTCAACGGCAATGCCCGCGTGGCGATGCCGTCGGCGTGGCCCGCGGGCTATTTCGCGCCGGCCAACAGCTTGCCGGCGCTGCCGGTCGACGTGCGCCCCCCCGGGACCGGCAATCCATCGAACGGACCTTCGAGCATCATCGTGCAGGCGACCGGCGCCATGACACTCGACGGCGGCGCCAGCAATGACCTCGTGCTCGCCGGCGGCGTGGTGCTGAAGGCCGGCGGCACGCTCGACGTGAACGGGGTCGCCATCGTCAACGGCTGGACGCTCGCCGGCGAATCGTTCCAGGGTGTGAACCTCGAAGCGCCGCGCATCACCAGCAGCGGCGGCCCGATCCGCATCTACACGAACAACCGGAACTGGGGCAACTTCAGCACCTATCCGTATGCGCCGGTGCAGACGTGGCAGTTCTTGCCGCAGCCAGATGGGAGCGCCAGGTACGTCGCCGCCGATGCGGTCGCGCCGCACATCAATCCTTATGCCGCGTTGGTCAACGCAGCAGCGCGCGGCGAGTGCTGGGTCTGCCTCGTCGATATGCGTCCGATCGACATGCGCTCGCCGTCGGACACGCGCAAGGACGCCGCGCGCTTCCTCCGCCAGGCCACCTTCGGCGCCACCCGCGACGACATCGAGGCGCTGATCCACGAGGGCTACGACGCGTGGCTCGCACGGCAGTTCGCCTTGCCCATGGTGTCGCACGTCGACACCGTCAAGGCGGATCCGTATCTCATCGATAGCGCCTGGTACGTGACCAACCAGTCGATCTGGAAGCAGTTCTTCACCGGGCAGGACCAGCTCCGCCAGCGGGTGGGCTACGCGCTGTCGCAGATCTACGTGGTGTCGCTCGCCAACGGCTTCGTGGCCAATTCGCCCTGCGGCGCCGCCGGCTACCTCGACACGCTCAACCGCGACGCCTTCGGCAACTGGCGCGACCTCCTGCGCGATGTGACGCTGCATCCGATCATGGGCGAGTACCTGTCGATGAAGGAGAGTGCGAAGGCCGACAGCGTGCTCAAGACGCAGCCCGACGAGAACTACGCGCGCGAGGTGATGCAGCTCTTCTCGGTGGGCCTCGTGCAGCTCGACCCCGACGGCACGCCGCGCGTCGACAGCAACGGCAAGCGCATCCCCGCCTTCACGGAAGACACGGTCAAGGGCTTCGCCAAGGCGCTGTCCGGCTGGACCTTCGGCGGCCAGGACCAGACCAAGCCCTGGCGCTGGCTGTATCCCGATATCTGGGACGAGGATCCCGAGATCGCGGTGCAGAAGGGCTGCGCCGCGTGGACCCGGCCGATGGAGCCGTGGCTTGCGAACTACGCCTCCGCCGATGGCAGCCGCGAGCTCACCGGACCTGCGCACGACCGCAGCGTCAAGCAACTGCTCGTCTATCCCGGCGCACCGTTCACCACGCTGCCGGCGAACCAGTCGCCCGCCAAGGATCTCGACGATGTGCTGGAGAACGTCTTGCGCCACCCGAACGTGGGGCCGTTCATCGGCAGGCAGTTGATCCAGCGCATGGTCACGTCGAATCCCAGTCCGGCCTACGTCGCCCGCGTGGCGCAGGCCTTCGCCGACAACGGCAGCGGCGTGCGCGGCGACCTGAAGGCGGTGATCCGCGCCGTGCTGCTCGATCCGGAGGCGCGCAGCCTCGCCGCGCGCGATGCGCCGACCTTCGGCAAGCTCTCCGAGCCCGTGGTGCGCTTCGTGCAACTCCATCGCGCATTCAATGCCAGGAAGGCCAACGGCTACTACGACCTGCGCGGCGGCTTGAACTCGCCCACGCAGCTGAACCAGAGCCCGCTGTTCGCACCCTCGGTGTTCAACTTCTTCCACCCGGACTTCATGCCCACCGGCCCGCTCACGCAGAACGGCCTCGTCGGCCCCGAGTTCGAGATCGCCACCAGCACCGCGATCTCCGGCTTCGCCGAGTTCAGCAAGACCGACATCATCGACGGCTTCGAGCACCGCAGTGGCGACGCGTCGGAGCGCATCGTTCCCGACTACACGTACTACGCGTCGCTCGCCGCCGATCCGGCCGTGCTCCTCGACGAGCTCGATCTCGTGCTCACCGGCGGCGCGATGAGCGCGCAGGCGAAGGCGCAGATCGCGCAGTCGATCGGCACCATCGTCATCGCGGGCGATGCGCTCGCGCAGGGGCGCGAGCGGCTGCGCACGGCGCTGTGGCTCATCGTGAATACCCCCGACTATCTCGTGGAGCGCTGACCGGCATGACGATGCGTGACTGCACCCACACGATTCTGCCGGGTCTCGCCATGAAGGGATTGACCTTGCCGCCGGCGATGCGGAGGGCCGTCCCATGAGCCGCCGTCGCTTCCTGCAGGCGATGGGCGGCATCGCGAGCATGCCGCTCGTGGGCTCGCTCTCCGAAGCCGCTCTTGCGGCCGGGCCTTTCAACGACTACCGCGCGCTGGTGTGCGTGTTCTTCTACGGCGGCAACGACTCGCACAACATGGTCGTGCCCCGCGACAACCGCTATCCGATCTACGCCGCGAATCGCGGCCCGCTCGCGTTGCCGTTGTCCGCGTTGCAGGCGACGGCGATCAGCGATCCCGTGCAGGGCCCCTTCTCGCTGCACCCGCGCATGACGCGCAGCGCCGCACTCTTCGGCAGCGGCAAGCTCGCGGTGCTGTCCAACGTGGGCGTGCTGCTGCGACCGACCACGAAGGCGGACTACGATCGTAACCTGAACCTGCCGCCGCAGCTCTTCTCGCACGACGACCAGCAGGAGAGCTGGCACACCTGCACGCCGGGCTCGCTCACCAAGGAGGGATGGGGCGGGCGCTTCGCCGATCTCCTGCAGGCGTCGGGCACCAGCGGGGTGATGCCGATCGGCGTGGCCACCGGATCGTCGGGCGTGTTCTTCAAGGGCTTCCAGACCACGGCGCAGGAAGTCGCCGCGTACCGCTCGGCCACCGTGCCCATCGTGCAGCGCATCCGCGCGTGGCGCGAGGGCGATGCGCTCGCCAGGCCGCAAAGCGTCTACCAGAACCTCATCACGATGCCGCGCGGCAACCTGCTGCAGCAGCAGTTCGGCGACATGGCCGCGCGCACGGTGGCGGGCAACGATTTCGTGCTGGGCGCGCTCTACAACGGCCCCGACAGCGGCGGGCGCTATCAGGAGCGGTTTCCGCTCGCGACGGCGTTTCCGGCGAACAATCCCCTCGCGGCGCAACTCCGCTCGGTGGCGATGCTGATCGCGGCGCGGCAGGCGCTTGGGGTCAAGCGCCAGATCTTCTTCGTCGCCGTCGGCGGCTCCTTCGACACGCATAGCGACCAGTTCGACGCGACCTACAGCGCGCAACGGCCCGGCCCCTCCGACCCCGCCATCCTCTTCGGTACCCACGCCGATCTCCTGCAGCAGGTGGATATGGCGGTGAAGGCGTTCTACGACGCCACGGTGGAACTGGGCGTGCAGAACAGCGTGACCACCTTCACGGCGTCGGACTTCGGACGCACGTTCACGTCGAACGGCAAGGGCTCCGACCACGGCTGGGGCAGCCATCACCTCGTCATCGGCGGCGCGGTGAAGGGCGGACGGATCTACGGCAGCTTCCACAACGCGCAGATCGGCGCTGCCAATCCCGCGGATGCGGGGCAGGGCAGGCTCATTCCGGACTTCGGCGTGGATCAGTATGGAGCGACGCTTGCGAAATGGTTCGGAGCGACGGGATCGGATCTCGGTGCGGTGTTTCCGAATCTGGGGAATTTCGGGCAGAGTGATTTGGGGTTCATGGGGGCGTGAGCGCGGGAAGGCGCGCGCGACATGGGGCGCGAGGCGGGGATGGGGCGAAGATCACGCGGTCGAATGACCGTGAGGCGTGAGGCATTCTCAGACGGTACGTGGATTGTCGCGGCGGTGCTTCGGGATGCACCGCACCAGACGAAGCAGGCTGAATCCGGGGGCCGCTGACTGCCCCGGTCCCTCTTTGCGACGTGCATATCGTTGCGGCAATGAGTTCGCGTTCCCGGAACCATCGGTGATACAGGTACTTGCGCTTGCGGCAGGGAGGTTATCCGCGGCAGCATATGGGTATAGGTGGCGTTTGCAGTCTATATTGCGTTAGGCGCCACTGCATGCGTCTCTGGTCACTGCATCCAAAATATCTAGATCCGCAAGGGCTCGTTGCACTTTGGCGTGAGGCATTACTCGCCAAGGCCGTGCTCCGCGGCCAGACACGCGGCTATACCCGCCATCCTCAGCTGGAACGTTTCAGAGCGCACCCACATCCGCGCTCGGCGATAAATTCGTATCTGGCCGCTGTCCATGCTGAGGCAATTCATCGCGGCTACGCTTTCGACCGCTCCAAGATCGGCCCAGTCCGGACTATTCAACCAATCCCTGTCAGCTCGGGTCAAATTGCATGTGAGTGGCTGCATTTGCAAAGCAAGCTGTCGGTTCGCAGTCCGGCCGTTCTTGCCCAATGGGGCGGCGTGCTCACTCCAACGTGCCACCCGCTGTTTCATCCGCAACCTGGGCCCGTGGCATCATGGGAGCGGGCGTCGGGTGGCGCCTAACAATTCGTTCAAGCCGAACGCGCTTCGCTACACCAACAACATGGCAGAACAGCTTGCCATGTTGTTGGCTCCGCTACGCACGTCGGCTTAACTCAGGCTCTAAGGACTTCCTTTCTGCAAGCGATTTGTTGCTGAGCTGATGGGGCAGACT
>CAYTOT010000065.1:0-18139 GCA_964439475.1 uncultured Alcaligenaceae bacterium
GCTAGGGTGCGCCCGCCGGGGGGGCGGCTGAATGGTCAGCTTTGCGCTCAACGGCGTCGGCGTGTCGGGCGGCATCGCCATCGGGCGGGCACAGCTCATCTCGCACGCCACCCTCGAGGTCGCCCACTACAGCATCCCGGCGGCCAAGGTGGACGCCGAGGTCGCGCGCTTCGCCAATGCCGTCAAGGAGGTACAGCGCGAACTCGAGAGCCTGCGTGCCGCGATGGGAGGCGGCGAAGGGGCCGGCGAGTTCGGCGCTTTCGTCGATGTGCACGGGATGATCCTCAACGACCCCACGCTGTCGGAGGTCCCGAGGAAGATCATCGCCGACCAGCGCTGCAATGCTGAGTGGGCGCTTACTGTCCAGCTCGGTGTGCTGGTCGATCAGTTCGACCAGATCGAAGACGCCTACCTGCGCGAACGCAAGCAGGACGTCGTGCAGGTCGGAGAGCGGGTTCTGAAGCGCCTCATGGGCAAGCCCGGCGCGCTCCCGACACCGGTGGCTGAGGAGCAGACGATCCTCGTCGCCCACGACCTGTCGCCCGCCGACGTGATCCAGTTCAAGTCACATCACTACGGTGCATTCCTGACCGACGTGGGCGGGGTGACCTCGCACACCGCGATCGTCGCGCGCAGCCTCAACGTGCCGGCCGTGGTCGCCACCCACAACGCCCGGATGCTGATCCGGGACAGCGAGATGCTCATCGTCGACGGCGACGTCGGCGTGGTGATCGTCAATCCCGACCGCGCGGTGCTGTCCGAGTACCGGCTGAAGCAGGGTGAGATCGGCCTCGAGCGGCAGAAGCTCAAGCGTCTGCGCAGCAAGAAGGCGGAGACGCTCGACGGGGTGGCGGTGGACCTTCACGCCAACATCGAGCTGCCCGAGGACCTGGGTCCGGCGATCGAGAATGGGGCGACGGGGATCGGCCTGTTCCGTTCCGAGTTCCTCTTCCTCAATCGCGAAGGGCTGCCCACCGAAGACGAGCAGTTCGAGGCCTATCGCGCGGTGGCCGAGGGCATGGGCGGCAGGCCCGTCACGATCCGCACCTTCGACCTGGGCGCCGACAAGCAGGCGGCGGGCCTCGAGGGCCTTGCCCGGGTGGCGCCCAACCCCGCGCTCGGATTGCGGGCCGTCCGCTTCTGCCTCGCCGAGCCGCGGCTCTTCCAGACGCAGTTGCGCGCGATCCTGCGCGCTTCCCACTACGGCAACGTGCGCATCCTCGTGCCGATGCTGGGCTCGAGCGCGGAGATCGACCAGACACGCGCTGCCATCGACGCCGCCAAGGAAACCTTGCGCGAGATCAGCGTGCCCTTCGCCGACGAGGTTCCGGTGGGCGGCATGATCGAGATCCCTGCCGCGGTGATCGCCATGGACGCCTTCGTCGACAAGCTCGACTTCCTGTCGATCGGCACCAACGACCTCATCCAGTACACGCTCGCCGTGGATCGTGCCGACGAGGCGGTGGCGCATCTGTACAACCCGCTCCATCCCGCGGTGATCCGCCTGCTCGCGCAAGCCATCGGCACCGCCACCAAGGCCGGCCGGCCGATCGCGGTGTGCGGCGAGATGGCCGGAGAGATCGCGCTGACGCGCCTCCTCCTGGGCCTCGGCCTGCGCAGCTTCTCCATGCATCCCGCCGAGCTCCTGGCGATCAAGCAGCGGGTGCTCACCAGCGAGGTGGCGGCGGCCAAGGCGCTCGTCGATCGCATCCGGCGCGCCGACAGCGCCGACCGGGTAGCGGCGCTGGTGGACAAGCTCAACGCCATGTAGGTGCCTCGTGCGGGAGCTTCCGATCGGCCACCCGATCGACGAAGCGCGATCCGGGACCGCAGGGGGCCCTTTGCGCGCAATGCGCATCGCGCACCGTGGAATGACCGTGCGTCGGCTCGTGTTGGCGAGAGGAACCCATCCTCGCGTAGCCTTGGAAGCGGAATGCCATTGTCATGAATCGGCCTGTTTTCACCCGTCATCTCCTGCCGCTCGGCTTCGCCGTCGCGCTGGCAGCATCCCCGGCGTGGGCCGTGGACGCCGGCGAGCCGGCGCCCGCGCTTCGTCTCGCCACCGCCAAGGGTGATGCGGTCGCGCTCGACAGGCTGCGCGGCCAGATCGTGTACGTCGACTTCTGGGCCTCCTGGTGCGGTCCTTGCCGTCGCTCGTTTCCGTGGATGAACGAGATGCAGGCGAAGTACGGTGCACAAGGCTTCACGGTGGTGGGTGTCAACGTCGACAAGAAGCGTCCCGACGCCGAGCGCTTCCTCGCGCAGCACCCGGCCGGGTTCGCGATCGTGTACGACGACGGCGGCGTCACGCCCACCGCGTGGGGCGTGAAGGGCATGCCGAGCTCGTATCTCGTCGACCGTACCGGCCAGGTCGTGTTCGTGGAACGCGGCTTCACCGACGAGAACAAGGCGGCAATGGAGGAGCGCATCGCGCGGCTCCTGGCGGCGGGAAAGAGCTAGATGCGTCGCTCCGCGGTCGTGATCGTCGCAGCTTCGATCGCGCTGGCCGGCTGCGCCATCGAGCCGCCCAAGCCGTGGGAGCGCGGCAACCTCGCGCGGCCGGGCATGCAGTTCGACTACGACCGCCTCGACGTCAAGACGCAGCAGCACATCTATACGAGCAAGGAGGCGGCCACCGGCGGCTACGGCGTGGGCGGGGGCGGCTGTGGCTGCAACTGAGCGGGACCCCGCGGTGGCGGCAATCGGACGGGGCGCGCGCCCGCGCCCGAAGCGGCGTGACGACGCCGGTGCCGCGGGGTCGTTGCTCGCCGCCGCGCTCGCGCTGCCGGGCGTGATGCCGGCCACCGCGCAAGCGCAGGCGGCGCCCGACAAGGGCACCTTCGAGGTGCAGTACCTCTCCTATCGCGACTGGCAGCCGGGCCGCGACCGCATGAGCGTCGATGCGCCCGCGTTCCATGCGCTGATCCCGCTCTCCGACACCTGGGTCGTCGAGGGGGGGATGGTGTACGACGCAGTGAGCGGTGCCTCACCGCTCTTCTTCAACGCGCTCTCCGGCGCGTCGATAGGCGACTATCGAACCGCGGGCGACGTCAAGGTCACGAAGTACTTCGGCAACTACGCGGTGAGCGCCGGGGCCTTCGTGTCTTCGGAACAGGATTTCCTGTCGCGCGGCGGCTCGCTCACCGTGCAGCTCTTCAGCGAGGACCGCAATCGCACCTGGGCGCTGGGTATTGCCGGCACCAACGACCGCATCAACGCGATCAACGGCGTGGCTCCGGACTCGTCGCGCAACTCGCTCGAGTTCCTCGCGGGTGTGACGCAGTCGCTTTCGCCCAACGACGTGGTGCAGTCGAACCTCACCTATTACACCGGCCACGGCTACTACTCGGACCCGTACAAGTCGCTCGACACGCGCCCCGATCACCGCGAGATCTGGGCCTGGCTCACGCGCTACAACCACTACTTCGAGAGTCCAGACGCGACGATGCGGCTGGGCTACCGGATGCTCTTCGACTCGTTCGGCAGCAACATGAACACGTTCGAGATCGCGTGGGAGCAGGCGCTGCGCTGGGGCTTCACGCTCACTCCCGGGTTGCGATACAACTCGCAGACCGCGGCGGACTTCTACAAGAATCCCCCTTTCCCACGCGGCTACGTCTCCGGCCAGGACTACACCGCCGATACGCGCCTCGCGTCGTGGGGTGCGATCACCGCGGGGGTCATCGTCGGCAAGACCCTCAGCGACGGGTGGAACGTGACCTTCCGTGCCGACTACTATCGGCAGGATCCCGACTGGCAGATCTTCGGCAGCGGCAGCCCCAACATCCAGACCTTCTCGGCGCGCTGGCTGCAGGTGAACGTGACGAAGGAGTTCTGACGCCGCGGGGGCCGGACAGCGCGCCATGCATCGCCACCGTCAGACCTTCCGCGCGATGGCCGCGGAGCACAGTCTCGAGCTCTGCGGCGACGATCCGAAGCGGCTGGCGGCAGCCGCGCGGGCGGCCATCGATGACGTCCTGCGCATCGAGGCCAAGTACTCGCGCTACCGTGACGACAGCGTCACCTCCGCGATCAACCGTGCCGCAGGCGGGGCGCCGGTCGCCATCGATGCCGAGACCGCCGCCCTGCTGCGTTACGCGGACCGCTGCCATGCGCTGAGCGGCGGCGCCTTCGACGTCACCTCGGGGGTGCTGCGCCGAGCGTGGGACTTCCGGCGCTCGCCGCCCTCGTTGCCGTCCGCGGACGCCCTCGCTGCCGCGGTCGACCTCGTCGGCTGGGGCGACGTCGAATGGAGCGATCGCGAGGTTCGCCTGTTGCGCGCCGGCATGCAGATCGACTTCGGTGGCATCGGCAAGGAGTACGCCGCCGACCGCGCTGCCGGCATCTGCGGCGATCGCGGCGTGCGTCACGGCCTCGTCAACCTCGGCGGCGACATTCGCGCCATCGGCCCACAGCCGGACGGTTCGCCGTGGCGGGTCGGCATCCAGCATCCGCGCCTTCGCGGCGCTGTCGTCGGCGGATTCGATCTCACGGAAGGCGCGCTCGCCACGAGCGGCGACTACGAGCGCTTCATCGAGGTCGACGGCAGGCGCTATTGCCACATCCTCGATGCGCGCAGTGGAATGCCGGTTGGGCACTGGCAGTCGGTGAGCGTGGCAGCCCCCTTGTGCGTGGCCGCCGGCAGTTGCGCCACGATCGCCATGCTGCTCGGCGCCGATGCGCTGGCGTTTCTCGCGCGGCAGGGAGTGCAGTGGCTTGGCGTGGACGCCGAGGGACGCGTGAACAGTCGCCACGCCGTATGAATCGTCCTGCAGATCGCATGCGTCCCGTGCACCCCGCAGAGGCGCTTCGGGAGAACTGTCTCGCCCCGCCGGGATCCAGACCTTGCCTACGCGAAAGGAGATCGAGCGCAAGGTGCGCGCTCGAGCGCCGGTGACCGGGTAACGTTGCGCAGCGAACAGATCGAGCGCATTCGATTCCCCGACCCTACGACGGCGCACACATCGCCACGCCGATCCCCGAACCTTCGGGTATCCAAAGCTTGCCGAGCATCTCGGTGCGCACGCCGAGGTCGATCGTGAAGCGATGGTTCGGCGCGGCGCCCTGACCGTCGTTGTAGAGGCGATAGATCGGGATGTTCCCCGCCGCGCAGTTGCCCGCGGCGTCGGGCGTCGCCACGAAGAAGACCTCGGCCTCGAACTGCCAGTCGGGACTCGCCTTCACCGTGGTGCACTCGCTCGCGAGTGCCGTGTAGAAGTGCGAGCTCTTGGGGTCGAAGGAGGTCGAGAAGAAGCGGCATACCGGCGACAGTCCGGTGCCCGCGGCGGTGTAGACCTTGAACTGCCGTCCGGTGCGCGCCCAGCCGACGAACGTGCCGTTGTCGAGCTTGGTGATCTCGTCGGCGATGGCGGTCACGAAGTAGTGGTCGAAGGCCGCGTGGTAGTACTCGATGGCGTCGGCGATGGGCGGCGTGGGTGCGGGGATTCCGAAGCGCACGCCCAGGTAGGCCGCCACGTCGTCGACGTCGGCGGCAGAGAGCAGTGCGTCGAACGGCGCCATTCTGTCGATGGACTGCAGCGCCTGGCGGATCACGAGCGGATTGTTCGCGCCCTTGCGGATGGGTGTGGGACCGGGGCTACCCCCCGGGTTGTGGCACTGCGCGCAGATCTGGTCGTAGAGCTGCTCGCCGTGCGCCGTATCGGCGGCCTGCGGCGTCACGGGAAACGCGATGACCGCGAACGCCGCGACGAGGAATCGGAGCGCGCCTTGCAGAGGTCGTCGCATGGAGGTTGCCGGGAATCGGAACAACGAGACGAACAGGGGCCTTCCTCTCCCTATTCCGCATTCGGCCGGGGCATCACGGACGAACGCCGCGATGCGGCGATGGGCTGCGAGCGCATCGCCGGGGACGGTGCCGCCGCGGCGGCGGCCGCCGATCCGCACCTCCGCTTACTGCGGCGCGCACATGATCACCCCCACACCGTAGCCTTCCGCCATCCAGCCCTTGAGGAGCATCTGCGCGCGCGTGCCGAAGTCGGTGGTGTAGCGGTGGTTCGGCGCCGCCCCCTGTCCGTCGTTGTAGAGGCGATAGACCGGGTTCGTCCCGGCCGGGCAGGTGCCATCGGGGGCCGGCGAGCGGGTGTAGAAGACCTCCGCCTCGAACTGCCAGTCCTTGTTCGCCTTGACCGTGGTGCACTCACCTGCATCGGGTGTGTAGAAGTGCGAGCTCTTGGGGTCGAACGCGGTGCTGAAGAAGCGGCAGACGGCGTTGAGGTTCCCTGTCGCGGCGCGGTACACGTTGAACTGCTTGCCGGTCCGCTGCCAGCCCACGAACACGCCGCTGTCGAGCTTGCCGATCTCGTCCGCGATCGACGTGATGAAGTAGTGGTCGAATGCCGCGTGGTAGTACTCGACCGCCGTCACCACGTTGGGATCGGCCGGCGGGAGAGGTCCGCCCGGTCCCGGGAGGCCGTTGCCGCTCACCATGATCGCCTGTGGGCTGCCCGCGCCCGTGCTGGTCACGGTGATCGTGCCGCTGCGCGCCCCCGCGGCGGCCGGGGCGAAGGTGACGCCGAAGGTGCACGACGATCCCGCGCTCACAGTCGAGCAAGTGGACCCGCTCACCACGAACTCCGCCGCATTGGCGCTCGTGATCGACGATACCGACACCGCGACAGTGCCCACGTTGCCCAGCGTGACCACCTGCGATGCGCTCGCGGTGCCGACCGTCGTGTCGGGCATCGAGATCACCGCAGGTAGCGAGAGCTGGCCAGTGCCGGGCGGCGGAGTCGACGCGACGCCGGTGCCGGTGAGCGAGATCGCCAGCGCGCCGCCACCCGCATAGGTGAAGGTGAGCGTCGTGCTGTCGCTGCCGGCCGCGCCGGGGGCATACGCGACCGAGAGCGAGCAGCTTGCGCCCGCGGCGAGCGTGGCGCCGCAGGTATTGCCGCTCACCACGAACTCACCGCCGTTGCTGTTGGCCAGCGCGACGGACGTTGCCGCGGCACCGCCCGTGTTGGTGATGGTGAAGGCGGTCGCTGCACTCGTCTGGCCAACGGTGACGTTGCCGAACGCGGCAAGCGGCGGCGAAGCCGCGAGGCTTGGGCTTGTTGCCTGCGTCCCGGTTCCTGTCATCGACACCGTCGCGGCGGATCCGCCGGCATGCGAGAAGGTCAGTGCGCCGCTGCCTTGCCCCGCACCGCCCGGCCGGTATGCCACCGACAGCGTGCAGGTCGCGCCGGGATTGAGCGTACTGCCGCAGGTGTTGCCGCTGACCACGAACTCGACCGCATTGGAGTTGGCAAGGCTGATCGCGCTCGCCGCCGCACCGCCGGTATTGCGCAGGGTGACCGCCTGCGCCGCCGACGTGCTGCCCACGGTGATGCTGCCGAAGGACAGCATGGAGGGCGTCGCGTCGAGCGTCGCCGCCGCGGGCGCGATGCCGCTGCCCGTGATCGTGATGGAGACCGCCTTGCCGCCGCCGCTGAACGTGTAGGTCGTGCTGTCGCTGCCCGTGGACGTGGGGCTGTAGGCGAATGTCAGCGTGCAACTCGCGCCTGCGGCGAGATTCGCGCCGCCGCAGGTGCCGCCCTTCGCGTAGCTTGCCGGCGCGGCGGGGTAGGACATGTCGGTCGCGGCCGCGGTCCCGGTGTTGGTGACGGTGACGGTCTTCGCTGCGCTGGTGGTGCCCACGGTGACGCCGCCGAAGGCGAGGTTGGCGGGGGAGGCGCCGACGTTGGGGGACGTGGTGACAGCGGTGCCGGCCCCGGAAAGCGATATCGAGATGGCGACAGGACCACCGAGGGTGTAGGTCGCGTTCGCGGTGCCCGGCACCGTGGGGCTGAAGGCGAAAGTGAGGGTGCAGCTCGACGTCGGCGTACCGCTCGCACCCAATGGGCCGTTGGCGCAGGTGCCGGACTTCGTGTACCCGGCAGGCGCGGCAGGATAGCTGATGTTGCCCGAGGCGGTGCCGCCGGAGTTCGAGAGGGTCACGGTCTGGCTTGTGGAGGTGCTGCCGACCTCGACGCTGCCGAAGGCGAGCGAAGTCGGTGCCGCCGTGACGTTGGCGGGGGTGACGGTCGGGCACTTCTTGTTCGCCCCGTATTGAAAGATGTACTCCGCGATGTCCTGCAGGTCCTCGTACGTGAGGCCGAGCTGATTGCGAAGGTCGAGCGCGACCATCTCCGCGTTGCCCTCCACACCATCCAGCGCCTGATCGATCAGGCTTGGATTGCCGGCCGCCGCCTGGATGCTCTTCTTGTCTACATTGGCACCGTGACAGAGGCTGTTGCTGCAAGAGAACGGATCCGTGCTCGGCACCGTCTTGGTGTAGAGGGTCTTGCCGTTGCTACAACTGGGAACGTGCTGCGCGAAGGCCATCGTGCAGGCGAGGCTGCCGGCCAGTGCGATGAGGAAAGGCGCGAGACGAGGGACGGCCATGCGGCGATCTCCGGAGGACGGCTGCGTTCGGCGCTGGAACGAAGCGGGCGCGCGGGATGCGCGAGATTGCAGATCATGCCGATGTCATATCGAATTGTCATAGAACGAGCCGACGAGCGGCACTGTTTCCTGTATGGCATCAAGTTGGCCACGAATATCAGTTTCATGCCATTGGCATGGCGGCATCCCGGGCGCTGTGGAGGCTCGTTGCCGGAAATCGCGATAAAATCAGATCCTTGCGCCGATTTGAACCAGCTTGCGGGCGCGGAAGTCGTTGATCGATAACGATTTCGAATAAATCCGGCTAAAGCGGCGCCCGTCTTCCCCGACAAGCGAGCCCCGCCCAGCCGAAGCTGGTTGGAACTCCCATGGAGCCGTGGAACAGCGACCGGGCCTTCTGAACGCACGATGCCGTCCTTTTCATCCACCACCGGCGGTTTGCCCGCAGACTCGACCGTCGCGCGCCGCCAGTCCGTCGGCGCGGTCGAATCGAGGCTCGCCGCCTTCACCGAGCCCCTCCAGCTCGCCTGTGGTCAATGGCTGTCGCGCTACGAGCTCGCCTACGAGACCTACGGCGAGCTCAACGCCGATGCGTCCAACGCCGTCCTGGTGTGCCACGCGCTCAACGCGTCGCATCATGTCGCCGGCTACTACGCCGACGACGAGCACAACGTCGGCTGGTGGGACAACCTGATCGGACCCGGCAAGCCGCTCGACACGAATCGCTTCTTCGTCGTCGGCGTGAACAACCTGGGGAGCTGCTTCGGATCCACGGGCCCGCTCACACGCAACCCCGACACCGGGCAGGCGTGGGGCAGCGACTTCCCGCTGGTCACGGTGGAAGACTGGGTCGATTCGCAGGCGCGCCTCGCCGATCGTCTGGGCATCGCGCAGTTCGCGGCAGTCATGGGCGGGAGCCTGGGCGGCATGCAGGCGCTGTGCTGGGCGGTTCGCTATCCGCAGCGCGTACGCCATGCGCTCGTGATCGCGGCCGCCCCCAACCTGTCGGCGCAGAACATCGCCTTCAACGAGGTCGCGCGGCAGGCGATCATGACCGACCCCGATTTCCACGACGGCCACTTCGCGCGCCACGCCACGCTGCCGCGACGCGGCCTGCGCATCGCGCGCATGGTGGGACACATCACCTACCTGTCCGATACGCAGATGGAGGACAAGTTCGGACGCACGCTGCGCGACGGCCTCAACTACTCGTTCGCGCCCGAGTTCCAGATCGAGTCGTACCTGCGCTACCAGGGCGAGAAGTTCGCGGAGTATTTCGACGCCAACACCTACCTGCGGATCACCAAGGCCCTCGACTACTTCGATCCGGCCAGGGATACGGGTGGGGATCTCGCCGAGGCGCTCGCGCCGGCCCAGTGCAGGTTCTTCGTGGCGTCGTTCACCACGGACTGGCGCTTTCCGCCGTCGCGCTCGCGCGAAATCGTGAAGGCGCTAGTCGATCGCAGGCGCGACGTCTGCTACGCCGAGATCGACGCTCCGCACGGGCACGACGCCTTCCTCCTCGACGACCCGCAGTACCACTCACTCGTGCGGACGTACTTCGACAACATCGCGTCGGACGCCAACTACTCGACGTTCCGCTTGGGCGCGGGGCTCAAGCGCAAGATCGAGGAGCGAGAGCGGCAGGTGGGCCGCGCCGACTTCGCGCTCATTGCCAGCTGGCTGGCGCAGGGTGCCAATGTCCTCGACCTGGGATGCGGCGATGGCAGCCTTCTCGCGCATCTCGCCCGCGAGAAGGGCGCGCGCGGCTACGGGGTGGAGATCGCCGATGCCGGCGTCCTGGCGAGCGTGCGCAATGGCGTGAACGTGCTGCAGAGCGATCTCGAGACGGGACTCGCCGGCTTCGACGACGCCTCGTTCGACTGCGTGATCCTGTCGCAGACGCTGCAGGCGATGCGGCACACCGAGGAGATCGTCGACGAGATGCTGCGCGTGGGGCGCGAGGCGATCGTCACCTTTCCCAACTTCGGCCACTGGTCGCATCGCTGGCAGATCCTGCGCGGACGCATGCCAGTGTCGGAGGAGCTGCCGTACCAGTGGTACGACACGCCGAACATCCACCTGTGCACGGTCGCCGACTTCGACGCGTTCCTGCGCGAGCGGGGCTGCGTGGTGCAGAACCGCGTCGTGCTCGCGAGGGGGCGACAGGTGGGGACGTTGCAGAATTTGCTGGGGGAGATCGCGGTGTACCGGTTCCGGCGGCGGTAGGTGATTGCCGTGTCGCGTGGCGCTATCGGGGGCTACCCTACCGCGCGGTCTCCGCGTTCTTGAACCGGCTGCGCCGATTCATGAACTGCGCGAACGAAACGCGCAGGTGCAGCGACATCGCGTCATGCGCCAGCTCCGCATTGCGTTCGCCGATCGCGTAGATGATGTCGCGATGCTGCTGAACGCTGCGCAGGATGTCTTCCTCCAGATAGAGTTCGAAAGATCGGGTGATGATCGGCATGTCGATCATCGTCTCCACCATGCGCTGAAGTCGATGTGAGTTCGCGGCGTGGAGGATGCGCATGTGGAAGTCGCGATTGGCTTGCTGCAGCCGGGGAACGCGCAGGTCGGCGCGCAAGCGGGAATGCGTGAGCATGCGTTCGTTGATATCGCGCAACTCGCCGGCGAGACCGGGCTCGCCCCGCGTCGCGGCCAGGCTGGTGGCGTAGGGTTCGAGGAGGACGCGGAGGTTGTACATCTCCATGATGTCCCAATCGGTCCACCCGGCGACGAACACGCCGCGGTTCTCCTGCGCATTGAGGAGTCTTTCCTCGACCAGGCGTTTCAGCGCTACCCGGACCGGCGTGCGGCTGACGCCCAAGTCGTCCGCCAGCTGCTCTTCCTTCATTTGCGCCCCGGCCGGATAGACGCCGGCCACGATTCGCTTCTTCAGAATCTCGTAGGCGTATGCCGAACCTCGTCTCATCGGATCCCGTGTTCCCCGGGGGCACTCCGCAGTTCTCAGTTCATGCCGAGACGCTTCATCGTTTCGGCCAAGCCGAGCAGGTCGACGGTGGATCGGCCGGCACGGATCTGCTCGCGCAAGGCCTCTTCCTTGGCCTCGCGCTCGCGACCCAACCTCGCCACCTCCACGGCCCGCGCCCGGGGCACGACCACCAGTCCATCGCGGTCGCCGACGATGATATCGCCGTGGTTTACCTGCACCCCGCCGAACACGATCGGTATGCCCACCCGGCCGGGCTGGTTCTTGTTCGTTCCGATGATCGAGATGCCGCGCGAAAACACGGGGAAGCCCATGGCGACGATGGAGCTCGCATCGCGCACGGAGCCGTCGATCACCAGAGCGGCAACGCCGACCGTCTGCGCCGCCAGGCTCATGACGTCGCCCCACGGGCCTGCATCGATGAACCCCTTGGCATCGACGACCAGCACGTCGCCGGGCCGCGCCTTGGTCAGGGCATGATGCAGCACCAGGTTGTCCGAAGGACGGCAATCCACGGTGAGCGCGGGCCCCGCGATCCGCGTCGACGGATCGAGCGGACGGATCGCGGAGTCCACCGCGCCGGATTGGCCCTGCGCCTCGTGCAGTGTTGCCGGGCCGATGTCGCGCAGCGTTTCCAGCAGCGATGCCGGCAGGTCTTCGGCGGCGAGGGTCATCGTGGGTCTTACTGCTTCGCGGGTGGGTTGCCCGCGGCCTTCATCAGCGGCGTCCAGAACGCCACACCGTCCGCAATGATCTTGGAGGCCCCATCCAGCGACGTGGGGGCCGCTTCCAGGGCCATGTCCGCGAGGCGCTTCTTGACCTCCGGATCCTGCAGCGCAACCGAGATCGCCCGGTTGAACTTCTCGGCCATCGGACGCGGAAGTCCCTTGGGCGCGAAGAACGCGTGCCAGGACATGACGTTCAGCCCCTTGAACCCCAGCTCATCGAACGTCGGAACATCGGGAACGATCGGCGAGCGCTTGTCGCCGGTCACCGCAATGGTCCTGATCTTGCCTCCCCGGTGCTGCTCCATGCCGTCGGGCAGGCCCATGACGCCCGACGAGATCGAGTCGCCCATCATGCCGGTCATCATCGGCGCGCTACCGTTGTAGGGGACCGCGGTCATCCTTACGCCCGCGGCTTCGCCGAACTTGTACCCGACCAACTCGAACGCTCCCCCGACGACAGGCACGCCGAAGTTGGCTTTCGCGGGATTGCGCTTGACGTACTCCACGTACTCCTTGAGCGTCTTGGCGCCGGTCGACGTCGACACCGACATCGCGATCGGGTAGCTCGCAGCCTGACCCACTGGCAGGAAGTCCTTGAGCGTTTCATAGCCCGCTGTCGGCATGATGAGAGGCACCATCACACCGACGTGATCCGGCGCCAGCATGAAGGTGGAGCCGTCGGCCGGCGCGTTCTTCAGGGCCTGCGCCGCGATCTGGCCGCTCGCGCCCGGACGGTTCTCCACGACGATGGTCTGGCCGAGCGTCTTGCTGAGCTGCGGCGCCATCACGCGGGCCAGGGCATCGGTGGAGCCGCCCGGTGGAAAGGGCACGATCAGCTTGATCGGACTAGGGAAGTCCTGAGCAACCGTGGACGCAGACCAGCCGGCGACCGAGAGGCCGGTGAGGCAAACCAGAGTACCGAGAGCGCGTTTGTACATCACATCTCCTCCGGGTGGCGGTCCCGGATCTCCAGCGACCCGTTGACCAACGTTGTCTGGAAATTGTATTTAGTAGGGATACCATATCACCAGATCAACAGGCGAGTCGAGTATATTTGTTCCAGAATTGCATTCATATTGTACGGACGGGCGGAGAATGCACATCGCGGTCATCGGCTTGGGAGAGGTGGGACGCTGCTATGCCGACGCGCTGGCGCAGCGAAGGGGCATTCAGCTCGCGGTATGCGATCCAGCGCCGTCCGCCGCGGCGCGCGATCTGGCCGGACGTCTCGGGCTGCCCATCCATCCCGATCCGGGTCCCTGGCTGGCTGATTGCGATTTCGTTCTCGCCTGCGTCGTGGGGACGGCGGCCCTGGCGGTCGCGAACGGCTGCTTGTCGCGGATGCGCGCTGGCAAAGGGCTCTACGCCGATTTCACCACCGCCGATCCGCAAGCCATGCGTGAGGCGGGCAGGATGGCGTCCGAGCGAGGAATCGCCTTCGTGGACACGGCGATCATGGGTGCGATTGCCCTGACCGGCGCGAGTACGCCGCTTCTCGCGGCAGGTGATGTGACTCCCGAGTGGCGGGAACTTATGACGAGCCTCGGCGCGCGCGTTACCGTCCTGCCCGATGCCGCACCGGGCGACGCCGTCTCGCTGAAGCTCCTGCGCAGCGCATTCACCAAAGGGTTGGAGGCAATCGTCGTGGAAGTCCTCACGGAGGCCGAACGACGAGGCGTTCGCGAAGCGTTCTACGAGGTCATTTCCGACATCGACGAGGGTTCATTGCCGCGCTACCTCGAAACGCTCATCCAGACGCACGTCGTGCATGCGCGTCGTCGGCGCAGGGAGGTGACCGAAGTGCGCCGGCAGTTCGATGCATCCGGCGTACCTTCGGATGTCCTTCCCGCAGTGGAGTCGGCGTTTGCGCGGACGGTCGCCGCACTGGATTCGTGGCCGCCTGAAGAGCAGGCGCCAAGCTTCCAGGCGGCGCTGCACTGGCTGATGACGCTTCGCGCAAACTGCCCGCTGCGATGACCGAATCGATGTCGTTGCGTCGCACCTTCGTCGGGGCGTGCGATTGCCACATGCACGTCTACGATGCGCGCTTTCCGCATATTGCGAACGCCATCTATCGGCCGCGTGACGCACTCGTTCCCGACTACCTGGCGGTTCGCGCGCGGCTGGGACTGGAGCGCACCGTGGTGGTGACGCCCTCCGCGTACGGAACCGACAATCGCTGCACGTTGGATGCGGTCGAACAGCTCGGGCCCTCAGCCCGGGCGGTGGCGGTTGTCGATGCGTCGATCAAGGCATCTGATCTGCTCGCCCTCGACAAGGGAGGGGTCCGCGGGGTGCGCTTCAATCTGGTCCAGGCCGGAGCCAACACGTCGCAGATGCTCGTCCCGATCGCGGCGCGCATCGCAGACCTGGACTGGCACGTGCAGGTCCACGCATTGCTCGATCACCTCGTCGAGCTGGAGCCGATACTCACGCGGCTGGCGACGCCCGTGGTACTCGATCACCTCGCACGCGTCCCGCCGCAGGTCGCGGCGCAAGAGAAGGGGCTCGACGTGCTCTCGCGCATGCTCTCGACAGGCCGCACTTGGGTCAAGCTCTCCGCCCCTTACCTGGAGTCGCGCGAGGGACGCCCCGCGTACGGTGATTGCGGGCCATTGGTCCGTACATTGGTCCGAGCGGCTCCGGAGCGGCTCGTGTGGGGCTCGGACTGGCCGCATCCTTCCGAGCAGGCGAACCTTCCGGACGATCTCGATCTGCTACAGAGTCTTTCGGGATGGATTCCGGATTCAACGGTGCGGCACCGGATCCTGGTCAGCAATCCGGCGCGGCTCTACGGCTTTTGAGGCGGACACGACCCCCGTGAGCGCTGCATCGCGAGCACCGCGCTCCGAGCGTCGGATGCACAATACGCCAGTCAGCAAGCTAGCTGGTGGGGGCAACCATGAAGGAGATCGGCGCATTCGAAGCCAGGAATCGCTTCGGAACGCTCCTCGATTGGGTCGAGCGAGGCGAGGAGGTGGTCATCACGAGACGCGGCAAGGTCGTGGCACGCATCGTCCCCGGTGGCGCCGTTCCCGGCCGCGATGCCGTCATGGAAGCCGCGAGGAGGATCGCTTCGCGACGCGCCGGAGCGAGACTGGGTGGCCTGCGAGTCAAGGATCTCGTCAGCGAAGGGCGCCGTTGAGCCTCGTCATCGACAGCTCGCTGACGCTCGCGTGGGGGTTCGCCGACGAGCGCCGCAAGGCAACCGATCTTCTGTTCGAGGCTGTGCTGCGGGACGAGGCGGTAGGGCCAGCGCTTGCCGCTCGGAACACTGGACCGCGACCTTCGCAAGGGCGGTCGCGCCATCGGCGTCGAGGTCAAGCCGCGCTGAACAGGCCTTGCCGCGTCAGTGCGCCCGGTCAGGGCGCCGGCAGCGCAGTCAGGGCGCCGGCAGCGCCAGCCACCCCGTCCCCGGATCGAAGCGTCTGATCGCCGCTGCCGCCTCTGCGGTGTTCGCTCCGAGATCCTTCTGATACACCACGCCATCGTGATTGACGATGAACGTCATCACGCCGGTCTGGCCGTAGCGCACGGGCCATGCGACGAGCCCGAAGCCATCGGTCATCCGGCCGTTGCGCACGTAGCTGCGCCTGCCGCCATCGGCCGCGGGCCCTTGCGCTTGCAGGATGCGGAAGCGATATCCGTGATAGCCGTCCCTCAGGTCGACGGTGTCGAGCAGCGGTCCCGCCGGGCTCGGTGGCTCACCGTCCCAGGTGGGCCAGTAGAGACCGTCGAAATGGCCGGGGCGGCTCACGATGCGGCGCGCGTATTCGAGATAGCCGTCGCCGTTGCGGTCCGCCGCGGCGTAATCGCGCTGGGCATCGACGTAGGCAAGCATGGCATTGATCGTCGCGAGCTCGTTGCGCCCGATGCGCCGCACCTGCATCTCCTCGGCGCCGGCGGCGAGGTCGAAGCGCCACGCGCCGCTGCGTGAGGTCACCGGGAGCGGGAGCGACCAGCCGTCAGCGAGCACGAGATGCGCGCTGTCACCGCGACGCTCCACGCGATGCCCCTTGGCCCATGCCGCGAGGAAGTCGACGCGATCGTGCTCGAGGTTGTCACCGAGCGGTAGCACCTTGGCATAGTTGGCGCCGAGCGCCCGCCGGACTTCGGCGTCGTCGTGGCGCGCGAGGCCGTCCACGAGGGCGTCGAAGGCGGCCTCGGGTGAAGCGAACGCTTCCTGTGCCCACACCGGCTGCGCCAGCGGGAGGAGGGCTGCCGCCAGCGCGGCGATGACCCGCCGCGAGCGCGTCACGAGCGAGCCGACCTTCATCGACGCCTCGCGGCGGCCGCGTCGCGCGCATTGCCGCGGTTGATGTTGCTGGAGGCAGCGTGCTGCTGCATCGACTGCCGGCTGGCGTTGCCGCGGTCGATCTGCTGGCGCGCCTGCTGCTGATTGCCGGCGCCCCGCAGCGCATTGTCGCGATTCACCTGCGCCGCCCGATTCTGCACCTGGGCGCGATTGGCTGGCGGCGGAGCCGGGCGGTTCACGCTCTGGGCGCGATTCTGCATTTGCGAGCGATCCACGTTCTGGGCGCGGTTCTGCGCCTGCGAACGGTCGATGTTCTGCGCGCGGTTCTGGACTTGCGAACGGTCGATGTTCTGCGCGCGGTTCTGGACTTGCGAGCGGTCGACGTTTGGCGCCCGGTTCTGGACCTGCGAGCGGTCGACGTTCTGGGCGCGATCCTGCACCTGCGAGCGGTCGACCTGTCCGGCGCGGTTCTGGATCTGCGAGCGATCGACGTTCCCTGCCCGATCCTGTATCTGCGAGCGATCGACGCTGCCGACGCGATCCTGCACCTGCGAGCGATCGACATTGCCCGCCCGGTCGCGCGCGCCACCGGCGACGTTCCCGGTCCCGGGCCGTTGCGGCTGGATATTGCGATCGACGTTGCGCAACGCGTCGCGATCGAGATTGCCCGCACCGACGCGGCTCTCGAGTTCGGCGCGCGCGCGATCGCGATCGCCGTCGCGTCCGCGATAGGCTTCGCGCGATCGCGGATCGCCGATCGACGGACGGTTGCGGTCACGCACGGATGCATCGCGATACGGCACGCCGCGCCGGTTACGCGCGTCGTGGCGCCAGTCGACGTTGCGATCGCGCGAGTCGATCCGGCGATTCACGTTGATGTTGTTCCAGTGATTGACGTTGATGTTGACGTTGCGCGTGCGCCAGTTCACGCCACCCCAGAGGGAGTACGACACGCCCACGCCCACACCCCACCAGAATCCGGTGTGCGCCGCGCTCGACCAGCCCCAGCCCCAGCGCGGCGGCGGAGGAAAGAAGAACGGCGGGAACGCCGGGTGCCACCACGGGCCGAAGGCCCACACCGGGTTGTAGATCGGCACGAAGACCACCTGCGGATTGGCGGGCGCGATGGTGATGATCTGCGGTGGCGGCGGGGGCGCGTTCACCACCACGGTGGTGGGTGGCGGTGGCGCTGCCTCCACCGTCACGATCTGCTGCGCATTGGTCGTGAGGTTGCCGGCATCCTTCGCCTTGGCGCGCAGGAACTGCACCGAATCCATCACGTCGTCGGGCTGGTCGAGGAAGGCGTCGCCCAGGTCCTGTACCCAGTTCGGATCCTCGCCGAACATGGCGAGCACCTGGGGAAATGCCACCAGGGACTGCACGCTGGGATCCCACGGCTGGTCCTGCACGGCCTTCACGGCCGCATCGCCCTCGAGGTGCCGGTGCGCGAACGCCCAGTCGACGGCGAGCGCGACGTCGGAGGGATACGTTGCCGCCATGAGCGTCTGCGCGAGGAGCGCGTCGGGAAAGAGCGCGATCGGCGCGAGCATCTGGTCGAGCTCGGGCTGGGTGAAGGGCTCGGGTGCCTGCGCACGCGCCGGTGGTGCGGCCAAAGCGAGCAGCGCAAGGAAGAGGACGACGAGGCGGGACAGGCGCGAAAGCATGGGCGGCGGACCGGGTACGAGAACGCCGGCGCCGGGAGTCTAGGCGACGCTCCGCAACCGCACAAGGTAGACAAAGGTAACGGTCG
This sequence comes from uncultured Alcaligenaceae bacterium, assembly GCA_964439475.1. Taxonomy (GTDB): domain Bacteria; phylum Pseudomonadota; class Gammaproteobacteria; order Burkholderiales; family Casimicrobiaceae; genus VBCG01. The sequence goes on from CAYTOT010000065.1 coordinate 18,087, forward strand.
GCGCGCGACGGGCCTGCGGCCTGCTCGCTATCGCTCGCCGCGCGCCTTACTCG
>CAYTOT010000065.1:18239-22816 GCA_964439475.1 uncultured Alcaligenaceae bacterium
CGGCGCGCGACGGGCCTGCGGCCTGCTCGCTATCGCTCGCCGCGCGCCTTACTCGCGGCCTCCTTGGACTGCCCGGATATGCAAACGCTCACGTGTCGGCCGCCCCTCGGTCGGCGCGCGACGGGCCTGCGGCCTGCTCGCTATCGCTCGCCGCGCGCCTTACTCGAGCATCATCGGCCCGACGCCCAACAGCGCGGTGACGAGCGCGCCCGTGCAGAGCCATAGCACGAACGCGAAGCCGAGCGTGGCCAGGGCGTAGGCCAGCGCCTGGGGCGCGGTGCAGCGCATGAGCACCTGCAATCCGAGGAAAGCGAGGAACACGGCGTAGACCGCCGCGAATACCCACAGCACGCCCAGGACGGGCAGGAGGTAGACGATGCCCACGAGCCACACGGGGGTCATGCTGTACGCCACGACCTTCAGCGCCGCGAGGCGATCCGGCACCGCCCGGAACTTCGGGGCCATCGCATTCACGCCCCAGGCGAGGACAGCCACCTGCACCAGCGAAAAGGCGAACGTGAGGAGGGCGACCGCGAGGCCGGTCACGAGTGCCACCTTGACGAGCCCCCCGACAGGGAGCGCCGCGCCGAACGCCACCTGCGCGATGGCAAGCGCCACCGGGCCGACGAGCGCCAGCGGGATCACGTAGCCCGACCAGACGTCCATGGCCGTCGCCGGCTCCCCGGCGACCGTGCGCCATTCCTCTCGCGGCGAGAGCAGGATGCCCTTCACGCGCTCGGGCAGCCGCTTCGTCGGGCCTGCACGGGGTGGCGCCAATGCCGGCGTGACGATCGTTGGCGCGGAAAACCCGGTCCGGGGCGCGCCACGCGTTGCCCCATAGCTCAAACCGACGACGGCGCCGCAGTGCGAGCAAATCAGGGCGCCGTCGTCTAGCGATGTATTGCAGCGCGCGCACCTCATGCCGCGATTCTGGCGTGCAGACGGTGACGATGCAATGCCGCGGACCGCAGCAGGCCGTCACGGGAAGCGCGCCGGCGCGGAGAACACGCCGCCGCGGGGACACGCCGCCGCGGGGACACGCCGCCGCGGGGACACGCCGCCGCGGGGACACGCCGCCGTGGGGACACGCCGCCGTGGGGACACGCCGCGCACGACGACAGTGCCCGGCCGGCATCGACCTACAATGGCAGGCGACGCGGCAGCGTCCGCGACAGTCCGGAGAGAGCGATGCCCACTCGATTGCAAGCGCTATTGATCCTCCGCCGCGATATCACGTCGCTCTGGCTCGCCTGGCTCCTTGCCGCGCTGTTCCTCGCCGGGTGCGCCACCACGCACCCGGGGGGCGATCCATTGCCGTCCTGGAACGAGGGCGCGACCAAGACGGCCATCGTGAAGTTCGTGCGCGACACCACGACCCCGGGCAGCCCCGATTTCGTACCGGTCGCCGATCGCATCGCTACTTTCGACAACGACGGCACGCTATGGTCCGAGCACCCGATGTACGTGGAGGTGGTCTACACGCTCGACCGCGTGCGCGAACTCGCCAAGGCGAACCCGCCGTGGCGAAACGAGATGCCGTTCAAGGCCGTGATCGACAACGACAAGGCGGCGATGGCCAAGTTCGCGGAGGCCGACTTCTTCAAGCTGATCGCCGTCACCCATGCCGGTTACACGTCGGCCGAGTTCCAGAAGTCCGCCGCCGCCTGGCTCGCCAGCGCGCGGCATCCCCGCTTCCATCGGCCGTACACCGATCTCGTGTACCAGCCGATGCTGGAGCTCCTCGCGTATTTCCGGGCCAACGGCTACAAGACCTTCATCGTCTCCGGCGGCACGATCAACATGATGCGCAGCTTCACGGACCGCGTGTACGGCTTTCCGCCCGAGCAGGTGATCGGCACCTCGTTCCAGGGGGACTACACGTTCACCGGCAACGTGGCGCTGACGCGCGCGAAGCCGGCGCTCATGCTGCTCGACGACGGTCCCGGCAAGGCGGTCGGCATCGATCATTTCATCGGCAGGACGCCGATCGCGTCGTTCGGCAACTCCGACGGCGACATCGCGATGCTGCAGACCGCTACCCACAGCCCCGACAGCCCGAAGTACAGGCGCTTCGGGGCGTTCGTGTGGCACACCGACGGCGTGCGGGAGTACGCCTACGATCGCAACACGCACGTGGGGCGGCTCGCCGAGGGGCTCGATCTCGCGCCCAAGCTCGGCTGGACGCTCATCGACATGAAGAAGGACTGGAAGGTGATCTTCCCCTACGAGTTGCGCAAGTAGGCGATCGCCGGGTCGCCTTCACTCGGCGAAGCCCACGCGCAACCGGTAGCGCCAAAGCACCTCCCGGCCGTCGATCTCGCACCGTGGCGGCTCCCATGGTTGCCTCGGAACCCTGGCGACCCACACGCCCTGCTGCTCGCGGCAGAGCGTGTCCTCGGCCACGCAGCCCCGGCCCTGCACGAAATAGCGCAAAGGGCGCGGCAGGCCCTTGGCCGAGTAGCCATCCCGGGTGAAGACGATCGCGTTCGCCGACGGCCCCATGCACGAGCACGTCCCACGCCAGGGAGCATGTGGTGACGCGGGCAGGGACGGTTCCCACGAACCTCCCGAGCGGATGCACAGCGGATAGCGCACGATGCCCGGTGCGAGTCGCTCGATCCTCCCGGCGACGCACGTCGATCGGATGGGCTTGCCGGGTGGGCAGGGGGAGCGATCGCACACGAAGGTGGTGTGCACCTCGCACAGCGCGTCGCGCGTGCAGGCGGGCGCGGCGCGCGTCTGGCAAGCGCGTGCAGCCGGCGCATCCGGCGCGCACAGGTCCACCGCGCCGGGAAAGTGCGCACGGACCTCGGCGTGGGCGCGGAGGAGTTCGCAGGCCTCGGCGACCAGCGATGCGACGTCGGGCTCGGGGGTGGGGGCCGCGGATCCTCGTGGCGTATCGAGCAGGAGCAGCAGCCCGATCGCGATGGCGCAGGCAACTGTCGGCAGTCGTCTCCTCATCGTCCGTCTCCCTTGGTGGCGTTCCGGTGGCCAGTGGCAGGAAACGGCGCGCCCGCGGTTTCGGGGTTGATGCCGCGCGCGATCACGTTCGTCCGCGCCAGTGCAGGGAGTGGGCCGATTCCGGGGTCACGTCCCGGTGGACGTTTCCCCTCGCGCCGCATGGCCGTCCGCATCGCCAAGGGCCGCGGTGATCGCATCGGCCGCCCCCGCGGTCCGGCGCAGGATCGCCGCTCGCCGCGTCGCGCTGCGGTTGGCGTAGACGTACACCGATACCAGCGCGGCGCACGGCTCCGTGCCGGCACCCACGAGCGCAGCCGCGGCGCCTACGCCGTCGACGCCCTCGCCGTGGCTCTCGAAGGTGCGGCCGGTCGCGATGGCCGCCATCTCGCGCTTGAGGCGGGTGGGCGAGACGATGGTGAGCGGGGTGAAGCGCGCGAGCGTGCCGGCGAGCACCGCCTCGCGCACGGCGATCGGGGCGTGCGCGAGCAGCAAGCGCTGCGACGCGCCCACGTGCAGCGGCAGCCGCGTGCCCACGCGGGAGGCGATGCACGAGTCGCGCGACGGGATCGACACCGCCAGGGTCACGACCTCGAGGCCGTCACGCACGACGAGCTTCACGGTCTCACCGAGTTCCGCCGCGAGCGCGTCCATGATGGGGGCCGCGACGTCCTCGAGCCGCGGCGGCGCCTTTCCGTCGCGGCGCAAGGCGTCCACGGCCGGACCGAGCACGTAACGGCCGGCCCCGTCGGGTGCTGCGGCCGCGAACCCCTCGTCCACCAGCGCGCGCAGCAGGCGATAGGCGGTGGCGCGCGGCATCGTCACGGTCCCGGCGAGCTCGGCCATCGTCGCGCCACCGTCGCGGGCGGCGATGGCGCGCAGCAGGGCGAGGCCACGACGCAGCGCCGGCGCACCGAGGTCCGCGTTCATGTTATCGTGTCCCATATGAGACAGTATGTCTCATATGTGAGACACATGCAAGAACCGCGCGGCACGCGAACATCGCGACCCCGGCTGCGCCGAACCGACACACACGAGGATCCGACTGCCATGGCCGAATCGCGCGCCGCCGACGTTCCCGCGATGATCCACATCGACAAGCTCGTGGCGCGCCACGAGCCGCCGCCGCCCGCACCTTTCGCCGTGCCGGTAAAGACGCTGCTCGCGCAGTACGAGAAGATCCCCACCGCCACCGTCAGCGACGTGCTGCGCGAGCACGGTCTCCTCGACTGCGCCTTCCCGGGCAGCCTCGTGCCGCTGTTCACCGATCGCATCGTGGCGGGCATCGCCTTCACGGTGAAGAGCTCCCCCAACACGCGCATCACCGGCGAGATGACGATCCGCGGCGAGATGCTCGACGTTCTCGGTGAGGACGCGTTCCTGGTGTGGGACACCTCCGGCGATACGCACGGCACCATGTGGGGCGGCGTGATGACCGCCAAGGTCGTTGGCAAGGGCGTGAAGGGCGCGCTGATCGACGGCGGCATCCGCGACACCGCGCAGATCATCGCCAAGGGCTTCCCGGTGTATTACCGCTACCGCAGTCCGAACGGGAGCCTCGGGCGCTGCCAGATCACGCATTTCGAGATCCCGGTGCGCGTGGGCGACGTGTTCGTGCG